>CAYUCZ010000094.1:0-2161 GCA_964443505.1 uncultured Porphyrobacter sp. | reverse complement strand
TCCAAGACCTCTGCCGCATCTTCGATATCGGTCCGGGCAAATTCGAGCTCGGTCGAACCGTCGCTGTAGCGGTCGAAGAATATCTTCTCGATCAGAGCTCCATAGCGGTTAGGAGATTTAGCCATAGGCAACCCTCCCCGCATTGATCTCTTCCTCAATCTCTTCCTGCTTGCGCTTTTTCGCGCCGCTCTTTCGGTCGCGCTTGCTCGGTGGCGGCGTGATGCCAAACCGGCGTGATGCCTGCGAAAGATCGAGTGTCAAAAGCCTTGGGTCGCCAAGCGATAGAGTTTCTTCGGGCCTGATCGGTTCGATGCCCAGGGCCTTAATCATCTTTGTGGCGATCGCCCTGGCCATAGGCGGTGGCACCGCATTGCCGATTTGCCGCGCGCCATGCCACTTGGTTGCATTAAGTCGAAACCAGTCAGGGAAGCCGTGCAAGCGGGCCATTTCTCTAACGGTGATGCAGCGCGCATAGCGATAATGGATCGGGCGCGGGCTAGTGAATGCGCCTCTTGCGCCGTCCGTTCCAGCGCGAAGTGTGTTGGAAACACCGTCTTGTGGAAGTCTGAAGAAACGGCTGATCGGCTCGACCGCCCCTTCTTCCGTATGACGGAACCGCCGACGCGAAATCTCGGTATGCGCAGTACGGGCACTTGAAGTGAGAACATTAGGATTCCACTCGCGCACATAACCGAAATGCCAAGCATCGTTTTTGAGGCCGCGAAGCTCCGCCGCATAGTCAGAGGGGTCACCAAAGCGGTTTGTCTTGACGGCATCGCTTGCGTTTAGGGTCTCGAACGTATCAGCATCGGGAAGATCCCCGATCGCATCAGCGCAAGATGGCCCAAAGTCGAGTTCTGGATACAGCTTAGGCCGACCAGCGATATTGGTTGTTGGTACAGGATATTGAGGAAGCGCCCTGCCCTTCTTCACGCCCATCAAAATGAAGCGTTCACGTGATTGCGGTGTGCCGTAGTGACCGGCGTTGAGCACCTGCCAAGGCATACGGCATTCATAGCCGACCCGACCAAATGCCCCTACTAGTTCCTTCAGGAATGCCTTGTGCTTACCGACCGTGAGGCCTTTGACATTCTCAAAAACAAAGCTCTTTGCATCGAGCTCATGCACGAGGCGCACGAAGTCGAGAACGAGCCTATTGCGGGGATCGTCGAGCGCTCGGTGCCCGATCAAAGAAAAGCCTTGGCAAGGCGCACCGCCGAAAACGCAGTCGATATGCTTGCCCTCCAAGCCTGCACGTCGCCTAATTTCATTGCCGGAAAGCTCAGCAACTGAAGCTGGGATTACAGTCGTTTCGGGAAAGTTGAACTCATGAACGGCACAATGAACGGGGTCGATCTCGACGGCGGCTTTTACGTCAAAGCCAGCTTGCTCAAAGCCGAGGCTCAGCCCCCCTGCCCCAGCAAATAAGTCGATACCGATTGGTCTCATGTGTAATCCTTGCTCATCTGATTCTCATTTGTAGGTTACGGCTCCGGTCATGTCGATCGTATATTCAGAACTCGCAAAAAAGCTGATAAATCGCTTCATTGCTCCGTTTGCTAGTGTTCGTTAGGTCTTGGCATTGCTGTAAGCTGCAAGCATGTCAGCTAGCACATCATTGAGTCGCCTGCCCTCTTTGTCTCTCAGCTCGTTGAGCTGATTTCGGAGGTCTGAGGCGACATAGATTCGCCAATACGTCATGTCTTCGTTCAACGGTGGCCGCCCACGCCTTGGAGCTGACGATGGTTGAGCAGTATCCGTAGAACGATTGAAGCCGTTTGCACGTCCTGCGGCCGCGACGGCTTCAGTGTCAGCCCTTGGACGGGAGCTTTTCTTCTTGCGCTTTAACCCTGCCCCAATCTTTGGCTCTTGGGAATCTTCTTGGTCGTCGTCGCTCAAGTTCAGAAACGTCCCAGCCATCACTGTGCCTCCAGTATCTCTGCCAACTCTTTGCCAAGCCGAGCGGTGTTGCTAATCGCGCTCTTCACAGACTGACTGTCTTGCAGTTCGAAAAGGGTTCTGCCCTCAGCCATGACTCGCTCAAACGGCGCTCTTCGCATTAGTTCGGTTTGCAGGCGCTCGACCCCTGCCCCATCCAATTCAGCTAACAGTTCTTTGTGAGAAGTCGTGACGATTGCGGCGTCAGTCTGCGTGATCAGGA
>CAYUCZ010000093.1:0-2472 GCA_964443505.1 uncultured Porphyrobacter sp. | reverse complement strand
GACGCCGTCAACGCTGGTGCCTTTAAGCAGTGCATCGCAGTTCATTTCTGCTGCGCGCAAAGCAGCGCCTGTATCGGTGGTGAAGAAGGGATTGCCGGTGCCCGCGGCGCAGATCACGATCCGGCCCTTTTCAAGGTGCCGTTCAGCGCGCCTGCGGATATAAGGTTCGCACACGCTGCTCATCGGGATGGCAGACTGCACGCGGGTCTGCACGCCCAGTTGCTCAAGCGCGTTCTGCATGGCGAGCGCGTTCATCACCGTCGCCAGCATGCCCATGTAATCGCCGGTCGTCCGATCAAGCCCCTTGGCCGCTGCCGAGATCCCGCGAAAGATATTGCCGCCGCCGATCACGAGGCAAACCTCGATCCCGCTATCCTTGGCTGCCTTCACCTCTTCGGCAAGGCGCGCGACATAAGCCGGATCGATCCCGTATTCCTGCTCCCCCATCAACACTTCGCCCGAAAGTTTGAGGAGGACGCGCTTAATATTGGGCATGGACATGGGCGACATGTTTCCATCTGTTGTGAATCTTGGCGCCTCCCTTAGACATGGTATGAAGACCGCGCAAAGGGAAAGACCTTGGTTGCCGGGGGGAAAGATGAAGAGAACGATTGCACTGGGCCTGATTGGTCTTCTGATTGTTGCAGTGGCGTTGATCTTCGCTTTCCAGCGCACGATCGGTGATCGGGTGTTCGCGACTGTCGCCGCGCAACGTATCGTCAACAATGATCTGAGCTTTAACGACGGGCTGCACCTCGTCTTGTGCGGCACCGGATCACCGCTGCCCAACCCAGATCGCGCCGGGCCTTGCAATCTCGTAATCGCAGGCGATCAGGCCTACGTGATCGATATCGGCGAAGGCGGTGCGCGCAATCTCAACCTGATGGGTTTCTTCATCCCTTCGACAACCGCGCTGTTGCTGACGCATTACCATTCCGACCATGTCGACGGCATTGGCCCCTTGTCGCTGCTCTACTGGACACAGGGGACCAAGACCTCGCCGATGCCGGTGCATGGTCCACCCGGGCTTGAGACGCTGGTTGAAGGTTTCAACCGCGCTTACGAACTTGATCGCACGTACCGCGTTGACCACCACACGTCGCAGATCGTGCCGGAAACCGGCGGCGGGCTGACCGCTTTCCCGTTTGAAGTGGGTGAGGAGCCGGTTACCGTGATTGAACGCGATGGACTGCGCATCAGAGCATTTCTGGTTGATCATGACCCGGTGCGCCCATCCGTCGGATACCGTTTCGATTACAAAGGGCGCTCAATCGTGATCAGCGGAGATGCTGCGAAGTCCGATACGATTATCGAGGCGGCGCGAGGGGCGGACATCCTCGTCCACGATGCGCTGCAGCCGCGGCTTGTGGGCCATCTCACCAGCGCGCTTGACCAGGCCGGAAACGATGCCGTGGCAACGATTACGCGCGATATTCTGGACTATCACGCCTCACCCGAAGAGGCCGCTGAGAGCGCGCAGGCCGCTGGGGTCGATCATCTGGTTCTCTCACACCTTGTCCCGCCGATCCCCAGCCAGTTCTTCTACCCAGCCTTCCTTGGCGATGCGCCGGATAAGTTCGATGGCGAGATCACCGTGGGCGAAGATGGCATGGCGTTTTCACTCCCGCCTCAAAGCGATGCAATAGAGCGCGACAAACTGCTTTAACACCGCAAGCGACATGGACCGCATAACCATATCGAAAAAAAACTTGCGTTTTCCAAATTGATTATAAACTTCAGCACCTTAACCGTGATATTGGCGATCAAGGTGTGACCTTTGGTCTTTGCACCATACAGCACACGTCTTTGCGACGCTGGCAAGAGGTCGCTGAAAGTGCAGGATACGGGATCGACGATTTGAAAGAGCGCTCGTTCTTGTATGCGCTCTTCGCCGCGTAGGAAAACGCGAAGACCCAGCGCAATGCCAACAGGGCCAACAGGCGGTGAGCCGCCAACGATGCCGCCCGTCGCCTCGCATTCCAGGCCTGGGCTTGCACGCACGGCTTTATCGCAATCAGGCCGCACGCTGGCGGTATCAATGAAAGCGAATGGGAGGCCCTCGTCCTGGACAGCGTGAAGCAATTGGTGCGGGGCCGCAGCGACAGTTGAGCTTCCCGTCAGAGGTGATGCGCGCGTGGTTGCGGGATGCAGGAAATGCCACTGGAGCGCCCCTCTTTCGGCAACCACTGAATAATGATCGCACCAATGCCGAGCCGCGTGCCCAAGGGACAAACAAAAAGGCCGCCGCAGCGGGTTGCTGCAGCGGCCTTGTTGTCTTGTTTCAGCTTAGAAAGGCTTATCCACCAACAGCAGCAGCAACTTCTGCGGCAAAGTCGGCTTCTTCCTTCTCGATGCCTTCGCCGAGCTGGAAGCGGACATAGTCCTTCAGCACGACCGAACCGCCATTGTCCTTGCCGAACTTGGCAACGGTGTCTTCGACGCTGGTCTTGTTGTCCATGACGAACATCTGGC
>CAYUCZ010000092.1:0-2684 GCA_964443505.1 uncultured Porphyrobacter sp. | reverse complement strand
TGCTGCGGCCTAGAGTGGCACTTGCCTTTCGAAGGGTGAGCCAGGTTCTTTGAACACAAGGAACTTGGAAAAATGCAAAGACACCACCGGTTCGTGACCTATGTCACGCCCCTGATCGCCGAATGGATCAGGAAACAAGCCGACGAGCGCAGGGTCAGCGCGAGTATCGTTGTTTGCGATTGCATCTTCGATGCCTGGCAGCGCGCGACCGAAGCTGACCTGAGGACTCCAGCGACCGATCCGGTGCGCCAGAACATCTTCATTACGGTCGCATTGGATGCGCTGCTTACGCATCATCCCGACACTACCTTGCGTGATAAAACCGTCGCTGCCTACCAGCGCCGGCTGGAGCGGCTCGGTATCGTTGCACCCCGACCCATGGGAGGCGACGATGAAGCATAATCTCGTCAACTTCACCCGCGGCAGCCAGCTCCTCGGGCATTTCGGCTTCATGTTTGCCGCGGGCCTCAAGGGGCCCTTGGTCGTGACCCTGCTGGTCGTTCTCGGGCTGGTCTACTGGGAGGTGAGCGGTGCGCTAGACGACTACCAGGTCTACCTCCTGTGGATGCATGCCTATGCCTCTGGCTATGCCTTCATGGAGTTCGATCCGGACAAGCTTGTGAACCTCAAGCTTGCCGACGGGAGCCTCGTTGCTTTTCCTATTTCCGTCGTGACCGATTACCCGCCGATGCGCGAAGCGGTCGCGCTTTTCCAGAGTGCGGTGATCAGCGCCTTGTGGCTTGCAGGGTTCATTCTTGCGCCGCTCTTCGCGCTGTTCTGGTGGGTTGCCGAACGCTTCGGCGAGAAGTCGAAACAGAAGAAGCATGTACGCGGGGCGGAGCTTACTACCTTGCGCGAACTTGGCCGGGAGATCGCCGCGCACAACCGCGATGCCCGTGCCCGCGAGTATGGCGATGCGCTGGGCTGGCGCTGGCGTCTGGCCGGGTCGACTTCGCTGCGGAATGCGGGCTTCTATTCTCCCGCGCATCTGGCCGGGGTCAGCTGGCCCTGGCGTCTCGAGCAGAGTCACGCGATGCTTGTTGGCACAACCGGGACAGGCAAGACCGTTGTCCTAACCGAGCTTACCAGGGAGATCCGTGAACGGGGCGAACGTGCGGTCATTTTCGATCTTACCGGGGCCTTTGTCGAAACCTTCTACGATCCCAAACGCGACATCATTCTAAACCCGCTCGACGCGCGTTGCCTCGCCTGGAGCGTGTTCAACGATTGCTCCACGCGTGCCGAATTCCATGCCGCGGCGGAGTCCCTCGTCCCGCACGATGGTGGCGGCGCCGAACAGTTCTGGGTGCTCGCCGCGCGCACGCTGTTCGTCGAGACCTGTCTCAAGCTCGCCGAAGCAGGGCGGGGCACCAACGCCGCGCTCGCCCACGAACTCATGAACGCTGATCTCTCCGATCTGCACCGTCTCGTCGAAGATACCATGGCCGGTCCCATCAGCACGCCGAGCGCGGCGCGCATGGCGGAATCGGTCCGGGCAGTGTTCAATGTCAATGCCAAGGCGCTCCAGATGCTGCCCGAAGACGGGAAGCCCTTTTCGGTCCGCGAGTGGATCAACGGGGCAGGAGGACCGGGCTCGATCCTGTTCCTGTCTGCCCGCTACATCGACATGAGCGTGCTCTCGCAGTTGCTCACGCTGTGGCTCGATACCGCGATCAATACGCTGATGGCGGGCCAGCGCTCGCGGGACATCAGGCTCTGGTTCCTGATCGACGAACTGGGCGCCCTGCATCGTCTCCCTTCGCTCGAGAAGGGCCTCCAGACCGCGCGCAATTTCGGGGGCGCGATCGTCACCGGGATTCATGCCTTTGCCAAGCTCAAGGATGTCTACGGTGAGAACATGGCGATGACCCTCTCCTCGCTTGCCCGCACCAAGCTGATCCTTGGCACAGCAGATCGCGAGACCGCCACCTGGTGTTCCGATATCATCGGCCACCGCGAGGTTCGCGAGATGGAGGAAGGTTACAGCTACGGCTACAACAATGCGCGTGACGCGGTCAGCCTGACGCCCCGGCGCCAGGTCGTTCCGTTGCTGCTTCCTGACGAGCTGATGAAGCTCAAGAACCTACATGGTTTCATCAAGTTTCCCGAAGGATTTCCTGCGGCACCCGTGGTCCTCGAACCGCGCAACTGGCCTCGGGTGGCCGAAGGCTTCATTCCCCGGGATATGCCTAAGCTACCACCACAGGCCCGCCACGGTGATGACAAAGAAGGAGCAGGTGGCGGTGCCGGAGCAGCATCTGAAACGGGCGACAATGATGGTGATCCTCGACGGTTGAGGGTCGCGCACGATCGCTCCGACACCGCTGAAAAGAAAGCCGACAAGGAAGACAAAAAGGAACTGCGCCGGACCCGTCGCAGCAACAAGGGCGATCTGGCTCGACCGGGCCAGACAAGGAAGCGTCGCGATCCGAATGCGCAAGAGGAAAGGGCGACATCGGACCCTCAGCGGCCGGCTCAATCCGAACTTCCTCTGTCTTCGAAAGCTGAGGAGCAACGGGATGGACCTTCCGCCAGGTCCGATATTCCCGATCCCGCAGCGCATCAGCGGGCGCAGGTCGCGCGCGGCAAGGCCGACCAGAGACTCCAGGAAGAGCAGCAGAAGTCGCTTCTTGGCGGTGCAGCGAAGCAGGGTCGCGATGCCGATCAGGGGCAGGACCATGGTC
>CAYUCZ010000091.1:0-2820 GCA_964443505.1 uncultured Porphyrobacter sp. | reverse complement strand
GTTCTGGCACTTCTTCAAGTTCGAGCGCGCCGGTGGAATCGACGATCCGCTTGGCCGCATTGTCAACTTCAACGCCGGGAAGCGGAGTGACCGAAGAGCCGGTTGCAATCACGATATCCTTGGCCGTCACCGTTTCATCGCCAACCTTGACCGTGTGCGCATCTTCGAACGCGCCGTGGCCTTTGAGCCAGGTGACCTTGTTCTTCTTGAACAGGAATTCGATCCCCTTGGTCAGATCGCCGACCGCGCTGACTTTCTCAGCCATCATCTTATCAAGATCGAACGTCGCCTTGGCTTCGATCCCCCATGTCGCGAAGTGGCCGCCTTCGGCCTCTTCGAACAGTTCAGAGGCGTGGAGCAAAGCCTTTGAAGGAATGCAGCCGACATTAAGGCAGGTGCCGCCCAGCGTTTCACGCGATTCGATACAGGCCGTCTTCAGGCCAAGTTGTGCCGCGCGAATGGCAGCGACATAGCCGCCCGGGCCAGCGCCAATGACAAGGCAATCGTAATCGTAGGAATGGTCAGCCATGCTTCGTATGATCCCGTCCAAATGGGTTTTGGTTGTATTTAAGAGCTTCGCAGCCAGAGCGCCATTGCTGTTTTGTCGCCTAGACTTGCGATTTCGTGCGTTTGAGGTGCCAGTAGATACTGATGGTTACGTATTTTTCGAGTGGTGCGATGATTGACGGCGCAAGGAAGGCTTTCATCGCAAGCCCCTTGATCACGCCGTTCGCGACATTGCGGCGCGATGAGATGATCTCGACCGGCAATCCTTCAAGCGCCGCGCGAAAATCGGCTGGCGTCGCGCCGTTAAACCCCATCTGCTCAATGCTGTCAGGCGTGTTGCCGTCTTTATCGTGCAGGCGACCAAGGAAGGCCCGGTTCTGACGCGGCAGATGCGCCCACGGCATGCGCGGGGCGATCAGGCGGTGATGGCCAAAGGGGGAATGCCACAAGGGGCCAAAGCCGATGAACAACTCGCCCCCTGGCTTGCAGGCGTCAACCACCGCGGCGAGCGTATCCTTGAGGTCCAGCACATGTTCCATGGTGTTGACCGAGACGAGGATATCAGCAGGTTCGATTTCGACCTTGCGAATGTCTTCGCACAAGAACTGGACCCGGCCGTCCCAGCGCGGTTCGACGGTCTGCTTTGCAAAGGCGATGGTGTCAGGATTGAGATCGATCCCGAGCGCCGATGATGCGCCTGCCTCCATCGCGCGTTGCAGCATCCCGCCGCGCGCGCAGCCAAAATCGATCACGCGCTTTCCGGCAAAATCCGGCACACCGCCAAAGCGCTGCCAGAATTGCGGGTAACGCAGCGCCATGAAATCGGCATAGCGCCGCTCGTGGAAAGCAAGTTCGGTTTCGCGCGCCTCCGTCATGTCATCACAACGAGCGCCCCGCATTGATGCTCGGCGCAGGCTGCTGCAAACCTGGGCAGATCGGAAAGATGCTGCGTCGCATGGGACCAGGCATGCTCGTTCAACCCCTCGCCGTGCGGATGGCGTAAGCCATGCTTTTCCATCCACTCTGTGTTGAGACGCCGCGAAAGTGCGGCATCGTTCTCGGCATCCAGCGCGCGGTGAAAGGCTTTCATCTGTGCCGGGGTAAGCGCGCTCCAGTGATGATCCGGCGCAGATTGGTTTCCCAACCCATCGAATATCGCAAGGGGGTGCTGGCTCGGGCCTTCTTCGCCTGTCAGGACCACATGCAGATGCTGCCACGTCCGCTCCAACGCGCACTCGAACGGGTCAAAGGGCGCGCCTTGCGGCTGGTATTGGTCACCCAGCTCACCCAATTGTGAGACCGCTGCGTGATCCAATGCAATCAGACTGGCGCTTCGGCTCATTTGACGACCTTAAAGATCAATCAGCATCCGGGTTGGATCTTCGATCGCTTCCTTGATGATCTTCAATGCGGTCACGGCTTCGCGCCCGTCGATCAGGCGGTGATCATAGGATAGCGCAATGTACATCATCGGGCGGATCACAACCTCGCCGTTCACTGCAACCGGGCGGTCCTCGATCCGGTGGAGGCCGAGCACAGCGGATTGCGGCGGGTTGATGATCGGGGTGCTCATCAGCGATCCGAACACACCGCCGTTTGAGATGGTGAAGGTGCCGCCGGTCATATCGGCCATGGTCAGCGTGCCTTCCTTGGCGCGCTTGCCATAATCGGCGATGTCTTTTTCGATCTGCGCAAAGCCCTTGTCCTGGCAATCGCGCACAACCGGCACGACCAGGCCATTGGGAGCAGAGACCGCGACCGAGATATCGACATAGTCGTGATAAACGATCTCATCGCCATCGATATAGGCGTTAACCGCGGGCACGTCTTTCAGCGCCAGGCACGCCGCTTTCGCGAAGAAGCCCATGAAGCTCAGGCGAATGTCGTGCTTCTTGGCGAAGAGGTCCTTGTACTTGGTGCGCGCTTCGATGACGGCGGACATGTCGACATCGTTGAAGGTGGTGAGCAGCGCGGCGTTATCCTGCGCGCCTTTCAGACGCTTGGCGATCGTCTGGCGCATACGCGTCATCTTGACGCGCTCTTCACGCCGTTCGCCAGCGGCAGGGACGGGCGCTGCCGGAGCGGCGGCGGGAGCGGCCGCCGGAGCGGGCGCATCGCCTTTGGCCTTGGCCGCAGCGATCACGTCTTCCTTAGTCAGGCGGCCGTCTTTGCCGGTGCCTTTGATGGTCGAGGGATCAACGCCGTGTTCGAGAACCGCGCGGCGAACGGCTGGGGACAGCGTCGCAGCGGCCGCAGAGGCTTCCGCCGAGGGCGCTTCCTTTGCGGCGGCGGGAGCGGGCGCTGACGCCTTGG
>CAYUCZ010000090.1:0-2933 GCA_964443505.1 uncultured Porphyrobacter sp. | reverse complement strand
CGCCCGCGAACCATGTGCGGCCAAACTCAACCGGCATACCGGCTTGATCCACGTTAACACCTGAGGACTTCAACAGTGGATCGCCCTCTGAAAGCTGTAGGTGGAGCGCGTGTGTCGCCGTGGCTCGTACCGCAGTCAGGCGGGTTGAAGAGCGGGTGTAGTCGGAGATGCCGGCCAGTCGCAGCGCTTCGGTCACGCTGCTGGTTTGGTGCAGGGCTTCTTCGATGCCGGTAAGACGCCTGAGGGGAAACAGACTTTCAAAAACGGCAATCGGCTGGCGATCGGCAAGCGAAAGACCGTGATAGGCACAGATCGGGTCACCCGGGGCAATCTGCAACGCTTTGGCCTCGCCTGTCGTCGCCGCACGCATCTCGATCTGGAGAACGCGCTTGTCTGGCCTCCTGCCTGCCGCGATCAGGTTTTCGTGGAATCGCACGCGCTGCCCGATGGGATAGTCCGTTGGCGTTGCCGCCACAAAAGCACCAGAACCGCGGCGCGTGCGGATCAGGCCCTCCTCGACCAAAGCCGAAATCCCATGCCTGACCGTGTGGCGGTTGACGCCAAAACGCTCGGCCAAGGCCGCTTCGGTCGGCAGTTTGTCCCCGGGCGCATACTTGCCCTCAGCCAGGTCACTGCGCAGCGCATCTGCGATGGCCTGCCAGATGGGTGTTTTGCCTGATTTGTCATGCAAGTTTCACAAATCTCTTCTGTCGTGAGTGGGGGATTCTGCTATGATGTGTATAGTTGTATAGGATATGAAGAAGTTGTCGAGATGAAAGACACTTTTGACGAAAACCCAAGTGATAAAAACGCGGACCGAAAAGCTTGGATGAGTCTACTTGCCAAGGCCCCGGAAGGCCGCGTCGCCGCTCTGCTGGATGCCGTACAGGCACGCCCTGAGTTCGCCTGGCTGCGCGCGCCCGAAATCGGCAGCACCATGGTTCGTGGCCGCGCCGGTGGGACGGGCGCACCGTTCAATATCGGAGAGGTGACCGTAACGCGTTGCGCACTGACGCTCGTAACCGGAGAAGTGGGCCACGCCTATATCCAAGGTCGCCGCAAGTCTGATGCTGAAGCCGCCGCCCTTGTTGATGCGCTGATGCAAGGGTCACGTGCTGAGGCGATACGCAAGGCCGTTCTTGTGCCGCTTGAGGCGGAGCAATCCGCCGCAAAAACCGCCCGTGCCGAAAAGGCCGCGGCGACAAAGGTCGAGTTCTTTACCATGGCCCGTGGTGAAGATTGATGGGAGAAGACTAATGCAGGCAACCGCACTGGCGGGTGGGTTCGACAATCCCGCCACCCAATCCTCCCACGCGTTCCGGAGTGTCATGGAAGCTATGGCGCGTCCTGGCACGGTTCAAGATATTCAGGGTGCCGCACCACCCGCGCCCGTGTCCGTTGCAGCCGGTACCGTTCTATTAACCCTTTGCGACACCGACACGCCTGTCTATCTAGCTGGCAAGGTCGACACGGACGATGTCCGCAAATGGCTGGCTTTTCAGACGGGTGCCCCGCTAACAGGCCCATCTCACGCAATGTTTGCCGTGGGCACTTGGGACGCATTGATGCCTCTCAGCAGCTATCCCATCGGAACACCGGAATACCCCGACCGCTCGACAACCCTGATTGTGGAATGTGCTGAGCTCGAAGCGGCGGGAGCGACGCTGCGCGGACCCGGGATCAAATCCGAGGCCGCGCTGTCCCTACCGGAAACCCGCGCCTTCCAAAGCAACCGCGCACTGTTTCCGCTCGGGCTCGATTTCATTTTCACCTGTGGCGACAGGTTGGCTGCATTGCCTCGAAGCACGGAGGTCCTCTGATGTATGTGGCTGTAAAAGGTGGCGAGCGGGCAATAGAAAGCGCCCATGCCTGGCTTGCGGAGGAACGCCGCGGCGATATGGATGTCGCCGAACTAAGCATTGCGCAAATCCGCGAACAGTTGAAGCTGGCCGTGGATCGGGTGATGGCCGAAGGCTCGCTGTACGATCCTGAACTTGCCGCGTTGGCGATCAAGCAATCGCGCGGTGATCTGATCGAGGCAATCTTTCTGATCCGGGCCTACCGTACCACGCTGCCCCGTTTTGGTGCGTCGGACCCTGTGGACACGGGCGCAATGGCCTGCGACCGGCGCATCTCGGCTACATTCAAGGATTTGCCGGGAGGTCAGGTGCTCGGGCCGACCTTTGACTACACGCACCGATTACTCGATTTCAAACTGGCCGCAGATGGCGATGTGCCCGAGGCGCCAACGCGCAAGAGCGTTCCGGGCGATGTGCCCCATGTGACAGAGTTTCTGAACCGCGAAGGCCTGATCGAAGAAGCCCCACATGATGACACGCCGCCGCCCGACCTGACCCGCGAGCCGCTCGAAATGCCAGCAGACCGTGCTCTGCGACTGCAAGCGCTGACCCGCGCTGATGAAGGCTTCACCCTTGGGCTCGCCTATTCCACGCAGCGCGGCTATGCGCGCAACCATGCCTTTGTGGGAGAGTTGCGCATCGGGGCGGTTGCCGTTGAAATGGACATCCCCGAGCTTGGCTTCGCCGTCGAGATCGGCGAAGTCACCCTGACCGAATGCGAAACCGTCAACCAGTTTAAGGGCTCCAAAACCGAGCCGCCGCAATTCACCCGCGGATACGGGCTGGTCTTCGGCCAGTCCGAGCGTAAAGCGATTTCCATGGCGCTCGTCGATCGCGCGCTTCGCTGGGAAGAATTGGGCGAAGACAATGTCGGCGCGCCCGCGCAAGACACGGAATTCGTGCTCTATCACGCGGATAATATTCAGGCGACGGGCTTCCTGGAGCACATCAAACTGCCTCACTACGTCGACTTCCAGTCAGAGCTCGAACTCGTCCGTAAGCTGCGTCGCGAAGCAGGTGCAGTTCAGGTGCCGGAGGCTGCGGAATGACCGATTACAACTTCGCCTATCTCGA
>CAYUCZ010000089.1:0-2936 GCA_964443505.1 uncultured Porphyrobacter sp. | reverse complement strand
GACTTGGTCATCGATCGTCTCCTGATCACCGGAACGGACGTGTCCGGGTTCAGGAATCAGGAAGCTCACTCTCCTCTTAGCTTCGATGTCGGCTTTGCGCCCCAAAGTCGGACATTCGTTCCTTCTGCAGGAATGCCCGAAAGCAGTCGACAAAGTTGCAACGCCTAACTTCCGGATCTTGTAGGTAGAAGCATACGTTTTCGGTACAGTGTCTCAAGATTAGAGCCACTGAGAATTTGCCCATGACCGAAGATCAGCTTGCACAACTCTTCATGCCACACATTATTGAGCGAAGGAGCGCGCTCTCGCGTGGTATGCGCCTAGTTCATTATACGAGTGCTGAAGGTGCGCATCGAATAATTACTGGAAGGCAAATGTGGCTGCGAAACGCGCAGCTCATGAACGATTTCTCTGAAGTTCAGCATGGTCTCAATTGCTTGTACGCCGCATGGGAGTCACCGCCCGGGAAAGAGCTCCAAGAAATGATTAATCGCGTAAAGGGCGGACTGAGAGACGAGATTGCCGCCTTGTTCGATGGACATACAAACAACCTTCGGACCCAAACCTACATAACATGTGTTTCTGAGCATCGAGATGAAGAAGACCAACTCGGCAGGCTTTCAATGTGGAGGGCTTACGGTGGAAGGAATGGTGTCGCTCTAGTTTTGAACAACGGCGCGTTCGATGCGGAAACAGATGAAATGCAGGTCTACTCTTCGCCCGTCTTTTACCAATCAGTCGAGGAGTTCACCGAGTGGTTTGCCCACTGGTCAAAGGCCATAGTTGATGCTGAACAGGCACTATCTGCGCTTGGCAGTGAAGTGGTCCAAAACTGGTTGTTCGCTACATTTCGGTCATTCGCGCTGTGTACAAAACACCCAGCATTTGCCGAAGAGCGTGAGTGGAGGGTTTTCCATTCTCCAGCATTTGAAGCCACTTCTGATTGGATCGAGCCCTCTAATGAGGTGGTTCACGGCGTACCGCAACCAGTGATGAAACTCATGTTGAGGGACGACCCAGACAGGGGAATCACGGGGGTAGCGCCAGCAACACTGGTTGAGCGATTGATAATTGGACCGAGTGAGTACCCATTGCAGATATTCCAGTCACTTGCAGCAGCGCTTGAAGAAGCTGGCGTTGAACATCCCACTAGCAAGATTTCCATTTCCAATATCCCCTTGCGTAGCCAGTAGGCTCCACCCAAAACTCGTAACGGGTAAGAGGGTGCCGTTCTTACCTTAGCTCGCAATGACAGTTGAAAGGCTCGCGCCTGTTGCTGCGCCTTACTTTGACTGACAGTTAGATCACTCGGAATTAGGAAAGGATCAGATGGCTATAAATGATCAAGTCGCTGACGGTTCCGGTCCGTCGCAGTCTATGCCACCGCGCATAGTTCACCTTGAGGGCGGTTTGCGTGCTGTGGACTTCCGCGCGGAGAGCGTGGTTGTACAGATTTCCGCGAAACTGCCACTGCTAAAATTTCAGACACCCGAGTATTCTCACCTCTATCAGGCGCTGGCGAGTCTTGGTTTTTTGCCAATAGGCGTCGAGTTTCCGCACCCGCTGACATTAGAAGGCAAGTTGGCGCCCGATTGGCAATGCTTCTTTCCCGATCTTGGCTTTCGGCTGATGGAGGAACGCAAGGAATGGTCGAACATTCGACACCTTGCGCTAAAGGAAGGTGAGAGCACTGTTTCCCAAATCTCATCGAAGTGCGTGACTTATATCGATCTGCTTGAGATCAGGCTGTTTGAGCTCAGCACGGCTTACAACCGTTCGCTGCAAGCGCACTGGATGGATGAGACAAAGATCGGCCAGTTGTTCGGCAACAGCTATATGCGTGGGATTGATGCCGCAATTCACGGATTTGCTGCTGACGCGGGCTCGTTTCGCGACCTTCTCGCAGAGCTAACGTGGCGGTTCGTTCTAAACGAGGCTGAGGAAGTGACTACGCTTGGCACTTTCATTAAGCGCGCAAAAAACAACCAACATCCATTGGCAATTGAGATTGTAGAAGCGGCTAGTCCGAACGGATGGCTGAAGCGTTTCTCGCGTCTGCGCGATAATATTATCCACGTTGCTCCGGTCGGCCGCTCGCAGCAATTTCATTTTTGTCAGACGCGAGAGGTTGGCAGCACCGCGCACAAAGCGCCTTGCCTGCATTATCCGATTCTCACCAGCGATGGGAGAATTTGGGATGATAGCGATGTTGCGCCAACCATGAATGATGAGGAGCTGATCAAGGCTGGATTTGAAAAATACTTAAGCTACCTCGACACCAGTATCGATGGTCTGAGCTATGCTTCGCAAACTCTCAAAGAAATGACCGGGTTACTTGGAAAAGTCCGCGCAGCTTCGGGCTTAAAGGGTGAAATGCCGCACCTAACGGACGCAGACATCATCGGCGAGATCAAAAATGCTGAATAGAGCATTCGCAAGAATCTCTTTTTGCCACCACTGTGCGACAACTTGGGAGCCTCTTGGTGGCAGTTAGGCCAAGCTGGCGGCATCAGTGCAAAGTCCGCTTTGAGTTGGCCGCGCGCCGAAATCTGACATTCCGCGATCGGCCCAGACCTGGACATGAAAAAGGCGGCCCGTCCCGAGAGGGACGGACCGCCCGCCGAGTAACCTGGACCTGTCAGGAGGGGTCAGGCAGCCGGCTCGGCAATTTCGTTCGCGGTCTCGTCCTCGGCCGGGTCCGCTGTTTCATCCTCGACCGGCTCCTCAGGTGAACCGAAGCGCATGATCTCGGGCACCCACGCTCCCGCGCGCGTCTTCACATCCGCCTCGCCGATGAAATTGCCGGAGAAGATGCGCTCGGCTGCGCTTGCCAGTTCTGCCTTCTTCGAGCCTGCATAGCGGCTGACGAGTTCCGGGCCGCCTGCTGCATCGAGCGCTGCGACCGTGCGTGCCTTCTCCACGCGATCGAAATAGTT
>CAYUCZ010000088.1:0-3046 GCA_964443505.1 uncultured Porphyrobacter sp. | reverse complement strand
GACCCGGACGCTGATCTTGCCCTTCGTCATGATCTAGAGGCGCTCGCGCAGACGTTCGTAGACGCAGATACTCTTGAAACAGTGTTCATTGAACGTCTAGTTCCTTGGAACAAGTTCGTGCGCCAGCCAAACCCGGGCCACGCTGCAGTAGCAGATCTATTGGCCACTAAAGCCGCAATCGCAGCACTTTCCGCAAACTATGACACGCTCATCGAAAGATACGCGATCGACAATGGATTTGATTTTCAAGCGTCAATAGATGGTGAAGACGCGACGGTTCGAGCCGCCACGCAGGGGCCGCTTTTGAAATTTCATGGTTGTTCAACCATAGATCGGAAAGCGACCGTTTGGGCCCCATCTCAACTTGATGTGCCTCCGATTTCTGATCGCATACAGCGAAGCCGAGAGTGGATGACCGCCAACCTTCGGCAAAAGGATTTGCTTGTGGTTGGTTTTTGGTCTGATTGGGATTATTTGAACGCAGTTCTCGGAGAAGTTCTGGCCGGGATTGCTCCGCTCTCTGTAACGGTTTTTGATCCTGCACCTCCAGAAAACCTACAAGAAAAAGCGCCCGACCTTTGGAACATAGCCAACGGGGAAGGCGTAAACTTCAACCACGTTCAACAATCTGGTGCTGATGCACTTGATGAGCTACGAAATGCCTTCTCAACAAATTACATTCGGCGTCTCTTGGCCTCTGGTAAGCAAACGTACGCAGATATCGAGGGGAGCGAAGTTGACCCCGAGCATCTAGAGGTTGATGACTTAGACTCTGAGGCCTTGTACAGTTTGAGGAGGGACGCTGAAGGTGTCCCCGCTGGAGAACCTGCAACCAGGAAACACCCCATTAACTGCGAGATACTAGGCGCATTCCATTTGCTTCTACGAAAAGCCGGTGCTGCCCAAACAGTGTTCGGATACGAACTTAACGGTAGGTCGATACGAGTGATCAACGGTGCGGGCGTTGCGCTGAATCAACTAAGGGCGCGCTTTGCTGAAGCCCCGGCTTTAGGAAGTACCGACATAATCGTGGCGCCTGGGGCTACGGACCTTTCTATGCCGGGCAATGTGGTGCGTGAGGGTAGAGTTGGCGACTTTGTTCGGCCGTTGTCATCTGGTTTGTGGTTGACCTTTGAAACTGGTCGGCAGGAATTGGAGGTGTGATGGACATTCATACTCAAACCGAGATCTACTTGCGAGAAGCCGGATACGAAACATGGAACTGGGCCGATTCAGGTACTGAGGCAACGTGCTTTGAAAACCAGTCCGTGGTCGGATTTATTCACGAATTTGAATCAGCTCAGCAACTGATCACCGAATGGCAGTCAAGAGAAAAGAAGGTTCTGGAGCGTCATGCACTGGCCTTAAGATCCGCAAGTGACAAGGCTTGGAACGTCTATTCGGTATTCCTTACGGGCGACCAGTCGCAAGAACTTAGAAGACCGATTGAGAAGCTTGAAGAGAACTTCACACTGACAAGAAAGATCGCGCGGCAAGGGATTGTTACTGTTGAAGATGTCGAAAACGCTCTGATGACGTTGGCACCAATACGAGCGAGACCAATCCTGGAAAGTGGGGATCTCGAAGACCGAGTTCGCGCGCGCTCTAAAAGCATCCGGCGCGAAGCACTAGATGGATTTCTGGGAAGTGCATCTCCAAGTGAGATCTTTGAGCTGCTCCGAGGCAAATCATGAAACTAGATTTCATAGAGATGTGCGGTTTTCGTGGCTTTAGAGAAAAGGTGCGGATCGACTTTGGCGGAGGCTTCACCGTAATCAGTGGGCGTAATGGTGTTGGCAAGAGTACGGTATGCGACGCGATCGAATTCGGATTGACCGGGCAAATCAGTAAGTATGCCGTTGAAAGCGCAGATAGAGAAAACGTGCGTGACTATTATTGGTGGCGTGGCTCCGGAAGACCTGAATCCCATTTTGTAAGGGTAGGCTTCTCAAACGACGGTTCTGAACCGTTTGTCGTTACACGAACACTTGAAGACCAAGCTGACAAATCGGTAGACGAAATCGTCCACGCGCTGTGCATTGGGGATACCCCAGAGAATCCAATAACCCAGCTTATCAAAACAAGTGTCCTGAGAGATGAGTGGATAGCTGCACAGAGCTTAGACCTGAAAGAAACCGAACGTTTTGATTTGGTTCGCGCCGCCTTTGGAGCAGTCGAGAATAGCGAGTACGCGGCTAAGGCTAAAGAAATAGTGAAGGTAGCTGAAGATCGGGTCAATAGCGCGGAGTCAGCTTACGAAAGTACCAAAGCGGAGTTATCGCGCTCGCTCACGGACTTCTCACAAGCATCTGAGTTGGCGATACAAAACACAGATGTTGAAGCCGCTGTTGCGGCGCTTAGATCGATACTGAGGCATAGCAGTAGTGACAAAATTCCTGAACTGCGAAACGCTGCAGTTCAATTGCTTCCCACAATCCGAGCGAAGCGATTAGCCCTCGAACAAGCCAGTGTCGACGCTGGGGAAATTGAACAACTGCGAGCGGAGTATGAGTCGCCGGAAGCACAGGAGCGGCGCTCAGAGTTAGCTACTCAGAAAAGGGACGCCGACAGAGTTTTCGATGAGCGCAAGCTCGCTCTTGAAGAAGTGCAGCGCAAGTTGGAGATCGAGGAAGCCGCAAGCAGTGTTGCAGCGTCCCTGTCGGGATTGCTGGAACACGGAGAGCATGTGGGTCTCGACGAAGAGCATTGCCCGCTTTGTGCTGCCGCACGAACATCAGAAGAATTCGAAGCTGGTCTGCAGAGTCTCAGGGCGCGTATCGGCACATTGGCCTCAGGCATTTCTGAAGCTCGAGCAGCAGCGCGTGAAGCTCTCGTTACAATGAACGAGGCTGAGAAAGTTTTGTCCTCTCTCGACTTGGAGATTTCTGAGGCGGCGACTCTGCAAACAACCATAATTGAGAAAGAAGCAGCACTTCGTAGTTTCTTTGAAGAAAATGATCTGCCGATTGAACACATCAACGATCCCGAACGTCTATCAACATTGGCAGACTCAGAACGGAACCGAGTTGTGGAGGCTGAGCGAGCT
>CAYUCZ010000087.1:0-3160 GCA_964443505.1 uncultured Porphyrobacter sp. | reverse complement strand
TTCAAACGGCTTGTAGGTATTGCGGGCTTCGAGCAACGACATCTTGTGTTTCCCTCATTTCGTGTGAGCTGACCTATATAGGGAATCAAGCTTCGGAATCGAAGGCAAGCATGGATGATCCGCCGGGGATAAACCGTGCAAAATCTGAGTCGAAGCGAAACGCCTGTGCGCAGTCTAGCACATCGGCTCAAATCAGCATGGCGAGGACAATTGTGGCGAGCGTTGCGACCACCGGAACGATGACCGTGACAACGCCGACTTCCTTGTAAGCCTGTTTATGTGTGAGCTGCGTAATGGTGAGCATTGCGATCACCGCGCCGCAGTGCGGCAGCGAATCGAAACCGCCGCTCGCCATGGCGACAAGACGGTGCAGTTCATCAGGCTCGATCCCGAGCGCAAGATACGGTTCGGCCAAGGTCGCCATGAAGATTTGCAAACCGCCTGAGGATGAACCCGTGATCCCAGACACGGTGCTGGCAGCGGCGAACATCGACAGGTGCGGCGGCAGGCCTGAATTGACGACGAGATCGGTGAACAGCGCAAAGCCCTGTGTTTGTGCGACCACCCCGCCAAATCCGATCACCGCGCTGGTTGCCATCAATGGCAGGATCGCATCCTGCGTGCCGAGCCCCATGGTCTGAAGCGGCGTCTTGCGAACGGCAGGGAAGAGCGCAATCGCAACAAGGCTTGCAAGCACCAGCGCAATCGAGGGCCACAGCACGGGCTGAGAGCTTGCAAACTCGACTATGGCAACGCCTTCGACGCCCGCCATCTGGGCAAGGCGCGGGGCCAGGATGGTCGCAATCACCAAAGCGAGCGGGAAGATGGCCAGAACCGGATGCGGAACGTCCTTTTCGATCTCGGTGAGATCAGGGATGACATCGCGCGGCCCCGGCTCAAATCCTTCGCCTGCTTGCTGCGCCTTCACCCGTTCGCGTTCGAGATAGGCCATGCCAAGGGCAAACATCAGTCCTCCACCAAACAGACCAAGCAAGGGGGCAGCGAACAGATCCGTGCCCAGCGTCAATGTCGGGATGACGTTGTGGATCGACGGCGTGCCGGGAAGCGCGGTGAGTGTGAACGTTCCCGCTCCCAATGCGAGCGCGCCGCAGAACAAGCGTTTGGGAATATTCGCCTCTTTCAAAAGCCTGAGGCCAAGCGGATACATCGCAAAGATGACGACGAACACAACCACCCCGCCATAGGTCAGCAGCGCGCAGGCGAGCACGGTGATCCAAAGCGCGCGGTGTGCGCCCAGCGAGCGGACCAGCGCCATCGCAATCGAAGTTGCCGCGTGGCTGTCCCCCATGATCTTGCCGAACACTGCGCCTGCCGCAAACAGCAGGAAGAAGCGCCCGGCAAACGTGAACGCGCCAAGCTCTCCGACGGTAAAACTTTGCGTGAGGCTTTCCGCAAAAGGCAGGCCATTGGTCACGATCACGACCAGCGCGCACAGCACGGCGGCAAAGATGATGTTCACATCGCGCAGCGCGAGCCAGATGAGCAGGCCAAGCCCGCAAAGCAGTCCAATTAGTCCGAACAAGGCGTCCGCCCCCTCAAATTTCCCAACCCGATATGCGTGTGAGCGTGCCCGCCGGGCACCTTAGTCCTTTTTGCGCTTTTTCGAGCCGAAGAAGCTGCCACCGCCCAGCACGGTGATGCCAAGGAAGAAGCCAAAATCGTACCACCCGCCCGAATTGGGCACGGCATAGACCGCGATATTCTCGCTAAAGAGTGATCCGATCCAGCTCCACGGGAAGATAAACCCGTGCCACAATCCCCACAGGAACCCCGGCGTTGTCGGATCCGCGCTGACCGCTTCGTCAATCTGGTTCGCGCAGCCCGAAAGCAGCACTACAATTACAAGCGTTGTGAGTATCCGGGTCATGCGCTCATCACCTGCATCAAAACCACCAGCCACAGGATCGGGACAAACAGGACCGAAACCGCGATATGCAAGCGCCCGGCATTGGCCAGGTGGCCCTCACCCTTTCGGATTTCACGGATGCCATTGGCGATAAAGCCCAACGCCACCAGCGTGCCTGCAATTCCGACCCAGATCTGTATCGGCATATGCCTTTCCCCTTCCTCGCGGGGCAGAGTGGCACAGATTATCGGGTTAAGCGAGAGGGCTGTTCAGCCTGCCCTCAACAGAAGCGTTGCGGCAGGACCCCGCTCATATCCTCAAACTTGGTGGATACATTCATCTGTGCAGGATCGGGGACGTGGCTCGCCTGAAAGCTGTCGACCAGATTGTCATCAAGAGGGACGGTAAAGCTGATGCCCGCCTCGCCTTTCGAAACCCATTTGACAGTCGCACGATGAGGGCCTGTGCCGCCAACGAATATCTGGATCGGTGCGCCCAGTGAGATACGGCGATTGCCGATTTCGAACCGGCAGCCACCGGTTGAAAGGTCACGCAAGAACACATCCTGCGGCTCCCCAAGTCCGGTGAGATACCGGGCCGGCAGATTGATGGCCTTTCGAGATGTCTGGCGGGTGCGCATGGCGAGAACTTTAGCGTCTTAGCGCTTAAAGCGTCGTAAATTGAGGAAGTCGTTGAATTGCGATGCCTTCTGAGGATTGCGGCCCGAATTGCGGGCGACGCTCAGCCAACAGAGCGATTCGAAGCGAGCTGCCAAGCGACAGCAAGCGCCGCCCAGGTGATGGCCAGCATCACCGTGCTTGCCGCTGCGGTTTCGATCGCGCGATCCCCGCGCAGCACCATATCGACATTGACCAGCACGAACTGTGCGCCGCCCAGTGCCGCCGCCGCGCGCCACGGGCTTTGCATAAGCTCAACCGTCCACGCGTAAAGTGCGACGGTGAGAGTGATGTAGACCGCAAAGCCAATCAATGGGTGGACTGGCGCGGCGGCAGGTTCAGGGATGTCAGAGTAATGCTGAAACAGCGCAAAAACGAGAAACAGGTTGGTCAGCCCGAAAGCCAACCAACCTGCAATGATTCCACGCCAGTTCACGGAACGCCGTTCCTTACTGGCAGCTCAGGCATTCCTCGTAATCGGTCTGTTCGCCGGCTGATGCACTCAGTTCGATCTTGAGTTTCTCATCGGTGTTGTCCGCTTCAACGCCACCTGCAAAGCCGGCGCGCTGGACCGATTTCGAGCGGAGGTAATAGAGCGACTTGATGCCTTTCTCCC
>CAYUCZ010000086.1:0-3224 GCA_964443505.1 uncultured Porphyrobacter sp. | reverse complement strand
CTTCCGACCAGGCCAGCGCGGTCGGGCCGGACAGAAATTCGTCCAGACCGGCATAGTCGGTGTCCTTCAGGGCGAGCTTGGCGAGACGGTTCTTCGCAACCTTGTAGGAAGCGCCAGCTTCGCGCATCTTGCCGCGCAGTTCGGTGGACTGTTCCACCGTCATGCCGAGATTGCGGGTCACGACGACCACACCAACCTCACTGAAGACCGCATTGAGCTGGGCAACCGCGTCGGCTTTTTGCGAACGATCCATGCCATACTCCTTCACTAATGGCCGCGCAGACAAATGCCTGAGCGACCGGCTCATGTCTTTCGGTGCCGTCATCGACACCGATAAGTCCAACGATGGGGAAGGAGGGTGAGCCAACTGGCTCCATCACAGCCCGCAAGCGGGCTGCTGAAATCTCTTTTCCCCGCCTAGGCTGCAAATTAAGAACGGCCAATTCCGCTCAGCAACTGTCTCGGACGGATGACCACTCGAAAGCGGTCGGAGCGGGCAATTAGCCTGGGCCGTGCGAAAGTCAAGCAGAGAGTGGGCGCGCCCTATTGTTCGCGCGCCGCTCGCGCCTTTTCGAGAGCAGCGAGCCAGCTGTTCCAAGCCGGGCGTTCAGCCAGATCAGTCCAGCGGACAAAACCGCTTGTCGCGAGCCATTCTTCAAGGCGATCGGCGGCCAATCCCTCACCTGCATCGCGCACGGGATCAGAAAAGCTACGGGCCAGTTCAGGCGACCAGTCGAAGAGCTGGAACATGGTTGCCGCGCGCATTTGCGGGTCGTTGGCAAAGACATCAGCGAAATAGTCAAAGAAGGCGATCTGATTTTCGAGCGAGCCGCCTATGCTGGTCGGTAGGGCCTGAGGTGAGTAACCGACCGGACAACCCAGCTCCTGAATGAAGATTTCACGCTCTCCTGCTGCCTGTTTCATGGCAGCAAGGTCGGCTTCCCATTGAGCGGGACCCGTGACCGTCAAAGCCGCGTCGAGACAGTAATAGTTGAAGATTACGAAGTCGGAAGCCTCGCGAATGCGCGCCTGGAACGCTGGCAGAGTGTCGATCGCTCCAATCGTAAGGGTTACAGCGACGCCGATATCGGGCGAAGTGTCATTCCAGTGCGACAGGGTTGCTTCATAGAATGTGGTGGCATCGTCCGGCGTAACGATCCCGTCATTGATCGGGGAATCAACTTCATTGCCAATCGAAAGGCCCCATACAGAGCGCGCTTCGAGTTGTGGGCGGAGCCAGTCGAGCAGTCCGTTAAAGGCCTCTATCACTTCGGGCGAGGCGAAGGTCCGGCCATCGCTCAGCCCGTCGGACTCTCCGAGGTATGATGGAACCGTAAGTCCGTCGCTGTCGAGCGTCGAGACGAGAACGATCACATTCATGCCGTCGAGCGCAAAATCTACAAAGGCGTTGTCGAGCGCTTCCTGGTCGTAGACACCTGGCCCTGTTTCCAGTTCGCTCCAATCAATCTGAATCCGGCCAATCGTGGCACCGGCGCTTTGCGCTGCGGCATAGCGCGCGCGGGCCTCTGCTTCTCTAGTAGCATCCAGCGGGTCGAACCCCGTGATCATGCCGAGGTGTGGACCGTCGGCCAGCCGGGGGATCGCGGGCTGAAATGGGGTTTGGGTCGGAGTGGTGGCAGCAGGTGCCGGCGCCGATACCTGAGGCTGGGCTTCATCGGACCCACATCCCGCGAGCAAAAGGGCCGAACCGATTGCTGTTATTATGGAAATTCTTGGTGTCATATATAAATAATACACCAAAAGGCCCACCCTCACAAGCGTGAGAGCGGGCCCTTGCATCTGCGGCAGATCAATCGGCTTGGGTCTGGTAGCTCAGCAGATCGCCTGGCTGGCAATCGAGCTCCCGACAGATTGCGGCGAGTGTCGAGAACCGGATTGCCTTGGCTTTCCCGGTCTTGAGGATCGAGAGATTGGCGAGCGTCAGGCCTACCCGATCCGCCAGCTGAGTCAGTGTCATGCGGCGTTCGTGCAGCAGGTCATCGAGTTTGACCATGATCGTTGCTCCTTCGTCTTCGGCTGGCATCACACGGTCCCTTCAAGGTCTTCGCGCATGCTTGCGCCATGTTTGAACACACGGGCCAGGATGAACAGGACGATCACCATCAGGATGCCCTCGAGATCGAGGCTCGCATCGATTGAGATTTCGGCGTTCTCGACGCTGTCAGCCCATTTTGCGAACATCATGCCCATGGCCATGGCCGGGATCATCAGCACCTGAATTCCAAGCAAGAGCCACGCCATGAGATTGAGCCGGTCGGCATTTTCCGGTGCAAAGGGGTCGCCCTCTCCAACGCTCGCAATGATGGCGCGCAGCTTGCCAAAGAAGACAAAGGCAGCAGCGATGATGCCAAACGCAATGGCCATCAAAGCAAGAGTGATGACAATGAATGTCCCGCCAGAGACTTCGCCAACCTTCTCGGCAAACTCGAGGCTCACCTTGTCGTTGAAGATCAGCATGAGCGGCGCAGCAATGGCTATGGCAAGGCCGCCAAGTGCCAAGAGGACTTGAACGATGATGGTGAGCACCTTGCCGGCAAGCAGCAACAAGTCGTTGGGTTTTTCATACATTGTCATGGTGGATTGCCCCTTTCTTGCGATGCTCAGGCGAGTTCGGTGGTCACCAGCGCGCCTTGCGCGGTGTGAGCCGAAGCGGGTGGGATGGTGATGATAGCGCTGATTGAGGTTACGGTGAGAAGGACCGCAGCAAGAGCAGCAAGCGACTGGTTGAAGGACTGAGACATATCGTTCTCCTTGATGCACATTATTGAATTTCGATAATCCACATCTAGGATCGATTCGATTTATTGTCAATTAATAATATTGAAAAACGATAAGTTGCATATTGTTTTGCGCCAAGTGAGCCTTGGCAAACCGCGTCTATTCACTGGGTTTGGCGAGCGACATTATGCCGATCGGTCTGCCGTCAGGATCCTCGATAAAGCCCATCCATTCCTCGGCGCCGTCATCATGTGTGTGGATGCGATGCGGGGCGCTTAGGAGTTTCGCGCCGTCGCTCTCCAGCTTGGTCCATGCGCTCTGTATGTCTTCGACTGCAAAATAGAGAACCGATTCAGCGCCCGCTTCGCCCTCGGTGAGCATCAAGCGAGTTTGACCGCAGGAGAAGAACGCCATCTTGCCCGCATCGAACAGATGCTGCAGTCCAAGCACCTCTCGGTACCAGATGCTGGCAGCCGAGATGTTGC
>CAYUCZ010000085.1:0-3439 GCA_964443505.1 uncultured Porphyrobacter sp. | reverse complement strand
TTTGGCTCTTTCCGGGGTCTTTGTCCGTCTCCGCCGCACGATTGCGGGGGCTTATGGGGCGAGAGGCCGACATCTCCGCAAGGCCGAATGCACGAGCAGAGGTCCTTTCAATCCAAATTGATTGCGAGAACGGGCGCGCGCCTAGGCCAAAGTGTGAGCAAAAGCAAGCGAATTGACCCGGTCCGGATCGATCTGTGTGCGAGACATGGACCGCATACCCGCGCGAATTAAAAACTTCGCATTTCCTCGCTGAGCCGCGCAAATCGGGGGTTTTTGGGGTGAGGCGCGCTGTAAAAGTGTGACCTTTCATTTTCGGGCGCAATTCGGCAGCTCGCGCGTGCGCAGTGGCTCGGCGCGCGGGCGCTTGGTTTGGCTTGATTTCGGCAGGGGATTGCATGCCAGCGATTGTGGCGATCTCGCCTGTCAGTAGGAAAGCGGTTTTTGACCGGGCGCTAACTCGCAGCGAGCGCTTCCTTCACCGCTTCGAGTACGGTTTCGAACGCCTGTTCGCGGTCAAAAGCGGTGGTGTCGATCACCAGTGCATCAGCGGCTGCCTTTAACGGCGCGTCAGCACGGTTGATGTCGCGGGCATCGCGGGCGACCACGTCCCTTTCAATCTCGGACAGCGCGATTTCTTCCTCGTGGATCATCGGATTGGCGGTCATCTCCATCCACCGCCGCCGGGCACGTTCCTGCACGCTGGCAGTGATGAACAGCTTCACATCGGCATCAGGCGCGATCACGGTGCCGATATCGCGCCCGTCAAGCACTGCGCCGCCGGGTTGTTCGGCAAAGGCGCGCTGGCGCTTGAACAAGGCCTCGCGCACTGCCGGGTGAACCGAGACGCGGCTTGCCAGCCCGCCTGTTTCCTCTGTCCGCAGGATCTCATCCTGCATCAGCTCATCGGGAAAATCGCAAGCGGCAAGCGCATCTGCCGGATTGTCCGGATCGCCATCATTGATCGCGACCTGCCGCCCGACTGCGCGGTAAAGCAGTCCCGTATCAAGATGCGGGACACCAAAATGCGCGGCAATCCGTTTGGCTATGGTGCCTTTGCCTGATGCGGTGGGGCCATCAACGGCGATGATCATGATGCAGCCTTTCTTGACTGATACGCCTTCACAAGGCCGAAAATGGCAATCGCTGCCCAGAACCCTTCGAGCACAAGGCTGGGCCAGTTGGTATGCACCAGCAGGCTGATCGTCAGCAGCGCAGCGCCGGTGAGATTGGTGCCGTGGAGCACATAGGGGTTGGGCTCATTGACATACGTCAAATAGGCATAGGCCCCGATAATGCAGGCGGTGCCGACAAAACCGATGAGCGAGTAGATATCGATTGCAGCCTGTGTCACGATGCCGCTCCTGCAAGCAGATCCATGAAGTTTGGAAAGCTCGTTTGAATGGGCGACGTGTCGTCGACCTCAACGCCATCCGCGCTGACAAGCCCAGCAATCGCCATGCTCATCGCGATGCGGTGGTCGAGATGAGTCTTGATCGGGCTGTTCGCGGTCCCGCGCAACATTTCGCCGCCGGTGCCATGGATGGTGAGGCCGTCTTCTTGCTCCTCCACGCGTGCACCTGCTGCGGCAAGGGCATCGGCCATAACGGAAATCCGGTCGCTTTCCTTGACGCGCAGTTCTTCAAGCCCGGTGGTCGTGGTTGTCCCTTCGGCAAGCGCGGCTGCGACAAACAGCACGGGAAATTCGTCAACCATGCTCGGCACGATGGCAGGATCAACGGCAATGCCTTTAAGCGGCGCATGGCGCACCCGCAGGTCGGCAACGGGTTCTCCGCCCACCTCGCGCGCGTCCAGCTCCTCGATATCCGCGCCCATCTGCTTGAGCACGGTGACAATCCCGGCGCGCGTGGGGTTAAGCCCGACATTCTCAACCACCAGATCGCTGCCCGGAACGATACTGGCTGCGACCAGAAAGAAGGCAGCCGAAGAAGGATCGCCGGGAACGGTCACATCCATGGGTTTTAGGTCCGCTTCGCCATGGATCGAGATCACGCGCTCGCCCTTGTCTTCAGATACCTCAAGCGTCGCGCCAAAGCCCCTCAGCATGCGTTCGGTGTGATCGCGGGTGGGCACAGGCTCGATCACACTCGTGATTCCCGGCGTGTTGAGCCCGGCGAGCAGCACCGCGCTTTTGACCTGCGCGCTCGCAACGGGAAGGCGGTAGGTGATTGGCACAGCAGGCGATGCACCGCGCACCATGCAGGGCAGGGTGCCGCCTGCTGAGGCTTCAAACGAGGCGCCCATCTGGCTGAGCGGTGTGATCACGCGGTTCATCGGGCGGCCAGACAGGCTGGCGTCGCCGGTAAAGCTTGCGGTAATCCCGTGGCTGGCGATGAGGCCCATCATCAGCCGGGTGGACGTGCCCGAATTTCCCATGTCGAGCGCTGCGCGCGGCTCAAGCAAGCTGCCAAGCCCGGCACCGCTCACCCGCCACGTGCCATCCTCCTCGCGCACGATATCAGCGCCCAGCTGACGCATCGCTGCTGCGGTGGCGAGCACGTCTTCGCCTTCAAGCAGGCCAGTGATCCGGCTTTCACCCACGGCAAGGCCAGCAAACATCAGGGCCCTGTGGCTGATCGACTTATCGCCGGGGACGCGAAGACGGCCTGTCAAAGGTGCGGATTTGGTGAAGGTCATGGTCGGCATGGCGCGCAGGTCTTTGACAGCGGCTCTGCCATCTGGCAAGGCGCGCCGCACTTTCGGTCAGGCCTGATGAATCTGGCCCTCTTGATTCCGGTCAGGTCTGGTCCCACACAGTTTGCGAATTTACCCGTGCCCTCTCGCAGAGCGGGCAAGACTAAGGACACTATCGAAGATGGCTAAGCCAGAATGGGGAACCAAGCGTTCCTGCCCCAAATGCGGAACGCGGTTTTACGACCTCGGCAAGGAAGACCCTGTCACCTGCATCGAATGCGGTGAGGAATGGTATCCTGAGCCTGTGCTGAAATCAAAACAGCCAATTCCGTTTGAAGACGACAAGAAGCCCGAAGGTGAAGCGGATGCCGATCTGGGCGGCGATGCTGATGATGATCTGAAGGACATCGAGAACATCGACGACGCTGAAGATTCGCCGGACAATGACGTTGATCTTGGCGGCGACGATGATCTGGGCGTGTCAGCCGGCAAGGGCGACGACGACGGCGACGACAGTTAGGTTTGTTGCGCGCTCAAGCGCCGGGCGCAGCGCGTCCGCGCTGCTTGGCTTGCCGCGCATCTAGCGAGTACGAACCTGCGCAGGCGGGTTCGCAAAACAAAAACACTTGCATCGCGCAAGCCTGCGCCCTAATGGGCTGCCTCCTTGCGAAAGCAAGGGTGTGGCCTTATCTCTGATGAGGTCACGACATCGATGGCATCAATTGATTTTGAGGGGCCTTAGCTCAGCTGGGAGAGCGCAACACTGGCAGTGTTGAGGTCAGCGGTT
>CAYUCZ010000084.1:0-3466 GCA_964443505.1 uncultured Porphyrobacter sp. | reverse complement strand
AGCCAACTTCGCTTGCGCGAGAAACTGCATTGCTGACGCTACACAAATCTCGAACATCGGAGATCGCGCTGTCGGGAGTGACTTCCGACAACTCTTCTCGGGTAAACAGTTTGGGAATGGCTTCTATCTTAATTTTTGTAGGCTTGTCAGTTCGACCCTCGCGGAGCGCTTTGTTCATGAGAAACGTCGCCGATTTTGGACCGAGGTGCGTACGAGACAGCTCGGCAAGCTCTGATCCGATCAAAAATGCTGCTCGCCCTGGTTTCATGTCAGCGTATGCCTCGCCAACGAGGTGACTCTCTCCACCAACCAGCCACCACAACATGTCGGTTTCTTCGCGCAGACTGGCGACCTCTGACCTCATGGGACTAAGCACAGAGTTCATCTGCTGAGCAAGATGTTTGACCATCTCGTGGCCATCAATATTGACCTCTTTTAGAACGCGATTGATGGCCGGGAAGTCATTCTGTGGGACCAAGTCTTCCTCAGAACCACCCAGCTGCTTGCTCAACGCCTTAACGCGAATTAACTTCGTGTCGAGTTCGCGACGAGTGGATGTTGTCAAGTCACTTGCCGCAGCTTTGATGATTTCGACAAACTGAGGGTAGACCGCTGCTTTGCGGTGCCCGAAGGCATTTGCGACAAGGAAGACCAATGCTGTAAACTGGTCGTCTTCTTCTCCTATCTGGTGAGCAATCAGGGCCATGGCCAGAATGGCTACTTCGTTCTTGTTGGCGACCATGGAGAAGGCTTCATCGACCTCCGTAATTGGGTTTGAGAGCCACCCTGTATCGTGCAGCATTGGAAGACCAAAATACGCGCGCACTGCGTCAATGATCTGTGGACGCGTTAGGTTCGCCGCAACAGTCTTAAATGGTTCGATGCGCAGTGGTATGTTTGCTGCGTCAGGTGAAAGGCCCGCGTGTCCATAGCAATCTGCAAGTTTAAGTTGTTGCATGTCTGCCCTCATTTTTCTTGTTCCGGTGGTTTTGCAGTACTGGCTGCATCTATCGCGGCTTTGAGCTCATCGAGTAGATTGCGCTCCCGAGCACGGAGCAAGACCCGACGGAAGCGCTCGTGGTCGGGCAATTTAGTGTCGGCCTCTTCAAAAAGCTCGAGGCTACCCGCAATCTCCAGTTTCTTGCTGAAGGTGAGTTTGAAGTATCGAATACTGAGTGCACGTAACGAAGTCATGGAGGCGTCCTCCTCAATCACCGTTCCGTCCGACACCGGCGAAGCCTCAGCCGCTTGATTGCTTTTTGGCTGCGTTTGAGGAGCATTCCAAGCCTCCAAAGCAATCGATTGGCTGAAATGATTGGCAGCTCCGTCCATCTTGGGGACAAACTGGGTCGGTCGGTCTTGCCAGACTCTGATATGAGCCTTGACATTCAGGGAGCGACTGTTGCCTTCGGTACCTACCGAAACTTCCAAAAGGTTGTAACCTGGTTCCCATCCATCCTCTCGTCGATCAGGATGTGCCGCGCTTGCAGCGACCCTGATCCAGTCCCGGCCCAAAACAATGCGATTGGTATGCTCGTGACCAAAGATCTGAATTTTTGAGACGACGTTCAAATGGTCTTCAAGTTGTTTGCCATTCGCCAACCAATGGTACGGATGGTGGCACATCACTAGATGTGTCACACCATCCTCATGCGTGATCCGGTGTGCCGATGGATCAACATAGAGCGCCCCTTCTTTATCATTCTGGCTTGAGACAAACGCAGAGTTCAGGCCGGTTATACAAAGTGTAGATCCGTCGTTCAGCTCAAAGCGCCGTTCCACTGTCGTTCTGTTTGGCGGCAGTAGATCGCAAAAATACTGCGTGGCAAAATCGTTGTAGTTCTCAATCGATCGATACAACCAGTCACGAGTGTCTTCTTCGTTGAGGAGTTGGGCAAGCTTACCTGGCAATAGCTTCGGGTCTGTCGTCGCCTTGATGTCGTTGTGAATAGACTGAACCAAGAGTTTTTTTGTCACGGTTTGCTGAACATCGTGGTTGCCGGGAATGACCATGATGTCGCTCGTATCGCACCCAGCCGCCGCGCATACTTCTTCAAGCCACGTTTGAGCAAAGATGTATTCGTCAGCATCCCCCGCATATGCGATGTCGCCGGAGACAAGCACGACGTCGGGTGTCGCACCTATTGCTTCGCATTGTTGGCGAAGATCGCGCAGCAGAACGGTTCGTACATGGTGGTCTTGATCCATGGACGAGCCCGCTTCGCCATTCTTGAAGTGAATATCCGAAAGATGAAGGATCAGCATATCGGGTCCGTCGAAAGTAAGGTCATGCCTAAGGATCGATTTGAAGCTGATGGTACAGGATCGACGATCAGCTCGTTGTGTGATTTGTTATGTTCTCGCATTCTTGCCTTATAGAACCTCAAATTAGGCTTTAGATTTTCGGTTATTGGCCCATCGCTGCGGGGTAAAACCCATCCGGATGGAACAACTCAAACGATAGTTCATTACGGATGAATGGTCTAACGAAACAAAGCAGTTATTTATGGCAACAGCAAACCTAAGCGCTCCGCAAACCATATGTATCGTAGCGGACGCTCAACCAATTGATTGGGACTTTGCGAGACAAAAGTATTGCACCGCCGATTTAGCCAACACCGCGTGAAGCGGGCTCATGGCAAACTTCTGCTTTCTGCCAAGCGAGGTGATCTTCTCGCGCTCGCAGCGAATGGCCGGTTTCCGCCCTCCCTGAAAGATGGCGATGCACACCACGCTATCGAGCAACCAGCTTTTCGACATCCCCTTCTCGCAGCATCACTTCCATGTCATCCAAGCCATCGACAGCGGACCGCATCTGCGCCTCATCATCCACCCCCTCTGTCTCGGCATCCGCAAGCTGTCCCCCAAAATCCATCTCCATCTGTCGCTGCTCCTCGGCGATAACGGCTTGCACGACAAGCGCGGTCTTCTTTGGAACAACATCAGATTGCCCTGACGGTTGACCGTCAACGCCTTCGCGTACCCTCTCCACATCAGCTTCAGAACCACGGGGACCGTCCGCTGGCGGTGTCATCGGCATGGCGCGCACGCTCAGCGGCAGGTTCCCCTGCGGCCCCCCTCCCCCCTGCTCCGGAAATGGCAACTCGCCTGTCTGCGCCGCGTGGATTGCCTTGAACAGCCGGTCGTCAAAGTACTGGATCCGCTTCGCCCGGACAGGCATCTGGGCATCAATCACCATGACGATTTCGTCGAGCGGCAAGCGGCGCGCCTCATCCTCGGGCAGGAGAGAGCTTTCTTCGGTCCGGGTGGATTGGCTACGGCCCTCGAAGGGGTTTTTGCCGATAGACTGTGAGCGCGTGACCACGGTCTTCGTGGTTTTGCCGACCGCCTTGCTCAGCTCTTCGACGGTCTTCTCGTCCGAGGGCGTCAGATAGAGCTTTACACCAGCATTGCCCTGCAGCGCGCGGCGGGTGTAAAGCTCTATCTGACGCCCTCGGACGAGAAG
>CAYUCZ010000083.1:0-3535 GCA_964443505.1 uncultured Porphyrobacter sp. | reverse complement strand
CGCGCGCCGCCAACGCGGCGCCTGCCAGCCGCTGACCGGCTGCGGTCACGTGCGTGCTATCCTCCATGTATCCGGCAGGCCGCTCCACGGTGTAGCACAAAGGCTGTTCTTCAGGACCACCGCTACCCGTTGCCATGGCGCGCTGAACCCGCAGAAATTCATCTTGGTTCGCGCGCGAGGCGTCGGGCGGCGGTAGCAGGATGATCCACGGCACCTGACCGCGCCCCCAAGCTGTTTCCGCGCGTGCACGCATGGCGGCAAAGGCGGCGGGATAGCTGGACATGTCGGCGCTGGTATCACCTTCACCTTGCGCCCAGATCACACCCCGCAATCGAGACCCCGAAGGCGCGGCGGCAAGGGCTGCATTCACCCGAGCAATCATGTTGTCATAGGCAAGTGCGCCATCGCCAGTAGACCCATCGGGGTTCCAGGCCGCGTCCGCGCCTTCAAGAGCGGTCCCGGAAATCGCAGCCGCGACCAAGCAAAGGCTACGGGTCAAAGGCATTGCCTTTACAGCGTCCTGCCCAAAGCGGATGGCCGGCGAAACGCCATTCATCGCCGGATCAGTGACATAGGCCCCGCCGGAAATTGCGTTCATCATCAAGGGTCCGCGCATTGCGTCGATCACATCCTGCTCAGCGCCATGGGTGCTTAGGTTGGTCGAGCCGGGGACATAAATCAGGCGTTGATCATTCCAGCCGTCCGCGTCTTTATCCAAGGGCAGGCTTGTTGTGCTTGCTGCAATATTGGACTGCCCGGCCAACACCCAGATATCCCACGGCTGCGAGAGAGCCTGCGTCTGATCCACCAGCACAAGGCTTTCGAGCGTGCTGTCAAAGTTGGACGATGCGAGGAAATCAACCGAGCTGCTGCCTTCCAGATCGGGCAGCCGGTAAACCTGATGAAACCCGCGCGCGCGCAACGCGAGTGGATCATAAGTCGCAGACAAACCCCGCACACGCGCGGAACCGGGCAACTCATCTGAGATAATACCTCGCGCCCACCACGTACCCGAAGATAGGGAAAGCCCCCCATAGGTCACACGCGAAATAGCCGTTCCAGCGAAATCAAAGGACGAGCCGTTTTGAACAACATCGCCCGTGAGAGAAACGCTGGCAGCTTCGGTGAGCAGGTCAATCCCCGCCAAGTCGATAGGGTCGACATTTCCCACCACCAAGAAGGGCGATGCAAGACGCACGCCCGTAAACGGCCCGATCATGGCTGCACCTCTGACGCGTTGTCCGACTGGCAAACCCGCGGATCTTCGGGCTCGGCCGCATTGTCGAGGATGCAGTCGATGGCCGTGATCCGCCCGTTGGCCTCATCCAGCGCCTGATCGAAATCGGTCAGGACAAGACCCACATCCTTGAGCGTGGATACTGTCCGATCCGGCTTTTCGACGGGCGTGCGCAGTTGCTCCGGCACCTCGGGCAGGACACGGACATATTCAATCGTCGGCTCGGCACACGAGGCCAAGAAGGCCAAGGTGCTCGCAAAACCAATCCGGCAGATCAGCATCGGCATCCCCTCTCAATAGTGCCTCTCGGATGGCGTCGTATTCCTTTGCCTTTGCCTCGAGACGTTGCGTTTCCGCGCGGGCTACGGCTTGAGCCTCGCGCGCCTGCTCACGTTGTTCCGCCAGCGCCGCCACCGACCGCTGCAGGGACGCGTTGCGCACCTCAAGATCAGCCGTCTTGCCGCGCTCGATCACCAGCATCAGGGCCAGCACAGTAATGACCGCAGCAGCACCTATGGCCGCGTACCGGATCATGCGGCTTCCGCCACAAAAGCCAGCGCGGCGCGGTAGTGCGCTTCGGCCAGTTGGTCGATATTGGCACCGGCCCGCATGCACTCCGCTGCGTTCGAGCCGAAATAAGGCTCAGTCAGCACCGCTGGCGCTTTACCCTGCCACAAAGAGCGTCCGCCCCGATCACGGCGCTGACGCACGACGACGCCCCGGTCCCGGCCCTCCATGACGCCCAGGCAAGCCGTCTGGAGGCTCTTGGCCAGCACAAGGCTGCCGCGTGTCCCGCTGGATAGCATCAGGCACCCGCTGGCGGTTGCATTGGCGCTGGCATTGAAGTGCAGTTCCATCGTCATTTCCGCTCCCCATACATCAGTCTGGCGGTACACCTCGTCAATCTCGCGCGAGTAACCCAAGCCTGGCGTGCGCTGAAACACACGGATCGAACTCGGATCGTGCTGTTGAATGAGCCCCGCCAATTCGCCATTCCAATCATATTCGGTGCGTCCGTCGGTGGTGCGGACAGCGCCCTGTGCGCGGCTGTTGTGACCAATAACGATTGCGAGTTTCATCAGCCCGCCTCCTGCAAATGATCTGAGAACACGTCCGAACACTGATATGCGGTGTTGAACGTCTTGCCGCCTTTCGCTCCTGTGCCGACGTAGCGAACGCAAATCTGAAAAGCGACGTCCGGCACGGGCGGGTTTGCCGCGTCTGTTGCAAGGCGGTAATCCTCCCACCAACCGGTCCACGGCCATGGCGACGTGCTTTTGGACACTCCGGGCCCATAGTTGAGCGTTTCCGGCGCTCGCTTGGTGTAGAGCGGGCCCCCTTGCGCATCGCGCAGTTGCCCAATCCAATCGGCCTCAACGTCCCAGAGTACGACTGGGCGATAGCGGACTTTAACCTCGCCCTCGTCCCAAACGAGTTCCAACTCGGCGGAGATTGGCGTGTCCGGCATAAGTATGTGTTCGGCAAGCCGCTCCAAGGCGGGCAAAAACAACAGGATCAAAGCGAGTAGGACCACCCCCATGTGTAGCACATGCCACATGTTCTGACCTGGCGTTCCCTTGGCCCGCCGGATTGCCTCAACCATCTGGTGCCCTTTCATGCTGTTTGGATTGATCGACAAACCGCCCGAGGATGGTCACTGCGAGAAGGCCAACCAAAAACGCACCGGAATAAGCTGTCTCAGGCTGCGACCACAGGCTTTCGGGCACGTCACCCACCCACTCGCGCACCAGCAACCGCCAGAGGTTCCCGACCCCGGCGGCCAACACACCGCCCAACACCATCAGACGCAGCCCGTCACGCCATGGCTCACGCAGAAAGAGCCACCGGCAGGCGCCGCCCGCAATGCCGTGCGCCAGCACCAGCCAGAACTGTTGATTGAAAAATTCCAGTCCAGGTTGAACCTGTTCGGACACCTCGGCCACGCCTTGAAAAGCCAGCGCCCCGACTGTCAGGTAAGCGACCGATTTGAGTTGAAAAAGCATGTCGATCCTTACGTGAATTTGACCCGGACGAAGGTGCCGATTTTCTATGCCGTTACTTGACGGTCACGCTCGCGCCGCCATCCAACTGTGTGGTGACAAGCGAGCCATAAATCGGCGTGTCGATAGTGTCGTTTGCCCCGGCTCCATCCCACTTGTATGCGGTGTCTGAGGTGTTGTGCATGTTGTGGTGCGCGAGGATGTAGTCGCAGTCGCTGGCGACATGCAGGTTCACCCGCTCGAGCGTCCCGTCCCACCAGAACTTGATGTCGTGAACGCCGATCCAAGTGCAGTTCTT
>CAYUCZ010000082.1:0-3559 GCA_964443505.1 uncultured Porphyrobacter sp. | reverse complement strand
AGGACCAAACTTCGAATACGCCACCGAAACCCGCGAGGAGCTGCTTTATGACAAGGCCAAGCTGCTTGCGAATGGTGACAAATGGGAACGGGCCATCGCGGCCAATCTTGAAGCTGATGCACCCTATCGTTAAGGGCGCGCGCATTGCTTTTGGCGGCCGGGAAACCGGCGGGACGGAAAAACAGGGATCATGATACAAGTCTTAGCCTTCTATCTGTTTGCGGCATTGGTCATCGCAAGCGCTGTGATGGTCATCATGGCGCGCAATCCGGTGCACAGCGTGCTGTGGCTGATCCTGAGCTTCTTCAACGCTGCTGGGCTGATGGTGCTGGTGGGCGCTGAGTTCATCGCGATGCTGCTGGTGATCGTTTATGTCGGTGCCGTGGCCGTGCTGTTCCTGTTCGTGGTGATGATGCTCGACATCGATTTTGCCGCGATGCGGGCAGGGTTCATCAAGAATTTCCCGCTGGGCATTGCGATTGCGCTTATTCTTCTGGCTGAACTTGTCCTTGGCCTTGGCGCCTATGGTGCGGGCGGGATTGAGCTTGGCACGCCGGATGGCACCGCCGCAGCGCGCAGCGATGTTAGCAATATCGCGGCCATCGGCGCGCTGCTTTACGGGCCGTATATCGTGCTCTTCGAGATAGCGGGCATTATCCTGCTGGTTGCGATGATCGGTGCCATCGTGCTGACCTTCCAGGCACCGCCTCCCGGTGTGCGGGCGCGTCAGGATGTTGGCAAGCAGATCGCTCGCCGCCCTGAAGAGGCGACCGTCATGAAGAACCCGGAAGTCGGACAGGGGGTCGAGCTGTGACATCACTTGGCATCTGGCAATTCGTTATCATTCTCGTTGTGCTGGCGGTCTTGGCCTTGCCGGTCATGGGATTGGTTAGGTACCTACGGAGGCGCCTGTGACCATCGGCATCGAACATTACCTTGTCGTGGGCGCGATCCTGTTCGTGCTCGGCGTGCTCGGCATCTTCCTCAACCGCAAGAACGTGATCGTGATCCTGATGGCGGTCGAGCTGATCCTGCTGTCGGTCAACATCAACCTTGTCGCGTTCAGCGCGTTCATGGGCGATCTTGTCGGTCAGGTCTTTGCGATGATGGTTCTCACCGTTGCTGCGGCAGAAGCGGCCATCGGGCTTGCCATCCTTGTCATCTATTATCGCGGACGCGGCACGATCGCGGTCGACGATGTTAACCGGATGAAGGGATAAACGCCGGTGGATCCGATACTCATCATCGTTTTTGCGCCGCTCCTCGCCTCTATCATTGCGGGGCTGGGCAATCGCATGCTCGGCAACACCGTGACGAAGTCGATCACGACCGGCGCGTTGTTCCTGTCTGCAATCCTGAGCTGGCCGATTTTCATCGGGTTCCTGTCAGGAACTGAGACCGCGCATGTCGTCCCTTTGCTGCAATGGGTTCAGTCAGGGGACATGAGCTTTGACTGGGCGCTGAGGGTTGATGCGCTGACTGCGGTCATGCTGGTTGTCATCAATTCGGTTTCCGCTCTCGTGCACCTCTATTCGTGGGGGTACATGGAAGAGGATCCCGATCAGCCGCGTTTCTTTGCGTATCTGTCGCTGTTCACCTTTGCGATGCTGATGCTGGTGACGGCCGATAACCTCGTCCAGATGTTCTTCGGATGGGAAGGGGTGGGACTTGCCTCATACCTTCTGATCGGTTTCTGGTTTAGAAAGCCAACCGCGAATGCCGCCGCGATCAAGGCGTTTGTGGTGAACCGCGTGGGCGATCTTGGCTTCATGCTGGGGATCTTTGGGACATTCATGGTGTTCAACACCACCTCGATCCCTGAAATCCTGGAAGCGGCACCTGCGATGAGCGGTTCGACCATCACCTTCCTTGGCATGCGCCTTTATACGATGGATATCCTGTGTATCCTTCTGTTCATCGGCGCGATGGGCAAATCGGCTCAGCTTGGCCTTCACACCTGGCTGCCAGATGCAATGGAAGGTCCGACGCCTGTTTCTGCCCTGATCCACGCGGCCACCATGGTTACCGCTGGCGTGTTCATGGTTTGCCGCCTGTCGCCCATGTTTGAAACTGCGCCGACAGCGCTGATGATCGTGACGATTGTGGGCGCGTCCACATGTTTCTTTGCAGCAACGATCGGCACCACGCAGTGGGACATCAAGCGGGTGATTGCCTACTCAACCTGCTCACAGCTTGGATACATGTTCTTCGCCGCTGGCGTTGGCGCCTATGGCGTTGCGATGTTCCACCTGTTTACGCACGCCTTCTTCAAGGCGCTGTTGTTCCTTGGCGCTGGCTCGGTGATCCATGCCATGCATCACGAACAGGACATGCGGTATTATGGCGGCCTTCGTAAGGAGATCCCGCTAACCTTCTGGGCGATGATGGCGGGCACGCTCGCGATCACGGGTCTGGGTGTCTATCACCTTGGCGCAGGTTTCGCTGGGTTCTGGTCCAAGGATGCGATCATCGAGGTGGCCTTTGCGCGCGACACTGGCCCTGCAACGATTGCGTTCTGGGCAGGCGTGATCGCGGCTTTGCTGACAAGCTTTTATTCCTGGCGCCTGATGTTCCTCACCTTCTGGGGCAAGCCGCGCTGGATCGAGAGCGAGCATATCCAGCATTCGGTTCACAAGACGCCCGAAGAAGCTGGCGAGGACACAACCGGCGGATACCACCCGCATGAAAGCCCGTTGACCATGCTTGTCCCGCTTGGCCTTTTGACTGTGGGCGCGGTTCTGGCCGGGCAGGTGTTTGCCCCAAGCTTCCTTGACGATGCCGCCTTCTGGGGCAGCTCGATCTTCTACAACGAAAACCTCATCCACGCGATGCACGCAGTGCCGTACTGGGTGAAGTATTCTGCCTTCGTCGTGATGATCCTTGGCTTTGTTGGCGCTTACGTCGCTTACATCGCCAAGCCTGACATCCCGGCCAAGTTCGTCGGCACCTTTGGCTGGCTGCACAATTTCGTGTTCCGCAAATGGTATTTCGATGAATTGTATGATGCGATCTTCGTGAAGCCTGCCTTCTGGTTCGGACGGCAATTCTGGAAGCTTGGCGATATTGGCACGATCGACCGGTTTGGACCCAATGGCGTTGCCGCCGTGGTTCAGCGCGGCGCGCTTGCCGCCAAGACGATCCAGTCAGGCTATCTCTACACCTATGCGCTGATCATGCTTCTCGGCCTGATTGCCGCTGTCACTTACGTGCTGCTCTAGGGGCTATAAGAGCAATGGATTTTCCCATCCTCACCACCATGATGCTGGTGCCGCTCGCTGGAGCGATTGCCTGCCTGTTCGCAGGTCAGGCCTCCCGCATGATCGCGCTTGGCGCGACGCTTGTCACTTTTGCGCTCGGCGTGATGCTGTGGGCCAATTACGAGATTGGCGGCGCGCAGTGGCAGTTTACCGAACGCTATGATCTGGTTGCTGGCTTCACCTATGCGCTCGGGATCGATGGGATAGCGCTGATGCTGATCATGCTCAGCGTGTTCGTGATGCTGATCTGCATTCTGGCCAGTTGGGAAGCGATCACCCAGCGTGTCGGCGAATACATGGCC
>CAYUCZ010000081.1:0-3620 GCA_964443505.1 uncultured Porphyrobacter sp. | reverse complement strand
CGATATCGTAGCGCGTCGTGCGGCGGCTGCCGTCTTCGCGCGGCTCCGCCTCAATCGTGATCGCTTGGGCCGGACAGATCGCCTCGCACAGCTTGCAGGCAATGCAGCGTTCTTCGCCGTTCGGATAGCGACGCAGTGCATGTTCCCCGCGAAAACGCGGGCTAAGCGGCGACTTTTCGAACGGATAGTTGATCGTCGCCTTGGGCTTGAAGAAATACTTCAAGGTCAGCGCATGCGCTTTCAGGAATTCCCAGAGAGTGAAGCTCTTAAGGAGCTGTGTTGCGGTGGTCATGTTTCTTGTCCTGCAATCCTTGGAGCAACTCGTGAGCATTCTCCGGCGAACTCCTTGCCCGAAGCAACTTGTGTCACCGCCACGCTCATCGAATTCATCGGCAAGACGCCATCCATGACAAGACGCATCTCTGTGTCACCGAGACCCGGCTCATGAACTCCAATGACAACGTTTCCGCAGCCAAATTCTGCACACGGCTCAATAGACTCGGCAGAAACGACAACGCCATCCGAGCCAACCACGCCGGCTAGAACTTTTCCTTCGCGTATGCCGTACGCCACACGAAACTTCTTCGCGTCCTCCCTGGGTGCGTCGAGAGCACCCAAGTCAGCGTCGCTGCCATCCAGGCGATTGGCCCAACAGTCAAATTGGTGTGACTCACTGGCGACAAAGCGATCATTGCTCTGCTTTTCGAAATGCCCTGTCGCCATCAGATACCCGCTGATCGCTGCGACAAACAGCAGGCTCATCGGCAGGAAGACCTTCCAACCAAGCCGCATCAGCTGGTCATAGCGGTACCGCGGCACGGTCGCCCAGATCCAGCTGAACAGCAGGAAGAAGAAGAAGGTCTTGAGCAAGAACCAGATGATGCCCGGCACATAATAGAGCGGCGCCCATTCAACTGGCGGCAGCCATCCACCCATGAACAGCAAAGTGCACAGCGAACACATCAGCAGGATGTTGGCATACTCACCCAGCCAGAACAGCGCGAAGGCCATGCTCGAATATTCGGTCTGATAGCCTGCGACAAGCTCGCTCTCGGCCTCGGTCAGGTCGAAGGGTGCGCGGGCAGTCTCTGCCAGCGCCGATATGAAGAACACGACGAACATCGGGAACAGCAGCAGGTTGAAGAAGAACCCGTTGACAAAACCAAGCCCGTGTCCGCGCTGCGCCTCGACGATGCCGCTCATATTGAACGTGCCCGCCCACAGGACAACGCACACGAGGATAAAGCCGATCGATACCTCGTAAGAGATCATCTGCGCAGCGGCGCGCATGGCGGAGAAGAACGGATATTTGGAGTTCGAGGCCCACCCGCTCATCACGACGCCGTAAACGCCCAATGAGCTGATCGCGAGGATGTAGAGCAGCCCGACATTGATATCCGCCAGCACCACGCCCGCATCAAACGGGATCACCGCCCATGCGGCAAGCGCCACGGTGAAGGTGATGATCGGCGCAAGCAGGAAAATGCCCTTGTTCGCCGCGCTCGGAATGATCGTCTCTTGCAGGAACACCTTGAGACCATCCGCAAAGCTCTGAAGCAGACCAAACGGCCCCACCACATTGGGCCCGCGCCGCAGCATGACCGCGCCCAGCACCTTGCGGTCGACATAGATCACCATGGCGACCGCGAACATCACCAGCAGTGAAATCACGATGATCCCAACCAGCGTCGCAATCGTCCAGGCCCACTCATAGGGGAGGCCAAAAGATTGGAAGAACTCGGTCACTGTCGGCCCTCCATGTACACATCCAGTCGGGTCAGCAGCGCGGCGGCAATCAGCAGCCAACTGCCGTAGAACAGGTTGTCGACCAGCGGTCCGCTCGTGACCAGCGTTGCCACGATTGCGATAACGAAGAACACGATCAGGAAATGCGGCGTAAAGCGCGCAACCATACGGGTGAAGGCGTCGCTCATTCCGCAGCCTCCTTCATCTCATCGGCGTGGAGCAGTTCAGCCGAACATTGCTGCATTACCGCGCTGGCCCTTGCGATGGGATTGGTCAGGTAGAAATCCTTGACCGGATAAGCGCTGATCGTGCCCTCAGCCTTCGCGCTGCTGTCTGCCTTGGGCAGCGCGCCGTAATCCGCCAGACCCTCTTCACCCAATGCAGGCACGGCTGCGATCATCGCGCCTTGCAATTCGGCATAGCTATCAAACCCGACATCGACGCCCAATGCATCGGCCAAAGCGCGCAGGATCGTCCAGTCTTCGCGCGCATCGCCCGGCGCAAACACGGCTTTCTCCGCATATTGAACGCGGCCCTCAGTGTTGACGTAAGTCCCGTCCTTTTCGGCGTAGGAGGCAGCAGGCAGGATAACGTCAGCAGCATGCGCGCCCTTGTCACCGTGGTGACCGATATAGACTTTGAGAGCATCGGCAAACGGTTCGAAATCCATCTCGTCCGCGCCAAGGCTCAGCACGACCTTGGGTTTCGCACTAGCCAAATCCGCCATGCCGCCGGGCACAGTGAAGTCGAGCATGAGCGAACCCATGCGCGCCGCGCTCATATGCAGCACGTTGAAACCGTTCCAACCGTCACGCACGAGACCGAACTTGTCGACCAGCTTGAGCCCTGCGCCAAGCGCGCCCGCAGCCAGTGCCGCGCCGCCCATGATCACCGCCGGGCGTTCAGCCGCTTTCATCGCATCGCCCAAAGCCTTGGGCACGCGGTTCAAGACCTTCAGATCTTCGCCAAGGAATTCAGCCGGATAGGTCGTTTCCCATTCCGCGCCGATGACAAAGACCTTGGCCCCTGCCTTCACCGCCTTGCGAATGCGGGCATTGACCAGCGCGGCTTCCCAGCGAATGTGGCTACCAACGATCAGGATGCAGTCAGCGGTTTCAATCCCCGCCAGCGTCGAATTGAAATTGACCGCCGCGATGTTCGACACGTCATAAGTCATGCCGGTTTGGCGCGCTTCGACAAGCGAAGACCCGCAGGCATTGACCAGCGTCTTTGCCGCAAACATCGTCTCGCAATCGACCATGTCGCCAGCGACCGCCGCGATGGATGAGGTATCGCTGCCAAGCTGATCTGCGATGGCGCCAAACGCCTCGATCCAGTCAGAAGCCTGAAGCTTTCCGCCCTTGCGCACGAAGACCTTGTCGAGCCGGCGCTTCATCAAGCCATCGACCTGATAGCGGCCTTTGTCCGATACCCATTCCTCGTTCACGTCATCATTGACACGCGGAAGAGCGCGCATGACTTCGCGGCCCTTGGAGTGAAGCGAAATGTTGGCGCCCACTGCGTCCGACACATCCACGCTCAGCGTGCGCTTCAATTCCCACGGACGCGCCTCGAACGCGTATGGACGCGAGGTAAGCGCTCCCACTGGGCACAGATCGATCACATTGGCAGACAGTTCATGCGCCGCCGCCTGTTCGAGATAGGTCGTGATCTGCATGTCTTCGCCGCGATACAGCGCGCCGATTTCATCCACGCCCGCAATCTCTTCAGAGAAGCGCACACAGCGCGTGCAGTGGATGCAGCGGGTCATGACCGTCTTGATCAGCGGGCCCATGTACTTTTCGGTCACCGCGCGGCGATGTTCCTGCGTACGGCTTGTGCCCTTGCCATAGGTCATTGACTGGTCTTGCAGG
>CAYUCZ010000080.1:0-3692 GCA_964443505.1 uncultured Porphyrobacter sp. | reverse complement strand
AATGTCACCATCAACCCCCAAGGCACTTTTGAAGCTTCGCGAGACGTTGCAAGAGCAGCGCTACAGCCCAACTGTCGTGAACAATTATTGTCTCTATGCGGGCCAGTTCCTGTCCTGGCTGCAAGCGCGCGAGATCGGTCTGTGCGACGTGACGCCGGACCTTGTCGCGCGCTATCTGGGTCACGCGGCGCGGCAATTTGAAAAGGATCGTGGGCGTTCACCTGCGCCCAAATGGATATCGATACCGCGCTCGGGCATTCGTGCCTTGCTGCGCTCCGCTTTGGCAGAATGGCCGCCGGCACCGCCAGCTGCGAGCGCGGCGGAACGAGAAAGCCGGGTTGTCTGCGCCGCTTACGAACTCTGGTTAAGCGAAGAACGCGGATTGGCGGAGCCATCAATCAAAGCGCTGATGTGCGAGGCGCGCCACTTCTGCGGGTGGCTTACCGAGCGAAATGGAAAAGCCGATTTTGCCGATGTGAGCGTGCGCGACATCGATGCTTACATGGATAGCCGGGCACTGGGTCTGACCCGCAAATCGCTCAAGGATGTGGCCGAGCGGTTGCGGGGCTTTCTGCGGCATTTGCATCGCAGCAAGCTGCACGGCGATGATCTCTCAGGCCACGTGATTGCACCGCTGCTCTATGCCTATGAGGGCATTCCGTCGATTCTAACCGCCGAACAGATCGGACATGTGCTAGAGGTGGCGGGGCAGGACGTCTCGCCTTTGGGTTTGCGCGATCACGCCATTCTTCAACTCCTTGCCAAGTATGGCCTTCGCTCAGGCGAGGTCGGTCGGTTGCAAATTGACGATATCGACTGGCGTGCCGATACCCTGCAGGTGCAGCGTTCCAAAACCCATGCCACGGCCATGCTGCCCTTGATGGAACCGGTGGGGAACGCGATCCTGCGTTACTTGCGCGATGGCCGCCCACAGGCAGATGTGCGCACTGTCTTTTTGAGGAGCCGGGCACCCTATCAGGCGATGAAGGCGGGCGGCCTTTATGGTGTGGTCAAGCGGCGTCTCGCCGCCGCAGGAATTGAACCGGTTGGCAAGCGTGGGCCACACATCTTCCGCCATGCCCGCGCAGTCAGCATGCTCAGGGCATCGACCCCACGCAAGATTATCGGTGATGTGCTTGGTCACAGATCATCCGAAGCAACCATTCCATACTTGAAGCTTGCCACTGAGGATCTTCGTGCGATCGCCATAGATCTTCCAGGCCGGGAGGTGAAACAATGAGGCGTTGGCCCCAGGATGGCGAAGAGATCATCAAGCATTACATCGCCCAGCTTCCTTTAAACTACGCGATATCACCGATCTACTACCGACAAGCGCTGGAAAGCTTCCGGCGGGCGGCGCTGCGATGTGATGCAACCGATCGACGGACACTTGAATACTGGTTGCGTGAACGCGGTGAGGTCTGGGCCCGCTCGACAGTGCAGCACCGCGCTCGCATTGTTGCCCGCTTCCTTGACGCCCTGGTGAATGACGGAAGGATTGAGAGTAACCCGATCACCGACCTTCGGTGTGAATATAATACCCACAGTGACACGGGCATCATAGGGGCTTTGATGACCCCTGATCCCGATCAGGCGCTCGAAGCGTTGCGACAGCCGCGACCGTTTGCGAGTCCCTTGGGAGAGCTGATGCGCGACCATATCGAACGGATGCAGCGCAGGGGCTACCGGTATGAAGCCGCGGACGCCATATGCCGCAGGTTTGACCGCTTTCTACAGCAACGACCCGATCTTGATAGTCAGCCACTGGAGACCCTGCTTGAGCACTACCGCAGGACGAAGGCGACCGCGAACCATCCTGCGGAATGCGAGAAACTGGCCCGTATCCTGAACAAGGCCCTCTGTCATGACGATCCCTCGCGGCCCAAACGGCCCCCCGACAATCGGCCTGCGAAACAGGTCGCGCACAGCTGGCGGCGTCCGTATATCTACAGCCCCGAGGATATCCGGAAACTGCTTGCCATCGCCCGGACCTATCCGTCGCCGCGCGCGCCGTCGCGTCCGATCAATCTCTATACCATGCTGGTTCTGGCTTATTGCGCTGGATTGCGGGTCGGCGAAATTGCCAGGCTGACGCTCGGCGACGTTGACATGCAGGCCGGGACTATCGCGATCCGGGAGACGAAGTTCTTCAAGTCCCGCATCCTGCCACTATCAGAGAGCGCAATGAATGCCTTGCGCGCGCTTCTCAAGACGCGGCAGGAGGCCAACGTCTCGCGCAGCCTTGACGCTGGCTTGTTCTGGCATGATCAGAATAACCGGCAGTACTGCCGGGCGTCCATCAGCACCCACCTCGTCGCCATTCTGCGCATGGCCGGTTTGAAACCAGCTGCAGGCAAGATCGGGCCACGCATCCATGATCTGCGCCATACCTTCGTCGTTCACCGGATCCTCGAATGGTACCGGCAAGGCGTGAACCCGCAGGAAAAACTGCCGTATCTTGCAACATATCTTGGCCACCGCGACATCAACTCCACGCTGGTTTACATCACCGTGACCCAGGAGTTGCTGCATGAAGCGAACGAGAGGTTCCGGGCATTCACCTCGTCTGGCAACGCCGAACCGGCGGAGGTGGTATCATGAAGCTAGATCCGCTCCCCCAGTTGCTGCGCATGTTCTTTACCGACTGGATGGTCCAGCAACGCAACGCGTCCCAACACACCGTCAAGTCATATCGTGATACCTGGCGGCTCTTTCTGCGCTTTGTCGCAGCCCGGTGTGGCAAGCCGGTTGTTCGTCTCACGCTGAGCGAGTTGACCGCCACAGAGGTCATCGCCTTCCTGCATGATCTTGAGACTGTACGCGGCGACACGATCGGTACCCGCAATTGCCGCCTTGCTGCCCTGCGCAGCTTCTTCGGCTTTGTGGCAACGCGCGAACCGGAACTGATAGCACAATGCGCGGACGTCATGAATGTGCCCACGAAAAAGGCACCGATCCGCGCGCCGGATTACCTTGAGCCCGAAGAAGTGCAGGCGATCCTGGCGCAACCCGACCGGTCAACGCTGATCGGCCAGCGGGATCATGCTTTGCTGTCGTTCCTCTACAACACCGGCGCTCGCATCCAGGAGGCGCTTGATCTCTACCCGCAGGCCATCAGGTTCGAGGCACCCGCCTGCGTGCGATTGTACGGAAAAGGCCGCAAGGAACGGATCAGTCCGCTCTGGCCAGAGACGGTCGAGTTGCTGCGATCCCTGCTGGAGCGCGTGCCGAGACCAGCCGACGCACCGCTCTTTGTAAACCGCTACGGCAACCCGCTCAGTGCTTCAGGTGTGCGCTTCAAACTGGCGTGCTATGTTCGGGCGGCCGAAACAATCACGCCGACGCTGGCAGCAAAGCATGTGACGCCACACAGCTTCCGGCACGCGACTGCCGTGCACCTCGTCGCCGCTGGCGTCGACGTCACAGTCATCCGAAGTTGGCTTGGCCACGTCAGCCTTGAGACCACAAACCACTACGCTCAGGCCAACCTGGAAACCAAACGCAAGGCGCTAGAACGGGTTGAGAAACCGAAGACCGGTAGTCCGCCCTCGTGGCGGCGCGACCAAAGCGTGCTCGACTGGCTCGATACGCTCTGATCGGCGCTACAGATAATGCGGAGGAAAAATGCTGGTAACTGCTGTAAACCAGTACCTTGGCGGACCTCCTCCGCATTATGCCTTCCTCGCGATAAG
>CAYUCZ010000079.1:0-5549 GCA_964443505.1 uncultured Porphyrobacter sp. | reverse complement strand
GCGAAGCTCGGCTTTGAAGCGGTGCCAGTGCGCGTGACGCTGAAATCGCCCAAAAACCCCTACAACGCCAATCGCGGGGGTGGCGGCAATTATTCAGGCGGCAAGGAGAAGTCGTGATGCTTGAACTTCTGGCCGCTGCCACACCGACCTTTGCAGCCGATTTCATCGATGGCGCGATTTCCACGCCGCGGGTGCAACGCGCGGTTGAGCTCAGCCTCGCACCGGCCTTTCTACTGGTTGGCATTGGGTCAATCATGAACGTCATGATGGCGCGGCTTATCTGGCTGGCTGGCCGGATCGAACGGCTTGCCGAACCCAGCGAAGGCGCGTGCGAGATCAGCCATGCGCGCGAGATTGAATGGTTGCGTGCACGGCGGCGGCTCACGCGCATTGCAGTGAAGTTTTCAACCGGCGCGGCGGTCGTTATCAGCCTGGTGATTGCGGTGCTGTTCGTGTCCGCTTTTATCGAGCCGCGCATTGGCGGGTTTGTCGCTGTGCTGTGGGTGCTGACGGTTGGTCTGTTGATCACAGGCCTTGTCTATTTCCTGCGTGAAACGCTGATGGCAGCGGACGGTCCGCAAGGAAAAAGCATCTGACAGCAAAAGGGCGGAGCATCGCTGCCCCGCCCTTGCAAAAGCTCATCGGTGCGACCCGAGGGCTGTATTATTCGCTTTCGCCAGCCGCCTTGCTTTGCAGCTGGACGTAATTTTCGAGCCCCATCCGCTCAATCATGTCGAACTGGGTTTCGAGGAAATCGACATGCTCTTCCTCATTGTCGAGGATGTGCGCGAACAGATCGCGGCTCACATAGTCGCGCACGCTTTCGCAATATTCGATCGCATCGCGCAGCAGCGGGATCGCGTCTTCTTCAAGCGCCATGTCCGCCTTGAGGATTTCCGCAACCGTTTCACCCACGCGCAGATTGTGGATCGCCTGAAAGTTGGGAAGGCCGTTCAAGAACAGCACACGCTCAGCCAGTTTGTCAGCGTGCTCCATCTCCTCGATCGATTCCTTGCGCTCATACGCGGCGAGTTTGGTCACGCCCCAATCGTCGAGCACGCGATAATGGAGCCAGTACTGATTGATCGCGGTCAGCTCGTTGGTGAGCGCCTTGTTCAGAAATTCGATAACTTTGGGATCGCCCTTCATGGCGTGAGTTCCTCTTGATTGCCTGTGTTTGCGCAAGGTCTGCGCGGTCTTTGAGCCAGATCAATGCTGGCCCGTTTGCAGGCTCTAGATAGAGGCTACACCACCCCTATGACAAGGGGTTGGGGGGAATTTTTTCGTTTAAAATCAGCGGTTTGCGATCCACTCGCAATTGCGCGGATCAGGCTTATAATGCGACTTTGTTGCAGGAAAGCGCGCCTGCAAATTGCGAACGTTCGTGTTCAAGGATTTCACCAGCTTTCACAAGGCATTGGCCGCAATTGGGCCTTTTTCCGAGCTTCGCATACGCCGCTTCGGCATCGCCGCCGGTCGTCAACGCCGCTTCGCGTAGCTCGGTTTCCCGAATTGCATTGCAAATGCAGATATACATGGCGGTTGGACTTACTCCTGCGAGGCGTTTGCAAGAGCAATATATGCGAATAAATCGCAATAGCAAGGCTCCAATGCATACACTTCGACGATTTTTGCACCGGCTGACCTTGCCCATTTTGCAATTGCTCGCCCCCCAAGGGCAGTTACAATGCCGAAATTGGCGGTTTGAGGCGCAAAATGGAGCTTGGCACAACCCGGAACACAAAGCTGCGCGCCGCGGCTGCCTCTGTGATCCTTTGCCTTTCGCTTGCCGCCTGCGATCCCGTGCCTGTCGATGAAAGTGCCGCGATTGAGCGCAACATCCTCGCAACGCCGGGTCAGCAGGAGCTGTTTCGCACGATCAGGCAGGAATACCCGCAAGACTTCGCAGCGCTCGTCGCCGAAATTGAAACGCTCGATCCGGTCCAGCGCAACAATGACGCCTGGATCAGTCAGGTTGGATCGCGGTGGCTGCAACGCTTCTTCCGGCAAATCTCGCCTGACGCCGTGCGGGCACCTGCACCGCAATTGCTGGAATGGAGCGCGGCGGAGCACAGGCTTTATGCAACCCTGCAGCGCGAAGCGGTCGAACAATGCGCGGGTATGACAATGGGTCAATGGATCACGGTTGATCCCTCGATAGCCAGCGCGACCGAGGCGATTTCGCGCCGCAACGCTGCCATGGTCCGCGCCGCCGCAGCCGGGAAAGCTGACCCGCAGGATTATCCAGAGCCAGATGAAGCCGCCTTTGCCCGGTTCGGCTCTGCCATTGCGGCGACGGGGTTGGACCCGCAGCAACAGGCAGCGCTTGCCTCTGATGAGAAAATGCAGGCGCTTGACCCGGATCAGCAATGCGCCATCGGGGTTGCCGTTTATCAAGGTCTGTCAGGGCTGCCTGACGATGTCGAGCCGGTGATGGCGGCCTATGTGTTGGCGCCTGATCAATAGCGCCGCGCTTATCCCTTATCGAGACAGCGGGAACAGCTTGCGATAGGTGAGGCAGCGCCACAGCCATTCAAGCGGGCCATAGCGGAACCGGTCAAGCCACGGCTTTGACCATGCGAGCATAAGTACGCAGGCGAGCGCGGTAACGATGTAAAGCTGCGGCCGGCTTAGTTCGCCAAACAGGCCCAGCGCCCAGCCGTGAAAGACAAACAGCATAAGGATCGAGGTGCCCAGATAGTTTGAGAACGCAGCGCGCCCCGCCGCGCGCACGCGCTCAGCCAGCCAACCCGTCCAGCCCGGCGAATACGCGACAAGCAGAGCCGCAAGGCCCATCACCATCATAAGGCGCGGCAGTGAGGAATAGCCAAAGAAGGCTGCCAGCGTGTCGTAATAGGCAAAGCCCCTTGCCTGAACCCACAAGCCGATCATGAGATGCAGCGCTCCGCCGACAGCGAAACCGATCCACCCCCAAAGTTTGAGACTGCGGCTATCAACCGCACCGCTGAAAAAGCCGATCCGGTAAAGCACCATACCAAACAGCATCAGCGGCAGCGTTTCGAGCGCCGTCATCCAGAGGCCGAAAAAGGGATCGAAAGCGTGATTTTGCGCCTGATAGGCGACAAATTCGCCATAATTGCCTGACAGCTTGATCTCGGACTTGGCCTGATCGGCAGCGAGCACGCGCTCCTGTTCTTCAATAAGCCCCGACTGGAACTCTGCAAACTCGGCGTCCTCGCTCAGCGGTTCGCCTGCGGCATAGCTCAACCCGCCAAACAACGCGCCATACATGAGCGCGCCTGTCAAATAGCCGATCGCACCAATCGCGAACTGGGACTTGGGAGACAATCGCATCAGCAGGATCACAACCAGCCCGACAATGCCATAGAGTGTCAGGATATCGCCGCCCCACAACAGCAGCAGATGCGCATAGCCAAACCCGAGCAGCAAAAGCAGCCGCCATGCCTGGCGCCAGCGGGTTCCTCCGCGTGCCCAGGTCCGCTCCATGAACAGATAAAGCCCCGCGCCAAACAGCAGCGTGAAAAGCCCGCGCATCTTCCCGTCAATCAGCACGAATTGCGCGATCCACATCCACCCATCCGGATCGCCCGATGAACCGAGCCATGACGAAGGAAAAGTGTAAGCCGAGAACGGCTGGCCAAAGGCGACAATATTGGCCGCAAGGATGCCCATCACCGCGATACCGCGAATGAAATCGAGCGTTTCGATCCGCTCTGATGCCTTTACCGGCGCAATGGCTTGAGCATTCTCGGCTTGTGCAGGCGCATTCGCGTCCGCTGCATCGGCAGCGCTGGCTGCATCATTCATGATCGATCCCCTGATCCTGTTGCCTGCCAATCTAGCAGGCCTGAAGATCAGGGAAAGCGAATAAACTTAAGGCTCACGGGCGGGTGACGAGGCAGCCCTGACCCTGGCGTTTGAGACTGTCGCACGCGGCCTGCGCTTCGGCGCGATTGTTGTAACCAACCGCGCGAAGGCGCGTGACATTGCCGCCCGGGACAAGCGTCTTGCGCGTACCGGTCAGAGCCGGGTTCGAAGACAGGCGCGTCCACAGACGATCTGCATTCGAGGCAACGCCAAAGGCGCCAAGCTGCACGCCCCAATTGCCATTGCGCGCAGGCGTCGTGGGACGCTGAGCGGCGGGAACGGGAACCGGGCGCGTCGGCTGCTGGGCCACGCGCACAGGTTGCGAAACCGCCTGAGGGGCAGGCCGGGTCACTGGCTGTGTCACAGGCCGTGTGGCTGGCTGCGCGGCTGGTTGAGACACGGCAGCAGCGCGCACCGGCTGCGGCGCGGGCGCTGGCGACGTCGCGGCCCGAGCTGCCTGCTGCGAGACCGAAGGCTGGCGCGTACCCAGATCAACCGCGGCGAGCTGCGCTGTGCGGCGCTGCTGCGATTGCGCTTCGATCTGGCGTGCCATCACCTGCGCCTGCTGACGCTGAGATGCCGGGATATACTGGTCCATCTGCGCGAGCGCATTGCTCGCCTGCGGCAGGCCGGAACCGTTCGAAAGCGTCATCAGCGCATAAGCGCGCACCCAGTCTTTCTGAGCATAGTCCGCGTTAAAATGCGCAAGGCCCAGCACATATTGTGCGCGCGGATCGCCGCGATCAGAAGCGGCACGGATCAACGGCATGGCGGTGTCCTGCTCGCCCTGCTGGAACAGCAGCAGACCGTAATTGTCAGCGGCCTTGATGTGTCCCTTGTTCGCAGCTTCGGCATACAATTCACGCGCACGCGTGATGTCAGCGGGAACGCCGCGACCAAGGCGATAGGCCTGCGCAAGGTTGAACAAGGCATCCGCATCGCCATTGCGGGCAGGGCCCTGCCATTCGGCAACAGCGGTATCGTAATCGCCCGCGCTCCAGGCATCGACGCCTGCCTTTACATCAGCGGCAGCCGGCATGGCTGCAAGCGCCAGTACAGCAGCGCTCGCCCCCATGGCACAGCGGATCAGGCCGTTACGACCCCGCGCGTTTGCAGCTTTGCGAATTGCCATCTTCCTTGCGCTCCTTCGAGTTCCTTTGCGCGGCTTCTTAACCAATTAATGGTTAGCATTTGGTTGACCACGTTATCGCATTGGCTGGCGCACCCCCCTTATACCGCCTCTTCTCGCCAGAGCAGCGTGTTAACCCAAAATTAGGGGTAGTCTGCGATCCACTCTTCTCAAGTGCCGCATTGGGGCGGCGCAAATGGTCACAAACCAGGGGGACCGAGCGTTGCGTGTACTCGCTTTGGCATCGCAGAAAGGCGGATCGGGGAAAACGACCCTATCCGGACATCTGGCCGTACAGGCCCAGCGCGCAGGCGCAGGGCCCGTCGTACTGATCGATATCGACCCGCAAGGCTCGCTCGCCGATTGGTGGAATGAGCGCGAAGCGGAATATCCGGCCTTTGCCCAGACCACTGTTTCGCGCCTCGCGAATGATCTGGCTGTTCTGCGTCAGCAGGGCTTCAAACTGGCAGTCATCGACACCCCGCCGGCCATCACCATGGCGATCCAGTCAGTGCTAGTCGTTGCCGAATTGATCGTTGTCCCAACCCGTACAAGCACATCTATGCTGTCC
>CAYUCZ010000078.1:5382-5637 GCA_964443505.1 uncultured Porphyrobacter sp. | reverse complement strand
GCGTCGCGGCAAGAAGGTTGCCGACCTCCTGGGTCGTGGCGGTGCAAGCGCAGCCGAGGCGGAAGCCGACGCTGCGGCAATTGTGGAGTAACACACGATGGCTACCATCAAGATCAAGCAGATCGGCTCGCCGATCCGTCGTCCGGAAAGCCAGCGCAAGATCCTGATCGGTCTTGGGCTCAACAAGATGCACAAGGTCGTAGAGCGCCAGGACACCCCCGAGGTGCGCGGCGCGATCGCCAAAATCCCGCATCT
>CAYUCZ010000078.1:0-5372 GCA_964443505.1 uncultured Porphyrobacter sp. | reverse complement strand
CGACTAAACCAAACTCAAAGGGGCTCCGTGACAAGCGGGGCCCTTTCCTATCAGCGCGAAGAAAAGCGAAAGCGAGTGCAAGACATGAAACTCAACGACATCCGTGACAATGATGGTGCCCGTAAGGGGCGCATGCGCGTCGGCCGTGGTATCGGCTCGGGCAAGGGTAAAACCGCAGCGCGTGGTCAGAAGGGCCAGAAGAGCCGTTCTGGTGTCGCCATCAAGGGCTTCGAAGGCGGCCAGATGCCGCTTCACATGCGCCTGCCAAAGCGCGGCTTCAACAACCCGTTCGGCAAGGATTTTGCCGAGGTGAACATCGGCATGGTCCAGAAATGGATCGATGCAAAGAAGATCGACGCCAAGAAGGACATCACTGAAGAGGTCCTGCGCGAAACCGGTCTGGTTCGCGGCGGCAAGGACGGTGTCCGTCTGCTCGGCAAGGGCGAGATCAAGGCCAAGGCCAAGTTCGTCGTCACCGGCGCCACCAAGGGCGCAATTGCTGCGGTTGAGAAAGCCGGCGGCAGCGTCGAAGTGGCTGCTCCTGCCAAGGCAGAGGCTGAATAAGCTCGAAAATCATCCTCCCGGAGCCTCTCTTGAGCGCTCCGGGACGATGAAAGTGGCTCAAAAGTTGTGCTCAGGGTTCGACATTGCGCCCTGCTGTTCCTATCTAGGCCCGCATACTCGGGAACGGCCGAGTAAGACCCATAGGATCGAATTTGAAAAATGGCTTCACGCGCCGATAACATCGCCAGCAATCTGAACCTCGGCAATTTTGCTCAGGCGACAGAGCTGCGCCAGCGCATCTGGTTCACGATCGGCGCGCTGATCGTCTTCCGTTTCTTGAGTTTTGTGCCGCTGCCGGGGATCAACCCGCTCGCGCTTGATCTGCTGGCTCAGCAGAACCAGGGCACCATCCTTGACATGTTCAACATGTTCACAGGCGGTGCGCTGGCCAATATGAGCCTCGTCGCGCTCGGCGTGATGCCGTACATCACCGCCTCGATCGTGGTGCAGATGGCATCAGCGCTTCACCCGACGCTCGCCGCGCTCAAGAAAGAGGGCGCAACCGGGCGGCAGAAGCTCAACCAGTATACCCGTTACGGCACGGTCTTCCTGTGCGCGATCCAGGGTTATTTCCTTGCCACCGGGCTTGAAAGCTATGCGAGTTCGCAAGGGATCGAGGCTGTGGTCAATCCCGGATACGGTTTCCGCATTGGCGCGGTGATCAGCCTTGTTGGCGGCACCATGTTCCTGTTGTGGCTGGGTGAACAGATCACCTCACGCGGGATCGGTAATGGCGTGTCGCTGATCATTATGGCGGGCATTGTCGCGCAGTTCCCGACCTTTGCGATGAACATGTTTGAAGGCGGCCGCACCGGCGCAATTGCACCGGGCATCATCATCGCCTTTCTCATGATGGTGGTTGTGCTGATCCTGCTCATCAGCTTTGTCGAGCGCGCCCAGCGCCGCTTGCTGATCCAGTATCCCAAGCGCGCGACCCAGCGCGGCATGATGCAGGCAGACCGTTCGCACATGCCGTTGAAGCTCAACACCGCAGGCGTGATCCCGCCGATCTTTGCCAGCTCGCTCTTGCTGCTGCCGCTCACGATCAGTTCGTTTGCCGGTAACTCGGTCGATACGACCAGCGGGTTTGGGTCTACCATTGTGTGGCTCAACCAATATCTAGCGCATGGTCAGCCGATCTACATGCTGCTTTATGCAGCGGGCATTATCTTCTTCTGCTTCTTCTACACTGCGGTCGTGTTCGACCCCGAAGAGCATGCGGACAATCTCAAGCGCAATGGCGGCTTTATCCCGGGTATCCGTCCGGGCAAGCGCACCGCCGAATATCTTGAGTATGTTCTCACCCGCATCACCGTGGTCGGCGCGATCTATCTGACCGTCGTCTGCGTCGTGCCTGAATACATGATCGCACAGACCGGTATCCCGCTCTTCCTGGGCGGCACCAGCCTGCTGATTGTGGTCAACGTGACTGTCGACACGATCAGCCAGGTGCAGTCACACTTGCTGGCTCACCAATATGGCGATCTTATCAAGAAAGCGAAGTTGAAAGGCCGCATGCGTTAACGCATGGTGAGCCGATCACACGACATCAACTGCTCAGTGAACAATGCTGGCGCGCTAACAGGGGATTTGCGCTCGTGAACATCATTCTTCTTGGCCCACCGGGAGCGGGCAAAGGCACGCAGAGCGCTGGCCTTGTTGAACGCCACAGCATGAAGCAGCTTTCGACCGGCGACATGCTGCGCGCGGCTGTCAAAAGCGGCAGCGAAGTGGGCAAGATGGCTGATGAGATCATGAAAGCGGGCAAGCTGTTTCCCGATGATCTGATGGCCAAGATCCTTGATGAACATATGGCCGAGATTCCGGCTGACTCGGGTCTGATCTTTGACGGCTATCCGCGCACTGAGCCGCAAGCTGAATTGCTTGATGGACTGCTTGAAAAGCACGGCCGCAGCCTAGACCATGTGATTGAGCTGGCGGTTGATGAAGACGCGCTGGTTGAACGCATCACCGGCCGTTTCTCCTGCGCCAATTGCGGAGCGCTGTATCACGACACCGCAAACCCACCTTCGAAAGAAGGCGTGTGCGACACTTGCGGTTCAACCGAGTTCAAGCGCCGTCCCGATGACAACGAGGAAACCGTGCGCAAGCGCATGGGCGTTTATCGCGCAGAGACCGCTCCGATCCTTCCCGGCTATGAGGCACGCGGCATCGTGACCCGCGTTGATGGCATGGCAGGTATCGATGAAGTGGCCAGCGCCATCGACGCGATCCTTGGCTAAACCGCCGCACGCTCTTCCCACTTTGCACACCATTGTCTAACCTGACAGTGATCAGGGGAGGGCATTCACTTGCGCATATTCCACAAGACACTCGCAGGCCTTGCGCTTGCTTCCGCCAGTGCCGCGCCCGCGGCTGCAGAGATCATTGAGGCAAGAGAAGACCACTTCGTCACGCGCAATCAGGCGGTGGTTGAGGCCGATGCCAAGGCGGTCTGGCTCGCGCTGATCAGTCCGTCACGCTGGTGGTCAGGCGAACACACATGGTCGGCTGATGCGGCCAATCTGACGCTCACCCCGCAAGCGGGCGGATGCTTTTGCGAGAAGATCCCCGAGGTCAACGAACCTGATCGCTTCACGCTTGAAGGCAGCGTAGAGCACATGCGTGTCCTGCAGGCCTATCCGGAGGTTGCGCTCAGGATGCAGGGCGCGCTTGGCCCGCTGCAAAGCGAGCCTGTGACCGGCATTCTTACCATCGCGATCAGCGACGTTGAGGACGGCACCCGGATCGTGTGGGAATACAATGTCGGCGGCAAGATGCGTTATCCGCTTGAGGTGATTGCGCCTGCGGTTGACGGGGTGATGACGCTGCAACTCACCCGGCTTGCTGACATGCTTGGAACGGTGAGTGCGCCGACACAGGGCGGGGGAATGCCCGCTCCGCCGCCACCTCCGCCCGAACCGGAGCCTGAGCCTGCTGCACCAGCGGGTGAAGCGGGTGAGGCAACAATCGCTCCCGAAGAAGTGATCGAAGAAGTCGAAGACGCACCGACCGCAGTCGATGAAGCATTTGGCGATCTTTCCGGCCCGGGCTGATCAGTCCTAGCGGCAGCGTCCCGAGGTGCTGGCAGTGCCAGGGGCAGCGGCTGTGACATTGCCGGCCTGCGGTGCTGGGATAGGGGCATTGTCCTCACCATAGGTGGGGGCGCTGTCCATCGTGTGGAACATCTCCCAAACCACTGCATTGGGGTCTGTGGTCCAGTGCTTGTTGCCTCTGGCATAGCAGCAATGCGCGTCATCTTCCGGGCTTGATGCAATGTCGGCTTTGGCAAGACGCGCCTCGAGATCGGCGAGCTCACCGGCATTGCTCGCCTGAATGCCCAGATGATTGACCCCGTTTTCGGTGCCTTCACGCTGGCTGATGGCAAGGTTGACGCGCGGATCATCCACCTCCCACTTGGCGTAATCGTCTTTGGTGACGGTGGGGGCTTGATCGAACAGGGCCGAATAGAAGGCGATGGCCGGTTCCATTGCGGCCACGCTGACATGCACATGCAGACGTTTCATCACGATGCTCCATCATTGAGTGAGATTGAGGCGAGATCGCCCACGATTGCCGGGATGCCGCAGCAGCAATCCGCCATGAGATAGCCGATCAAGTCGCGCAGGGTTTCGTAATGGGCGCGGTAGATGATCGATCGGCCATTGCGGCGCGAGGTGACAAGCCCGGCATGGCCAAGCTTTGACAGATGCGCTGACATCAGATTGTTGCCGATATCGAGCTGAGCAGCGATGGCGCCTGCGGGCAGGCCATCATCGCCAGCACGCACCAGCAGCTTGATTGTCTGCAGCCGGTGCTCTTGCGAGAGCGCGGCGAAGCAGGCGAGGGCGGTATTCATTTCCATAGTTCAAGAGGTATTGAATTAATGGTGATGTGTCAAGTGCGGCATCGAAAGTTGCATTCCGCGTGCGTCCACAAGAGAGTTTTTGCTTCGCCTGCCGATCACGTGTATTAAGGGGTTGTAATCGAGCCGTGGCCGCCCATTTTTGCGGTGCACTGGATAATGCGCGTCTACCTGGTTGACCTGAGGGTCGAATCACCGTAAGCGCGCCCTTCATTCGACACGTTCGAGTCCAGTCCGGCAGGCACTGCCCACTTGTGGTGTGCCAACCGGACTTTTCCTGTTTGAAGCAGGTGCCCATCGCGGTTGGACGAGAATGCGTCGGTGTTTTGAGCGTTGAGATAGGGGGCCGAGCGGTCGCAATCGCAAACCCCTGTGGAGCATGGAGAATTAAGTGGCTCGTATTGCCGGGGTAAATATCCCCACAAACAAGCGTGTGATCATCGCGCTTACCTATATTCACGGAATTGGCCGCACCACGGCTGTTCAGATCGCTGACAAGCTTGGCATCCCTCACACTGCGCGTGTGCAGGACCTCACCGATGAGGAAGTGCTGCGCATTCGTGAAACGATCGATGCTGATCACATGGTGGAAGGCGATCTTCGTCGTGAAACCGCGATGAACATCAAGCGCCTGATGGACCTGCGTTCCTATCGCGGCCTGCGCCATCGTAACCAGCTGCCCGTTCGCGGTCAGCGTACGCACACCAACGCCCGTACCCGCAAGGGCAAGGCCAAGCCGATCGCAGGCAAGAAGAAGTAAGCTTTCAGCTCACGCTGACAGGCTTTTTCCTTCTCCCGAAAGAATAAGGAACACAAACAATGGCACGCGAACCCGGCAAAGTAAGGCGCCGCGACAGAAAGAACATCACCAGCGGCGTTGCGCATATCAACGCCAGCTTCAACAACACGATGATCACCATCACCGATGCCCAGGGCAATGCGA
>CAYUCZ010000077.1:0-6741 GCA_964443505.1 uncultured Porphyrobacter sp. | reverse complement strand
TAGGTCGAAAACTTGTAGCCGCGCCGGTACTCGAACTTGTCGACGGCCTTCATCAGGCCGATATTGCCTTCCTGAATAAGATCAAGGAATTGCAGGCCGCGATTGGTGTATTTCTTGGCGATCGAGATCACGAGACGCAGGTTCGCCTCGACCATTTCCTTCTTGGCGATACGCGCCTCGCGTTCACCCTTTTGCACCATGTTCACGATGCGGCGGAACTCAGGAAGCGCCATGCCGGTCTGTGCCGCGATATCCGTGATCTCGGTGCGGATACGTTCAATCGCGCCTTCTTCCTTTTCGGCGAAGGCAGCCCATTTCTTGTCCTTCTTGGCGTTAGCAAGAATCCAGCTGTCATCAAGCTCATTGCCGACATAGCTTTTGAGGAAGTCGATCCGCTTGATCTTGTGCCGCTCTGCCAAACGCAGCATCTGGCCGCCCAGAGCGGTCAGTCGGCGGTTGAAAGCATACAGGTTGTCGACCAGGAATTCGATCTTGGTCGCGTGGAACTGAACGCTTTCAACCTCTGCGGTCAGCTCTTCAGAGAGCTTTTCATACTTGTTCTCTTTTGCCTTCGGGAATTCATTGCCCGCGGCGAGCGTCTCAACACGCTCTGCCTGAAGCTTCTCGAAGGTCTTGAACAGCTTGGTGATGCGCGCGAAGCGCTCGATAGCGTCAGGTTTGAGCGCTGCTTCCATCTGGGCGAGCGAAAGAGTGTTGTCCTCTTCTTCCTCTTCGTCCTTCTTGGCGCCGCCTTCTTCGCCCTCTTCGCCTTCTTCTTCGTGGTCCTCGACCTCGTCATCTTCGCGGATCGTGGGTCCGGCGACATCTTCAGAGATCTCACCGCTGTCGTCTTCGTTTTCTTCCTCCATCTTGTCTGGTGGAGGTTCCTTCGACAGCATTGCATCCAGATCGAGGATTTCGCGAAGCTGCATGTCTTCGGAATTGAGCGCTTCTGACCATTGGATGATCGCGTGGAAGGTGATCGGGCTTTCGCACAGCCCCATGATCATCATGTCACGGCCGGCCTCGATGCGCTTGGCAATCGCGATCTCGCCTTCACGGCTGAGCAGTTCGACCGCCCCCATTTCGCGCAGATACATGCGCACCGGGTCGTCAGTGCGTTCGCCGGTTCCGGTCTTCTTGGCGGCAGCAGGCTTCGCGTCCTTCTTGGCCGCGTCCTTCTTGCCGTCCTCGTCGACTTCCATCGCTTCGACTTCGGCTTCCTGTTCAGCCTCAGCTTCAGCCTCTTCGTCATTTTCGACGATCTGGACGCCCATTTCCGAAAGGGCGGTCTGGATATCTTCGATCTGGTCCGGGCTCATTTCGCCAGATGGCAAAGCGGCGTTGAGCTCATCATAAGTGATGTAGCCCTTCTTCTTTGCCTTGGTCATAAGCTTCTTCACCGAAGCTTCGTTGAGATCGATCAGCGGTGCGTCGTCTTTGTCAGCAGCTTTTGCAGTCGAGGCCATGTAGGTTCGTCAGTCCAAAGTCCGGCAGCTCAAAACTGGGCCGCCGATGTTAATCCCATGCCAACACAATGCGCTGGCCTAATCCTGTTCAGCCGGCGTCCCGGCCTTTCTGCGCCCAAATGCCTTGAGGCGCTCATCAACTGTCGTGAGCTGTTCTCGCAAGCGGGCCTGTTCCGCAAAGGAGCCTTCCGGGTCCTCTTCAAACCGAGCAATCGTTGCCGCCATAGCAGCTTCGAGCGCTGGTTTTTGGGCCAGCAGCGACACAGCTTCGGCTAATTCCTCGCGCGCTTCACCGGGGGGTGTGCCTTCTCTGAGGAAGGCGTAACGTTGGTCTTCCGGTGGGGCAGGAATGCCTTGCTCGCCAGATATGGCGTTTGAACCCCGCGAATCAAGCGTTTCTGACAGTTCAATCAACGATTCAATTGCAGGTGCGACTTCGGGGTCAAGCCGGGCAAGGTGGGAAAGGGCCTCTGAATGGCGCGTAATCTCTTCAGGAAAGCGCACCAGACCAGCGATAACGGCGGATCGAAAACTCGCCTGTTGCCCTCCGGCCATCGCCCTTTGAAGCGTGGTCCGAACCTCTGCAGACAAGCCGCGTGGTGCCTGCTTGAAGCTTTGCCATGGTCCCCGCTGCGGCGCCCGTCGCGGTTGGCGCGGTGGAAACGCAAAGGCAGAGAAGCGATCGAGCAGTTCGCGGCGATAGAGCGCCTGAATGTCGCGATCCTGGATTGTATCGACATGTGCCATCAAGCGCGCCTTCAGGCCCGCTTTTGATTCGGGCGTGGTCAGCGGCTGCGAATCGCGTTCAGCTTCCCAGAGGAATTCGAGCAGGCTTTTTGGCTGCGCCAGCAAAGCCTCCATGGCGCCTGCGCCTTGCTGCTTTATGAGATCATCGGGATCAAGGCCGCTTGGAAGCGTAACAATCCCGAGAGAGCGCATCGGAGCAAGCAGAGGCAGCGCGCGCGTGATTGCTCTCATCGCTGCTCTTTGGCCCGCAGCATCGCCGTCAAAGCAAAGCACCGGCGTTTCAACCATGCGCCACAGCATTTCGAGCTGTGTTTCTGTCAGCGCAGTCCCAAGCGGCGCCACAGCATCACCAAACCCTGCCTGAGCCAGCGCGACTACATCCATATAGCCTTCGACTACGATAACCCGGCCAGTCTGGCGCGAGGCGGGTGCAGCCCGGTGGAGATTGTAAAGGGTGCGGCCCTTGTCGAAGAGGGGCGTGTCAGGCGAATTCAGGTATTTGGCAACGCCGTCACGCTTACCCAAGATACGGCCGCCGAACGCAATCACGCGGCCGCGAGCATCCTGGATGGGCAGCATCACTCTGCCGCGGAACCGGTCATAAGTTTTGCCGTCATCGGTGCGAATACGCATTCCGGTTTCGACCAGCATCCGCTCGTCAAAGCGGGGCAGGGCATTGGGCAAGGCCTGCTTGCTTTCCGGCGCATAGCCAAAGCCGAACTCGCGTAAAGTTTCAGGATGAAGACCGCGTCGCTTCAGGTAATCCAGCGCCTCGCGGCCCGCATCGCTGCGCAATTGCTGAACAAACCAATCCTGCGCCTCAGTTGTGACATCGACCAGTTCCGCCCGTTTCTCCGCCCTTTTTGCTGCGATGGGATCGGGGGCTGGCACTTCCATGCCAGCTTCAGCCGCCAATTCCTTGCACGCATCGATGAAAGAAAGCCCGCGCTGTTCAGTCATCCAACTGATGACATCGCCATGCGCGCCGCAGCCAAAGCAGTGATAGAAGCCCTTTTGGTCGTTGACGTAGAAGCTTGGCGTGTTCTCATCGTGGAAAGGGCAACACGCTTTCCATTCCCGCCCTGCACGGGTGAGCTTTGTCGTGCGCATCACCACGGTAGACAGCGTGATGCGCGCGCGCAATTCATCCTTCCATTGCGGGGTGATGGTCATAGGGCATGTGTGCGCCTGAACGCCGATACGTTCAAGCGCACTTTGTGGAGTGATCTGTGCTTAACTTTGCGCAGCGTCAGCTCAGCGCGGCTTTGACGAGCCCGCTGGCGAGTTTCCCGTCGAGCACCGCGCCATATTTGCCTTTTAGCGCGCCCATGACCTGACCCATGTCTTTCATCGAGGATGCGCCCGTTTCTGCCTTGATCGCCTCAATCGCGGCCTTGGTTTCATCCTCGCTCATCATCTGAGGCAGGAATTCCTCGATTACGGCAAGTTCGGCTTTTTCATTGTCAGCCAGTTCCTGACGGCCGCCCTGTTCATACATCTCAATCGATTCGCGGCGCTGCTTGGCCATCTTCTGAAGCACGCTTGTGACCAGTTCATCATCGGGGATATCCTTCCCGCTGGTGCGTTCTTCGATATCGCGGTCCTTGATCTTGGCCGAGATCTGCCGAAGCGTCGCGGTGCGCCCCTTTTCCTTGGCCTTCATGGCAGTGACAGTGGCGGCCTTGATGTCGTCCCGGATCATTTTAAACGGTCTTTCTTGTGGATGGTTTGCGATAAGCGGCTGCTTAGCCGAGATATGGCCTGTGAGATAGGTTGACGCGAGAGGTGCGCAAGCCTAGCGGGTGAGACTTAGCGACATTGCTGGAAACCCTCTTACGGAGAGCCCCAAATGGCTTCTGCTGCCACTCGTCCTGCGCAACCAAAGGGTGCGACGGGAGTCCTCGTTCTGGCCGATGGTTCGGTCATCTGGGGTCGAGGTTTTGGCGCGGTTGGCGATGCGGTGGGCGAAGTGTGCTTCAACACCGCGATGACAGGGTATCAGGAAGTGATGACGGACCCTTCCTACGCAGCGCAGATCGTCACCTTTACCTTTCCCCATATTGGCAATGTCGGCGCGAACCGCGAAGATGTGGAGAGCGCAGTTGAAGGCGCGGTTGGCTGCGTGGTGCGCGAAGATGTGACCGAACCATCAAACTTCCGCAGCCTTGAACGGTTTACAGGCTGGATGGAGCGTAATGGCAAGATTGGCCTGTCGGGTGTTGATACGCGCGCCCTCACGCGCCGCATCCGCCTGTCAGGTGCGCCCAATGCCGTGATCGCGCATTCTCCGGATGGTTCTTTTGACATTCCTGCTCTTGTTGCGCGTGCGGCCGAATGGGCTGGGCTTGAGGGTATGGACCTCGCCAAACGCGTGACGCGAGAGGCTCAGGAAAACTGGGAAGGCGGGTATTGGCGTCTTGGCCACGGTTATGGCCGCGCAGCGCGCGATGCGACCCCGCATGTGGTGGCGATTGATTACGGGGCAAAGGATAACATCTTCCGCAACCTCGTTCGCGCCGGGGCCAAGGTGACGGTGGTTCCGGCCAAGACATCGCTTGAGGAAATCATGGCGCTGAAGCCTGATGGCGTGTTCCTCTCCAATGGCCCCGGAGACCCGGCGGCGACGGGCGAATACGCTGTGCCAGTGATCAAGGCGCTGCTTGATGCGGACATGCCGCTGTTTGGTATCTGCCTTGGCCACCAAATGCTCGCGCTCGCAGCGGGAGCGAAGACGGTGAAAATGCACCAGGGCCACCGCGGCGCAAACCACCCCGTTCAGCGGGTCGGGGAGGGCTGGGGTGAGACCACCGGCCTCGTTGAGATCACCAGCATGAATCACGGCTTTGCGGTGGACGCGGATACGCTGCCGGAAGCGCTTGAACAGACTCATGTGAGCCTGTTCGACGGCTCGAATTGCGGGATTGCGGTGAAGGGCAAGAAGGCGTTCGGCGTGCAGTATCACCCTGAGGCTAGCCCAGGGCCGCAGGATAGCTTTTACCTGTTCGAGAAGTTTGTTGGGGGGCTGAGAACTTAGTTATGGCGATAATTCGCAAATTTGAGGAACTCGATCTGAAGATGAATGCTCGGCATAGCGAGACTCACGGAGGTTGGTCTGTTCAAGGTCAGGACGGTGAGTTCTTCATCCAGATCAATACATTCGGCTCCGACGAGCGACAAATGCCCAACAAAGTCTCTCAATCACTTCGACTGAGCAAAGAAGCGATTGAGCAGCTTGCAGAGCTAGCAAGAACTAAGCTGAAGTGACTAGAACGGCTGTCCTTTTTCTGTTTGTTGCCACCCCACTCGCCGCCCAAAATCCGGCGATGACGCCGCCGCCTTCTTCTGAGTGGCCCGGTGCGGAGATCGTTGATGGTGTGGCGTTCCAAGGCGATGGCGGCATCACGCTTGAGGCGGGGGAGAGCGGACTGCCGGTGCTCGCTTTCTGGCGCCCGATCCTGTTTCGCGAGGAAACCCGCCGGCCGGTCGCAGGCCGGATGGACTGCCGGATTGTCGCAGCAGACGGCTTCTTCTCAGAAGCCGATTTCGATCCTGATGCGCGTCATGAAGCGATTGCTGAGGCGCGAAGGGGGCAGGGCTTTCGCGATCAGGACCGCTTGCGCGATATCTCTGACAAAGTGCGCCAGCTTGACGTGGTTGGCCGCCGTCCCAGCCAACGCGAACATTATGTGCTCAGCTATATACTCGTGCGCGATGGTGACCGGCTGATCGATATCCGCCGCAATTGCACCTTCAAATATGGCTCTTCGATCGCCAATCCCGACGTGCTGCCTTACGTCTATCGCTACACCAAGATTACCTACGCTTTTGAACCCAACACAGGAGAAGAGTGATGATGCGGGTCGCAGCTGCACTCCTCACGCTCGCGGCCCTATCAGGGTGCGATCTGCTAAATGACACAGACCCTCGCGAAGGCAATGAGAGCGCTGCGGATTGCGCTGCGCGCGTTGCCAATCTGCTTGGTCCAACAACATCCTATCGCCGGTTTTCAGGCGAGGCCGGAACGCCGACTTTCACCTATGATATCACCAAGATGAGTCTTGAGGATATTCAGGGCCTGATCGTCACCGGAAGCGACGAAACCGCAGGATCGCGCGGCATGGTCTCCACCAATGAAACATCGACAGCGGTTGCCCAGTTCATGGCGCAATCGGTTGACGAAAACGGCTCGTTCTTCATGGGCCGCGACCCTGCGCTCTACCGCGTACGCAGCGCCGCCGAGGAGCTTGAAAGCATGATCGCAACCGGCTGTGCCCGGCAGCAGACCGGCATGCGCTTGATCATGATCGATGTTTCCGCAGGCCAGCCTGACGACGCCGAACCAGACGACACCAGCACACCAGAAGAGAACAACAGCTGATGCCCAAACGCACCGACATATCCTCCATCCTCGTCATCGGCGCTGGCCCGATCATTATCGGCCAGGCGTGCGAATTCGATTATTCGGGCACGCAGGCGATCAAGGCGCTGAAGGAAGAGGGCTATCGGGTCATTCTCGTCAACTCCA
>CAYUCZ010000076.1:0-6814 GCA_964443505.1 uncultured Porphyrobacter sp. | reverse complement strand
CGATCAGCCTCGAAACGCCGATTGGTGATGAAGAAGATTCGCACCTTGGTGATTTCATCGAGGACAAGAATGCTGTTATACCGGTCGATGCAGCGATCCAGGCGAACCTCAAGGAAACCGTCACTCGCGTGCTTGCCTCGCTCACTCCGCGTGAAGAACGTGTCCTGCGCATGCGATTTGGTATCGGGATGAACACCGACCACACACGCAAAGAGGCCGGCCAGCAATTCTCGGTGACGCGTGAACGCATCCGTCAAATCGAGGCCAAAGCGCTCCGCAAGCCCAAGCACCCGAGCCGCTCGCGCAACATGCGCTCGTTCCTCGATCAGTGATCAAGGCAGTCAGAGCAACGATTATTGGCGCTGCGCTCGCGCTTAGCCATATCTCATACGCGCAGGAGGTGGTCATCCCACCCCCTGCAGCTGAGATCGACTTGGGCAACCTTGAGATTGCCCGGCAAATTATCGAGATTGGTTTACCGCCTGAAAATCGTGAAACCATTTTCATCGGAACAGCCAACCAGTTGGAACAGCAGATGCGCGATGCCATCCTGCCGACGCTTGGCACGGATGACCCTGGGATCATCGCAATCTTCGACAAATGGATTGCGGAGATGAATTCCAAATCGACCAATGTGCTCAAACGCCACATTCCCTCCTTGGTCGAAGGAATGGCGCGCAGCTATGCGGTCACATTCGACAGGCAAGAGCTCGAAGACATTCTGGCCTTCGTTTCGACAAGAAGTGGCCAGCGTTTCTTTGAGCTAGGTTCTGGAATCGCGGCAGACCCCAATTTTGCCAATGCCAACCAAGCTTATTTGGAAGAGGTATTCTCAACTTTGCCAGAGGCACAGGCAGATTTGGTTGAAAGAATTCGGCAATACCTTGCGAACAAAGGCGATGCTGCCGATTGAGCCTTTGAGCTAAGGCGCGATCCTTATCACCCCCCTACCCATTCACCGCGCACCACTTGATAGGGCTGGTAAGGGCCCAATTGTAGCAGCTTAATCCGCATCTCAAAGGCATCCTCGCGGTACCAGCCTGACACTTCCTGAACGTGCTCAGGGAAAGGAGCTTGGCCGGGGTGGTCGAAATACCCGGAAATCACCCCACCTTTGAAAGTCACATTGGCAGGGTTCGACCCGTGATAGAATTCGGTGAAGGCAACCACGCGCGGCTCCATGCTCGCCAGCTGCGCAGAGACGCTGGCGGAATGCGTCTGAGGTTCGATCTTCGTGGGATCGCCCTCATTCTCCATCCAGCCTTCGAGTTTCCACGTCCCCGCGCGGAAATGCTCATCACCCGTGTTGCAAGCAGACATAGTGCCCATCCCGATTATCAGGAGAAATGTGAAGACGATTTGCTTCATGGTTTGAGACTGTAACACAAATGGATGAAGCATTGGCTTTTCCACCGATCACATATGCGAAGCATTGCGCAATCTCTTCGCAAGTGCACAATGAAACCGCTACATTGGACGCACTCGAAGGAGGCATTGCCGTGTCCCAAAGTGTTAAGGTCATCGCTATCGCCAGCCAGAAGGGCGGCTCCGGCAAGACGACACTTGCGGTTCACCTCGCAACCCGCGCGGCAGAGGCCAAGCGTGAAAGCTGCGTAATTGACACAGATCCGCAGGCGACGGCGGCTGCATGGTCAGATTGGCGCGGGGACTTTCTGCCAGTGGTGGTCACCACACCGCCCGCACGGCTTGGCCGAACTATTGAAAGTGCGGTGAAGAACGGCGTCGATTTCATCGTGATAGACACGCCGCCGCACGCCGATGCTGCCGCACGTGAGGCGATCAAGGCTGCTGATATCGTGCTGGTCCCGACCAAGCCGCGCGCCTTTGATCTGGCTGCGCTTGAACCGATTGCCGATCTGGTGAGCTTTGCCAAGACACCGGCCTATGTGGTGTTGAACGCGGTTCCTGCGGGCGCAACGGTTCTGGCCGAAGAAGCCCGTTCAACGGCAAAGGAAATGGGTCTCGACATCTGCCCCGTTGAACTAGGCGACCGTGCAGCGTTCCACCGGTCTTCAGCCAAGGGCGAGACCGCAAGCGAGATCGAGCCTGACGGCAAGGCCGCCGCAGAGATCAAGGCCTTGTGGAAATGGCTCAACAAGACGCTCAAGAAAGCGAAATAGCTGACCCTCGTCAGTAGCGCCGATTGCGATCGTCTTCATAGCTCCGCGGAAACAGCCCGTATTTGAGGCGGAAACTTTCTGGAACAACTGGATCAGGTGCCCGCTGTAGTCGCGCAAATCGCCGCTCGGTCGAACGCACTTCTTCAGCCGGTATTTCTGACCACTCAATCGTATTGCGCGATGTGAGCGCGAAATCACCCGCAATCGTCACATGCCCTTCACGCACTTCAAAAGAGGGCGCGTCCTCGCCATAACCGCGACTGGGGCGCGAGACTTCTCCCCTGCCCAGAAAGCCCGGCTCTTCAATCAGGCAGCGCTCATCCGCCTCGGGGATCTTGGGGCATTCCATGCCGTGCGCGACCAGTCGATAGGTGCCAGCGGGAACCTGAAAGGCGCGAATCTTGAACCTCAGCGTATCATTGCCAAACGCCAGAAATCCCTGCTTGCGGACAAAGCGGATGACGTCGGCATCGTTCGTAATGCTGCCCCCTTCGCGCAGGAAATAGACATCCAGCGGCTCATCAAGGTAGATCTCGCTGCGGATCGAGATCACGACCGCTCCATTGCCGCTGCCAAGAGCAGACGCACGCGTGATGCGCTCAACCTCGGTCCCCGGCTCAGCCAATGCCGCACTCCAGGCGGGAATCGCCATGAGCGCGAGGAAAATGGCGGCAATGATCGAACGCATATCAGCTGTACCCAGAACGTGTTTTGACCCGGTCGGCAGGAGATGACCGACAATCATCTTGAGCACAAGAGCCGCTGCCCGAGCAAATGCCAGCAAAATGTGTTCATCAGATTGCCACATACGTCGAAAAGCGATGCTTGCGGGGTGGAGTCGTGCGGGCGCCGCGACTATGTAGCGCGCATGCGTATAGCCATTGCATCCGATCACGCCGCCACTGACCTTAAGGCCGAGCTTGCCGAATGGTTGATGGACGAAGGCCACGAAGTCGCCGATCTCGGCCCTGACGCAGGAGAAAGCGTCGATTATCCCGATTACGGATACAAACTTGCCGAAGTCATCGCCGAGGGGACCGCTGAACATGGCATTGCCCTGTGCGGAAGCGGGATTGGCATCTCGATCAGCGTCAATCGTCACCCAGCCCTGAGATGCGCGCTGGTGTCAGAGCCGTTGTCCGCTGCCCTTGCGCGCGAACACAACAATGCGAACTGCATTGCGCTTGGCGCGCGGCTTACAGGCATCGAAATGGCGAAGTCTTGCGTAGCTACTTTCCTCAATACCGAATTCGCCGATGCCGGTGATCCATCCGGCCGACACCAGCGGCGCGTTGCCAAACTTGGCAATCCTCCCATCGACCCCGATCATATCGAGACCCATCAATGAGCACTCAGCCCAATCACAGCACCGATCCGATGCACGGTTTCTGGCACGATGATCTTGCCACCTCCGATCCAGAGATCGCAGAGGCGATCAGCAAGGAGCTGAAACGTCAGCAGGACAAGATCGAGTTGATCGCGTCTGAAAACATCGCGTCGAAAGCGGTGCTTGAAGCGACCGGAAGCGTGTTCACCAACAAATATGCCGAAGGCTATCCCGGCAAGCGCTATTACGGAGGCTGCGACTATGCCGACGTGGTGGAAACGCTGGCGATTGAGCGGGCAAAGCAGCTCTTCGGGTGCAACTTTGCCAATGTGCAGCCCAACAGCGGCAGCCAGATGAATCAGGCAGTGTTCCTTGGTCTTTTGCAGCCGGGTGACACATTTATGGGGCTCGACCTCAATTCAGGCGGGCACCTTACGCATGGTTCGCCTGTCAATATGAGCGGCAAGTGGTTCAACCCTGTCAGCTACGGCGTGACCGAGGGCGAAGAACTGATCGATATGGAAGCGGTCGCTGCCACCGCGCGCGAGCATAAGCCCAAGCTGATTATTTGTGGCGGCACCGCCTATTCGCGCATCTGGGACTTTGCTGCATTCCGTGCGATTGCAGACGAAGTGGGCGCTATCCTGCTGTGCGATATGAGCCATATTTCGGGTCTGGTTGCAGGCGGCGCTCATCCCTCGCCCTTCCCGCATTGCGATATCGTCACCTCGACAACGCATAAGAGCCTGCGCGGGCCGCGATCGGGCATCATTTTGTGGAATGATGAGAAATTCACCAAGCCGCTGAATATGGCGGTCTTCCCCGGTCTTCAGGGCGGCCCTTTGATGCATGTCATCGCGGCAAAAGCCGTCGCCTTCAAGGAAGCACTCGCCCCAGAGTTCAAGACCTATGCGCACCGTATAGTAGAAAACGCCCGCGCGCTTGCCGCCAGCCTCGAAGACAACGGACTGCGCATTGTTTCTGGCGGGACTGACAACCATTCGATGCTTGTCGATCTCACAGCAAAAGACGTGACCGGCAAATCGGCGGAAGCCGGGCTCGATCGGGCGTGGTTGACCTGCAACAAGAACGGTATTCCTTTCGATACCCGTTCACCTTTCGTCACCAGCGGGATCCGCCTTGGCACACCGGCTGGCACAACGCGCGGCTTTGGTCCGGTTGAATTCCGCAAGGTGGGTGAACTGATCGCAGAAGTGGTCGATGGATTGTCGAAGAACGGCCCTGAAGGCGATGCCCAGGTCGAAGAAAGCGTCCGTCGCCGCGTCAGTGAACTGTGCACCAATTACCCGGTCTATCCCGGCGAGTGAGCGTTCTGAAGGTTCCTTGCTGATATGCGCTGCCCTTACTGCGCTCACGATGACACACAGGTTAAGGACAGCCGTCCGACCGAGGACAACACCTCGATCAGGCGGAGGAGGCAGTGCAGTTCATGCGGTGCGCGCTTCACCACTTTTGAGCGCGTCCAGCTGCGCGAGGTCACCATCGTCAAGGCCGGCGCCAAGGGTGAGGAGCGCCGCGAAGCCTTTGATCGATCAAAGCTGGAAAATTCGGTCTCGCTGGCATGCCGCAAGCGCGACGTGTCGCAGGAACGGATCGATCAGCTGATTTCCGGCATTCAACGCCAGCTTGAAACCTCAGGCGAATCCGAAGTGGCATCTTCGCGGATCGGTGAGCTCGTGATGGATGGCCTCAAGCAGATCGACAGCGTTGCCTATATTCGCTTTGCCAGCGTCTACCGCGATTTCTCCGAAGCGCGCGATTTTGAAGAATTCGCCAGCACCGTTGCCGAAGCGGCAAAGGACTAGATGCGGTGAACAAGCCGATCATTGTTCTGGTGCGCCCGCAACTGGGCGAGAATATCGGCAAGGCGGCGCGCGCGATGCTGAATTTCGGGCTTACCGAAATGCGCATCGTCAATCCGCGCGATGGCTGGCCCAACCCTTCGGCAGGCCCGGCGGCTGCGGGCGCAGACATTGTACTTGATGAGGCAAAGGTCTTTGCCTCAACCGCGCAGGCCGTTGCCGATTGTGAACACGTCTATGCGACCACAGTCCGCAAGCGCGGCGTAACAAAGCCGGTTGTCGGTGCCGATGGCGCTGCTCGTCTGATCCATTCGCAATCAGGGCGACATGCCATCCTGTTCGGGCGCGAAGCCTCTGGCCTCGAAACAGAGGATGTCGCGCTCGCTCGCCATATCCTCACCGTTCCGATCAATCCTGAATTCGGTTCTCTCAATCTCGCACAGGCGGTGATCCTTGCAGCCTATGAATGGTCGCGCATCGGCAGGGAGATGGCCGATAGTAAAAGCGAGCTGGTCCAACCCACCGCCGAAGACGAAACCCTTCCCCCTGCCCCTCAGGATGATCTCGAAGGTCTGATCGCGCACTTTGAAAAACTGCTTGATCCGCGTGGGTATTTCCTTCCTGAAAGCCGACGCGAAGCAACCGCGCGCACTTTGCGAAGCGTGCTGACCAGACCGGGCTGGAATCATCTCGAAGTGCGCACATTGCGCGGGATCCTCAGCACGCTTGAAAGGCCGCCGAGAGATCAGGATTAGTCGTTCGTCGAATAGGTCAAGCAGAGCGCTTGAACCTCTGGACTTCCAACTATCGCCACGTTAGCCAGCGCATTCCCTCAATCAATTCAGCGAGATCATCGATGAAGTTCATTCTCCCGCTTGCAGCGGCTGCGTTTGTTATTGTCACTCCTCTTGCAGCCAATGACGTTGGTCAGGAAAAGGTCGAGCCAGCACCTGAAACGCAAGTTGAACAGAATGTGGAGCCCAAGGAGCCGGCTCCTACCGAACAGCCCGCTGAAGAGACCACTGCGATCGAGATCCCGGCAATCACAGCACCTGACGCGGAAGAAGAAAAGCGCATCTGCCGCCGGATCCGCACTGACATGTCGAGCCGCCGCGCAACCCGCGTATGCATGACCCGCGCAGAATGGCGCGCGTTCAACGACGGCAATTGATCCTCGTTTCATCTGAAACTTGACGTCTGGGCGCGCCAAGGCTAATGGCGCGCCTTCGCAATTTGGCCCCGCACCCCGGTGAAGCGGTGGCCGCGCTGGAGATATCTGCTTCAGCGGTGCGATGCCGGGTTCAACGCCTGCCAATTGGGTGGGCCAGCAAATTTGAAGGAAAGACTTATGTCGAAGCGCAAGAGCGCCAAGTACAAACTCGACCGCCGGATGGGCGAAAACATCTGGGGTCGCCCGAATTCTCCGGTCAACAAGCGTTCCTACGGTCCGGGCCAGCACGGCCAGCGCCGCAAGAGCAAGATGAGCGACTTCGGCCTGCAGCTGCGCGCCAAGCAGAAGCTCA
>CAYUCZ010000075.1:0-7263 GCA_964443505.1 uncultured Porphyrobacter sp. | reverse complement strand
TGTCGTCAGCTCTGGGATCGCTTCAAGGATCCGCCCGTCATCCATTGCCTTGAATATTTCAAGCGCGAGCCGCTCATTCGCATTGGAAGCATCTGCCAGATCAATCACGTCACATCTCCAGTGGTCTTACCGGCTGCGTCCCGTCCCAGTTCTCCGCCGCAGTCCGGATCATCGTGTAAAAGCCCTCGATCCCTTCGCTTTGCTCGTAAAGCTCGATCATGTGCCCCAATTGCGAACGCGCATCGATAAAGGCAAAGCTGGTGCCAAAGGCTGTGGTTGAAAGCTGAGCGAGTTCCATGCCCTGAGCTTCGAAATCGCTGATCGCCTGTTCAAGCTTATCGACCCAGACCGCCGTGTGATGCAGGCCATATCGGCCCGAACCTTTTGGAAAGACATCGGAAATGGCGCTGGGGGCATCGCTGTGAAGCGCGACGAACTCGATCATTACGCTGCCCCATTGGCCATAGGCGGAGGAATGGTCGAATTCGTGTTCGACCCCGCGATAGATGCTGGAGACAAGCGGGACGTTGAAGAAGGTGAAGAAGGGGCCTGATCCGAATGCGCGGCTGTGTGCAAGAGCTGCCGCTTCGATGTCAGGCACATAATAGGCGAGCTGCCTGACCTTCATCCTAATTCACCGCGCGATCCTTGCCTTCCCAGTACGGTGCGCGAAGTTCGCGGCGCAGGATCTTGCCTGATGGGTTGCGCGGAAGAGCCTCGATGAAGTCGACCGATTTGGGGCATTTGTAGCCCGCAATATGTTCCCTTGCGTGCGCAATGATATCGGCTTCTGAGAGCGCCTCGCCTTCCTTGACCACGACGCAGGCTTTCACCGCCTCGCCCCATTTCTGGTCCGGCACGCCAATCACCGCGACATCGGCAACCTTGGGATGCGAATACAGCGCGTTCTCAACCTCGGCGGGATAGACGTTTTCTCCGCCCGAAATGATCATGTCTTTCACCCGGTCGTGGATGTAGAGATAGCCATCTTCATCCAGATACCCGGCATCTCCTGTGCGCAGCCAACCTTCGGCATCGATGGTTTCAGCCGTCGCATCAGGGTTGTTCCAATACCGGCTCATATTCTTTGACGAACGGGTTGCAATCTCGCCCACCGCATTGGCAGCGACTTCGTTGCCCTGTTCGTCGATGATCTTGACCTCTACGCCTGAAAGCGGCTTGCCCACACTGCGCATCTTGGGTGAGCCTTCCGGCACGTGGTCTTCTGGGTCGAGAGCGACAATCGTGCCGCTTGTCTCGGTCATTCCGTACATCTGCACAAACCCGCAGCCGAGCACAGCCATCGCCTCGCGCATCAATTCAAGCGGGATCGGCGATGCGCCGTAAGTGACATATTGCAGTCGGCTGAAATCGACCTCTTTCACTCTTGGATGATTGAGCAGGATCTGGATCGCCGCGGGCACAAGGAATATCTTCGAGATGTTGTAATTCTCGATCAGATCGAGGGCCTGTGTCGGGTCATATTCGGGCAACACAATCGAGTTGGTGCCAGCAACCATTGTGCCGATCCCGGTTCCGGTTCCGCTGATATGGAAGCACGGCATGGCCAGCAATGTCACATCGCCTTCAACCGGCTTTTGCCACTCGCGCTCATCCGGGTCGTCGCTCGCCCGGCTCGCTAGGATTGAACCATGTGTCATCACCGCACCCTTGGGCCTGCCGGTGGTGCCCGAGGTGTAGAGTTGCAGCGCATCATCATCGAGCCCGACCGGAACCAGCGGGTCGGTGTCTGGGAATGCATCGCGCCATGTGCGGTAATCGGTGCCGTCATGATCAGGCGCATCAATGCCGATCACCTGTTCAACCCGCGGGCATTGCGAACGCACCTTGTCGAGCATGTCGGAAAAACCTTCACCGACAAACACAATGCGCGCCTCACAATTGCCGAGGATGTAAGCGACTTCTGGTGCGGCGAGGCGCCAGTTTACAGGGGTCATCACGGCGCCGAGTTTTGCAGCGCCAAGCAGGGCTTCGAAATAGAGCGGGTGATTCTTGCCGAGAAAGCTGACCCGTTCCCCCTTGGTAACGCCTGCCGCCTTCAACGCATTGGCAACCCGGTTGCTGCCTGCGTCGAGTTCGGCAAAGCTTTGTTCTTCATCGCCAAAGGTGAACGCGGCGGTGTTGGGGGTTGCGCGCGCATGCTCGCGCACAACGTCACAATAGGAGGCGGCCTGGGTGATAGCGTCTTGTGTCATGGGCATCAGATTACGTCCGCTCTTTGCAAGGTGGCATTGGCACAATTCATAGCGGTTAAGCGTCAGCTTGCGACTATAGCGTTGGGATATGACTGATTATGCTGTGCCCGATGGCTTTGTCCCAGCCGGATTTTCGCCAGGTTTTCTCGACCATGGTGGACCCTATTTCCTCAAGGATCGCGACAAGGGGCCAAAGCTGGTCGGGCTTCGCATTTGTTCGCATCACATCAATTATCAGGACGCAGCGCATGGGGGTGTCATTTCGACCCTTGCCGATGTTGCGCTTAGCCATGCGGTCTTTGATGCAGAGCGGCCCCGGCTGACTCCGTCAACGATCAGCTTGCAGGTCAATTATCTGCGCGGTGTGCGGCTGAGTGACTGGCTCGAAGCGCGGGTCAGGATAGATCGGATTGGCGGGCGAACGGCCTACACCAGCGGTGAGATCTATGTTGGCGATGATCCGGTTGCCACGATGAGCGGAGTCTTCTCGATCAAACGATGATCAAGCTAGGCGTTATCCGCGCCAGCGTGCAACGACCGGTGTCGATGGATCGCGATCATCATGATATCCGCATGACCCTTCTGGCATTTCGGACAGGTCAACGCCTTCGACCTCGCGGAATTCGCGCCAGTCATACAGGCCGGTACGATGGGCAATGCGCCACTCGCCATCGCGTTTTTCGAACCGATCAACATAGCGCCCCGCAATCACAGCCGAATATGGCGCACCCTTGTCAGGAAAGACCTCGGCCACGGGGTAACCCGCCGGGACGGTGTGCATGGCCGTCATGTAGGTTTCCGTGTGGCAGATTGCATCGCTCTCGAAACCAAACTGGACCTGTCCCAGCTGATGCTGGGTCGCAAGGCAAGGGTCGATAATTGCGCGGGCCTGATCGACAAAGCCGCGCCAGTCGCCTGACACCGTCCCAAAGCCGAACGTCGCGTCTTCGTGGAACAGCTGTGCCATCATGTCCCACCGCCTGCGATCAATGGCGTGCGCATAGGCGCCAATGATGTCGCGGATGGCTTCACGGTCATCAAGGCGTAGGTTCATTGTCAAAGCTCCACGATTACCTTGCCGATATTGCCGCCAGTGAACAGCTTCTCATAGGCGCTCAGCGTGTTTTCAAGGCCTTGGGTCACATCATACGGCATCGTCAGCTTGCCGTCTTCGTGCCAGGCGCGCAGTCGTGCTGTAAGGCGCTCCCCATGGTCCATGAAGTCTGGGCTGAAAAACCCTTCGATCCGTAGGCGGCGCATCAGGATCTGATCGAACTCTTTGGGGCTGGTCCTTTGACCGCTTCCATAATCGGAAAGCAGCCCGCAAACGGCGATCCTGCCGTAGTGGTTCATGCGGGTGATCACCTCGTCGAGCAAAGGGCCGCCGACATTGTCGAAATAGACATCAAAGCCGCCTGCCTTATCCAATTGCGCCCCGACATCACCGGCTTTGTAATCAATCGCGCCTGCACTCCCCAAAGTATTGGTCAGGAAAGCGCATTTCTCTGCCCCTCCGGCTATGCCCCAGGCCTCGCAGCCAAGCAGCGATGCAATCTGCACCGCCAGCACCCCGGTTGCACCCGCAGCAGCAGACACGAGAACTCTCTCGCCAGGTTTGGCAGCACCAGTCTGTTCGATGCCCCAGAGCGCAGTCCAGCCATTCATGCCGAGCGGGCCAAACCATGCGCGCTTGTCAGCGACTGAGGGATCAAGTTGGACCGCGCCGGACATAACGGCATCGACCTGGCTGATTGCGCCCCACACCCCGAAGGCGCGGACCAGATCGCCCTCGGCAAAGCCATCAGCGCGTGACCCCATGACTTCACCCACGACGAGCCCGGTCATCGGCACTCCCATTGGAAGCGGCGGCTGATAGCCGTCCTCTCGATCAGTCAGCCACAAGCGTGTGCCCGCATCCATTGAAAGCATCGCATTGCGAATGCGGATCTCGCCTTCGCCAAGCTCATCCAGCGGGGCCTCGACCAGCGACAGCGCGCTGGAAAAATCTGTGCCTTCGGGGCGGCTGTCGATGCGCCAGAAACGGTTGTCCATCTGGGCTTTGTCTGGCCCCGCCAACGTCGCTGCAAGCCTCGCTTTTGCTAGGTCGCTATCACTTTGACGCGGTGCAGGCGGCACAGCGCGGCTTTATTCTTCAAGGCAAATTGGAGGAGAGAAATCCATGGCACTCATCACGGTAATCGGCGCGTCAGGACGGCAAGGCATGGCGCAGGTTCGGCAGGCACTCAAGGCTGGCTATGACGTGCGCGCAATCTCGCGCCAGGAAGACCCTTTTGGCGGTGCCAAGATTGACGGTGTCGAGCGTGTCGAAGTGCGACCTATGGATTTGTATGACCCAACGACATTTAAGGACGCGCTCGAAGGGTCGAATTACATCTTCTACACACACCCCTTGCAGGCGCGCGCGGACCGCGCCGTTCTGATCGGCGATCTTGGTAAGGCGGCAGCGGAAATCGGGGTCGAGCGGCTGGTGTGGAACACGTCGAGCTGGATTCCAGATCGCCCCGGTGATCCGTTCACTTATGCAGGAAACACCCAAGGCATCAACGCGCTGTGGCGCTCTGGTTGTCCGGGCACGGTGTTCGGCAGCGTTTTGTTCATGGACAACCTGCTGACCAATTGGGCGCGCCCCTTCATCGTCAACGAAGGGCGCTATGTCTATCCGCACAACCCCACGCTTGAGGCGAACTGGATCAGCCTTGATGATGTGGCGAAGTTCATGCTCACCAGCCTTGAGCGTCCTGATATGGAAGGCGCCTGGCTCAACATTGGCGGGCCAGAGCGGCTGGTTGGCAAGCAGGTCACGCAATATCTGTCAGACGCGCTCGACAAGGAAATCACCTATGATCCTTGCACGCCGGAAGAGTTTGGCCGGTATCTGGTCGAAGCGGCAGGCGATTCGATGCCCGAAGAGATGCGCGATGAATTCGCCAAGGGCATTCAGGCCTTTTACGAATACAACAACGAGGCACCCACCCGCCCGTTCGAGGTCGATATGGACCACGTCTACGAGCGTTTCCCCGAGCTTGACGGCAAGCTTGAGACATTGGGCGATTGGACCAAGCGCCAGGATTGGGGCGAATCGAACTTCCGGCCGGCATTCGGCTAATGGCCGGATCACGCGAGGCCAATATCGCCATCGGAGAGGCGTTCTATCGCGCGCTTGAAGATGGCGACTTCGAAGCGCTTGCTGACTTGCACAGCGATGACATTGTCTTCAACCTAGTCGGCAGCACTCCCGTGTCTGGCCGATGGGAAGGCAAGGATGTGTGCTTTGGTCCGATCGTCGCGGATGGCGTGGTCGGCAAACTTGATCCTGAGACGATTCAATTCTCGCGCGAATGGCGGATCATGTGCGCTGATGAGAACCGCGTGGTGGGTATCATGAAGGGTGGCGGCATGGGCAATAATGGCCATGAATATCTGCAAACCTACTGCCAGATCATGACTATCAGGGATGGCAAGATCGCCGAATTGCACGAATTCTTCGACACCGCTCTGGTTGAGCTTGTGTTGAACGACAACCCAACCGAGCGGGGCACCAGCGCGGTGCAAGAGCCTTTCCGGTTTCCGCAGGAATAGAGGTGGCGAGCGACGCCAAAACCGGACAGTCTTCAAACGACCCAAAATCGGAAGTGGCACAAACTTCATGAGCAACACGAAAGCTGACGCAATCGATAACTAGGCACGACGCAACCACTGGCCATTCCCTAACTTGGGCTGCATTCGGCACTAGCCTGAAGAGTCGCCTTGCCTGATCTTTGAGCAACACGCATAACGTGGCGATGCGCATGGCTTTAAAGGCATCTCTGGTCTTCCTCATTGCAATGCTCGGCTTGGCTGGAATGGCGCAAGCATCGGCTGCTTCTGATGTGATTGGCCTAACTCCTGGACAGGAGAGCACTCCATCTAAGGGCGACGGTCGTGCAGTCCAATTGGACGAAGCGAGAGCCACAGTTTCAAGAGCGCTTGCGACTGGCACGCGGCAGCAAGACGCCGACTTTTGGGAGGCGGTGAAAACGATCGAGTGGGCTGCTCACAGTCACCACAACAATGGCCGCTATGAAGAAGCCGAGGCGCTCTACCGGATTGTGCTGGAAGCAAACGAGAAAGTCCGTGGTCGGGAGCATCCTGAGACTTTGTCGTTCATCAACAACCTAGCGGGCCGCTATGCTGGCGAAGGTCGTCTCGGTGATGCCGAAGCCATGTATTTACGCGCTGTCGAGGCAAGCCAGAGAACGCTCGGCGAAGATCACTTCGACAGCTTGGTCTATGCTGGAAATCTTGCTGACTTTTACTCTGACTTGGGACAGCTGGAGAAAGGTGCCTCTCTCGCGCGCTCTGTATTCGAAGCGAGCGAGCGGACGCTTGGTTGGGAAGATCCTTTCACTCTTCTAAATGCGAGTAATCTCGTCAGCATTTATGTGGATCAGGGGCGCATTGAGGAAGCCAAGAGCATCGGATTGCGTGCTCTCGAGACAAGCGAACGCGTTCTCGGTCGTGATGGTGATTTTACAATCTTCATCGTCACAAACCTGGCAGCGCTCTACTGGAGCGAGGGGCGGCTCGACGAGGCTGAGGCGCTCTATCTGAGGGCCCTTGAGGTTAGAAAGCTTTCCGACGGAGAAGACCACTACTTTACGCTAACCCTGAGCCTGATCTTGGCGAACTTTTATGAAAGCCAAGGGCAATTCAGCAAGGCGGAGCTATTGTATTGGCGTGCATATCTTGGCCTTCGCCAGAAGTTTCCGGAAAATCATCCCGATATTGCCAATAGCTATGTTGGACTGGCGCGGCTGTTCGGCTCGAAATACAGCGACCTTTCTCGGTCCGCTTACTTCTACAAGCGCGCCGTTAACGCCATCCAAGGCGTTCGGCATAACATGGGTGAAATCGATGCCGAAACCCAGCGCTCATTTCTCGACAATTTCGGCGCGGCCTATTCGTCTCTTCAGAAAATCCTGATCGAACAAGGCAGGTTCACCGAAGCTGAGCAGGTCGGCAGAATGTTCAAAGACCTTGAGTACAC
>CAYUCZ010000074.1:0-8108 GCA_964443505.1 uncultured Porphyrobacter sp. | reverse complement strand
CATCCGCAACTCGGCCGTGCCCGTCGGCACCGTGCCGATCTATCAGGCGCTCGAGAAGGTTGGCGGCATCGCCGAAGAGCTCACCTGGGACATCTTCCGCGACACACTGATCGAACAGGCCGAGCAAGGCGTCGACTATTTCACGATCCACGCTGGCGTGCGCCTGCCCTACGTGCCGCTCGCCGCCAAGCGCGTGACCGGCATTGTTTCGCGTGGGGGTAGCATCATGGCGAAATGGTGCCTCGCGCACCACAAGGAGAGCTTCCTCTACGAGCACTTCGACGAGATCACCGAGATCATGAAGGCCTATGACATCGCCTATTCCTTGGGCGATGGTCTGCGCCCCGGCTCCATCGCTGATGCCAATGACGAGGCGCAGTTTGCAGAGCTTTACACTTTAGGCGAACTGACCAAGCGCGCATGGCAGCAAGACGTGCAAGTCATGATCGAAGGGCCCGGCCACGTGCCGATGCACAAGATCAAGGAGAACATGGACAAGCAGCTTGAGGCTTGTGGTGAAGCTCCGTTCTACACGCTCGGCCCGCTCGTGACCGATATTGCTCCGGGCTATGATCACATCACGTCCGGCATCGGGGCGGCACAGATCGGTTGGTACGGAACCGCCATGCTTTGCTACGTCACGCCCAAGGAACACCTTGGCCTTCCCGACCGCGACGATGTGAAAGTCGGCGTTGTGACGTACAAACTGGCCGCTCATGCCGCCGACCTCGCCAAGGGCCACCCGGCAGCGAAGGTGCGCGATGATGCGCTGTCAAAAGCGCGCTTTGAATTCCGCTGGCGTGACCAGTTCAATCTGTCGCTCGATCCCGACACGGCCGAGCAATATCACGATCAGACCCTGCCCGCAGAAGGCGCGACGACCGCGCATTTCTGCTCAATGTGCGGGCCGAAATTCTGCTCGATGAAGATCAGCCAGGAAGTGCGCGATTTCGCTGCCAAGCAGAATTCGGACCCCGACAGCTTCCTCGCTGCCGCCGCTCCGGTTGAGGGGGCCGCGGAAGGCATGGAGGAGATGAGCAAGAAATACCGCGATGGCGGCGATTTGTATGTGAAGATGGTGGACTGACCCATGCGCCGGTCAAGCGCTTGGCTCGCCGCATTCGCCTTTGCTCTTGTCCCAGCCGCACTGGGTTCACCCCCGGCGGCATGGGCGCAGGAGGCTGAAGAGATTGCGCGCGTGCCCGGCGCGCCGGATTTTTCCGAAGTCACCACTCAGGATGATATCGACGCTTTGGTGGAGCAGGGTAAGCTGGAACCGGTCCTGCTATTCCCCGAAGAGGTGGGCGGGCCGAATATCCCGCCCAACACAGTCTATGTAACGCCCGAAGCCGCCACGGCTAAGCGCCAGATCGATCAGACGATTGAACGGTTTGCCAATGAAGGCCTCATCGATGATCTCAGCGTCAGCCCCTCCTATCGTGGCGACAGCCTGATCCCCGCGCGCATTTCGGTCAAAGCCACTCACTCGCAAAATGAAGGCGGGCTCGATATCGACATTGAGGTCTGGTAATTTCGCCGCATAGAACGGCGCAATAAAGGAGGGGAACCATGGGTCAGACGGGCAAGTGCTTGTGCGGCGCAGTCAGCTATGAAATCACGGCAGAGCCAGTGATGACCGCGATCTGTCATTGCAAGAATTGCCAGCGCCAGGCGGGCAGCGTGCTGTCGGTAATCGTTGGCCTGCCGCGCGATGGGATCGAGATTTCAGGCACGACCAAAACCTATGACGACACAGCTGACACGGGCCAGAGCGTCAAACGCATCTTCTGCCCTGAATGCGGCTCACCCCTGTTCACCGATGCCGAAAACGCGCCCGAACTGTGGTTCGTAAAGGCCGGAACCTTAGACGACACCAGCTGGCTGGAACCACAGGTGCAATTCTGGAAAGACAGCAAGCAGGACTGGTATGAGCTAGGAGACACTATCCCTGCCCTTGCCGGCCAGGAAATGGAATAAGCGTCACCCGACCCCGCCAAACGTCACTTCACCGGAACAATCTCGATCATCTGGCCGATGCCGTTGAAATAGGGGCGTGAGCCGTCTTCGTTGCCTTCGGCGAGATAGACGGGGGCGTTGATGGGGACGTGCATGGCAACGGCTGCTTCGGCGTTGAAGGTGTCGTCCAGAAGCGTGTCAAAATCCTCATCGGCATAGTGCCAATAGGGGACCATGGCGAGGCTGGTGCGCTGGGCTGCAAGAAAGGCGTCGAGCGCAGCGTAATGCACTGATGCGGGATCAGCATCGCCCAGATGCATGACGCGCGCGCTCAACCCTTCGCCAGCTGGCGCAGAAACGCGGAAGGTGATGTTGTGAACCCCTGCGTGCCGATCAGGCCAGCCATTGTGCGGGCTGCGAAATGCCTCGATTGTCGCGCCTGCAAGCGTGAAGCTTTCAGCCGCTTCGCCATTTTCAAGCTCGATCGTGCGGATGCGCTGGACCAAGGCCTCATCCCACTCGGGAACCTCGCGCAGCTGCTCAATCGCTTGACCGGGGGCAACCATGATGAGCTCGGGCTGCTCGGTGAGCATGCGGATCAGCTGGCTTTCGGAAAAGTGATCGCCATGCGCGTGAGACACAAACACGGCGGTGACACCATCATAGGGTGGCGCGCCTGTGATGATCGTCTCGATCAGGTCGTCCGGCGGTATCTCGAACGCGCCGTAATGATCATCATACAGCGGATCGAACAGGAACTTGACGGGGCGGGTATCGGGCCCAGCACCCTCACCAAGCTCGGCCATGACACCAGCATTGAGGATCGCGGTTGCGGTGTTGGGGTTGGGCCCTCCTTGCGCAGGGGCGCTGTCACTGGGACCCTCGCCGCATGCCGCAAGTGCGAGCGCTCCGGTAAGGGCAAGGGCTTGAGTTGGGATCTGTAGGCGCATGGCAGACCTCTCGCGGGTTAGGAACTCGGGATCACTCACCCGGGACGAGACAATGCCGATCCCCGCGGCGGGCAACGTTGAAGCCACGCTTGCGAACCTCGGCGCTCTCCTCGCTATCGGGATCGCGGATCGGATTGGTGTGGTTATAGTGAATGAAATGGACCTTGGCGCGCTCGTTATCGGGCAGGTGTTGAAGCAGATCCATCGTCTCTGTGACCCTGGGGTGGGGAATCTTGCTCATGTCGCGCCCGGGCAGTTCGTTGTCATCCCAGAAGGTCGAATCGATGAAAAGCATGTCGACTTTGGCAACAAGCCCGGCGAGCCCAAGCGTTTCATCGGCGGATACGTCTGGCCATTGATCAATGTCTGGAAGGTAGACAAACGACCACTTCTCCGGGTCAGCGAGCACCCAGCCGACCGTTTCGGAATATTCGTCGCGGTGCGCGACCGGCAGGGCAGTGGCGCCAATCCGGTCAGTCAGAAACACAGACTTGCTCATCTGCGCTCCTTCACCGCCAAAGACAGGCACAGGCCAGCTCGGCGTATCAAACGAAGCAAGCGCAATATTGCCCAGTTCGATGAGCTGGCTCCACGGACCATTCTCGCGCAGGAACGCCTCCATACGCGGCATGGCATAAACCGGAACGCCGCTTGCACCTGCTGCTTCGCGCCCGAAATAGGCAAGCCCCAGATAGTGCCCGATATGCGCGTGGGTCAATAGCACGCCGTCAACGCCAAGCCCCTCGCCCGGCGGCTCAATAGTGTCGAGCAATGCGAGCTGTTCGGTAATGGCAGGCGATGCTTCAAGCAGAAAGCGTTTGCCCTCTTCGCGCTCGATCAGGCCCAGCGAACTTGGCAACAGGCGCGCGCCCTGGTCCTGAGCGTTGCCGATCTGCGGTGCCCCGGCATCTTGACCCGCGCCAAGGACTACGAGTTCAACCGAACAGGTCTTCGCATCCTGCGCGGCCAAGGCGCCTGTGATCAATGCCGATGCGGCAAGACCTGCGGCGACGAGCGCCTGCCTCACTCGATCACACGTCCGCGGACCATCACCCAGTCAACCTGTTCCAGCACGCTCGCATCTTCAAGCGGGTTGCCGCTGACCGCAATGATGTCTGCTGAAAACCCAGGCGTGATCTGGCCGATCTCTTCACTCATGCCCAGGATATCAGCTGCCACCGTCGTCGCGCTTGCCAGCGCTTCGCGGTCTGTCATGCCGCCATTGACCATCAAGCGGAACTCACCCGCGTTCAAACCGTGCGGGAACACGCCTGCATCCGTCCCAAACGCGATGCGAACGCCATTGCGCCGTGCGCGCTGGATGATGGTGGTGGCAAACTCGGCCACTGCGCGAATCTTGGCTTCGACAACGGGGGTATAGAAGCCCTTGCCAAGGTTCTGGCGGATCCCTTCAAACGCCATCAGAGTCGGCACAAGAGTGGTGCCGTTTTCGTTCATCGCCTGAGCGGCCGCATCGTCGATATAAGTGCCATGCTCGATCGTGTGGACGCCTGCTCGCGCCGCCGCTTCGATCCCGCGCGCACCGTGAGCATGCGCTGCGACCTTGAGGCCGAGGCTTTCCGCCGTCTCGACAATCGCGCGCATTTCTTCGTCTGAGAAATGCGCCTCAAGTCCGCGGCCCTGCTGTGAAAGGACACCGCCGGTTGCGGTGATCTTGATGAGATCAGCCCCGTATTGCGAAGCGAGACGCACCTTGGACGCACATTCAACCGGCCCTGTGCAGGTGAACCCGCTGTCGAGCACGTCGTTCACATGTTCGACAAACCCATTGGTGTCGCCATGCCCGCCAATGATCGAGATCGTCCGCGCGCTGGTGACGATGCGCGGACCGGAAACAAGCCCTTCGGCTGTCGCGCGGCGCAGCATCTGCGTTACCTGATCGGTGCGCGAGCCAAGGTCGCGGACCGTGGTAAAGCCTGCAAGAGCCGTGATCCGAGCATTCTTGGCCGCGATCAGTGTGAAGTATTCCGGCGGGGTGGTTGCCGCGCGCCAGAACTCGCCCGACGGATCGCCTGAAAGGTGCGTGTGAAGATCAATCAATCCGGGCAGAACGGTCTTGTCGGACAGGTCGATATACTCCCAGAGCCATTCGCCGTTCTCGTCGACCGCCGCGGATTCATATCCGCGGGCCTCTTCACTCTCGGCGGCAACGACCGCATGAATGCGTCCGTTCTTGATGACGATGTAGCTGGGACCGGTCGGGTCTTCCTGGGGGTTCGTTATGACACTGCCGGCATCGATCAAGGTATCAGCCGCCGCGCTTGTTGCGAACAGGGCTGCAACGCCCGCCACCGCACTTATGAGCGCATGCCTCATGGTCTTGAGCAGTCGCATAATGATGTTCTCCCCGCATCTTAGTGTTTTGCACGTGATGCCGGGATCAAGGAAAAGTGGCAAGCCCCAGTCCGAAACCGGTCCCTGACACGTCATCGGGCAAAGAAGTGTCGGCCGTACATCGCGCGATGCATTGCTTTCGCCCAAACCGCCAATCAGCCTCAAGCCTGGCGAACGCGACATTGCTCCTGCGGCAAGGCTCGCCTAGGGCTTTGAAACAGATGAGCGACTCACAATTCGATTGCGTCATTGTTGGCGGAGGCCTTGCAGGGGGGCTGATCGCGCTGGCCTTGCACAAGGCGCGGCCCAATTTCCGCATTGCGCTTGTCGAAGCGGGCCGAACAATCGGAGGCAACCACCGCTGGAGCTGGTTTGACAGCGACCTGTCTGACGCCGGGCGCGCCTTGCTCGCCAATTTCCGCCAGACAGGGTGGGACGATGGCTATGAAGTGCGCTTCCCGAAATATCGCCGCAAGCTCAAGACCGCGTATCGATCGATGGCATCGGGCGACTTTCACGAAGGGCTCGTCCGTAATCTGCCCGAAGATGCGCTCTACCTTGGTCGCAAGGCAATCCGTGTCGATGCGCGCGGGGTCGATCTATCCGCGCCGGAATTCGGTGAACCTCAAAGGATCGAGGCCCGCACAGTCATTGACTGCCGCAGTTTCAAGCCGAGCCCGCACCTCAATGGCGGCTGGCAGGTGTTCCTTGGTCGCCATCTCCGCCTCAGCGAAGCGCACGGGGTGGAACGCCCGGTGATCATGGATGCGACGGTTGATCAGCATGCACCTCACGGCAATGGCTCTGCGTATCGCTTTGTCTACGTGCTGCCGCTCGGCGCGCATGATGTCTTTATCGAAGACACCTATTATGCCGATGATCCTGATCTTGATCGCGGCGCGCTGTCAGGCCGGATCGATCAATATGCGCGTGCGAAGGGCTGGGAAGACGGTGCGATTGTTGGGCACGAGGCAGGCGTCTTGCCGGTTCTGACAGGGGGCAACTTCACAGCCTATCAGCAAAGCGTGAGAACACCCGGCGTAACGGTCGCAGGCGCACGCGGCGGATTTACGCATCCGCTGACGAGCTACACGATGTGCGTGGCGGTCGAAAATGCGCTTGAAGTTGCAGACAATGCTGATCTTTCCGGTGAGCAGCTTGCATCGCTATTCGAAGTTCGCGCGCGTCAGCATTGGCGGCGCACAGGCTATTACCGCCTGCTGGCCCGTTTCCTGTTCTTCGCCGCCCGCCCGGAGCGGCGCGTGAACGTGTTCCAGCGTTTTTATCGGCTGCGCGAAGGCTTGATCGAACGCTTTTATGCCGCGCGCTCTAACCCGTTCGACAAATTTCGCGTCCTATGGGGCGAACCGCCCGTACCTATCCCAAGCGCAATCACCGCGATGTTCAAACGCGGCGCCCCTCTCAAGGCAGATGCGACAACTGAATTTCCAATGGAGAATGACGCATGACCGTCGAAACGACACTCCAGGGTGGGCTCGATCTCAGCCCTCCGATCGGCCATGAAAAGGGCATCAACCCCGCTATGGCTGAAAAATACGCTGGCAAGAGCGCCTGCGTGATCGGGTCCGGCTTTGGCGGCATGGCCTTGGCGATCAGGCTTCAATCGCACGGCATTGCCACAACAGTCGTCGAAGCGCGCGACAAACCTGGCGGGCGGGCCTATTTCTGGGAGAAAGATGGCTTTACCTTTGACGCAGGGCCAACCGTCATCACTGACCCGCCCTGCCTCGAAGAATTGTGGCAATTGACCGGTCACGACATCGCCGAAGATGTTGAGTTGATGAAGGTCATGCCTTTTTACCGGCTCAACTGGCCTGATGGGACCAATTTCGATTACTCGAATGACGAGGCGGAGCTGAACGCCGAGATTGCCAAGCTCAATCCCGATGATGTCGTGGGCTATCAGCGCTTTCTTGAATATTCCGCGCGCGTTTACGAGGAAGGCTATCTGAAGCTCGGGACAGTGCCGTTTCTGGACTTCAAGACCATGCTCAAGGCGGCGCCTGCTCTGATCAAGGAACAGGCCTGGCGCAGCGTCTATTCGATGGTTTCAAGCTATATCCAGAACGAAAAACTGCGCGAAGCTTTCAGCTTTCATTCGCTCTTGGTCGGCGGCAATCCGATGAGCACGAGCTCGATCTATGCGCTGATCCATAAGCTGGAAAAGGATGGCGGCGTGTGGTGGGCGCGCGGCGGCACCAACCGCCTGATCGCTGGCATGGTGCGCCACTTTGAACGGCTCGGCGGCACTATGCGCGTTGGCGATCCGGTGGTGCAGGTGCACACGATGGGGACCCGCGTGACCGAGGTCGAAACCAAGTCAGGCTGGAAGCAGCAATTCGATGCCGTAGCCTCAAACGGCGACATCATGCATTCCTACAAAGACCTCTTGTCGAATTCCCAGCGCGGCCAGCAAATGGCGAAGTCACTGAAGCGCAAGAGCTTCTCGCCTTCGCTGTTCGTGGTGCATTTCGGGCTGGAAGGGACTTGGCCGGGGATCGCGCATCACATGATCCTGTTCGCGAACCGCTATAAGGGCCTGCTCGACGACATTTACAAAAACGGTGTCGTCCCGCAGGATTTCGCGATCTATCTGCACCACCCGACTGTCACCGACCCTTCAATGGCGCCTCCGGGCAAGAGCACGTTTTACGCGCTCGTCCCTGTCTCGCACATGGGCAAGATGCCGGTGGATTGGGATGAGGTCGGCCCGCAGCTTGAAAAAGCGATCCTTGATGAAATTGGCCGCCGTCTGATCCCCCACCTCCACGACCGGATCGTCACCAAGTTCAGCCACGCGCCCAAGGACTGCAAGCAGGACCCCAC
>CAYUCZ010000073.1:0-8342 GCA_964443505.1 uncultured Porphyrobacter sp. | reverse complement strand
GCAGCCGGGCATGATCGGGTTGCCGGGAAAGTGGCAGTCGAAAAACCACAGGTCTGGCGAAATGTCGTACTCTGCCACGACATGGCCTTTGCCATGCGGGCCGCCATCGCCCGAAATCTGCGTAATCCGGTCCATCATCAGCATTGGCGGTGCTGGCAATTGTGCATTGCCCGGGCCGAACAGCTCGCCGCGCGCGCATTTCAACAGATCGTCACGGTCAAAACTGGTTGGGAAATCAGTCATCCCCGGCGGTACTCCTTACCCCTTGGTCTTGTTCTTGGGGCTGCGCCTAGCACCCCCCATTGCCAAGGAAAAGGGCACATGGGCCTGCCGTTGATAACTGATCCGCAGCGCGACACGCGGCGGATTTGGCAGTGAGGTGGCCGCACGCCAAATCGGGCCGGACTGAACCCTAAATGTTAGCGCAAGCCTTGATCGCTTCGGGTTCAGGGCGAGAAGGCCCGCGTTCGAACCGGGCAAGATAGCCCTTGAGATCAGGTCTCTGGACAAATTCAAGCAGGTTGAAGCCTACCGCTGCAAATTCGCAAAACATCAGTTTGGGCGGGATCCCATCGCCGTTTTGCGTGCGGTCTATATCAACAACGATAATCTGCCCGCCTTCAGTAAGCGCCGGCCACATGCGCCACAAGAACGCATAAGGTTCAGTCACTTCGCGGTACACATGGACAACGAAAATCCGGTCGAAGCTATCAACCGGAAGCTGCGGATCATCAGGCTCGCCCAGCTTGATCGAGATGTTTTCAAGCCGTTCGCGCTCTACCCGTCGGCCAAGCCGTTGGAGTGCTTCGCGGTCAATGTCCTGGGCGAGCACTCGCCCGTCTTCACCAACGCGGGTCGCCAGACGCACTGTGTAATACCCCTCGCCCGCGCCGATATCGGCAACGGTCATCCCTGCAGAGATATCAGCAAGGTCCATCACCGCCTGTGCTTCGCCACGTTCGTCACGCAGCACTTCGGTGGAGAATTCGTTCGACACCGATTCTGACACCGGCCTGTCAGGCATCGGGAAATCGAGCGCGCTTTGCGGGCGGTTGGGATCATTGCGGGATGCATCGCATCCGGCAAGAAGGGGAAGAAGGAAAGCGGCCAGCAAGGACAGCTTGTGCTTCACTCCACATCCTCCACTTCCACCGTTTCGCCGGTCACCCGCTGGGCAAGCGCGGCCGAGATATAATCGTCGATATCGCCATCAAGCACGCGGTCAGGTGAACTGGAGGTGACCCCGGTGCGAAGGTCCTTCACCATCTGATACGGCTGCAACACGTAAGAGCGGATCTGATGGCCCCAGCCAATGTCGCTCTTTTCCTGATATTCGCCCGATGCCGCTGCCTCGCGCTCTGCCATTTCGCGTTCGAACAGCCGCGCCTTGAGCATGTTCATCGCGGTTGCGCGGTTCTTGTGCTGGCTGCGATCGTTCTGGCTTGCAACCACGATCCCGGTTGGCTGGTGCGTGATGCGGACAGCGGAATCGGTGGTGTTCACGTGCTGACCACCTGCCCCTGATGCACGGTAAGTATCGATCTTGAGGTCAGCCGGGTTGATCTCGATGTCGATATCATCGTCAATCACAGGGTAGACCCACACGCTGGAAAAGCTGGTGTGACGCTTGGCCGCGCTGTCATAGGGACTGATGCGGACAAGCCGGTGCACGCCGCTTTCGGTTTTGGCATATCCGTAGGCGTTATCGCCCTTGATCAGCAGCGTCGCTGACTTGATCCCGGCCTGCTCGCCCGCCTGATATTCGACCGTTTCGACCTTGAAACCGCGCCTTTCGGCCCAGCGGGCATACATGCGAAGCAGCATTTCAGCCCAATCCTGCGATTCCGTGCCGCCTGCACCTGCATGGATTTCAAGATAGGTGTCGTTTGCATCCGCTTCGCCTGAAAGCAGCGCCTGAACCTTGTCAGCGTCAGCGCGATTGGCGAGCTTTTCGAGGCTGGCGACACCATCGTTGACAATCGATTCCTCGCCCTCAGCCTCGCCCATTTCGATGAACTCAATCGCATCGGCCATTTCGGCGCTGATTTCGTTCACGGTGTTAACCGCACTTTCGAGCTGCTTCTGCTCGCGGCTGACAGCCTGCGCGTCCTTGGGATTGTCCCACAAGGTCGGGTCCTGAACACGGGCATTAAGCTCGTCCAGGCGGCGCAGCGCGCGCTCCCAGTCAAGCGATTGCCGAACGAGCGCCAAAGCCGCTTCGATCCGGTCGATATGTGCGAGGGCCTCGGCCCGCATAGCTATTCCTTCAAAAACTCGTGGCGGACCCGATTAGCGAGGCCCTGCCAATTGTAAAGCGCGCGGGTGACGCTGCGCGCGAACATCAGCGTGCGTCTCTCGCTCGCCCCCCGGAACGAAGCCAGCGCTATTGAGAAAGCGAACGAACCGCTGCCAGCGTTTCGCGCACATGCCCGCGCCAATCGCTGTTCGAATAAACGAATGCGATTCTGCCGTCCTGACCGATGACATAGGAGGTACGCCGGGCGAATGCAGAACCGGGGCGCGCCACATCATAGGCGGTGAGGATGTCGCCTCCTGCAACGCCAACCGGGAAGGCATCGCGGCATTCCTCGCGGCTGAAGCGCTGAAGCGTTTCGATGTCATCATTCGACATGCCGATCACGCTGGCACCGGCAGCTTTGAAATCATCGATTGCCTCTGCAAAGGCATTGGCTTCAAGCGTGCAGCCAGAGGTGAACGCCTTGGGGTAGAAATACAGCACGACCGGCCCGCGCCTTAAGGCAGCGCGCAGGGTAAAGCCGTATTCTTCGCCGGACAGCGCGGCCTTGGTCGCGAAATTGGGAGCCCGATCGCCAACCGAAAGTTCAGCAGCGGCAGGCGCGCTCAGGCCAAGGGCCAGCATCAAGGCAGCGGCCAGGTGATAGAGTGCTCGCATCAGTAAATTCCGCCCTGTTCCTCAGCAAAGTTAGCAGGCTCATCAGCGCCGCGACCGCCGATATTGCCATCGCGGCCAGCGCGGATCAGCGCGAGAATTTCATCGCGCCGCGCGGCAATTTCATCCTGCCGGGTCGAGCGATCAGGATCGGTGTCAGGAGCAAAGGCTTCCCAGATGATATCGCCCAGAGGATCACCCGAGGGCCAGCCATCCATCACCCGTTTGCCGGTGCGCCGGTCGACCCGCACCATGCGAATGCCATCGGGTGCAACAGGTGGCAAGGTTGACCACCGCTCCCGCGAATTCTCAATCAGGTCCTTGATGATCGGCGCGGCAATCGTCCCGCCATAGGCATAGCCGCCCATATTGCGCGGATTGTCAAAGCCCACATAAGCGCCTGCGATCAGGCGCTGCGTCCCGCCAACGAACCACACGTCCTTGGGCCCGGTTGTCGTCCCGGTCTTGCCGAACAGCGGAAGGTTGAGGCTTCTTAGCACGGTCGCCGTCCCGCGCGAAACCACCCCTTCGAGCATATGCATGGTCTGGAACGCGGTGCGCGGGTTCATCGCCTCAATGCCCTTGATGCCGAAACGCGGCATGGGGCTGCCATCATATTCAGCCATGTTGCAGCCATTGCAGGCTCTTTCATCCGCGCGCCAGATGACCTTGCCTTCACGGTTCTGGACATAATCAATCAGCGTCGGCGTGTTGAGCCGCCCGTGATTGGCAAGCGCTGCATAAGCGGCGACCATCTTGGATACGGTCGTCTCTTCAGAACCCAAAGCGGTTGCAGCATAAGGATCAGGATCTTCGGAAATGCCCAGCGTCTCGATCGTATCGACGACGTTTTCCATGCCCGCCTGCATGCCGATCTGAACGGTCATGATGTTCTGCGATTGCTCAAGCCCGTACCGCATCGGGAACTGGCCCGCGCGCCCGCCGCGAATGCACTTTTCGCCCAGATTGCGGCCCTGATAATAACAATAGCGCGTGTTATCGACCTGGGTTGATGGGGTCATGCCATTGTCGAGCCCGGTGGAATAGACGAACGGCTTGATCGTCGATCCCGGCTGCCGCATCGCTTGTGTCGCGCGGTTAAAGTCCGACAGACGGTGATCGAACCCGCCCTGCATGGCGAGCACGCGGCCTGATTGCGCGTCCTGCACCACCACCGCGCCCTGCGCTTCGGGAACGGTTTCCACCTCAAAGCCGCTGCCCGAAGGGCTGACAGCGATCACATCGCCTGTTTTCAAAGCGTTGGGCAGCTCAGTCAAAGGCGCTTCATCGCCATTGGCAAAGCCGATTGTGGCGGATGATCCGCTGCGCTGTGTGACAACCCCGACGCGCCAGTCTTCGTAATTGACGCTGAGATAAGAGCTTGCAAGCTGGCTTGCCCAATTGCCTTCGCTCACATCGATCGTGGCAATCGCGCCAGACCAACCGCGCCTGCCGTGATAGCGCACCAGACCGCGGCGCAGCGAATCGCGCGCGGCATCCTGAAGCGTGGTATCAAGCGACGTGCGCACCCACAGCCCGCCAGCATAGACGCTGTCTGCGCCGTCTTCTGCGGTTTCGCCAAATTCTTCGATCAACTGGCGGCGCACTTCCTCAAGGAAATAGCCGGCATCCGCGCTGCGCCGTGACCGCTGCGTCACCAGACCGAGCGGCTCAGCCGCAGCAGCAGCGCGCTCAGCCTCGGTGATGAAGCCATTGTCTTCCATCTGCGCGAGAACAAAGTCGCGCCGGACCATCGCGGCCTCTTCCTGACCGCGCCTGCCATAGCGTTCCGGCGCTTTGGGCAGGATCGCGAGAAAGGCCGATTCGTGCAGCTCAAGCTCGCCCACATCCTTGTCGAAATACGCGCGCGCTGCTGCCTGCACACCGAACGAACGCCGTCCGAGCGGGATTTCATTGAGGTATAGTTCGAGAATATCCTGCTTGGTCAGGACCTGTTCGATCCGCCCTGCAAGGATCATTTCCTTAAGCTTGCGCGTGACCGAATATTCATCGCCCAAAAGCAGGATCTTGGCGAGCTGCTGAGTGATTGTCGAACCGCCCACTGCGCGCCCGGTGCGGCTTGGGTTGAGATAGTCGATAACCGCGTTTGCCGTGCCGGTATAATCAACCCCGCCATGAGTGTAGAAAGTCTTGTCTTCGGCTGAGATATACGCCTGCTTCAGCTGATCAGGGAAATCGGCATATTGCAGCTGAACCCGGCGTTCGCGCGCATAGGAATGGACGATCTCGCCATCGATCCCGCGCACAACCGTTGGCAGCGGGGTTTGATACTCCGTCAGGCTTTCCGCTTCGGGCAGATCACTTGCCAACCAGAACCACGCGCCCACCCACAAGGCCGCAAGCAGGCCAAGCGCCAGCGCGCCGAGCTTGAACAGCCAGCTTTCGCGCCATTTCTGCGCAAACCATTGAAGCGCACCCGACAGATCGCGGTTGAAGCGATAGCGGGCATAAGCAGGAAACGAGAGAGCTTGGGGGTCGGCTTCTGTCATCAGGCGAGTGATTTATCGCGGTTCGCACCGGAATGCCAGACCGGCTTGATACGTGATGCTCAAGGATCCAACCGGCGAGCGAAATAGACCCGGATCGCGCGGGCGAGCGCTTCGGCATAAGCCTCTTGTCCCTCGGCCGTCGTCAGGCGCGCACGGTCGGCTTCATTGGTCACAAACCCGCTTTCGAACAAGACGCCGGGCACATCAGGCGCGCGCAGCACCGCCAGAACCGCTGAGCGGCGGCGCTGCGGATGAAAGCGGATATTGCCCTCGCCCTCGCGTTCGATCAGCGCTGCAAATTCGGTCGCATCGTCCTGTGTGCGTTGCTGTGACAGTTCGACCAGGATCGCGCTGACCTCGGCGCTTTGTCCGTCGATCGCGATACCATTGAGGCTGTCGGCTGAGTTTTCTCGTTCGGCAAAGCGCGCCGCTGCCTCTGAAGATGCTTCGTTCGAAAGCGTGTAGATGCTGGCGCCTGCAACATCGCTGCGCCGTCCGGCAGAATCGGCATGGATCGACAGGAACAGATCGGCATTAAGCTGCCGCGCGATTTCGGGACGCTGCGCAAGAGTGACAATCGTATCATCGCTGCGCGTCAGCGCGACCCTGATACCGCCCTCTTCAAGCAGCTTGTCCCGCAGCGCCAGCGTGAGCGCGAGCACGATGTCCTTCTCGAACACTTCGCGGCCTGATGCATCGGTTCCAATCGAGCCGGGATCACGCCCGCCATGGCCCGCATCCAGCACAATCAAGGGCCGGCTCGGATCATCAGGTCCGGCAATTGGCGGCAGTTCGACATTGACCTGTTCGGGTTCAAGCAGAAAGCGCAAAACATAATCGCGCCCCCATTCAGGGACCGGGATCATCAGGCCCAACGCCTTCGCCCCACCCAGCACAAGCGCGGGGACGGCAACGATCAAAAGCAGGAGCGTGCGAATGCTCATTGTGTTAACCGCTTAGAATGTTGCGAGGTATAAGCGCAATAGAGTTGCGGCCCGTAACCCACGGTGCTAGCACAATGTTCTGAAGCGGGGCCAAAGGCAGTCATTCGCGACGTGCTCCTCCCCGGGTTCATTCGCTAGGCAGTGCAGCACCTTAGCAAGGGTGCGAGCACCGGCCACACAACAGGTTGATGCAGTGACGAGACGCTTCTCCTCGCAAGAAAAAACCCTCCGCCCCCGCGGAACGGGTGACTTTGCGAGTCGCAGCGCGGACATTTTCCGCAATCTTGTCGCAGCAGACACGATCATTGCGCGTATCCCTCAGTCGCAGGAACGCGCTTTCACCACAAACGGCCAGACCGGCGCAGATGCGATCCGGCAGGCCGAATACCCACACAATACGCGCCCACCAGGAGGATTGCTCAAGAGCAATCGACTCAGGCCCATGGCTGAGCGACAGGGCGCTTGGAGATTACTAAATGGCAACGCGCATGCTTATCGATGCGCGCCACTCGGAAGAGACCCGGGTGGCGGTGCTCAAAGGCAACCGGATTGAAGAGTTCGATTTCGAATCTGCTGAACACAAGCAGATCAAGGGTAATATATATCTAGCCAAGGTTACGCGGGTTGAACCCTCGCTTCAGGCTGCCTTTGTCGACTTTGGCGGCAATCGCCACGGCTTTCTCGCTTTCAGCGAAATCCACCCTGACTATTACCAGATCCCTCAAGAAGACCGCGAGCGCCTGCTCGCCGAAGAAGCCGAAGCGGCAGAGGAAGAGGCTCGCCTTCGCGCTGAGGAAGAGGAAGAAGGCGTCACCCCGGGCGATGAATATGACGCCGAGGATGAAAGCGCAGAAGCGCTGGCCGAAGACCTTGCCGAAGACGGGCTTGAGGAAATCGACACATCCGAAAAGGACAAGGTCGCGACCATCGAGGACGGCGCATCAGACGATGATGACGACGACGATGAGGACGAAGACGACGAGGACGAAGACGACAAGGACGGGGACGAGGATAGCGACGACGGAGACGCTGACGAGAACAGCGAAAGCGCTGACGATAAAGGCGACGACGAACAGGGTGACGACGCCGACAGCAGCGACAGCGAAGATGGCGACAGCGCTGAAAGCGGCGATGATAGCGACGACAGCGAAAGCAAACCGCGCCGCGGTCGCCGGGGCCGTGGCCGCCGCCGTCAGGGCGGCAAGAAAGGCCAGAAAAAGGGCCGGAGCCGCGCCAAGGAAGTCGACGAAGTGCGCGCCAAGCGCATGGCGCTGCGCCGCCGATACAAGATCCAGGACGTTATCCAGCGTCGCCAGGTTCTGCTGGTCCAGGTTGTAAAGGAAGAGCGCGGCAATAAAGGCGCGGCTCTTACCACCTATCTCAGCCTTGCTGGCCGTTACACCGTGCTGATGCCGAACAGTTCGCACGGGGGCGGGATCAGCCGCAAGATCAACTCGGCCAGCGACCGCAAGCGTTTGAAGCAGGTCGTCTCGGACCTTTCGCTGCCCAAGTCGATGGGGCTGATTGTCCGCACTGCCGGGCTCAGCCGCACCAAGACCGAAATCAAACGCGACTTTGATTACCTCGCCCGCCTGTGGGACACGATCCGCAAGACCACTCTGGGTTCGACCGCACCATCATTGATCCATTCGGACAGTGACCTGATCAAGCGCGCGATCCGCGACATCTACAACCGCGATATCGAAGAGGTCGTGGTTGAGGGCGAGGAAGGCTACAAGTCGGCCAAGGCCTTTATGAAGATGCTGATGCCCAGCCATGCGCGCCGGGTGAAAGCCTATTCAGACCCAGTGCCGCTGTTCCAGCGTTATGGCGCCGAAGATCAACTGCGCGCGATGTATGATCCGATGGTGCAGCTCAAATCGGGCGGCTATCTGATCATCAACCCGACCGAGGCGCTGGTCTCGATCGACATCAACTCGGGCCGGTCGACCAAGGAACATGGGATCGAACAGACCG
>CAYUCZ010000072.1:0-8946 GCA_964443505.1 uncultured Porphyrobacter sp. | reverse complement strand
TTTTGGGCGATTTCAGCGTCACGCGCACTGGCACCGCTTCAAAGCCGAGCTTCGCGCGGATGCCATTGATCAGGTATCGCTCATAGCTCTTGGGCAGGTCATCCAGACGCGATCCGAACACGACAAAGCGCGGCGGGCGGGTTCCGGCCTGCGTGATATAGCGCAGCTTGATCCGGCGGCCACCGGGCGCGGGCGGCGGGTTCGCGTCAAGCGCATCATCGAACCAGCGGTTAAGCGCAGCGGTCGGCACGCGCTTTGACCAGCTTTCGCGCAGGTTGAACGCCGCGCCCAGCATCGTATCAAGCCCTTTGCCGGTCTTGGCGCTGACAGAGAAAATCGGCACGCCGCGCACCTGCGCAAGGCCATCATGCAGCGCCTGCTTTATCCCGTTAAACAGCGCAGAGGGCTCTTCGGCGACATCCCATTTGTTGATCGCAACCATCAGCGCGCGGCCTTCTTCGAGCGCCATCGAGGCGATCTTGAGGTCCTGATGTTCAAGTCCCTGTGTCGCATCGAGCAGCAGCACCACGACCTCTGCAAAATCGACCGCCCGGCGCGCATCAGCGACAGAGAGCTTTTCGATCTTCTCGGTGACATTGCGCTTCTTGCGCATACCGGCTGTGTCGATCAGGCGAATCTCGCGCGTTTCCCCGGATTTGGGATCATCCCAGGTCCAGTCGATCGCGATGGAATCGCGTGTGATCCCGGCCTCTGGGCCGGTCAGCAGGCGGTCTTCGCCAAGCAGGCGGTTGATGAGCGTGGACTTGCCCGCATTGGGCCGCCCGACGATGGCGAGCTTAAGGGGCCCGAGCGGCGCGTCCTCGTCCTCGCTCTCTTCAAAGTCCGCTTCCATGTCGGCGGCTTCGGCCTTGTCGCCGATGATCGGCCACAGCGCGCCAAACAGATCGGCCACGCCTTCCCCATGTTCAGCCGACAGGGCGACCGGATCGCCAAGGCCCAGCGAATAGCTTTCCAGAACGCCGCTTTCCCCGGCAGAACCTTCCGCCTTGTTGGCAACCAGCACGATCGGCACGTCATGTTCGCGCAGATACCGCGCGATTTCCTCGTCAAGCGGGGTCAGGCCAGCACGCGCATCGACAACAAACAGCGCCGCATCTGCCCCTTCAAGGCTGGCCTCTGTCTGTTTGCGCATCCGGCCGGGCAGGGTGAGTTCGTCCTCATCCTCCCACCCGGCGGTGTCGACGATGGTAAAGCGAAGCCCTGCTATCTCGGCATCGCCCATGCGGCGGTCGCGCGTGACGCCCGGCTGATCATCGACCAGCGCGAGCTTCTTGCCGACCAGCCGATTGAACAGCGTCGACTTGCCCACATTGGGGCGACCGATGATGATGACCTGAGGTTTCATGACTTGCTCAAAACGTGGCGCTTCACTCGCCACTTGGCAAGCGAGATGGCCTGTCAGCCTTCCTTCTTTGCAACCGGCGGGTTGTCGCCGAGGTCTTCGAACCAGGCTTCGACCGGGCCGGTCAGCTTGATCGTCAGAGGGTTGCCCTTGCGATCGACAGTCTTGCCCGCCTGCACCCTGACCCAGCCGCCAGAGATCGAATATTCCTCGATATCGGTGCGCACACGGTCCTTGAACCGGATGCCGACTCCGCGCTGGAGCACTTCGGCATCAAAGGCAGGATGGCGCGGATTGACGGAAAGGTGATCGGGAGGAACATCACCGGAAGTGTCGGTCTTGGGGGTTTCATCAGTCATGGGCGCGCCTTTAATCGCGGGTAGGACAGGAAACAAGCGCGCAATTGCTTGCCCTTTTTGTGCAGGCGCTCTAGAGGCCTCGCGTAATGCGCGCGGGGGCCATCCGGTTTCCCGCGCGGCTTCGTTCGGGCATGCGGGCGTGGCGAAATTGGTAGACGCGCCAGATTTAGGTTCTGGTATCGCAAGATGTGGGGGTTCGAGTCCCTTCGCCCGCACCAACTTCGCCCCGGCTCGCGGGACCCTCGATTCAATGCACTAGAAGGCTCAAGTTCACTACTCATGGCTATCAAGCAGACCACCAATGAAGGGCTCAAACGCGGTTATCTGATCACTCTGACCGCGGGTGAAATCGCGGACAAGATCGATGCCGAGATCAAGAAGGTTGCCCCGCAGGTGAAGATGCCGGGTTTCCGCCCGGGCAAGGTTCCCGCCAATCTCGTCAAGAAGATGCACGGCGAACAGCTCCACGGACAGACGCTTAACGACATGATCCGCGATTCGGTCGATTCGCTGATCAAGGATGAAGACCTGCGTCCCGCTATGCAGCCTGCCGTTTCGCTCAACGAAGATTACGAGGAAGGCAAAGACGCCGAACTCACCGTTGAACTCGAAGTGCTGCCAGTGGTTGAAACGCCGAGCATCGAAGGGCTCAAGCTTGAAAAGCTGCTTGTGCCGGTCACGGATGAGCAGATCGAGGAATCGATCTCTGGCATTGCTGGCCAGAACAAGAGCTACAAGGATGCCGCCAAGACCAAGAAGGCCGCTGATGGCAACCAGCTGATCATCGACTTCCTCGGTAAACTTGATGGTGAGCCGTTCGAAGGCGGTGCTGCTGAAGATGCGCCGCTGGTTCTGGGTTCGGGCGCTTTCATCCCCGGCTTTGAAGAACAGCTGATCGGTTCGAAGGCGGGCGAGGAAAAGACCATCACCGTCACCTTCCCCGAAGATTACCAGGCAGAGCATCTCGCCGGTAAGGAAGCGACGTTCGATGTCACCGTGAAAGCGGTGAAGGTCGAAACCGAAACCAAGATCGACGATGAATTCGCGAAGAATCTTGGCCTCGACAGCCTCGAGAAGCTTCAGGAAATCATGAAGGGTCAGCTGGAACAGCAGACCGCAGGCTTGACCCGCACTCAGATGAAGCGCGCATTGCTTGATCAGCTTGCGGCTGGCCATGACTTCGAAGTGCCCTCACAGATGGTGGATGCAGAGTTCGACCAGATCTGGGCACAGCTGCAGCAGGAAGCCGCCAAGGAAGACGATCCCGAAGGTGCGCTGAAGCAGATCGAAGAGGAAAAGGACGATTACAAGGCCATCGCCGAACGCCGCGTGCGTCTTGGCCTGCTGCTGTCGGAAATCGGCCAGGCAAACGGCGTCGAAGTGACCGCGCAGGAAATGCAGATGCTGATCCAGCAGGCATCGGCGCAATATCGCGAAGAAGATCGCGAGCGGTTCGTGCAGTACATCCAGCAGGAACCGATGGCCGCTGCTCAGCTGCGCGCTCCGCTGTACGAAGACAAGGTTGTCGACTTCCTGTTCGAAAAGGCTGAAGTCACCGAACGCGAAGTGACGATCGAAGAGCTGCAGGCTGCGATCGAAGCCGACGAAGAAGCCGAAGCCGAAAAGGCAAAGGCGGCTCCGAAGAAAAAGGCACCTGCCAAGAAAGCCCCGGCCAAAAAGCCCGCCGCTAAAAAAGCACCGGCGAAGAAAGCTGACGGTGAAACCGAAGCCAAGCCGGCAGCCAAGAAAGCGCCTGCGAAGAAAGCTCCGGCCAAAAAGCCAGCGGCCAAGACAACCGCAGCCAAGAAGGCCCCGGCTAAAAAGCCTGCTGCAAAGAAGGCTCCTGCCAAGAAGGCGTCTGAATAAGGATTGGCGTCAGGCGCGCAGGTTTAGTCGCGCGCTTTCCAACGTCTGAATGAGGGCTCGGCCAGCACTGCTGTCCGGGCCCTTTCATATGCTGCGCCCAGTTTCAGCACCTCGTGATCTGCCCATTTGGCGCCGAAGAAGCTGATCCCGACCGGGAGGCGTTCGACATGACCCATCGGCACGGTGAGATGAGGGTAGCCTGCAATCGCTGCGGGCGATCCGAACCCGATTGAGCCGTTGAAATGATCGCCCAGCACAAGATCGCTCATCCAGGCAGGGCCGCGCGTGGGCGCGACAAGGAAGGTGACTTCGTGCTGCGCAAACAGCATGTCGAGCGTTTCCTCGCCCGCGATCCGCACGGCATTCTCGCGCGCGGCCTCATAGGCTTCGCGGTCGGTGGTCGCTTCGGCATCAAGGAAGATTGACTGGTCAAACCAGCGCATTTCGGTGTCCGCATTGGCTTTGTTAAAGGCGATCAGGTCGGCAAGGCTGCGCGGTGTGTCCTGACCTTCCATTTCAGGAATGGAGGCGAGGTATTTGCCCATTTCCTCGCGCAGTTCGAATTTGAGAACCGTGAAGCTGTCGCGGTACATTTCGCCATTGGGCTCAAACTCGATATCGACCAGCACCGCGCCCGCATCGGCAAGGTCTTCAAGCGCGGCTTCGAACACGGACGTGACGGCGGCGTTTGATCCGATTTGTTCGCGCATTACCCCGATCCGCACGCCTTCAAGGCTGAAATCGGACAGGCCAGCGGTGTAATCGGCCACGCGCGGCACACCGATTGTGGCTGCGTCTGCTTCGTCTCGCCCGGCGATTGCCGAAAGAAGGAGCGCGGCATCATGGACTGTCTTTGTCATCGGGCCAGCAGTGTCCTGCGTGCTCGAAATCGGGACGACATGCGTGCGGCTGACAAGGCCGACGCTCGGCTTGAACCCGACAATCCCGTTGATCGAGGCAGGGCAGGTGATCGACCCGTTGGTCTCTGTCCCGATAGCGCCCCAGGCAAACCCGGCCGCAATCGCCGCCCCGCTGCCAGAGGATGACCCGCACGTGTTGCGATCAATCGCATGCGGATTGCGGGTGAGCCCTTCGACAGCGCTCCACCCGCTGGTGGAATCGTTGCTTCGGATATTGGCCCATTCGCTGAGGTTGGTCTTGCCCAGCACCACGCCGCCCGCTTCGCGCAGATAAGCGATCAGCGGCGCATCGCGCCCGGTCCTGTTGTTGGCAAGCGCAAGGCTGCCTGCCGTGGTCGGAAATTCGCGCGTGTCGATATTGTCCTTCACCAGCACGGTGCGCCCGCGCAGGATGCCGGTGGAGGCAAGGCGGCGCGCTTCGATTGGAGCTTCGACATTGTAGTCGATGACTGCGTTCAGCTGCGGTCCGGCATCGTCGAGCGCCTGAATGCGCATGATGTATTCGGTCGCGCGCATGGTTTCAGCGAAACTGTCATGCATGTGCTCGGCACTGGCGCTTCCCTCGTTATCACCCGTTTCCTGAGCACCGGCATGCGAAAGGCCAAATGTGAGCGAGAGCGCGACAAGCGCAGCAGAGGTCCTGAACATGGCAGCAATGCTGACACTTTTCCGCGCTATCCCCAAGGACAAAGTTAATCCCCTTGAACATTGAACCCGCCCGCCCGACATAAGCGTTCAATCTTTTGGACGAGGATACACACTCATGATCGACCTGTTCGGCAATTCTGGCGAAACCCACGCATCACAAGGCCAGTTCGAGCGCGACCCGCTCACCGGCGCATTGGTGCCAACCGTGGTCGAACAGTCGAGCCGCGGCGAACGCGCTTTCGACATCTTCAGCCGCCTTCTACGCGAACGGATCGTGTTCGTGACCGGTCAGGTCGAAGACACGATGGCTTCGCTGATTGTCGCCCAGCTGCTGTTCCTCGAAAGCGAAAACCCGTCAAAGCCGATCAGCATGTATATCAACTCGCCCGGCGGCGTTGTGACCGCTGGCATGGCGATCCATGACACGATGCAATATATCAAGCCGCGCGTTTCGACCGTGTGCATCGGTCAGGCTGCGTCGATGGGCAGCTTCCTTCTGGCCGCGGGAGAGCCGGGCATGCGCGTTGCGCTCCCCAATGCGCGGATCATGGTCCACCAGCCATCAGGCGGTGCGCGCGGCATGGCATCGGATATCGAGATCCAGGCCCGCGAAATCCTGCGCATCAAGGCGCGGATGAATGACCTGTACGTCAAATACACCGGCCAGAGCCTTGATGACATCGAACAGGCGATGGATCGCGATACCTTCCTCGAAGCCGAAGAAGCCAAGAAGTTCGGCCTTGTCGACAAGGTCTTCGAAACTCGCCCGGAAGCAGGCGACGAAGGCGAAGAGGAAAAGGGTTCGGGCGGCGCGCCTGAATAAGGGGCGATCACGCAGGCAGCGGTTGGCTTGAAAGTAACCAATTAACCGCTGCGCGCTGCGCGCCCCAATTCGGGACCTTGCCAAATCTGATAGGGATTGAACCCCCGCTTGGTGCGCGAAAACCACGTTTCCGGAGGTAAAATCGGCTCGCTATGGATTGATTCATACGTGAGCCGATATACACTCTCCGAATCTGCACCCGCGTCCCTAACGCGGCGATTGCGGGTTTAAGGACTGATAGGAATGACGAAATTGAGCGGATCTGACAGCAAAAGCACCCTGTATTGCAGCTTCTGCGGCAAGTCGCAGCACGAAGTGCGCAAGCTTATCGCTGGCCCAACCGTGTTCATCTGCGATGAATGCGTCGAATTGTGCAACGACATTATCCGCGAAGAAACCAAGGCTGGCATCGCTGGCAAGAAAGAAGGCGAAGTTCCAACGCCTTCGGAAATCTTCGCGACGCTCAATGATTATGTGATCGGCCAGAATTCAGCCAAGCGCAATCTGTCGGTCGCGGTTCACAACCATTACAAGCGTCTCAAGCATTCGGGCAAAGCGGGTGAGGTTGAGCTCGCGAAATCGAACATCCTGCTCGTTGGTCCAACGGGCACCGGTAAGACGCTGCTTGCCCAGACACTCGCACGCACTTTTGACGTGCCTTTCACCATGGCGGACGCCACCACGCTGACCGAAGCGGGTTATGTCGGCGAAGATGTCGAGAACATCATCCTCAAACTGCTTCAGGCGTCCGACTACAATGTCGAGAAAGCCCAGCACGGCATCGTCTACATCGATGAGATCGACAAGATCACCCGCAAGGCGGAAAACCCCTCGATCACGCGCGACGTATCGGGTGAGGGCGTGCAGCAGGCTCTGCTTAAACTGATGGAAGGCACCACGGCCAGCGTTCCGCCGCAGGGCGGTCGCAAGCATCCGCAGCAGGAATTCCTGCAGGTCGACACGACCAACATCCTGTTTATCTGCGGTGGCGCCTTTGCAGGCCTCGACAAGATCATCGCGGACCGCCTTCAAAAGCGTTCGATCGGATTTGGCGCGCATGTTGCCGATCCGGAAAAGCACAAGGTTGGCGAATTGCTTGAAAAGAGCGAGCCGGAAGATCTTCTCAAATTCGGCCTCATCCCCGAATTCGTCGGCCGTCTGCCGGTGATCGCGACCTTGCACGATCTGGATGTCGATGCGCTGGTGACGATCCTGCAGGAACCGAAGAACGCTCTGGTCAAACAATACCGCAAGCTGTTCGAGCTTGAAGATGTGGAGCTCAGCTTCACGGACGAAGCTCTCAAGGCGATCGCTGAACGCGCGATCAAGCGCAAGACCGGCGCACGCGGCCTGCGGTCTATTGTCGAAGGCATTCTGCTCGATACGATGTTCGACCTGCCCGACATGGAAGGCGTGACTGAGATCGTGATCGACCACGAAGTGGTAGAAGGCACCAAAGAGCCTATCCGCGTCCATGGCGGCTCCAAAGCTGACGGGGCGAAGGAAGAAGCGGCCTGATATGGTGTCAGGCTGGCCCTTGCTGCTTGCTCTGGCCGCTTTTGCATTCCTGATTGCATCCAGCCTTTGGGCGCAGCGGCGCTTTGCCCGTTTTGCAAAGCTGCCCATGCAATACAATATCCGGATGAAGCCAACCTGGTATGCGCCGCGTTGGCTCGCCATTTGGCTTACCACGGGCGTGTTTGCGGCGGTTATTGCGCTCAATCTGGGCCTGGCGACCATGGTCGATCCACGCTTCCGCAACGGCGACCCCGAAACCGGCATCGTGCTGACCAGCGTCCTGATTGTGCTGGTCCAGATCTTTATCCTCTGGCTCCATTCCCGCTGGGCGCGCAACGAGAAATGATCAGGCACCAGCCGCCAAGTCGGCCCCTAATTGGTCTGTCGCCAATGGGTAGATTTTCTCTGGAGCATTGTGTCACCAATTGGAAGATCGAGCAATTTAGCTGTTTCACTTGACAACTACGATCGGGAGCCTGTTTAGCTAGTCAAGTGGCAAGTAAATTCACCTTATGGCGACTTACGAAACGTTGGATCGCCCAATTTATTGGTTTCCTCACCGTCTTGGCGGTGTTGCCAAGTTTTCCAATTGTGGCTCGGATCCAAGAAGTTCTTTATGAAACCAATGAGGGTTTTCTTGTCGCTGCTATGTGCTGGTTGGCTGGAACAACTATATACGAGTTCATACTTATGTTCGAAGAAGATTGATTTTTTCTCGAAATTTGGTATATTTGGCTATGATTTTTGAGAGGTTCAGAGTGCGCAACGGCGACGTCTTTGGAGGTTCGAAATGACGGCTTCCATCGATTCTGGTGGTATTCTGTTGCTTGTAGGCATTGCTATCGCATGGTTTGGAGCGCAGATTGTTTTAACCAGACTGGTCAGATCTTATCGTCGAGATTTGCGAGACGGCATTGAATTTATCCGTAATAACAATGATTTGACGGCGGCTGAATCTGAGGTCTTGGATCATTTGATCAGTACGTCAATGGCCATTAGATCATCGGCTTTCCTGTCGTTGGCATACTTGACCGGTTTGATAATGCCGACGAACGCAATCCTTCGTGAGCGTCGACGAGCAGCTGCGGAAGCGCCTGTCCTTTTCAAGGATTCCAAATTCGACGATATTATGTCGTGGTATTTCGTATCAATTTTTGTTGCAAATCCGTTGTTCGGCTTCACGGCGTTGATCTTGCGGGTTTTGTGGCGGCTTAGAGTAGGCGTCATTGAACGAGCTGGAGGCCAATCTAGTCATTTGTTTGCTCTACCTTCACTTGAGGCATCTCAGCGAATTTAGAGCCCGGTGTTGCGCGACGAGCAGCGCAAGAAGACTCCTCACTAAAAAGCTTGCTATTTGGAGATAGAAGTCCACTAGGGGTTTGACCCTTTTGAGGTTTTTGCGAAGATTCGGTAAGACCTCAAAAGGGTCAAACCCCTAGTGGACTTCTA
>CAYUCZ010000071.1:0-9097 GCA_964443505.1 uncultured Porphyrobacter sp. | reverse complement strand
CAGGAGCACTACGACACCGCTCGCCGCGTTCAGGAAACGCTGCAGAAATATAAGTCGCTGCAGGACATCATCGCCATTCTCGGCATGGATGAGCTTTCGGAAGAAGATAAGCTGACCGTTGCGCGCGCTCGCAAGATCCAGCGCTTCCTTTCTCAGCCGTTCCACGTGGCAGAGGTCTTCACCAACATTCCGGGGCTGTTCGTGCAGCTCGAAGACACGATCAAGTCGTTCAAGGCGGTTGTGGACGGTGAATACGATCACCTCCCCGAAGCAGCATTCTACATGGTCGGCGGCATCGACATGGTGGTTGAGAAAGCCGCCAAGCTCGCTGAGGAAGGCTAAGCATTGTGAGCGGCAAGCTCGATCTTGCGGACTGCGTCAATGAGACCTGTCCGTGGTCGGGCAAGCCGGTCGCGGCTGACAGCCTGACGCTTTACAAGGGCAAGGTCGTTGGGTTCTGCAACCCGGGCTGTACTGAGAAATTTGAGAAAGCTGCATCAGCGTTCGACGCAGCGATTGAAGGAAACTGACAATGCCGCTTCATTTTGAACTGGTGACCCCAGCGAAGCAGGTCCGCTCTGAGGAAGTCCACATGGTTGTGGTTCCCGGTTCAGAGGGCGAATTCGGCGTTCTCGAAGGCCACGCCCCGTTCATGAGCACGATCCGCGACGGCGCCGTGCAGGTCTTCAAGACCGAAGGCGCTGCTCCTGAAGTGATCGAAGTGCGCGGTGGTTTTGCCGAAGTGGGCGAAAACGGCCTGACCGTGCTGGCGGAGCATGTCGAAGCCTGATCGGCAACGACACTTTGAACAGTTTGAAAGGGCGGCCTAGTGGGTCGCCCTTTTGCTATTGACCGACCTGCCCCTGCACCCACTCAGCAATCTCGACCATATGCTCTGGTGATGAATTGGCCGCGGCATCCTGCATGATCATCGCCAGCGTTTTGGCTGAAAGAGCATCGCGATAGGTTTGCTCCGCAGCGGCAAAGGCCGAGGCGATTTCGCACGGCCGTTTGCAATCACCGCGTTTTAATCCGCACGGCCCGTTTTGCCGGATTTCGGTGCAGCGGAAGGCCGGCATCGGGCCTTCGATAGCGGTCACGATATCAAGCAGCGAAATGGCATCGACACTGCGCCCAAGCCGGTATCCCCCGCCCTTTCCGCGCAGCGATTCGACAATGCCAGCGCGCCGCAAAAGCTGCATTTGCTTAGCGAGATAGGCAGACGGCACTTCAAAGAAGTCCGCCAGAGCATCCACGCTAAGCCCCTGTTCGGGAGGGACAATCGCGAGGATCGTGCAGATATGCGTCGTCCATTCAACGCCTTTGCCGAGCTGCATGCTTGACTCCTTAATCGGACATTCTTTATCCGGATAAAAGATATCCGATTAATGGGGGAATGGCATGGCGATCAAGGCAAGGCAAGCAAAGCAAGCGCATGGCAGGGTTGCGATCTTTCTGCTGATCTTTCTCGCGGTGCACTTTGCAACACATTTCACATCATTGGGCGGGCCTGACCTGCACAAAGAGGCGCTTGGCTGGGCGCGGATGTTTTACCACTTCGCGCTTATAGAGATTGCGCTCGTGCTGGCGCTTGCGGCTCAGGTGATCCTCGGCTTCAAGCTGCTGGCGACAATCCGCAAACGCAAGCGCAAGGATATGTGGCACTGGGTGCAGTTTGTGAGTGCGTGCTACCTTGCCTATTTCATCATCCAGCATACGGCGGCGGCTTTGTTCACGCGGCTTGGCGTGGGGCTGGACACAAACTTCTATTGGGCTGCGGGCACCTTGGCGCTTGAACCCATCAAATACTATTTCGCCCCTTATTATACGCTCGCCGTCATTGCGGTGTTCAGCCACGTGATCGCAGCGTTGCATTTCAAAGGTCCGCGCGCTTGGCACACGCCTGCGCTTGCTGCAGGGCCGCTGGTGGGGCTTACCTTTGTGCTGGGCTATGGCGCCGCGTTTTCTGCGGTCGAAATACCGCAGGAATATCTCGATTATTATGCGACCTATCTTGGCGCGGAAAACTCGCTCTAGCGGCGTTTCGCAAACGAATTGCACCGCGCATCGAAACGCTGGATCAATCCCATTCTGCGAAGTCGCATTGTCAGCCTATGAACCTGTGACAAGGCCCTTCACAACTTGCGGCAATCACGGCACAACCGTGCGGTTATTCCCCACAGGAGAGGACCTTTGAAGCTTGTCTCACGAAACGCACTCGCACTGGCTTTGGCAGCCGTCATGACCACGGGAGCAGCAAGCGTCGCCAATGCTGATGCGCATATGAATGAAACGGGCGTCCCCGGCCCTGAGCAAGACCCGTATATCTGGCTCGAAGAAGCGCGCAGCGATGAAGCGCTCGCATGGGTGACAGCGGAAAACGAACGCACGTTGAGCGTGCTCGAAGCGGACCCTCGGTTTGAAACGCTAAAGAATGAAGCGCTGGCAATCTTCGACAGCGAAGACCGCATTCCTTTTGTCAGCTTCCGCCCGGATGGCCTGTACAATTTCTGGCAGGACAAGGAGAACCCCAAAGGTCTGCTGCGCCGGACCACTCTGGAAAGCTATCAGACTGACAATCCCGAATGGGAAACCGTGCTTGATATCGATGCGCTGGCCGAAGCAGACGGCAAGGAATGGGTCTATAAGGGTTCGACCTGCCTGCCGCCCGCGCTTAACAAATGCATGATCGCGCTGTCAGATGGCGGCGAGGATGCCACCATCATGCGCGAGTTTGACACCAGCACAAAGACCTTCGTCGAAGGCGGCTTTGAGCTGCCCGAAAAGAGCCAGGGCGGCATTCAGTGGCTTGACGAAGACACGCTGCTGGTTGGCCGCGATTTTGGCGAAGGAACGCTGACAGCCAGCGAATATCCCTTCACCACGCGTCTGTGGGAGCGCGGCACTGACCTTGCCGATGCGCCTGAGGTCTTCCGCGGCGAGGAAAGCGACGTGTGGGCCGGCGCAAGCCTGCTGCGCGATGCGACCGGCGAAGTGCAGGCGATGACCGCCTTTCGCGGGGTCAGCTTTCACGAAGCGGAGTATTTCCTCTACGATGATGACAGCGAAGACTGGATCAAGCTCGAAATTCCCAAAAAGGCATCGCCTTATGGCATCGTCGATGGCCACATCCTGCTGTCGACTGATGTTGACTGGGAAGTTGATGGGCAGAGATTCCCCGCTGACAGCCTGATCGCTGTTGATCTGGAGGAATGGAAAGCCAACCCCAATGGCGCTGCGAAAACGCTCGTCTGGGCACCGCAGGAGCGCCAGACCAAGCGCGGCGGCGCGATCACGGCGGGCGCGCTGTATGTCGGCCTGCTCGACAATGTCGTTGGCAAGGTGCTGAAGTTCAACTTCACAGATGGCGCCTGGACCAGCGAAGAGGTGAACCTGCCTGACAATGCAACCGTCGGGATTGCTGCAAGCTCGAATGAGAGCGAGCAGATCATGTTCACGGTCACCGACTTCCTGAACCCGACCACGCTGTATTACACCGATGGTTCGGCTGATCCCGCGCCGCTCAAAACCTCGCCGGAACGGTTCAACGCGGCCGGTATGGAAGTCGAGCAGCACGAGGCGACCAGCGCTGATGGGACCAATATCCCCTATTTCATCGTCAAGCCTGCGGGGATGGAGATGAATGGCGAAACCGCGATCCTGATGAGCGGCTATGGCGGCTTCCAGATCCCGCGCCTGCCAAGCTATCTTGGTTCGACCGGCAAGATGTGGATGGAGCGCGGCGGCGCGTATGTGGTTGCCAATCTGCGCGGCGGCGGCGAGTTCGGGCCTGGCTGGCACCAGACCGCGATCCGCGAGAACAAGCAGCGCACCTGGGATGATTTCATCGCTGTGGGCCAGGACCTTGTCGATCGCGGTTTCACCTCGCCAGAGCATCTGGGGATCCAGGGCGGATCGCAAGGCGGCCTGCTGGTTGGCACGGCCTTCACCCAGCGCCCGGACTTGTTCGGAGCGGCGATTGTCCAGATCCCGCTGTTTGACATGCTGCGCTATCACCTGATCGGGCGAGGCGCTTCGTGGATCGGTGAATATGGCGACCCGCGCATCCCAGAACAGCGCGCCTGGATCGAAGGTTATTCGCCCTATCAGAAGATCGTCGAGGGCGTTGATTACCCTACGCCTTTCCTGTGGGCATCAACCGCTGATGACCGCACACACCCTGCGCATGCTCGCAAGGGCGCAGCGCGTCTGAAGGAATTGGGTCAGCCCTATTACTACTTCGAAGACATGACCGGCGGCCATTCGGGCGGTGTTGACAATGAACAGCGAGCTAAGCTTCAGGCTCTGCAGTATATCTATCTCATGCAGCAGCTGATGGATGAAGGCCAAGGCGGCTAAACCTGCGCAAAACAAGCGCGAATCCCCTTGGGTATAGCGCAAGAACGGGGCGGTTTTCCGGTATCGGGAGCCGCCCTTTTCCTTCGGACTCCGCGCCAGATGTAAACCAATCCGACAGTTTTGCTTCGGCTCGTCGCAGGCGCGCCACGTAGAACGTCGTCAATCTCGAATTAACTCTTTTTGGCAGGCCGCGCTTAAGCCTGAGACCAACATTTTCAGTGTCGCCGGGACCACAAAGGAGAAACACGAGAAATGGCTTACCCCCGCGACATTTCGATTGCCCAGGCGATCAAGCAATATGGGCTGCCCAAGACGCACCGCGTCCACTGGTCTGCATCACGCAAGGCCGATGTGGTGCGTGCCGTGCACGACCGCGCGATCAGCTTTCACGAAGCGCGCGAGCGTTACCTACTCAGCCGCAGCGAATTTGAGGAATGGGAACGCGAATATGCCGGCCCTGCGCCAATTCGCGCGCGCCAGCTCGAAAGCCTTTGAGTTAACCCGTGTAGAGGTCGCGGTCTTCCCCCCCTACTCGGCTGCGACCTCTATCAGGACCTCATTGCGCCGCATGCGTCCCGGCACCATTGGCGCATCGTAGAACGCATATTCGAACTCACCAACAGGTGTGAGCTTTTGAAGCTCGACCCATTCGGTGAGCTTGGCTTCCATCCGCGCAAGGTCCGCATCATTGCCATAGCCGCTGAACCGGACCGCCGCGACACGGCGAGCGGGCACCTCTGTCAAGGCAATGTCCGCTGGCGGCGTCGGCAGCGTCTCCATCGAGAATTTGGCCGGCATGACAAAGCGCATGCGCCATTCACCAGAGGCCCGTTCCTCCTGCAGAACAGGCGCGGTCATGGCTATGCGCTGATCCTGATCAACCCGGTCCTGGATCACCGGCGACGTCATCGCAATCTGGCCGCGCTGCCCATCGGGGCGATCCTGCGCGAAGATATAAGCGGCGAGCCGGCGGAAGCTGGCACCGCTTGCACGGCGGCGGCTGCCGGAATGAGTGACTTCGGCGACGATCATCGGTTCATAGTCGCGCAATTCATAGCGCTTGTCCTTGAGCACGCTTTCATAGGCAGGCTCTTCGCTTTGCTCGCGATATTGCGCGACCGCTGCGACGCCCCCGATTGCGGCAACACCCAACCCCAGCGCCGCCCATTTCGCCATGCCCATTTTGTAAAGTCTCCTGCGCATCATTGTCTTAGCTCTACAGATACGCAGCCGATCGGTTCCCGGATGGAGCTGTTTGAGGCGCACACCAATCTATGTGTTGGCCTATCTGCGAGTAGGCGCGTGAAAGTCGGGCGGTTTGTTCGCGACCCATCTCACAAATTTGGCAATCGCCGGGTTCTGCCTGATCGCATCGGGATCATCGCCAATCCGGGCAAGTTCGGCATTGGTGAAATTGGCGTGGATTGTCTTGTGACAGATCGGGTGGACAGGAACGGTTGCGCGACCCTTCTTCGATTTTGGCACCGGATGATGCCACTGGATCAGCGTTTCAAACGATCGTCCGCACAACCAGCAGCTTTCACCCTCTGCGCTCAGCTCGGCCATTGGGTCAGCGACAGGGTGTTGCCGTCAGGGTCCTTGAACCAGCACACCTTGGCACCATCGGGTGTCGTCCAGATATCGCGCTCATCCTGCTCCAAGAACTCGAAGTTCAGGAATATCGCCCCACGCGCGGCCAAGCGGTCGCGTTCGCTGGCGATATCCTCGACTTTCCAGCCAAGTGCGGTGAAAGGATGCGGGTGCAGTTCCTGAACCTTTTGCACGCGCAGCATCGTACCGGCTGCATCAAATTCGAGCGAGAAGGGGCTGTCATCGGTCAAGGTGAAGCCCATGACATCGCAGTAGAAGGCCCGCGCCTCCTCCGGGCGAACGGTTGCTGTGAACAGGATTGGAGTCATGCTCACGTGTTCCTCTTTGCTGCCGCCTTCTTCTTTTTCATCGTATCGTGGAAGCGATCCGCCCAGCCCGGTTTGACGCTTTGTTCTGCGCGCACCAGGCGCAGGTCGCCTGCCCCGACATCACGGCTGACCGCGCTTCCGGCAGCGACAATTGCATCATCACCAATCGTGACAGGCGCGATCAGCGCACTGTTGGAACCGATAAAGGCGCGCTCGCCAATCGTGGTCTGATACTTGAAATAGCCATCGTAATTACAGGTAATCGTGCCAGCGCCGATATTGGCATCGGCCCCCACACTTGCATCGCCGATATAGGACAGGTGGCTTGCCTTCGCGCCGGGGCCAAGCACCGCTTTCTTCATCTCGACGAAATTGCCGACAAAGCTGTTTTCTTCCATCACTGCCCCCGGCCGCAGGCGAGCGAAGGGTCCGACTTGCACTCCGGTGGAGAGCGTCGCGCCCTCCAGATGAGTGTAGGCCTTGATGTGAACGCCGTCTGCTACGCTGACGCCGGGGCCGAAAACCACATGAGGATCGATCATAACATCGCGGCCCAACACCGTGTCATGGCTGAAGAAAACGGTATCGGGCGCTTTGAGAGTGGCGCCTTCATCCATCGCCTGCTTGCGTCTAAGTGCCTGCCAGCGCATCTCCGCTTCGGCGAGTTCTGCGCGGCTGTTGATCCCGGCGACTTCGTCAGCTTCGGTTTCGACCACCACGACTGTGTCACCGCGCGCAATGGCCCCGGTTGCAACGTCGGGGAGGTAATATTCACCCTGAGCATTGTCATTGTCGACCGCGTCAAGCAGCGGCCACATGTCGTCCGAATGCGCGACGATCAGGCCGGAATTGCACAGGTCAACCGCGCGTTCTTCCTCGCTCGCATCCTTGAACTCAACCATCTTGGATACGCGGCCCGCGTCATCCGCGATAATCCGGCCATAGGCGAGCGGGTCATCGGGACGAAAACCGAGCACTGCAACCTTGGCCCCGCTTTCAAGCGCAGCAAGAAGCCGGCGGACCGTATCTGCGCGAACCATCGGAACATCGCCAAAGGTCACAAGGATGTTGCCTGAAAACCCGCTCAAAGCCTCACGTGCCTGAAGCGCTGCGTGCGCGGTGCCGTGCTGGGGATCTTGCAAGGCGGTGACGACGTCGCGGCCTTCAAGCGCAGCATCGACCTGTTCGCGCCTGTCACCAACCACAACCACGGTGCTCTGGGGCGCAAGATCGGCGAATTCATCGAGCAGATGTTCAAGCATGGGCTTGCCCGCGATCGGGTGAAGCACTTTGTGCAGTTCGCTCTTCATGCGGGTGCCTTTGCCCGCGGCAAGGATGATGGCGGCGAAATCGGTCATTGTGGCTCCTTAGTCCCGCACGCGCCTGCCAGCAAATGCTTGCGGTTTTGTGTCGCATCAGCCACCGGGCTTGGCATGGCCGATTTTCCTTTTGACGCTGTCGGTTTCGACCTTGACGGCACCCTGCTCGACACGTTCCGCGATCTGGGCGAAGCGGTGAACCATGCGCTTAAACTGGGCGGATTTCATCCTGTTGCGGTAGACAGTTCGAAAGACCTGATCGGCGGCGGCGCAAAGATCATGCTTGCCAAGGCTGTTGATGCGCAAGGGGGCCTGCCGCAAGAGGAATTCAAGCCGCTCTACAAGGCGATGCTGGGCTATTACTCTGAGAACAACGCGGTCCACACAGCCCCCTTCCCGCACGCACGCGAAGCGTTGGCAGACCTTGCCTCGCGCGGTGTGCGAATGGTGGTTGTGACCAACAAGTTTGAAGAGTTCGCCCGCTCGATCCTTACGCAAATCGACTTTATCGCACCGTTCGAAGCCGTGATTGGCGGCAACAGCCTTGGCAAAGGGCCCGATGGCAAATTCATCGCCAAGCCTGACCCTGCCCCTATCATCAAGGCGCGCGAAGTGTGCCGCGCGGCTGAGGGACAGGGCACTTTCGCATTTGTCGGAGATTCAACCTACGACGTGAAAGCCGCGCGCGGAGCAGGCGTTCCGGTCGTCGGTGCAGCATATGGATATTGCGACAGGGAGCCACAGGATCTGGGCGCGGACATCGTGATCGATTCGCTCGACCGCCTCATTCCCGCCCTCGAAACGCTATAAGTGCAATGTCTGACGCTACGTCAGCGCAAGATAAGCGCACTTGCTGTTGCAACGCAGCACGATTCCTGCCACGCAGCGCCGCACAACGAGTTTACGCGAGCGTAAAGCACGCCCGTCCCTCATAAATCAGAACAACAATTCGCACGGAAAGGACCCGATCCCATGAGTATCGATTTCAAAGACAAGGTAGCCATCGTCACCGGCGCTGGCGGCGGCCTGGGCCGCGAATACGCGCTTGAGCTTGCCCGCCGCGGCGCGAAGGTCGTGGTCAATGACCTTGGCGGCTCACGCGATGGCACCGGCCATTCGGAGATGGCTCTCAAGGTTGTCGAAGAAATCGAAGCCATGGGCGGCGAAGCCATTTCGAACGGCGGCTCGGTTACCGAATACGAGCAGATGGAAAAGATGGTCGCTGACGCCAAGCAGAAGTGGGGCGGCGTTCACATCCTCATCAACAATGCCGGCGTCCTGCGCGACAAGACATTCCACAAGATGACGCCGGATGATTTCGAGTTCGTCCTCAAGGTTCACCTCACCGGTTCGGCATTCGTCACCAAGGCGTGCTGGGAAACCTTCCGTGAGCAGGCCTATGGCCGCGTGCTGATGACGGCATCCTCGACCGGCCTGTACGGCAACTTCGGCCAGGCGAACTACGGCGCCGCAAAGCTCGGCCTCGCCGGCCTCGCCAAG
>CAYUCZ010000070.1:0-9774 GCA_964443505.1 uncultured Porphyrobacter sp. | reverse complement strand
GCCGCCTTCACCGTCAGCAATGACATGAAGGCCACCCTTGAAGTGCTGGAACAGGCGCGGGGCGGGAATTACAGCGATCACCAGATCAAGCAGGCCCTCAAACCGGATTCCGTGCGCAGCAGTGACCGTCGCGTGGTTTATGTCACCGAAGCTGGCTATGACGAGGCCGGAGGCCGCAAGACCGCTGATCTTTTCCAAGACCAGACGTTCTTTGATGATGTGGCTTTGCTGGACGAGTTGTTCGACGCGAAGCTGACCGAGGCTGTCGAAACCTTGCAGGCCGAAGGCTGGAAATGGGTCGAAGCGATCCATGAGAGTTGGCTTTGCCACTACAACATGGGGCTGGACAAGTTTGGCCGGGTCTATGCCGAAGAAGGCCAGTTGTCCGAAGACGAAGCCGAGCGCTATGACGAGTTGGCGGAACTCGCCAATGGCGACGTGCTGGACGCCGCTGGCGAGGCTGAACTTGCCGCCCTGCAAGCGATCATCGACGGGCAGTATACCGACGAACAGCGCAGCCATGCGGGGCTTTATGTCTATGTCGATGGCAACGGGGTCCAGCAGATCAGCGGCGCACTGGTGAAGCCGGAAGACAAGAAGGCGGCGGCTGAGGCGGGTATCCTGCGCAAGTCGATGCACGGCAGCGGCGGCAACGATGGCCCCAAGTCGCCTATCTCGCAAAAGCTGCGCGACGACTTGAACCGCGTGACCAAAGGAGCGCGGCAACACGCTGCCCTGCGCGATCCTGACCTCTTAATCGACCTTCTGGCCTACCAGTTGAGCCATAATCTTCGTTGGGACAAGCCGTTTGGGATCACGACCACAGAAGTGCCAAACTGGCCCTCTACCGAGGCCGATGGCTACGCACTGGACGAACGGCTGACCACCAATCCGCCCCGCGATATGTGGGACGCCAAAGACCTTGGCGCTTCCTTCCGTGCCTTCCGCAAGAAGGGTGCAGACCATGTGCGCGGTGAATTGGTCCGCTTCCTTGCCGCCCAATTCCAAGGCGGTGACGAGAAGCTGCAAGCACTGGTCGATAAGGCCACCAAGCCCGACACCCGCGAGGTTTGGACACCCACAGCAGCCAATTTCTTTGGCCGTGTGGGCGGTCCCTACATGGTCGAGATTTGGCGCGATCTTCTGGACTTGGCCGAGGATCACCCGACAGCCACGACCTTTGCCAAGCTGAAAAAGGGCGAGAAGGCCGCGAAGCTGGAAGCCTTGTTCACACAATCAGACCTGCGCAGCGCCCTTGGCGTCACCGAAGCGCAAGCCGCCAAGATCGACGCTTGGTTGCCCGAAGGCATGGAGTGAGAGCAGCGGCAGGGCATTCGCGCCCTGCCCCTTTCGACACAGGAGCAAGACCAATGGCATTCCAGAACGATACCAACACGGGCCGGGTTCAGAAGATGGTCGAGACCTTTGCCCTGATCCAGAAATCGGCCCTGTCCAACCGCGTGGATGCTGACGCCCTACAGGCAATGATGCGTCCGCTGATCGAGGCGTTGACGGCGGCAGGCGTGGTGGGCGCGGCTGTCTCAGCCCCGGACGGGCAGGATACATCAATAGCAGCTCTTACTGCGGGCGAACGGGCCGCGCTGCACCTTGCCGACCGTGCATCCCTGCGTGACCTCACCGCCGCCCTGTTGGGACGGCTAGAGGCGCATGAGGCCCGCCTTGCGGCATCGGGTGAGGACCACTGACATGCGGTTCAAGAGAACACCCAGCTTCGCGTTTACGGACACACCCCGCAAACGCGCAGCCCTGCGCCGCAAGCAGCAGCGGGAGCGGGACGCCCTGCCCCTTTTCGCTGATCAGATTGCTGAGGAACAGCCCACCGAGGATGAGGTTATGGCCCGCCGTGCCGTCCTGTCCGACCAGCAGGAAACTCGCTGGCGGTCAGAACGGGCCGCAGAATGGCGGAAGGCCCGTCGCATGATCGACAGCCTTCCCACCGAAGAAGGCCGCGCGATCCGCCGCGTCTGGGACTGCGCGCCCTACCCCGCCGATCCGTCCCGCCTCTTGGGCGTGTTGCACAGCTACAGCCTTGGCAAGCTGGACCTGAAACGTCCGCCGTTTCCACTGTCCAAGACGGATGCGGGCGGGTCGCGCATTGCTGACCTGTTCGCCAAGCCGGACCTTTTTGTCACGATCCTGAAGGCCCGCGACATCGCTGAAGACCCTGACAGCTACCTGCTGGCCGAGCGTCACGCAGCCTATCACCACCTGCAAGCCGCCGCATCCAAGAACAAGGACCGCCAGCGGGCCATGCAGGACCGCGTTCTGGCGTCAGACTTGTTCTTGCGCCTTGGAGAGTTGGAGGAAGCCCATGCCTGACTTCACCGCCCACAGGCACCCCGTCTTGGCCGTGCGTTGCCCCGAATGCGGCAAGGCCCCCGGGGTGTGGTGTCGTCGCCCAAGCGGCCACCGTGCATCCGATCTGCACAAGGCCCGCCGGATAGCAGCCGATTGCCTCTTTGTCGCGCAGCACGGCGAGGATGCCAGCATCGAGCGCGTCGGCGAGGATTGGGTCATCGACCCGAAGGGACGTGCCGAGCGCAACCGCCTTGAGCGCGTGACTGGCGTTCAATTGGAGCTGTTTCAATGACAACGATCACCCAATTCCGCACGCCAGGGACACGGCTTTGGTGGAGCAACGTGCGAGAGTGGTGCGATTGCGGCTATGTGCTGAACCGGCGACGGCTTTCGCACAAGCGCAACCGCGATCTGGAAACGCACGGCATGTGTATCCCGCTCGATCTAATCTATCGCGAGACCGACCTTGAGGCGGTCGATCTGGCGATCTGGTTCTACCGGCATGGCCCAATCGGCATCCGTCGTCCGCAGCGCGGCCATCGAGGCGATCATCCGTCTACGCCGATCTTTCAGGCTCTCATGAATCGGCGTGCGGTGCTGGCGCGAAGCCAGGACGACATCCCCGAAGGCGACAACTGGCGCGCTGCGCACGCTCGCTGAGCAAGACATTCGTATCCTTGTGGTGAGGATCAACTTGGCCCCGCTTCGGCGGGGCCCTTTCTTATGTGGACTACTGTCAAGCGAAACGGGCAGTGGTGGGGCTGCTCAATCCACCCTCCAATGGCTGGATTGAGCCCAAACTACTGGTTTTCTGCGGGGCGACGAATGGCTGCTTTTGCGTATGTCACCGATCTGGCATCGTTACTCTGGAGTGGGACTACGCTTCCAGAAGCGCGTCGATCACCGCGCATTTCGGGGCGGCATCGCCGGTGCAACGGGCGACCGTCTCTGACAGGACACGTTCGATCCGCACAAGATCGGCGATCTTCGCCTGAACATCTTCAAGATGCGCTTCGGCAACGGTTTGAACCTGAGCGCAGGTCTGTGTCCGATCATCGACCAATCCAAGTAGCCCACGAATTTCTTCAAGTGAGAAGCCAAGATCGCGGGACCGCATGACGAATTTCAATCGTCGGACGAACGCATCGTCATAGCTGCGATACCCTTTTGCGGTGCGCGGCGGGTCCGGCATGATGCCGACCGTCTCGTAGTAGCGGATTGTTTCGAGGTTGCAGCCGGTCACACGCGCAAGTTCGCCCCGACTAATAGGCTTCACGCTTCTGTTATCCATTTTTCTCAAAAAACCTCTTGAGCCTGTATCAACTACAGACCTTAGAACGATGAAAATATCCGATCAAGGACGATTCTATGGAACAGAGTATCACGGCACAAAACGCCGATCAGACGCACCTAACCCCGGAGGATAACGCGAAGGGCTGGGGCGCGACGGGTTTCGGCGTTCTCGGCGCGTTGGCCCTAACGTCTTGCTGCATTCTACCGCTGGTTCTGGTGAGCTTCGGCGTCACCGGCGTTTTTATTGCACAGCTCGGCGCGCTCTACGCATACAAATGGTACACCTTCGCGCTGAGCGCCGCATTCCTCGGATACGGGTTCTACAAGGCCTACAAGCCTGTGCCCGCTGAAACCTGTGCGGACGGCACCTGTGCCCGCCCGATCAACCGCAAAGTCATGCGTGCGACCCTCTGGTTCGCAGCCGCGATCGTCGCCGTGGCGATGGTCTTTCCCTACATCACACCCTTCATTCTTAAATTCTGAGCAAGGATCAAACCCATGAAACCACGACTGCTATCATCAGCGCTGGCTGTGGCCGCGTTTGCCTCAGCCGCCTTTGCGGAAGAGCGTACGGTCGAGATCGCCGTCAGTGAGCTGACTTGCCCCTCCTGCTCCTTCATCGTCGCCAGTTCGATGCGCGGGGTCCCGTCGGTTCAGATCAACGACTTCGTGGACGGCCCTGAGGATGGGCACGGCGTTTACAATGTGACCTATGACGATACCCAAACCACGGTTGAAAGTATCATCGAGACTGTGATGACAAACGGCTATCCCGCGCAGCTTCTTTCCGACCCCGCGTCCTGATGCAAACGGCGCGCGGTCTCTTGAGATCGTTCATATAGAAAGAGGGCAACTTGACCCAACCCAATGAGAAACCCGACCGCTTGCTCAAATGGGGGCTGGGCGGCGCGCTATTTGCTGCCCTGTGCTGCTTTACACCCCTGCTGGTTGTCGTCGTGGCCGGGGTCGGCCTTTCGGCGTTCACTGGCTGGCTCGACTACGCGCTGTTTCCGCTGATGTTCTTCAGCCTTGCCGTTGTGGCACAGGCGCTTTGGTTGCGAGCCGGGCAGCCGGGGCCAAGCTCGAAACTCTGGGCGACGGCCCTCGCGGCCTTGCTGTCGATCCTGATCATCTGGCTTGAGTTCCGCTTTGCCCTCCGCATCACCATCGGTGCTTTTGCGGCTGTCGGCCTCTACGCCATTTTTCTCAAACGAACGAAATCCAAAGGAGTAGCACAATGATGATGGGAGCCTGCACGGGCCTCGGCATGTTCTTCGGAATGCTTGGTATGCTGACACCGCTGATCGCCATCGGCGCGATCCTCTATCTGGTCTTTGCAAAGCGGCAAGACACCGACCTGCGGGAAGCGCACTGACATGAAAGACTTGGGCAAGAATGACGACGGAAACGGCGGCTATGACCTGATCGTTATCGGGGCGGGATCGGCGGGGTTTTCCGCCGCGATCACCGCTGCTGACGCAGGCAAGCGGGTGGCCCTGGTCGGCCACGGCACCATCGGCGGCACCTGCGTGAACGTTGGTTGTGTGCCGTCCAAGGCGATGATCCGTGCAGCCGAGGCGATCCATGGTGCACATGCAGCCAAGCGGTTTCCCGGCCTGTCGGGTGACGCAAAAGTCGATGATTGGAAAACGCTGATCCAGTCGAAAGACGATCTGGTGGCAAACCTGCGACAGAAGAAGTACGCGGACCTGCTGCCGGAATATGCCGGGGTCGATTATATCGACGCCGGTCCCGCGCAACTGACTGAGGGGGGTATCATTGTTGGCGGTCGCACCCTGACCGCGCCCAAGGTGGTGATCGCCACCGGCGGGCATCCGGTTCTGCCGACCATTGACGGGATCGAGAAGATCGGCGCACTCGACAGCACCAGCCTGCTGGAGCTTGAAACCCTGCCGGAAAGCCTGATCTTCATCGGCGCGGGTTACATCGGGGCGGAACTGGCCCAGATGATGAGCCGAATGGGCGTGAAGGTTACTCTGGTCGCCCGGTCGCACCTCTTGCCGGGCGCGGAACCGGAGGTTTCGGAAGCACTTGCGGCGGCGTTCACGGCCGAGGGCATCACGCTTCTGACGGGTTTGAGTTATGACAGCGTGCGCCGCGATGAGACCGGCGTGACCCTGCGAGTCATCCGGGACGGTGAACCCGTTGAGGTTACGGCAGATCATCTGGTTTCCACCGCAGGACGGCGGGCCAATACGGATGGTATGGGCTTGTCAGAAATCGGCGTGGAGACCAACGCGGGCGGGTCCATCGTTATCGGCGACGACATGCAGACAACGGTGCCGGGCATCTATGCGGCAGGCGACGTGACCGACCGTGACCAGTTCGTTTACATGGCAGCCTATGGCGCGAAACTTGCCGTGAAGAACGCCGTTCTGGGCGAGGAACACCACTATAATAATTCCACCATGCCCTGGGTCGTGTTCTCCGATCCGCAGGTGGCCGGGGTTGGACTTAGCGAGCAAAAGGCGCGGGATGCAGGGTTCGATGTGAAAACCTCCATCGTGCCGCTCGACCAGGTGCCGCGCGCGCTGGCCGCCCGTGACACGCGCGGGCTGATCAAGCTGGTGGCGGACAAGAAAACCGACAGATTGCTTGGCGGTCAGATCATCGCGCCCGAGGGGTCCGACACGATCCAGACACTGGTTATGGCGCTGAAGTTCGGCATGACGACGAAGGCACTCGGGGAGACGATTTTCCCCTACCTGACCACCGTGGAAGGCCTGAAGCTGGCCGCACAGACCTTCGATATGGATGTGGCGAAGCTCAGCTGCTGCGCCGGATAAAAGATCGAACCAAGGACCGGAATATGAATGAGAAGTATGACCTGATCGTCATCGGGGCGGGCATGGCCGGGGTTGCGGCCGCAAATAAATGCGGCGCGGCCGGGTGGCGCGTCGCCATTGTCGATGCTCTGCCCTACGGCGGCACCTGCGCCCTGCGCGGTTGCGATCCCAAGAAGATCCTCCGGCGCGGCGCGGAAATCGTCGATGCGGCGCGGCTGCTGGACGGCAAGGGGATCGACCCGGCCGGGCTGGCGGTCAACTGGTCCGATCTGATGGCCCACAAGCGCGGCTTTACCGATCCAGTGCCGGGCAAGATGGAGAAAGGCCTGAAGGGCAACGGCGTTGAAACACTACATGGTGCCGCCAGGTTCACCGGCCCCGATACGCTCGAAGTTGACGGGAAGGCCTATGAGGCGCGTAGGTTTCTCATCGCCACCGGCGCGATCCCGAGATCCGTCAGCTTTGCCGGTGCCGATCTGATGATCGACAGCACGGAGTTTCTGAACCTTGAGGCTCTGCCCAAACGTATCCTGTTCGTCGGGGGCGGTTTCGTATCGTTCGAATTCGCCCACATCGCGGCACGGGCCGGTGCCGCGCCGATCATCGTGGATCGCGGCGCGAGACCGCTAAAAGGCTTTGATCCCGATCTCGTGGAGATGCTGGTCGAGCGCGGCGCCGATGTCGGCGTGGAGGTGCAGCGGGAAACTGAAATCGTTTCGATTTCGAAGTCCGATGCTGCCTTCGCCGTCGAAGTAAAGTCGGGCGGCGAGACCCGGACCATTGAAACCGACCTTGTCGTTCACGGTGCGGGACGCATAGCGGCGCTCGCCGATTTAAATCTTGAAGCCGCCGATGTCGTCTATGGCGACAAGGGCATTGTCGTGACAGCGCATCTGCAAAGCACGACCAACAGCGCAGTATTTGCTGCTGGGGACTCCGCCGATACCGAGGGGATGCCTCTGACACCCGTCGCCGTCATCGAGGGCAAGGTCGCTGCCTCCAACATGCTCAAAGACGCCGAGATCGCGCCGGATTACTCCGGTATCCCGACTGCGGTGTTCACGGTGCCGGAGCTGACCCGCGTCGGCATGTTGGAGACCGAGGCTCGCGAGGCCGGGCACGATGTAGACGTTCGCTTCACAGACACGGGCGGCTGGTATTCCAACTACCGGATCGGCGAAAGGGCCGCCGCCGCGAAGGTTTTGGTGGACAAGTCCGATGGTAAAATCCTCGGCGCGCATCTGTTCGGGCCCGAGTATGGCGAGCTGATCAACTTCTTCGCACTGGCAATCAAGCTGGGGCTGACCGCAAAACAGCTCAAGTCGATGACTGCTGCCTATCCGAGTGTTGGATCGGATTTGGGGTCGCTGCTCTGAACGGGGAAAGCATGGTGCTATAGACCGGATCATACCCAGAACGTATGCCTGATCCGATGAAGACAGTTCTTATCTACTTCGCCGCCGCTCTGGCCGAAATCGCCGGGTGCTTTGCCGTCTGGGCGTGGTCCCGGCTGGACAAGAGCGTGTTCTGGCTGGTACCGGGGATGCTATTCCTTACCGCTTTCGCCTGGCTACTGGCGCTCAGCCCCGCCGATCAGGCGGGACGCGCCTATGCGGTTTACGGTGGCGTCTACATCGTATCGTCCCTGCTGTGGCTATGGGGTGTGGAAGCTCATCGTCCGGATCATTGGGATGTAATTGGAGCGGGCATTTGCCTTGTCGGTGCAGGTATTATCCTGTGGGCACCGCGTGGAGTCTGAGAAGCACTCGTGGTCGGCGTACAGCAGATGGGGTGGATGGCTCCCGCTCCCCGGCGTCGCGATGCGCCATAGTGCAGGTGTCATGATCTGCGATAGAGAGGAGCCACCCCATGCAAGTTACCACCGTCGGCCTGGATTTGGCCAAGAGCATCTTTCACGTGCACGGCGTCACCGAGGACGGAGCGGTTGCGTTCAATCGGCCTTTGCGCCGGTCGCAGGTTCTGGCGTTCTTCGACCGTCTCGCGCCCTGCCTGATCGGCGTCGAAGCCTGCGCATCGAGCCACTACTGGGCGCGTGAGCTGTCGAAGCTGGGTCACACCGTCCGGCTGATGCCGCCGATGTATGTCAAACCCTATGTGAAGCGGGGCAAGTCCGATGCGGTCGATGCGGAGGCGATCTGCGAGGCGGTCACCCGGCCAACGATGCGCTTCGTTGAGATCAAATCCGAAGAGCAGCAGGCGCTTCTGTCCCTGCATCGAGCCCGCGACTTTGTGGTCCGCCAGCGCACTCAGCTCATCAATATGCTACGCAGTCTAGTGGCGGAGTTCGGTGTCACCATTGCACGCGGCGTCGCCCGCGCGATCGATTTTGCGAAAGGGATCATCGAGGGCGATCACCCAGAGCTCCCCGAGCTTGCCCAGGACGTCCTTCGAGTTCTCAGCCGTCAGCTTGTCGACCTGCACAACCGGCTTGGGTGGTACGAGATCACGATGCGCATCCAGGCGCGCCTGAGTAGACAAGCGCAACTCTTGCAGACCATTCCCGGTGTTGGGCCAGTCACGGCCTCGGCCGTTGCCGCGACAATCGGGTCGGGTCGCCAGTTCCGAAGCGGCCGGGAGTTTGCCGCCTGGCTGGGGCTCACACCGCGCAACCATTCCAGTGGCGGCAAAGAGCGGTTGGGTAAGATCACGAAGATGGGTGACAGGTACCTGCGGCAGCTCATCGTCGTCGGCATGACGTCCCGTGTCCGGCAGGTTACCAATCATCCTGAACGTGCCGATCCATGGATCGCAAACCTGCTGCAGAGAAAGCCTGCGCGCCTTGCAACGGTGGCCATGGCGAACAAGACAGCCAGGATCATGTGGGCCGTGCTGACTAGGAACGAGCCCTACAAGCCGCACGCCGCCTGAGCCGGAAAGGAAAACGAGATAGCAAGACCAACGATGTGATGGTGTACCCTTCAGCCGCAACGATCAGGACACTCCGCCCAATGTCCCGGGCGTCACTGCCCGTAAAGCAGTTAGGAACCTGATCTGCGGATCCCATCAGGGCCAGCGGTTCAAACCGCGCAAACAGGCCGGACACAAGACCGCTTCTGAAAAGGTACACACAATCTCATCCAACTCTTGCTATGCGGGCGCCATCCACACAGGTCATTGGTGTAGACGCAGCGAATTCACACTTTGTCCCGCGTTGCGGTCATTGATCGATCGCACATCAGCCCTTACCGCACGCGCTGCGCGCGGCGGACTGAGGCCAAGACTGCATTGTTGACCGGTCTGCATCGCAGCAGTCAGCCACGCCACCGTCCAGCATGGTATTTTTTTGCCCTGCCAATACATTGAATTTTGATATCAGCGATGCTATCTATGATAT
>CAYUCZ010000069.1:0-10543 GCA_964443505.1 uncultured Porphyrobacter sp. | reverse complement strand
TGAACCGATGAGCCGGAACAACAAGGAAAGCATGCAGACCGCCTTCACGATCTCGATCGAGGCGAAAGAAGGGGTCACAACTGGTATCTCGGCCGCTGACCGCGCGCGCACAGTCTCTGTCGCGATTGATGCGACAAAGGGCGCTGATGATATCGTGACGCCAGGTCATGTCTTCCCGCTCACCGCTCGCGATGGCGGAACGCTGGTGCGCGCGGGTCATACGGAGGCCGCGGTGGATATCTCTCGGCTTGCCGGGCTCAACCCGTCGGGTGTGATCTGCGAGATCATGAACGAAGACGGGACTATGGCGAGGCTCGATGATCTGGTTGAGTTTGCCCGCAAGCACGACCTCAAGATCGGCACAATCCGCGATCTCATTGCGTATCGCATGCGCAACGATCATCTGGTCGAACGCATCAATGAACGCACGTTTGAAAGCGATTATGGCGGCCAGTGGCGCATGATCACCTATCGCAACAAGGTCTCCAACAACGAGGCCTATGTTTTGCAGAAGGGCCACGTTGTTCCTGGCGAACCCACCCTCGCCCGAGTTCACCCGATCTCGGTGTTTGATGATGTGTTGGGTGCACCCGGTCCGCGCAAGCGCACTCTCCAACGGGCGATGGGCGCGATAGGCGATCATGGCTCTGGCATCATCGTGATCCTGACCCAGCGCGTGGGTACCAGCGATGAATGGACCCGTGACGAAGAGGATCGCAATATCGGGATTGGCTCACAAATCCTTGCTGATCTGGGCGTCCACGATATGGTGCTGCTCAGCAATTCGCGGCCTGAGCTGGTAGCCCTCGATGGCTATGGCATCACCATCAAAGACCACATGCCCATTCCGGAGTAAGCCCTGATGGCAAAGTTCCTTATCGTGGAAGCGCGGTTCTACGCGCATCTCAATGACATGCTTATCGCAGGCGCAAAGGCTGCGCTCCAGGCGGCCGGACACGAGGTTGAAACGCTCACCGTGCCAGGTGCGCTGGAAGTGCCCGGCGCGATCGCGCTTGCCGCTGAGAGCGGCGAGTATGATGGCTTCGTTGCAATCGGGGTCGTCATCCGCGGTGAGACCTACCACTTTGAAATCGTAGCAGGCGAAAGCGCCCGCGCCATCATGGCCTTGACCATGGATGGCATCGCGATCGGCAATGGCATCCTGACCGTCGAGAACGAAGAACAGGCGCTGTTACGAGCCGACCCTTCTCAGAAAGACAAGGGCGGCGAGGCTGCCAAGGCCGCGTTGGCTTTGCTCGAACTGTCGCAACGGTTTGACATCTAGTCCTATTACGCCCCGCAAAGGTTGGTTTCGCCCCGTTCCAAGGCACAAGAACCGTCAAGCCGGCGTTACATAGGTATTCATGCGTATACAGTTCTTCAGAAGCTCGGATTATCCCTGAGTTCTTGAGTGATTGCGCAGAGCATTCGCTTCGCAAGCAACCGCTCCAACTGGGATCGTTCTAATGATGAACTTTGACGCGAGCAAAGTGCTCGACATGCATGAATGCGTGGCTGTTCTTGAACAGACTCTGGCGCAGCTAGATAGCCTTGGAACCGGGATTGCAGCCATCCATGTGAATGCCGCGATAGAGCAGCTTAGGTCCAATATCGAGGCAATCGAAAGCACCTGTTTCGCCGCGGCTGACGAAGAATTTTGCCACGGCATGCGCCAGAGTAAGCGAGTGCACTAGGCTAAATTGCTTCTTGAAATCAGAAATTTAACACCATCGTAAGTTCGCCTAGGTGCTCTTGCGTAATGGGCATACGTCCTGCGCTCGCTTAAAAATGCGTGTGGGGCAAACGAGGGTATGGCGATGAGCCTACCCGGTGTAGGCCTCAATTGGAGGTTCTCTTGGCGCAACCGCTCAATCCATCAGGCCGGAAATGCAGCGGCGCAATCGCGCTACTGGCGGAATTCGCGTCATGAGCGAGTTGAAAAGCCATCGCATGATATTGGACGTTCGGCCTGAGGATCCTTCTGCCACGCCCAAACAGGAGCGCGATCTGGCGAGGCTAGCCCGGCAATTGAACGCCATTGCCGAGGAACTGCGCCACAGTGAACCTGCCGGTCAAGCCGTCCGGTCAAGCAAGGCCCAAAACATCGCAACGCGTATCGTTCCTGACCGTCGGATGAGCGAGTGCCCTCCGTCTGAGCGGTTTTCATCAACCGCACGCGAGACTCTTACCCAAGTCGCAGACACCCGGCAGGTGCGTAGTCTCAACGTTGAACTGGCGCGTGAAGCCTATGCTGTCAGGCGCCGGCGGAACGCGATCTTTGGCAATGCTGAGATCTTTGGCGAGCCTGCCTGGGACATCTTGCTCGATCTCTATATCGCACATGTCGAGAACAAACCTGTCTCTGTTTCAAGTGCGTGCATCGGTTCTGCCGCGCCGCCAACCACCGGATTGCGCTGGCTTGGAGTGCTCACCGAGGAAGGTCTTATCCTTCGAGAGCACGACCCCGAAGATCAACGCCGCGTCCTCGTAAAACTCTCTGACAGAGGGCTCGCTGCTATGGATCAATACTTTGCCAGTGCGGGATTGTCTGCCTAGAGCCCCGCACTGCCCGCGCCCGGGCTCCCCTCTTTCACCCCTGTCGAGAGGATGGCCCGGGCGCCTTTTTGCGCAACGAATCGAAAGCCTCGATCAGGCTGACAGTGATCCGAAGCAACCTCTGCCCGCATATTCTGAACTGTCACCAAGCTCTTCTTCGATACGAATGAGCTGATTGTATTTCGCCAGCCTGTCTGAACGGGCCAACGAACCTGTCTTGATCTGCCCGCAATTGGTCGCAACCGCGAGATCGGCGATGGTCGCATCCTCCGTCTCGCCCGAACGATGGCTCATAACCGAGGTGTAGCGCGCACGCGTCGCCATATCGACCGCTGCGAGCGTTTCTGTGAGCGTTCCGATCTGGTTGACCTTGACCAGAAGCGAATTGGCCAGGCCTGCGCTTATGCCATCTGCCAGACGTTCAGGATTGGTCACGAACAGATCATCACCCACAAGTTGGACACGATCACCAATGGCCTGTGTCACGGCGGCCCAGCCTTCGAAATCGTCTTCGCTCATGCCGTCCTCGATTGAGAGGATCGGGTAATCATCGCACAGCTTCGCGAGGTAATCCGCCATACCCGCGCCATCGAGGCTTAGACCTTCGCCAGAAATCTCATACTTGCCGTCACGGTAGAACTCTGTGGCCGCGCAATCGAGCGCAAGCACAATGTCATCACCCGGTTTGAAGCCGGCCTGTTCGATCGATGCCATAATGAAATCAAGCGCAGCCCGCGTGCTCGCGAGGTCAGGGGCAAAACCGCCTTCATCGCCCACGCTTGTGGCAAGGCCTTTGTCCGACAGGCCTTTCTTGAGCGTGTGGAACACCTCACTCCCCCAGCGAACGGCCTCTGCGATCGAATCCGCGCCGACCGGCATGATCATGAATTCCTGGATATCGATCGGGTTGTCGGCATGCTCACCGCCATTGATGATATTCATCATCGGCACCGGCAGAACATGCGCAGCGACCCCGCCAAGGTAGGAATAGAGCGGCAGGCCGCGCGCATTTGCCGCAGCTTTCGAAACGGCAAGACTAGTGCCGAGGATCGCGTTGGCACCCAGACGCGCCTTGTTCGGCGTGCCATCAAGAGCAATAAGCGAAAGGTCCACATCACGCTGATCTTCTGCATCAAACGCGCCGACCAGCAGATCGCGGATTTCGGTGTTCACCGCCTCAACCGCTTTCAGCACGCCCTTGCCTTTGTAACGGGCCTTGTCGCCATCGCGCAGTTCAACCGCTTCATGAGCGCCGGTCGACGCACCCGACGGCACCGCAGCACGGCCAAAACTGCCATCGTCAAGAAGCACATCGACTTCGACGGTCGGATTACCGCGGCTGTCGAGAATTTCGCGTCCGTGGATGTCGATAATTGCGGTCATAATTGAACTCCGGGGACAAAGTGTTATATATCTGTAAGACACCCGGTGTATTTCGGTATCCGGGCGTTCTCGCCAAACGTTCCGGCACCCCTATTCGCCGGATACGAGCGGTGCAAGCGGCGTTCGAACTCAACACCGGACAAGCGCGCATTGGTACTGGAAAAGCACGCAAAGGAAGGGCAAAAGGAACCCATGGCTGATACCAAACCGACCAAAACCCCCGCGAAGAGCTCGGCCAAGGGCTCGACCCGCAAGACCACCACAAGGCGCAAGGCAGCGCCGAAGAAGACCGGAGCGACCGCCGCCAAGGCTGAAGAGCCTGCGGTTGAAACCGCAAACGGCGCTGCTGAAGCAAAGAGCCGCTTCAACGCGGCACTCGAAGAAGCAAAGGCAGGTGCCGCTGCTCTTCGTGCAGAAGCTGGCTCACGAGCGGGCGAATACCGCGATCAGGCAAAATCGAGAGGAGATGATCTCGTGACCGAAGCCAAGGCCTATGGCGACAAGGCGCGCACCCGCGCGGGCGAACTTGCAGGCGAGGCCAAATCAGGTGCAAGCGATGCCATTTCTTCGCTTGGCAAAGTTGTAGGCGACACAGCCGAACAGATCGATGAGCGCTTTGGCGAACAATATGGCGACTATGCCCGTTCGGCATCGCGCAGCCTTGCCGAAACATCGGCAAAGCTCGAAGCGAAGAGCGTGGAAGAGCTTGGTGAAGACGCGCGTGAGATGGTTCGCAAGAGCCCCGGCGTTGCAGTTGGCATCGCTGCGGTTGCCGGTTTCCTCCTTGCGCGTCTGTTCCGCGGGCCGCGAAGCTAAAGTGCGTCACGCGCGTTAAGCCGGCGCTGCAGGAGAGGGACTGAATGGATGACGCAAAGCGGGAAACGGACGTGGAAGTGAACGGCACTTCCGCGTCTGGACCGCTCGGCGACATCGACGCGCCGACGACCGAGGAAACAACAGACACCGTTGCGATCGACGAATCGCTGATGGAGGAAGCATCAGCGCTTATCGATGACGCGCGCACCTACGCTGAAGCTGAGATTGCTTTTCAAAAGACCCGCGCTGCCCTTGCAGGGCGTCTGGTTGGCGTTTCGCTTGGCCTTGTCATTGTCGCCCTGATCCTGCTCCATATCGCCTTTCTCGCACTTGCAGTGGGCCTCGTGATGGCGCTTGAACCTCTCGTCACGATCTGGGGCGCGATCGCGATCGTATTTGGGGGCTTAATGGGCCTTGTTGGCCTGCTGGGCTGGATGGCCATGACCCGCGCACAGAAGCTGGGCGGACTGTTCTCCACATCTGAGGCGGACGGCGACGGATGAGCAGGCTCGAGGATCAGCTCAACGAGTATCGCGAACTGCGCGATGCGTCTCGCAAGGTCTTGATGGCCGACATCGAACATGCCCGGGCGACTTTCTCCAAAGAAGACCTTGCGTCGCGTTATCTTGGCCGCGTTGGCGATGGCGCAAAGGACGTGTTTGAGGTCGCCAAGGTCAACGCCGTCGATCACCGCGGGATCATTGCGATCCTGCTGGGTGCGATTGCGCTGTGGCTGGGCCGCGAACCGATCCTTAATGCTCTCGCTCTAGACGAAGACGCACAGCCAACAGACGAAGACCCAGACGCCGCACCTGACGAGCGTACAGATAGTGTGGTAGAAGAGGCCGCCGGCGACACCCCGGTCGTCGCTGCCCCCGAAGTCTCATCCCCCGGAGATGACAATGAACACTGACACCGCGAAGCGCGACGAACTGCGCGTCAAGATTGAAGCTAGTGAGCGCCGTATTGCCGAACGCACCTTGGCTGAACAGGCGCAGGAGGCGGCAAAGGCGGCAACTGACTATACCCGCGCCAATCCGCTGAAGGTCATCGGCGGTGCTGTTGTCGTGGGGATTGCCATTGGCCTTTTGACGAGCCCCGGTCGCCGTGTCGCAACAACCGCAGCAAGCAGCGCTGCCAATGCCGTGGGCGATGCCGCGACCGGCGCTGCCAAAACTGTCAGCAACGGCGCCGGCAAAATTGTTCGCAGCCGCGCGAATGCCCTTTGGACACTCGCAGCAGATGCGCTGGTCAGCTACGCGATCAAACTGATCGATGAGGCCCTGGATGGAACGCGCGCGGGTCAGGACGCCCTTGAAGACATCGGTGACAGCGCCTCCGCGAAAGCGCGATCGCTGCGCCGCGATGCAGGATATGTCGCAGGAAGTGCGATTGACCGGGCGCAGGCCGCAACGCGCAAAACCCGTCGACGGGCCGAGCGGGTCGTTCGTGACCTGACCGATCAGGTCCGCAACTAGGCCAATTCCTCGGCTCGGCTTGAATTGAGCGGGCGGTTCGTTAAAGGGGCGCGCATACGCGCTTGAACAGCGCCAAACCTCCCCAAGGAAACGCTCAATGGAAGAAACAACTCCAAACCAGAAACTCCACCTTGTTATGGGTGGACGCGTCACGGATCCGCGCGGTCACGAATTCGCTGATCCGGAAAGCCTTCACGTCGTCGGTGTATTCAGCTCATATGATGCAGCGGTCGATGCCTGGCGTGGTCAGGCCCAACGCACGGTTGATGATGCGGAAATGAAGTATGTTGTGGTCCATATCCACAAGCTTCTGACGCCGGACGATTAATCAGCAAGATCGCGATCATGTCGTACGTCATCCGAGACTATCGCGATGGCGATGCCCCTGCCCTTGCCGCCATCACGCTCGCCGCAATTCGCGGTGTGGGCGCGCATGGCTATTCACCCGATCAGGTGGCAGCCTGGGCAGCGCGGCATCCAGGGGCCGAAAGGTTTCGAGAACGGGCTGCTGCCGGTCACAGAATTTTCCTTGTGGCCAATCGCATGGATGAACCGGTCGCATACTCGCTGATCGAGCCGGATGGCCATCTCGACATGCTTTATTGCCACCCTGATCACACGCGTCAGGGGCTGGCAGACAGGTTGCTGAGCGCGGCCGAGTATCACGCTCGAGGGAAGGCTATGGCGCGCCTTTACACCGAAGCAAGCGAACTGGCCCGCCCTGCGTTTGAACGGGCGGGTTATGCAGTGACACATCGGCGCGACTTCGAAATTCCGTTCGAAGATCGCAAAGTGCCGATCCACAATTTCGCCATGGAAAAGCGCCTAACCTAAGGCGCTTATCGCGGTCACTCTCAGAGGAACTCGATCTTGTCGACGAGGTAGAACTTGTCGCCAGCAGGCACAGTCACTTCGATTTCGTCTTCAACCTGCTTTCCAATCAGCGCGCGAGCAAGCGGCGACGAATAGGAAATGCGGCCCTTGGATGCATCAGCCTCGGTCTGACCGACAATCTGGTATTTCACCGGCTTGTCGTCTTCATCAAGAAGCGTGACGGTCGCACCAAAGACGATCTTTTCACCCGAAAGCGTCTTGGGATCGATGATCTGCGCGCGGCTAACCTTGTCCTCAAGCTCTGCAATCTGCGCTTCGACCTGGCCCTGACGCTCCTTGGCGGCGTGATATTCGGCATTTTCCGAAAGATCGCCGTGCGCGCGAGCTTCCTCGATCGCATCAACAATCTTGGGGCGTTCCTCGCGCAGAGCCTTAAGATCTGCGGACAGAATCTCGTACCCCTCTGCCAGCATTGGAACCTTTTCCATCGTTGCCATTCCCGTTTCTTTCCTTGCCTGTGGTCCCTCTTCGACAATTCCCATTTGAGAAATTTCGACCGTGGCCGCTCGCTAGTGAGCAGCCTTTCTACCATCGAAATGTCGGGAGGAACGGCGTGAATGCCTAGCTATAATAGTCTTGTAGCGATCGGACTTCAAGCTGTGACGGTTTTATGGCCGCAATTGCAGCCGCCGCAGCGCGCGATGCAGTAGCTGTTGTGTAGTACGGAACCTTCTTTTCAAGAGCGCTGGCACGGATCGATTTGGAATCGAGCAGCGACTGCCAACCCTCAGTGGTGTTGAAGATCAGTGCGATCTCGCCATCAATGATCTTGTCGACAATATGCGGCTGACCTTCGGCAACCTTGTTGACCTGTTCAACTGCCAGACCTTGCTCTGACAGGTACTTTTGCGTGCCCCCTGTCGCCACGATGTGAAAGCCTTGTTCGATCAGCTGCTTGACCGCAGGAACGATAACAGACTTGTCCGAATTCTTAACCGACACGAATACGGTGCCGCCGGCCGGCAAAGCCATCCCTGCGCCAAGCTGCGATTTGAGGAATGCGGCCTCGAAATTCGTGTCGATCCCCATGACTTCGCCGGTTGATTTCATCTCGGGCGACAAGACGGGGTCCGCACCGGGGAAGCGGCTGAACGGGAAGACGGCTTCCTTGATCGCCATGTAATCAAGATCACGCTTGAATGGCTCAAAATCGGCCAGCTTCTCACCTGCCATCACGCGCGCAGCGATCTTGGCAACCGGTTGCCCGATGGCTTTGGCGACGAAGGGGACCGTGCGGCTGGCGCGCGGGTTGACCTCGATCAGGTACACCTCGTCATCCTTCACCGCGAACTGCACGTTCATAAGACCGCGCACGCCCAAGGCTCGGGCGAGCGCTTCGGCCTGCCGCTCGATCTCCGCCACGATTTCGGCAGACAGCGAATATGGTGGAAGCGTGCAGGCACTGTCGCCTGAATGGACGCCCGCTTCCTCAATATGCTGCATCACACCCGCAATGCGCACCTCGTCCCCATCGCAAAGTGCATCGACATCGCATTCGATCGCATCGCGCAGATATTGATCGACCAGCACCGGGCTTTCGCCTGAAACGGTGACGGCGGTGTTGATGTAATCATCAAGCTGCGCTTCGGAATCGACGATTTCCATCGCCCGTCCACCAAGTACGAAGGATGGACGCAGCAACACCGGATACCCGATCCGCGCAGCGACCGCGGCTGCTTCATCACGCGTATAGGCAATGCCGTTTTCGGGCTGTTTGAGTTTCAGCTTGTCGACGAGCTTTGCAAAGCGCTCGCGGTCTTCAGCATGGTCAATCGCATCGGGTGAGGTTCCAAGGATCGGGATGCCCGCATCTTCGAGTGCCTGAGCAAGCTTGAGAGGCGTCTGCCCGCCAAACTGAACGATCACACCCACCAATTCGCCAGCCTGCTGCTCAACCCTCAGGATTTCGAGCACATCTTCGGCGGTTAGCGGCTCAAAATAGAGGCGGTCGGAAGTGTCATAGTCAGTCGAAACAGTTTCTGGATTGCAGTTGACCATGATCGTCTCGAAGCCCTGCTCGGCAAGCGAAAAACAGGCGTGGACACAGCAATAGTCAAACTCGATCCCCTGACCGATCCGGTTGGGACCGCCGCCCAGGATAACGATCTTGCGACGATCGGATGGCATGGCCTCATCCTCAGGCTCACCGAAGCTCGGCGCCTCATAAGTTGAGTACATGTATGGCGTAATCGCCTCGAACTCGGCAGCGCAGCTATCGATCCGTTTGAAAACGGGAACAACGCCCAGTTTCTGGCGCAAGGCGCGCACTTCATCTTCGCTTGTTGCCCCGGCCATCGCCTGAAGCGCGTCATGGAGCAGCCCGGACCGCTTCGCCTGCGTCTCTCCCATGCCGCCTGCAACGCCAACCGAGCGCACAGCGAGGGTTGCAAGCCGCTTGTCCGAAAAGCCCATTGCCTTAAGGCGGCGCATTCCCGCTGCATCGCGCGGGAGGCCATCGGCCTGCACTTCGCGTTCAGCATTTACGATGCCTTCGATCTGGCGAAGGAACCACAGGTCATAACCCGTGACCGTGTTGATCTCTTCAACGCTCACCCCCTCGCGCATGGCCTGCGCAACCTTGAGCAATCGATCAGGCGTGCGCCGAGAAATTGCCGCGGTGATGACATCGCGCGCCACGCCTTCGAGTTCGGGAACGCGGTTAAACCCGTCAAGCCCGGTTTCGAGACCACGCAAAGCCTTCTGAACGCTCTCCTGAAAGTTGCGACCTATTGCCATGACTTCACCGACGGATTTCATCGCGGTTGCAAGAAGGGGCTCGGTTCCCTTGAACTTTTCAAAGGCAAAGCGCGGGATCTTCGTCACCACATAGTCAATCGTCGGTTCAAAGCTCGCAGGGGTTGCGCCGGTGATTTCGTTGGTGATCTCATCAAGCGTGTATCCCACCGCAAGCTTTGCAGCGACACGCGCAATCGGAAAACCGGTCGCCTTCGATGCGAGCGCCGATGACCGCGAGACGCGCGGATTCATCTCGATCACGATCAGGCGGCCATCTTTCGGATTTACTGCGAACTGGACGTTCGAGCCGCCGGTTTCGACGCCGATCTCTCGCAATACCTCGATCGAGGCGGTGCGCATGATCTGATATTCCTTGTCCGTCAGCGTCAACGCAGGCGCGACCGTGATCGAATCCCCGGTGTGCACACCCATCGGATCGACATTCTCAATCGAGCAGATGATGATCGCATTGTCCGCCTTGTCGCGCACAACCTCCATCTCATACTCTTTCCAACCAAGCAGCGATTCCTCGATCAGAACCTCTGTCGTGGGCGACGCATCAAGGCCCTCCCGAACGATCCGGTCGAACTCTTCCTTGTTGTAAGCAATCCCGCCGCCCGTGCCGCCAAGGGTGAAGCTGGGGCGGCTGTTCGCGGGAAGGGCCGTGCGTTCCAACACGG
>CAYUCZ010000068.1:0-11153 GCA_964443505.1 uncultured Porphyrobacter sp. | reverse complement strand
GGGCACCCTTGTCTACACCAAAGGAAGCGCGCTGCGCCCTGCCGATCTGTTTGTCACCCGAAACGGGCGTAGCCAGCAACTGACATCGCTTAACGAAGATCTGCTCGCTCACCGCGATCTGGGACAGGTCACAAGCTTCACGTACAATTCCTCGCTCGACGGGCTCGAAGTGCAAGGCTGGATGATCACACCGCCGGGATATGAGGAAGGCAGGGCATACCCTTTGATCATCGAAATCCATGGCGGCCCGCACCTTGCCTATGGTCCTCATTTTTCGGCCGAGCTGCAACGCATGGCGGCCGAAGGCTATGTCGTCATCTACGACAATCATCGCGGCTCCATCGGATATGGCAGCGAGTTTGCGAACCTGCTGAAGTACAAATATTCAAGCCCTGATGACTTTGCCGACCATATGTCCGCTGTCGACTGGGCCATTGCGAACGGTTTTGCGGACGAAGACAATCTGTTCATTGCTGGCGGATCGGCAGGCGGGATTGCGACTGCCTATGCGATTGGGCTCACGGATCGTTTCAATGCAGCCATGGCGGCAAAGCCGGTGATCAACTGGGTCTCAAAGGTGCTCACCGCTGATAGCTATATCGGACAGATCGCGAACCAGTTCCCCGGCCCTCCATGGGAACATCTGGATCATTACTGGGAGCGTTCACCAATTAGCCTTGTTGGCAATGTTTCAACACCAACCATGCTGATCACGGGTGAGGTCGATTATCGCACGCCGATCTCGGAAACAGAGCAATTTTATCAAGCCTTGCAATTGCGCGGTGTGCCTTCGGTGATGGTCCGCATTCCTGATACCAATCACGGCATCGCCTCACGGCCATCGCTGCTCAATGCCAAGACAGATTACACGCTGGCGTGGTTCGAACGCTATAGGACCGACATCAGCACCGATGGAGAGGAATAGCCGCTTTGTCGAACAGGGGCGCGGCAAACTTGCACGCCTTCGGCTCTTCGCTCAGAAAAACGGAGCCATTCAGATAATCGCGCATGCACAGAACAGGGACAATCCAATGAAGCCTTTCAACCGGCGAGTTCTCTCGCTCGCAGCCATCCTCTTGTGCGGCACCTCTGCTCCTGCCGTGGCAGAGCAAGGTTTCTATCAATATCCCTCCGCGCGCGGCGATGTGCTGGTGTTCGCAAGCGAAGGCGATATCTGGCGCTCTTCGCGCAGTGGCGGTTCCGCGGTGAGGCTCACCAATCATGAAGGTGAGGAGACGAACCTCAAGCTATCCCCAGACGGATCGATGGTCGCTTTCAATGCGAGCTATGACAGTCCTGGTGATGTCTATGTCATGCCTGTTGCTGGTGGCCGCCCGACCCGCCTCACCTTCGAAGGCGGCGGCGTTACAGCAATCGGCTGGACTCCGGATGGCCGGGTGATCTTTTCCTCTCGCCTGCGCGGCAATGGACAGGGCGAAGTGCTCTATACAGTCGCTCCAACAGGCGGAGAGGCAAGCGCCATTCCGCTCTGGCGCGCCAATTCTGCAACCTATGGCACAGATGCGAATACGCTCTTCTTCAACCGGCGAGGCCTGTACGCCAGAGCGCGAGACAACGCGGTTCTGTATCGCGGTGGCGGCATGGCACAACTGTGGAGCTGGGTAAGCGGCTCAGACGAGGAAGCGACACAGCTCCTTGCCGATTTCGGTGCCCCGATCCGCATGCCAATGGCGCATGGCGGGCGCATCTACTTCATCTCAGACAAAAGCGGGGCAGATGCGATCTGGTCTGTTGCCGAAGACGGCAGCGGGGTCACTCAGCACTCAGAGGAATTCGCCTTCCCCGTTCTCCAAGCCGCGATTGATGGCGATGAAGTGTTTGTGCAAAACGGTGCCGACCTGCATGTCTACTCGTTGACCAGCAACGCGCTTTCGACGCTTTCAATCAACATCATCACGGACCGCGAACAGACGCGGGCCAGAACGCTCGACAATCCGCTTGCAAACCTAACAGCCGCCCGCATCGCGCCGGCAGGTGACACAATCGCTGTGACAGCCCGCGGCGAGGTTGCGCTTGCCTCCCCCCTCGCCCGGCGGCGCGTCGAATTTGCCATTCCTGATGGCGCGCGAGCGCGTGAGGCGGTTGCGGGACCGGAAGGCGAAAAACTGTTTGTCATCCTCGATAGAGGTGAGACGCGCGATCTGGTCAGCATGGCCGTTGACGGATCTGGAACGCCTGACGTGATCGCGGCAAACTACGACGCGCATATATGGTCGTTTGATGTCTCACCCGATGGTGAGACAATTGTTGTGCGCGACAAGCAATCGCGGCTTCAAAAGATCGATGTCGCGAGCGGCACGGTAACCTTGCTCGCGCAGAATGACACCGGTGATGACAACGCCTTTTCGAGCGTAGTCTTCTCGCCTGATGGCAAATTCATCGCCTACTCCGAAACCGGCCCCCAGCAATTTGCCAACACGGCCAATATTCAGGTGCAGAACCTATCAACCGGTGAACGCGTGCAGGCCACGGCGGGCAAGTATCACGACTACGCCCCGGCATTTTCTCCCGACGGCCACTGGCTCTACTTCATTTCAGAGCGCAATTTTGACCCCGAACCGGGAAGCCCATGGGGCGACCGCAATATGGGCGTTTCATTCCCCGATCGCGGTGAGATCCATGCGCTTAAGCTCGACCCAGAAGCAGAATTCCCCTTCCGCGAAGACAATGAGCTGACCCTTGCTGGTGAAGAGAAGGATGAAGGCTCTGCCAGAAGTGACGATGAGGATAGCGATGAAGAAAACAGCGATGACACATCATCGGCTAATGTCGTGCTCTCGGGACTTGCTGAAAGGCTCTACAAGCTCCCTGTGAAAGCAGGGGCAAGCCGCGATCTCTATGTCACAGAGAAGTTCGTCTACACCCGGCTTGGCGAACGATGGGTCTCGATCAAGATCGACAAGCACGACGCCAAGATTGAAACATTTTCCGGCAGCGCACTGGCAATCGATTTGTCGGGCGATGGCGAGACGATTGCTGTTGCCCTTCCCGGGCAGGACGCGCCGCGCTTTGCACTTGTTCCGGCAGCGGCAAAGATGCCTGACAAACTTGATGGCAAGACCGTCCGGCTTGATGATTGGAAACTGACAATCGACCCGGTTGCCGAATGGCAGCAGATGTTCCTCGATGCATGGCGATTGCACCGCGATTTTGCTTACGATCCGGCGCTGCGCGGGATCGACTGGGAAGCGGTGCGCGATCAACACCAGCCACTCGTTGGCCGGATTGGCAACCGCGCCGAGCTCAACACAATTCTTGGTCAAATGGCATCGCAGCTTGGCATTCTGCACAGTCAGGTGCGCTCTGGCGACCTGCCTTCCGATACCGAGAACAGCACGATGGCGTTCCTTGGCGCGGAATACACACCGGTCTCCGGAGGCCTGAGGATCGACCGGATTTTTGATGCAGAGGCTGACCTCGTTTCGATCCGCCCGCCGCTGCGGCGGCCTGACGTCGATGCTCGCGCAGGCGATGTGATTGAGCGCGTTGATGGCCGTCCGATCGCATCGCTCGCTGACCTGCGCCTGGCGCTCGCGTCCAAAGCCGGTCAGCAAGTGAGGCTTGATCTCATGCGCGGTGCCTCACAGGTTTCCACCATCGTCACCCCGATGAACGCGCAGGGCCGCGCGTGGGCCGAATATTATGACTTTGTCGAAGGTCGCAAAGCAGCGGTCGAACAGCTTTCAGGTGGCAATATCGGCTATCTCAAGCTGCGTGCGATGGGAGGGCGCGATATTGCGAGCTTTGCGCGCGATTATTTCTCTCAGCTCGACAAGCCCGGTCTCATCATTGACGTTCGCAACAACAGCGGCGGCAATATCGATTCTATCCTGATTGCACAACTTATGCGGCGTGCATGGGCGTTTTGGGGCGCGCCTGATGGATCAGGGCAGCAAACCACAAACATGCAGAACGCCTATCGCGGACATATTGCGGTGCTGATTGATGAGCGGACCTATTCCGACGGAGAAACCTTTGCAGCAGCGGTAAAATCCCTCGGGCTTGGCCCGTTGATCGGGACGCGCACGGCGGGCGCAGGTATCTGGCTGTCGGATCGCAATCGTCTTTCCGACAATGGCGCCGTGCGTATCGCCGAATTCGCGCAATACGACATCAACGGCAACTGGATTGTCGAAGGCTATGGCGTCGCGCCTGACTATGTGGTCGAGAACGGCCCTGTTGCGACCTATCAGGGGAGCGATGCGCAGCTTGAAGCAGCGATAGGCCTGCTACAGCAACGGATTGCCGAAGAACCGGTGGCACCGCTCGTACCCCGGCCGCTCAGCCCTCTGGGAACTCCGGCAAGAGACGTGTCGCCGCTCGATCAGTGAGCGGCGGCATGTGATCGCTTACTCTGTGTCAACCGAAGGTTCCCAACCCTCAGCGTAACGTTCGAACCAGGCGAGTATGGCTGAAGCCTTAGCCGCACTTTGTGATGGCCGCGCGGTGATAGCGTGGCTCGCCCCGGGAACACGGATCAATGTGGTCGGAACGCCTGCCAGATGAAGTGCAGAATAATACTGCACAGCTTCGCTGACCGGCGTACGATAATCTTCGCTGCCGACAACCACCAAGGTTGGCGTTTCGACGTCGCCGATCAGGGATAACGGCGACTGATCCCAGAATTTCTGCGGGTTTTCCCATGGCCTTGAGCCAACCCAGTAGAGACCGAAATATCCGGTACCATCTGCCGTCAAGGCCTGCGTGGTCCAGTTGATCACCGGCTTCTGAGTAGCAGCAGCCTTGAACCGATTGGTCTTGCCGACAATCCACGAGGTCAGCACCCCTCCCCCAGAGCCGCCGGTGACAAACAGCCGATCCGGGTCAGCAATGCCCAGCTCGATTGCGCGATCAACGATGCTGATAAGATCGTCATAATCCTGGCTGGGATAGGCTTTGTCGATCTCTTGCGCGAAGGCTTCGCCATAGCTGGTCGAGCCGCGTGGGTTGGCCGAAAGGACCGCATAGCCGGCAGCTGCATAAAGTTGATTGTCGGTCGAGAAATGCGGACCATAGGCGGCAAACGGGCCGCCGTGAATCTCAAGGATCAGCGGCACAGCTGTGCCTTCGGTATATCCCGGCGGAAGCGTCAACCAGCCCTGCACTTCCTGTCCGTCATGGCTGGAGGCAGTCGTAATCTCCCGCACTTCACCAAGTTGCTTCGTCATCAGCAGGTTCGCGTTGAGATCAGTCAGATAGCGATCACCTCGGCGATCTGAGACCTTGACCTCTGGCGGACGGGTTGCGGTGCCACCGGTAAAGGCAATCGTGCCATTGTCTGCGACCGAGAATCCGCCGCCTGTGTAAGGGCGATCAAGACCAGCGCCTGACAGACCTTCAACGACGTCACGAACCGATCCATCCAGTCCGATACGAGCGATGAACGTCTCCCCCCGCTTGTCATATTGGACATAGAGACTGCGCGAATTCGCGTCCCAACGCATCGCGCCCGGACTGAAATCCCACTCACCTGTGAGCAAACGGCCGTTCGAGCCATCTGCATCCATGACGTAGATTTCCGCCTGTTCATAGGCGCGTCCGTCATCGTCAAAGCCAACATATGCGATCTTGGAACCATCGGGAGAAACACTTGCTCCTGTGTCGGGACCATCGCGGCTTGTCAGCTGGTCGAGCGTGAGTGAATTCACATCGACTGACCAGATCTCCGATTCCAGCGGATCGGTTTGCCAATCGGGGTTGCGGTTCGCTGTGAAGAATACCTTGGAGCCATCCCCCGACCAACTCAGCGCGCCGCCATCATGCGATGGACCAAAGGTCAATTGTCGCGGCGCACCGCCTGTGGCTCCGATTACGAATACCTTTTCAAAGCCCGGTGTAATCTCACCTGCTCCATCGGCGCGGAAGTTCACAAGATCAGTGATTTCAAGCGGCTCTGCCCATTTGGCGCCTTCGGGGCGGTTGGATGGAGCCTTGCCCAATGAAGGAGGTGCATCGTTGACCAGCATGACATAGGCGAGTTGGCTTGCGTCAGGTGACCATGTGATGCTCATCGGCGCATTGGGCAGACCTGTCAGGCGGACCGCTTCTCCGCTCTCGACCCACTTGACCCACAATTGCGTCGCCCCGCCTTCAGTCGACACGTAAGCAACGCGCGATCCATCGGGTGACCAGCGCGGCGCAAAAGCGCTTGAGCTGCGGCCAGCAAACGGTGTCTGCTCTCCGCTTGCGACATCGATCTTCCAAAGGCTGCTCAGCGCCCGGTCTGCCATGATGTCGTTCTGGCGCCGGACATAGATGATCGTCGAACCATCAGGGCTGATCTGGGGGTCAGCCGCATATGCGATATCGAAGAGATCTTCGCCGGTTAGCTTGGGATTGGGGCCAGTACGTTCCGATCCCTTGCCAGTGACGGATGGTGTTTGGGCCTGATCACCTGTTTGCGCGTTCAGGATCGTTGCTGGCACTGCGAAAAGAGCGAACGCGCCGAGCGCGGCAAGGGTGGATTTCATGTTCAGGGGCCCTTTTAAAAAACAATAGGTCCCTGTGATAGCGACGCGGGTGCGCCGGTCAATCTGCAGCCAATGTCAGAAATGGTGTCCCCGACAGGATTCGAACCTGTGGCCTTCGGATTAGGAATCCGACGCTCTATCCACCTGAGCTACGGGGACGCCGCTTGGGGATCACGCTCCCAATAGCAGCCGTCTGTTCCTAATCAATTGAGTTCGTCAGGAGGAGCAACCGGGAACGGCAGCGGAGCGACCGGAACACCTTCCTCAACAAGCGCTTTGGCTTCTTCGATACTGGCCTGCCCGTGGATTGGCGCTTCGTCACGCTCGCCATAATGCATCTGGCGGGACTGGCTTGCGAAGTCCTTGCCGACCCAGGTCGAATTCTGGAGCGCCTTTTCCTGCGCCTTGGCGAGCGCTTGCATTGCCTGCTGCACCTCTGGCGACATTGGCGCGTTCGACATGGGAGCATTCGACGAGGGCGCATTCGAAATAGGTCGCGTGTCGCCATTTGCATTGGGTGGCTGCTGTGGTGAGCGCTGGACTGAGACCGAATTGCTTTTCGCGCCGACTGCAGGTGCCATCGGGGCCTTGCTGATCACTTCAGAACCGCAATGCGGGCAATCGATCAGGCCGCGATCCATCTGGTCGTCATAGTCAGACGATGACTTGAACCAGCCTTCAAAACGGTGTCCGGCGTCACAGCAAAGGTCAAATACGATCATAGCATTGGCTTAATTGGCGATTTTGCGGCGGTTGGCAAGACTGGGAACCTGCCCTCGCACTTCTTCAATTCTTTCAAGATCGATCTCGCAAAAGCCAAGACCCGGCTCCTCCCCGCCCATATCCATCAGCACCTCGCCCCAGGGATCGACCACGAGGCTATGCCCATAAGTCTCGCGTCCGTCTTCGTGCTTGCCGACCTGTGCTGCGGCGATAACGAAGGCGGAGGCCTCTATCGCCCTGGCGCGCAGGAGGAGGTGCCAGTGGGCTTTGCCGGTTGGCACTGTAAAGGCTGCCGGGATCGAAATCGCATCACACGCGCGGTTGCCAAGCGCTTCAAACAAAGCCGGGAAACGCATGTCGTAACAAATCGCAAGGCCGAGCCTTCCAACCGGACTATCGTCGATCGTGACAACTTCGCGGCCCGCTTCATAGGCGGAGCTTTCTCGCCACGCTTCGCCGGTGGCAAGCTGCACGTCGAACATATGGATCTTGTCATAACTGACGGCAGGCTCGCCATTTGCCGGGAAGTACATCGCCCGGTTTGCCCATTTATCGCCCCGCGCGTTCACCGGCATGGACCCCAATGCAAGATCAACTCCGGTCGTCTTGACAAGTGAACCAAGCGCTTTCGCCATTTCGCCGGGACCATCGCTTTCAATCCAGGGGCCGGCGCGCTTGCGGTTGCGGTCAAGCAGGATCGACATTTCAGGCGTGAAGAGAACATGCGCACCGCCATCCGCGGCCTTGTGTATACTATCGGCAATCGCGCGATAGTTCGCATCGGGATCAATGCCCGAAGTCATCTGCAAGACAGCGATCCTCGACACAGATTGACGCTATCCCGCCAGAAGCGCGTCGAGCTTTCCTTCGCGCTCAAGCGCGGCGAGCTCATCAGAGCCGCCGACATAGGTATCGCCGATGAAGATCTGCGGCACAGTGCGCGCAAGCGGCGCGCGGACCATCATCTCGTCGCGCTTTTCGCCGCCCATCGTGATGTCGAATTCGTTGAATTCAGCGCCCTTGGTTTTCAGCAAATGCTTGGCCCTGACACAAAAAGGGCAAGCGAACTTGGTGTAGATGTCAATTTTTGGAGTGCTCATCGTTCAATCCCATTGGGCCCAAATTAGGACCTCTTGAAAGCCTTCCCGCTGAACCTAACTAGTGTGTGTCGTCCGGTTCTGCCAGTCCTTGGGGAACATTGCGGATGGCACAACAGCAGGTGCTGCATGAGGCAGGCCTGAAAACTGAAACAAATTGCTCAACCAAGAGGATTTGCACATGTCACGTCTTGATTTCACACCCTATCGCCGCTCGACCGTTGGTTTCGATCGTCTTTTCGACCTTCTTGAGAACCAGGCGCGGCTCAATTCGGGTGACAACTACCCCCCTTTCAACATCGCGAAAAGCGGCGAAGACAATTACCGCATCACACTGGCCGTCGCTGGCTTCCGCCCGCAGGATATTGATATCACTGCGCAGGCAAACCTTCTCACCGTCCAGGGAAAGAAGCGCGATGACATCGATGACGGATCAGAATTGCTGCATGTCGGAATTGCGAATCGCGGGTTTGAACGGCGATTCGAACTGGCTGACTATGTCCGGGTCGAAAACGCTCAACTCGCTGATGGTTTGCTGGTGATCGATCTGGTCCGCGAAGTGCCTGATGCGATGAAGCCCAAGAAGATCGCTGTAAACGGTTCCGCGACATTGACCGCCGTTCCTTCATCGGATGGCGACGACAAGTCAGCGGACGCTGCGTAAAGCGCTGAGGTTAGCCAAGCCTTCAAACGGCCATTTTGACGCCGGAAATCAGAATATTACAGTTTTGTGAAACTGGATAAGAAGTGGGGGCGGTCTCTCTAAGATCCGCCCCCGCGACACTGAAGTCGCCTCGTGTGGCACTGATCATCCGGGTCGCAGAAGACGATCAATACCATCGCGAGCTTGTCAGGGAAGCTCCGCCATCCACGCTGGGCATGGCATTTCTTCCAAACTAATTTTTAGTCCCAAGTGCCTGATCTTCACCGGTTTGATCCGATGAAGTTGCCACAGTCCCCTTACGAAAACCTGTAGCCCCCATTTCCGTAAAGACCTTACCTTGAGGTAGGCAAGAACTAATTGCCAACCTTGTACGAACACGACACATATCGGCCGCAAAGCCAAGGCTTCCGATACATTCGTGGCTAAGATTGTCTGAATTTTGGATGCACGAGCGTGTGGCTTGGTGCTTTTCCAAGCCGAATCAGTCAATTGAATGAAATAAAGTAACCCTAGATCGCCTTTGGTCGGCGAATCAGACGAGGCGCGATTGCTCAAGTGCTGCCGCAATGAAGCCTGCGAACAGGGGGTGCGGATCAAACGGCTTGGACTTGAGCTCCGGGTGGAACTGCACACCTACGAACCAGGGATGATCTGGCCGCTCGACAATCTCGGGCAGCAAACCGTCAGGCGACATGCCGGCAAAGACAAGTCCCTGCTTTTCAAGCGGCTCAATGTAAGCGCTGTTAACTTCGTAACGGTGCCTGTGGCGCTCCGATATGGACTCTGCTCCGCCATAGATCGCGCTGGTATGGCTGTTGCCGGCGAGCTTCGCCTCGTAAGCGCCAAGCCGCATAGTGCCGCCCAGATCGCCGCCTTCCTCGCGCTGCTGGAGACCCTCCTCGCTCATCCACTCGCTGATGATACCAACGACGGGTTGTTCGGTTTCGCCAAACTCGGTTGAGGAGGCGTCAGCAAATCCGGCTTCGCGCGCACCTTCGATGCAGGCCATCTGCATGCCGAGACAAATGCCGAAAAAGGGTACCTTGCGCATACGAGCGAACTTGACGCTCGCGATCTTGCCTTCGCTACCGCGCTCACCAAAACCGCCGGGCACAAGAATGCCGTGCATGGGTTCAAGAGCCGAGACGATCTCACTCTCGTCCTCACCTTCGAAAATTTCGGCATCAATCCACTTGATGTTGACCTTCACCCGGTTCGCAAGGCCGCCATGGACAAGCGCCTCGTTAAGGCTCTTATAGGCGTCAGGCAGGCCGACATACTTGCCAACCACGCCAATCGTGACCTCGCCTTCGGGATTGAAATACCGATCTGTCACGTCGTTCCAGGCCGATAGATCGGGCGCGGGCGCATCGGTAATGCCAAATCCGCGCAAGACCTCTTCGTCCAGCCCTTCGCGGTGATACTGCAGCGGCACCGAATAGATCGAGGGAGCATCAAGTGCGGGGATCACCGCTTCCTTGCGCACGTTACAGAAATTGGCGATCTTCTGGCGTTCTGCATCGGGGATCGGATGTTCCGCCCGGCACAAAAGGACATCTGGCTTGATCCCGAGCGATGCCAATTCGCGCACCGAGTGCTGTGTTGGTTTCGTCTTCAACTCACCGGCAGCGGCAATGTACGGGACGAGCGTCACGTGGACGCTTAGTGTCTGCAACGGCTCAAGCTCATTGCGCAGCTGACGAATGGCTTCCATGAACGGGAGCGATTCAATGTCACCCACTGTGCCGCCGATTTCGCACAGGATGAAATCATGATCGTCCTGACCGGCAAGCGCGAATTGCTTGATCGCGTCGGTCACATGCGGGATCACCTGCACGGTTGCGCCAAGATAATCCCCGCGCCGTTCCTTTGCGATGATGTCGCGATAGACGCGGCCCGACGTGATATTGTCGCTTTGACGCGCAGACACACCGGTGAAGCGGTCATAAAGGCCACGATCAAGGTCGCTCTCCGCCCCGCCATCGGTCACATAGACCTCTCCGTGCTGATACGGGCTCATCGTGCCCGGATCGACGTTGAGATACGGATCGAACTTACGGATGCGGACCTTGTAACCGCGCGCCTGAAGGAGCGCAGCCAAGCTTGCCGCCATGAGACCTTTGCCGAGCGAGGAGACCACGCCGCCGGTGATGAAAATGTACCGCGCCATGGGAGTTG
>CAYUCZ010000067.1:0-11572 GCA_964443505.1 uncultured Porphyrobacter sp. | reverse complement strand
TGCGTTCGGCCAACTGCCTCAAGAACGACAACATCATCTATATCGGCGACCTCGTTCAGAAGACCGAAGCCGAGATGCTGCGCACGCCGAACTTTGGCCGCAAGTCCTTGAACGAGATCAAGGAAGTTCTCAGCTCCATGGGCCTGCGCCTTGGCATGGACATCCCCGGATGGCCGCCTGAGAACATCGAGGAAATGGCCAAGAAGCTCGAGCAAGAGCTGCTTGGATAATAAGGGCAATGGCGGCGGGCCCTAACCGCCGCCAGCACTGGGCTACCTCATACGGGCCCCTTACGAACTAAAGGACTATACAATGCGTCACGGAATTTCTCAGCGTAAGCTTTCGCGCAAGTCGGGCCACCGTACGGCTCTGTTCCGCAACATGGCGGCTGCTCTTATCAAGCATGAGCAGATCTCGACCACGCTGCCCAAGGCGAAGGAACTGCGCCCTTACGTCGAAAAGCTGATCACGCTGGCCAAGCGCGGCGGTCTTTCGAACCGTCGCCTCGCCATGACCCGCCTGCAGGACGAAACCCAGCTGAAGAAGCTGTTTGACGTTCTGGCAGAGCGATACAGCGACCGCGATGGCGGCTACACCCGCATCATCAAGGCTGGCTATCGTGAGAGCGATTCAGCCGCGTTGGCAATCATTGAACTGGTTGACCGCGACGAAGACGCCAAGGGTCAGGATTCAGGCCCGGACATGAGCCAGGTCGACGAATACGCCGACGCGTAGGCATTCATTTGCGGCCTGCGGGCGGCAAAGCATCCAACAAAGAAGGGCTGGCAGAGCGATCTGCCGGCCCTTTCTTTTTGAGCGCTGCCTGGCCGGACTACCCGATAAGTTCGCTCAGCGGGCGATAGTTGAAATCGTCCTCAGGGAAGTCGGCGAAGAGTTCGCGTGCTTCTTCAAGAGCAGCATCGTCTTCGGCGAGCCTGGAATAGGCGACAAGCGCGCGAATCAGCTCATTCCTGGAGCTCCATGGATCCATGAATTCAAGCCGATCAGCCTGAGCCACTCGCTGCCGTGCGGCCTTGACCTCGAGCGCCGCCCACTCAACCTTGCGCGGGTCGTCTGTCTCGACCCCATATTCGGCCAGCATGGTCGCGGTGAAGTAGTATTCCGCCGGATTCAGCCGCTGTCCTTCGTATGCATAGACCTGCTCGTAATGGCTCTCGGCCAGCAATAGGTTGGTGAGCATCGCCTCGCTATGCGCCTGGCGTTGCAGGTCATCTGCTGCCTCATCGGCAAGCCTGCTATAGGTTGCGGCTGAGTAATACCAGCCGTGCCCTGCCTGATAGTGCAGGTCCAGCCGGTCTGTGTCGTCGAGCCCTTGATATTCTTCCAGCATGGCTTCGGCCTTTTTTGCCACCAGCGTGAACGAAGAAATGGCCGCCTCACGATTCGTTCCATCAAGTTCAAAACCTCGATCCAGCGCAGCATGGACCTCATCGAGATCTGCGCCAAAGGCATCGTAGTCGATCTCTTGCGCATAGCCCGGCTGAGAAATCAGCGCCGCTGCCAAGAGGCTGCTTAAAATGAAGCGGTTCTTCATGAAGTCATCCTGTCCCATTGCACCGCTGCCGACTTTAGCCGTTGACGGCTCTTGGGCAAGTCGCGCGGCTTGCTTTGCCGGGTAGGGAAGCTAGGCTTGTCCTATGCGAAAATTCACCAAGCTCGCTGCAGTCGCAGCTCTCGCACTCAGTGCCTCAGTCCCAACCACCGTTCACGCCCAATCCGCTCAAGAGCGCCTGGATGCGCGCTATGACCGCGCGCTGGCTGCGGGGTACAAGGCGCTGTTCCTGTGCAGTGCGATTGGCAATGCCGAAGCCGCTGGCATCACTCGCACGCCTGAAAGCGTCCATGAGTGGGAGCTGACCGGTATTCAAGCGCCGCTTGATGATATCGTCCGCGAGCTGCCCTACCAGATCGTCCGTCGTCCTTCGGGTCAGATCGCGCATGTGCAGGTTGAATGGGCCGACGATATGCCTGACCGCGTCGCTGGCTATTTCGGTCCGCGCACCGGCTGTTCAATCATGCCAATCGGCACGCCAGAGGATTTCAGCAATCCCGCCGCCGGCATTCCAGTGGAATCGCAGCCAGCAGAACCGCCCCGCGGCGCGCCGACGACGATCGAGCTGAAACAGGGAGGGGAGCGGGAGGAAGGTCCCCTCGATCCCTATCCGCAGCTGTTCGAGGTCATGAAGGATGCGCTTGGTACGAATTATGGGGAAGGGCGCACAACCGTGGCGCTGGTGCGCGTCTTTGGCGAAGATGGCTCACCCAAATACACTGAGAGTATCGCGCAAGGGGGCTTTGGCACCAACACGCCGCAGCGCACCTGGTCAGTCGCCAAGAGCATCGCCTCTACTCTGGTCGGCATGGCGACGATGTCGGCCAGCCACGATGTAAGCGATTTTGTCGGGCTCAACTACTGGCGCAGCGGTGGCGCAACCGACACTCGCAATGCAATCACTATCGACCACGCACTGCGGATGGCCTCGGGCCGCTATTCGGATACTCCGGGCAATCGCACCGATCCGATTTATTGGGGCGGCTCGACCGTGGATGAACGCGCGACGCACTGGCCGATGATCCATCAACCGGGCACCGTCTATCGCTATGCCAACAACGATACGCTGATGGCGGTGAAGGGGGTTGAGCAATATATCGGCCATTATGGCGTCGATGAGATGATCCGGCGGATCGGCATGGACAGCACCGTGATCGAGACAGACTCGCGCGGAGGGGCCGTGCTGTCGAGCCAGGTGTGGACCACGTCAGAGGATCTTGCAAAGCTTGGCCAGCTCTATCTCCAGGACGGCATGTGGGAAGGGGAGCGTATCTTGCCTGAGGGGTGGCGCGATTATGTCTCCGACCCCAGCGGACCGCAGCCAGAGGGCACTCAATGGGGCTATGGCGCGGGCTGGTGGACCTTTCGCAGGCCCGAGGGCAACGCATTTGAAGGGATCCCTGATGATGCCTTTGCCGCACGCGGCAATCGCGGGCAGTATCTGGTCGTTGTTCCCTCCCGTAATGTCGTGATCGTCCGGCGCGGGGAGGACATGGTGGGCACCCGCTTCGATATCGCTGCATTCACGCGCGACGTGTTGGCGGCGCTTGAGGAGTAGGCTGCGACAGGCTGATACGTTCGTTCAGATAAAGTGCTGCTAATCTGAACATCCGCTGCAAGGCGCGCTCAGACTCAACTCAGAATCGTTCATCTAAAAGGGTCTCACAGTGAACGGGAATGGTCCCATCCACTGAAAACCCGAGGATGAACCCACATGACTGATCTTAAAAAGACTCTCACCAAGGGCGCGCTCGGGACTGTCGCGGCTGGCGCGATGGCCCTGGCGTCCGCTACTCCTGCTGTTGCCGGTGATCGCCACCGTGATCGCGGCGTTGATGCAGGCGACGTAATTGCAGGGGCCCTGGTTATTGGCGGGATCGCCGCTCTTGCCGGTGCTTTTGACGGCGATGATCGCCGCGATCGGCGCTATCGCGACCGCCGCCATCACAACGGCTATGGCTACAATCGCCGCGGCGGAGGCCAACGCGCCGTCCAACGATGCATCCGCGTTGCCGAACGTCAGGCTCGCCGGTTTGGAGGCTATCGCTTTGCCGATGTGACCCAGATCCGCGATATCGACCGCACCCGTTATGGCTGGCGCGTCAAGGGCCGGATCCAGGTCGAAGGCTTGCAGGGACGCGGCTATGGCTATGGCAATCAAGGTTTCGATCGCGGCCGTTTCACCTGCTATTTCGAACGCGGTACGCGTCCGGAAGTTCGCTTCCGCGGGATTGCCGGTCTGCGTTGATTTGACACTGTGTGCTCAGTGAGACTGGGTAGCACCTCCACCCAGAAGGCGGTTCAGGCTGCAGGCGGTTCATCCCCCTGTAAGCCTGGATCGCCTAACTGTATGCGCATCTTGAGCGATTGGTGGCCGCTCGCCTGCACTGTATAGTGACACAAAACAGGAGGGAGCTTTCATGGCTCAACTGAACCGCCTAGGCGCGCTGACCGGAATGGTCGCCGCTGTTTCAATGGCAGCCACGCCCGCATACGCAGCCGACATGGCCCCTGTTGGCGAACCGCAAACCGGCAGCGCGTTTGGCATCGACTTTTCAACGATGGATGCAAGCGACCAGCAATGGTTCGATCCAGCCGCCGAAACCGCGGAATATCGCCGCCGTTGGCGCGGGCGCCGTCATCGCCGGGGCATTCGCGGGGGCGATATCCTTGCAGGCGCTCTTGTGATCGGCGGGATTGCCGCGATTGCCAGCGCTGCCAGCAACAACCGCCGCCGCGACCGTGATGTCGTGGTGGTCGAACGCAATCGCTATCGCGATGATGATCGGCGCTATGATGATCGCCGCAGCAATCCGCGCCGCTCAAGCGGCTCTGGCCTCGACAATGCTGTGTCGATCTGCCTCGATGAGATTGAGCGCGATGTGCGCGTTGACAGTGTCGACAATGCCAGCCGCGATGCCAGCGGATGGGTTGTCTCGGGCACCTTGTTCAACGGGTCAGCTTTCAGCTGCCGGATCGGCAGCAATGGCCGGGTTTCAGGCGTCGATTACAGCGGATTTTCCGGTGTGAACTACGAAACGGGCGAAATCCGTTCAGGCTCTGAGCCACAGCGCGCGCCGGGCCAATGGTCCGACGTCCGCTATCAGGAAGCGCGCGCGGCGATCCCGCAGCAGGAGCCTGATGGCGATCGGGCGGCCACGACCACGCTTGCTTTGGCTGAGGTCGATGGCGATCGCCAGCCGCTTAACGCAGCGAGCGCCAATGATCCGCAGCCAGCCTATCCGGGCGGCCCGCTTCCGGGTGAAGAGGGTTATCCCGAAGAGTGATCATCACGGGGCGGGGCGGGCGCATCGCCTGATCCACCTGCTGATCCGACTGCTTCTTTCGCTCCATAGCTTGGCAGCGCCAGCTCAAACCGGATCGCGGCTGCGCGAAGGGCAAAGCCAGCGGCAAACGCCGCGCCCCAAACGGCTGCGTCCAATATGCCGAGCGCGCCTGACACCTGCATGCCAAGCACGGTGATCGCCGCGCTGAGAGCCGCGGCGGTGACATAGATTTCCGGCTGCATGATGACCGACGGGCGCCCTGCCACCACATCGCGGATCACCCCGCCGACACAGCCTGTGATGATCCCCATCAAGGCCGCTGGCACTGGCGGAATTCCGTATGCGATCGCCTTTGCGCTGCCGAGCACAGCGTATGCGGCAAGCCCCAAGGCATCGGCATAGTCAAGCAGCTTGCCATCCCACCATTTGACCGGCGTGAACCAGGCGACAAGGGCAACGCCAAGGCACACAACCGCAACCCATGGATCAGTCATCCAGAACACTGGCGCATCGATCAACAGATCGCGCACCGTTCCTCCGCCAACGCCTGTCACCAACGCAAAAAAGCCCATCGTGACGAACGTCTGCCGCTCACGCGCGGCGACCAGCGTGCCTGTCAGGGCAAATACGGCAATGCCGGCAATGTCGAGCAGGTCGAGGATCGGGGTAAGGACGGTTTCGTTCATAACCCCGCGCCTTTGGCGTCAGCGGGTCAGCTGTGCAAGATTTTCCCGATTGCGCCGGCCGCATGGATGCAGTCGAGGTCGCTCATATAGCGGCCCATGACCTGCATCCCGCATGGCAGTTCGCTGCCTTCATACATGCCGCTGCCAACCGGCACGATGGTGGAAGGCAGGTTGGGGAAGGTGGCAATCCCGGCCCAGGCAAGACCCGATGCGCCCGGAATATCCTGACCGTTCACGCGGATAGTGGAATCGAACACGCGCGCCTCGTTATGCGGCACGGCAAGAACCGGTGCGGGCGGGGCGAGCACAAAGTCATAAGTCGCAAACACAGTTTCCCACTCAGCGATATTGGCGGCCTGCGCGTCAAGCAGGTCGAACCAGTCAGTCGCCGTCGCGCGTTTCCCGCTGGGCGAGGGCGCGCCGCGCGCCATCGCGGTGTTGAGCATACGCATATAATGGCCCTGCTGCGCCGCGAGATCGGGGATGAGAGAACTTGCCCTGTCAATCGTGATACCCGCGCGGGTCAGCGTCTCAATCGCAGCCTCGATCGGCTCGGCAACCGAGGCATCGACAGGCGCGCCGGGATATTCGGTGATCGCAAGCAGGCGGCATTGGTCAAGCGGCTTGCCATTGCGGGGGAGCGCATATTGCCCTGCAATCATCGTCAGCGTTGCCAGGTCTGCGGCATTGCGTGCAAAGGGGCCGGCGACAGACAGCGCGCCATCATGCGCGGCAACAAAGCCGTCGCGCCGCGCCATTTGCGGGTGATCGTGCCCGCGTTTGGAGATGAGACCCCAGCTTGGCTTGTGCGCCCATACGCCGCAAAAATGCGCTGGCACGCGCACAGAGCCGCCAATGTCAGTGCCGAACTCGCAAGGGACCATCCCGCTTGCCACCGCAGCTGCGCTGCCGCCCGATGATCCGCCCGGCGAGCGCCCGGTATCATGCGGGTTGTTGGTGCGGCCATAGACCGGATTAACGCTCTGCCAGTCGGTGAGATCAACCGGCACATTGGTTTTGCCAAGGATAACCGCGCCTGCCGCTTTCAACCGGCGGACAAGTTCGCTGTCGCTGCGGGCGATGTAATCGGTAAGCCTTTGATGCCCCCAACAGCTTTGCAGTCCCTCAACGTCAAAACTCTCCTTGACCGTCATCGCCACGCCGAACAGCGGTTGATCAGCAGACGGCCCTGCTGCGTCGAGCGCCTTGGCGGCCTCATGCGCGCGCTCGAAATCAGGAACGGCCAGCGCATCAATCTCTGCGTCGAGATGTTCGATCCGCGTGATGGCCGCATCAACCGCTTCGGCAACGCTGAGCTCGCCCGCGCGAATGGCGGCCGCGGTTTCAAGCGCGCCGGGTTTGTCGGTCAATTGCGGATAGGCCATGTGCGTGAACCCTTTACCTCTCACTCTCTTGCCAACAGCAAGTATGCCAAGCGTGATCGGGACGCAAACTGCAATTTTTCCGTCTCAAATCAGCAATTAGGTTATTGTCTTATCCCGCAGTTCTTCTTAGTCACTCAATCTCTATTTAGGGGAGCTTGGGTCGCATTATGAAAGTATTGAAGGGTCTTCGGGCCGCGGCAGTTTTGACCGCGGCTGCAGTAACTGTGCCTGCAACGGCGCAATTGACTTACGGGGTGCATTATCCCGACGGAAAAGCCGCTGTTGACTTCATGTACAGCGCAGATGGGAACTTCAAATCCGTCACACCGCTGGAATATCCGTATAATTTCTACGATCCCCAGCAATACAACAACATTTGCGATGTGTCCGCGACGCCGACCGACCGCAGCGAGCTTATCGCGTATTCAAATGGGCCAAACCGCACGACCACGCCTGACAAGGATTGCCACCTTCTGTTTGATCTCAACGGCGACGGTGTTCTGGATGGCGGAGCGAGCGGATCGGCCTTTATTGAGCATAACGGCGTCAACAGTACGGGCGCAAAGGTCGCAACCGAGTTCAACAATTTCTGGTTCGATGACAACTGGCTCGCGCGGTATATGTCAGCGGCCTATGCAAGGCCGCAGCCGATCGGTCTTTGGGCGCCGAGTGACTACAATCGCTGGGCGATTATCGGCGGCGATGTGTCCAATTGGAACCTCAATCAGGACCCTTACACCACCGGATTTTTCGATCATCTGAGTTTCAGAGGGCTTTACCGCCTGCTCACGTCCAGCTGCGTCTATGGCGCCAACTCCGCGTTCAGCGAATGGGCCAACTGGATCAGCCAAAGCGGTGCGACCTACAACAATCAGGATCAACGGTTCGATTATCCCAACGTCAACGAAGACTATTATTTTGGCTTCTTCCTGATCCTGACCCAGAAGATGATCGACACACCTGGATGCGCTGCGGGAAGGCATTTGCTGATCCAGCACGCCGTTTCGCTGAGATCGCAGATCCTCTCGCGCCAGATCACAGATAGTTCGGGCACCCGTATTGGTTGGGTCACCAACCGGAACAATCCGCAGACCTTGATCAACACAGAAACAACCTCGCTCAACGTGCTCGGTCTTGGAGCAGGCGGACGTTATGCGTTCGAGCCGGGCCGGGCGCCCATGTTCAAGGGGCCGGGCAACTATTTCCTGCGTCCGCACAACGCACTTTCAGCCGTTCAGGGTCTTTCGACGCCGGGAATGCTGAACTTTGGCCCCTATGTGAATTTTCCAACTGGTCCGATGAATGTCGAGTTTCACATGCGATCACCCAATGCCAACGGCTTGGTTGCAACGGTCGACATTTATGACGCGAATTGGGGGATCATCCTTGCCAGCCAGCCGGTCTTTTCAGGTTCGTTCGTCGGCAATGACTGGGTGAAAGTTCCGATCACGGCACAGGTCTACAACCCGAACAACAATCTCGAATTCCGGGTTTACTGGCACGGTTCCAGCAACCTTGATCTGGCGCATATCCAGGTGAAGTGAGCCGCTCTTGGAGGTCGCGGCGGCGCGGTGCGCCGCGCGCGGCCTATTCCTTTGCGCCTTCGATTTCGCGGCCATTCTGGAACAGCGTGATGCTGATAATCTCGCCGCTATCATCGCGGTTAAAGCGCACCTGCGCGTCGACAACCTTGAGGAAGAAAAAGTCCTCGCTCTCCTGAAACAGTTCGTTTGCGCCTTGTCCGGTGGCCTGCGTCATCAGCTTGCCGTCTTCAACGAACATCGTGATCTTGAAGGTCGGAGCAAGGGCGAACACGCCTTCATATTGTGCAAGGTCGGCCGGATCGATTTCGCTCGCAACCCGGTCTGAGGGGAGGACGACGTCGCCGCCCTGGACCAGCGTGACAAGCTGCTGCCCGATCTTGTTGGCAGCCCCGCCATTGAGATTGGCAAGCACCGCCACGGTCACTTCGCGGTCCGCATCATAGCCAAGCCAGGCGTTGAACCCCTGAATGCCGCCGCCATGCCAGTAATAGGTGTTGTCACCTTGCTTCGCGACGAGCACGCCATGCGCATACGTGTTGCCAAAGAAGGCTTCGTATTCGGTCGGCGTGAGATATTCAGCCAAGCTCTCTTCAGACAGGATCTGACCGCCGAACAGGCCGCGCTGCCATTTGTGCAGATCGCCGGTGGTCGAATAAAGCGCGCCCGCGCCGGTCGGGATGCCCATATCGGCATAGGGCGCGTTGATGACGGTCACATCGTCGCCCGAGGGGGAGTAGCCGTCCGCGCGCTTGGGAAGGATTTGGGCGCTGACATCAAGACCGGTGGCCTCCATTCCAAGCGGCGCAAACAGGTTCGCCTGGTAGAAGTCGCCCAGCGATTGTCCGGATACATTCTCGACTATGCGCGAAAGCAGGACATAGCCCGAATTTGAATATTTGAATGCGCTGCCCGGGTCGAACTCAAGCGGCAGGTCAACAAACATCGCGATCAGTTCATCCTGGCTGATCGGCTGGCGCACCACATCGCCGAATGTATCGAGCGAGGTAACGCTTGGGATGCCAGAGGTGTGGCGCATCAAATTGCGCACGGTAACACCGCCCCACGCATCGGGCGTGTCTTTGAGATAGGTGCTGATCGGCGCGTCCAGATCGACCTTGCCTTGCTCTTGCAAAAGCAGGATCGAGACCGCGGTAAACTGCTTGGTGACAGAGCCAATGCGGAATTTGGTATCGGTGGTGTTGGCGATATCCCATTCAAGGTCGGCTGATCCCCACGCTTTGCTCAGGATTGGCTCATCCCCCTTGGCGACCAGCACTGCGCCCATGAACTTGCCGGTATCGGCTTCGGCTTCGACCACCTCTTCCATGCGCTGTGTATCCTGCGCGAAAGCGGGCGATGCGCTGATGGCGAGCAAAGATGTGGCAAGTGCGAGCGTCAGTTTGCGATTGAACATGAATAACCCCGTCCTAGTGTATCAATATGGTAATACACATAGCGCGATTATCATGCGGTACAACCGGGCACTCGACTAAAGCCTTTCGTCGAAGAAGCGGTGTGGTCCCGCGCCGATGATCACAACCGTTTTTGTCATGGTGCAGCTTCCTTCTGCCGAATGGCTGGCAGCGCCAGGCCGAACCCGATGATGGAGGCGGCTCCATACCCGATCAAGGGCGTGGGGTAGTCGCCCAGCAGCGCCGCGACGATGAAACCGGTGAGCGCTCCTGCAAGGGCGTAACGCGCCGGCTGGGCTGCGCCGGGTGCGCGCAGGGTGAACCCAAGGCCGGTCACGAGCGAAAGCGACAGCAGGATCGCCATTGCAGGGGACGTTGTCGCAAGATCAGTCAGGATCCCTTCTACAAAAGGCTGCGGGGCAAGGTTTGGCACGAGGCTGGCGCCAATTACAACGCACAGCGCCAACCCGCTCAGGGCGGCCAGATGCACGTCGCGCCACGCAAGACACAGGCCAAGAGCCGCGCCAAACAGAGCCAGCGCAGAGCCTGGATCAGGAAGCGCGAAGGTGACGAGGGTGGCGGAGAGCAGCGCATAGACACCCAGCGCTTCGTCGCGCGCTGCAAGCACGCTGAGCAGTGGAATAACCAACATCCCAGCGTGCAAAACGAACCCGCCGAGCGGCAGCCATCTTGCAATTCCGTCGATGTTCGGACCCGTCAGCAGGGGCAAAGCCAGCATCACAAGAAGAAGAACGAGGCCTATTCGGACATTGCGCAGCCGCTCTGGGATTTGCCCGCAAACGGCCCATAGGCATGCGGGTGCCAAGGCCAGAGCGTTGATTGTCACAAAATGCGGGGGCGCACCGGATAGCGCCAGATAGCCGAGGCCAGCCAGCCCCGGAACAAGCAGGGGGAGCGCCGCCCGACTGCGCTGGATCAACGCTGGCTCGGCGGCATGCTCCATCACATATGAATAGGTTTGCCCTGAACCGCCATCGCCGCTTCCTTGAAGGCCTCGGCGTGGGTGGGGTGCGCGTGGCAGGTGTAGGCGATGTCTTCTGACGTCGCGCCAAATTCCATCGCCTGCGCTGCCTGTGCGATCATCGTGCCCGCAAGGCTGTTGATCATCCACACGCCCAGAACGCGGTCTGTTTCCGCGTCCGCAATGACTTTCACAAAGCCATCAGTGTCGCGGTTCGCCTTAGCGCGGCTGTTGGCCATCATCGGGAACTTGCCGACCTTAACCGATTTCTTGTCGCCGCCCGCGCGCTCAATCGCCTCTTCCTGAGTGAGGCCAACACCGGCCACTTCCGGCGTGGTGTAAACGACGCTGGGGATCACATCGTGGTTCACAATGCCGGTTTCGCCAGCGATGTTCTCTGCCACGGCAACGCCTTCATCCTCGGCCTTGTGCGCGAGCATGGGGCCCGGCACGACATCGCCGATGGCCCAGATGCCGTCCACCTTGGTGCGGAAATCGTGATCGATTTCGATCTGCCCGCGATTGTTCACCTGAAGCCCGGCCTTGTCGAGCGCGAGCCCTTCGGTGTTGGGGCGACGGCCGATTGCAACGAGAACGTGGCTGGCTTTGAGCGTCTGTTCATCGCCGCCTTCGGACTTTTCAATCGTCAGCGTGACGCTCTTGCCCTTGACGCTTGCGCCGGTGACCTTGTGGCCGAGCATCA
>CAYUCZ010000066.1:0-11712 GCA_964443505.1 uncultured Porphyrobacter sp. | reverse complement strand
AACGCGCCTGAGTGCCAGCGCAAATAGTGTGATTTAGCCGGCAAGCGCCTTACGACGCAGATCGCGGGCGCGGGTGAGAATGATATCCTCAAGTTTCTGCACCGTTGCTGCCTGAACCGGCGCATCGACCCAGCCTGCACCCTGTGCGACCTGACGGCTTGCCGAGACCCGCAGTGCGTCAGCCCGCAGGTCCTGATCGAGGATGGTGACTGTGACCTTCACCCGCTCATTCGGGTTGGACGGGTTCGCATACCAATCGGTCACGATCACACCGCCAGCGCTGTCAGCCGAAGCAAGCGGCGCAAAGCTGAGCGTTTCAAGCGCACCGCGCCATAGATAGGCGTTAACCCCGATCGTGTTGAGCTGCGCAGCAGAAAGCTGCGTCGTCGGGCGATCGTTGCCCCCGCACGCGGCAAGCAAGCCAAGCGCGCCCAGCGCTGCGGTGAGACGGATCGGGTTCGAGAAAGCAGATTGGCGGCGTGTCACTGGAAAAGAATGTCCCTCTTTGGCTCGACAGTCGCTCTATACCGGGCTGACCCCGCGCGGCAAGGCCATTGCAGGGCCTTTCCCGGGGCTGAGCTCGTTTGAAAGCGCGTTTCTGGGGCCTGATTAGCGCTAATCGCAATGTATCCCCGCTGAACGCGCGCGCCGTATGATTTCCATTGGCGGCAATCACTTACCGTTCGGTCGCTGTGTGCTGGAGGCAACAGGTCGCCAGCGAAGCGACGGTGGAAACCTCGGCACTATTGCGCATAGCTCTGTCACCGACTTATCATTTTTCCAATGTAATGGGGTGAGTCTCTCAGGTTGAGGCGTTTTGCTCAGCGCAGGTTCAGGCAAGGTCGAGTTTGGTAGCTTGATCACAATTGGATCTGATTGAGATTGAACAGGGTTGGTAATGACACGCAAGGACACACAGACAGCGACAAAGCAGCCCCGGCTGCCGCTGCTTGCTGTGGCTGGCGCGGCATTGCTCGCACTGCCGACCGCGGGTCTCGCTGTTGTTGGCCTGACGAGCGCAACCGACAGCGCGGGCTTCGAAGTGTTCACGCCGGCCTCGGTCGATCCTGACCTTGCTGCCCGAGTCGCTGAGAAAGCGCGTGAACGCGGCATTCGATTTACGCCGGTTGGCGCCACCAGCGTTGACAGCGATCGCACTGCGACAGTTGCAGTGAGGGTCGATGATCAGACCGCACGGGCCATTATAGTGCGCAGCGCAACCGATGGCGCACCAGGCACAGGCGTGGGCATTGCTGGTCTTCAGGCAAGCCGGTTCAACCTTGGCACCGCGCGGGGCTATCAGAGCTTTGCCCGTCCGCAGCTTGAAAACACTCCTGTTTCAGGCCGCACCACGCTGCCAGACAGTCTGCGCAATCTGCAGATGCCTGACTTGGCAGAATTTGAACCTTCGCGGCCAACGCGGGAAGATCGACCGAGCCGACTGCAACCTCGTATCGAGCTTGAGGATGAAGCAATCGCCGGCCGTTCGCCCAACACGCTTGACGCGCTTGGGTCGCAAACCGTTGATGTTGGCGGCGCATTCCGGCTTTCGCCCAACCTCAATGTTACAGCCGGTGTTCGCCTGTCGCAGGAACGTGATCGCCTTGCCCCGCTGACCGATTCGGTCCAGGACAGCCAGGCTGTCTATGTCGGGACTCAGATCCGCTTCTGATCGCTCCCAAGGCAGCTCCTCGCATCGCAAAAAGATAACCCTGTTTCGGCAGGGTTTTTTGTTGCCTGACGCTACGGCATCGTTACTTCTAACGGAATTGCTTCAGGAGGATTGCATATGAGTCGAGTAGCCATCGTGACCGGCGGAACGCGCGGCATTGGGGAGGCAATCTGTGAACGCCTCAAACGCCAGGGCCACACGGTTGTCGCCAATTACGGCGGCAATGATGATGCGGCCAAGGCATTCTCTGAAGAGACCGGAATTCCGGCATTGAAATGGGATGTCGGCGATCACGAAGCTTGCCTTGAAGGATGCGCCAAGGTTGCCGCTGACTATGGTGAAGTCGACATTGTCATCAACAATGCTGGCATCACGCGCGATGGTACGCTTCACAAGATGAGCTTTGACGACTGGAACGACGTGATGCGTGTCAATCTGGGCGGTTGCTTCAACATGGCCAAGGCAACCTTTCCGGGCATGCGCGAACGCAAATGGGGGCGCATCGTCAATATCGGCTCAATCAACGGACAGGCCGGACAATATGGTCAGGTGAACTACGCCGCAGCCAAATCGGGCATTCACGGTTTTACCAAGGCGCTCGCACAAGAAGGGGCAAAGTTCGGTGTTACCGTCAATGCCATCGCACCGGGCTATATCGATACCGATATGGTCGCCGCCGTTCCCGAGCCAGTGCTTGAAAAGATCGTCGCCAAAATTCCCGTCGGCAGGCTCGGTCAGGCAGAAGAAATCGCCCGGGGCGTGGCCTTCTTCACCTCCGAAAACGGAGCTTTCATGACCGGCTCGACCATGAGCATCAATGGCGGTCAGCATATGTACTAGCAGGCGCGGGGTCGCTCCCGCGTCACACCCGATAAATCCTTGCTCTATTTAGCAAATTATTAAGCATGCCGCTCTAGATTTGGTTAGCAAAGGTTACGATTCGAGCCCGAGTTTTAACCAAGGGAGCAAGCATGGAACATTCCGATACGACATGGTCGGGACCCGAAGCGCGCCAGTCCAAGCGCGCCTCGCTCATGCTGCGCCGTGCGAAACTGGTGTGCCAGACTGGCGAATATCTGTGCCTGATCCGCGATGTTTCCGAATTGGGTGTCGGGCTTGGTTTTCTGCATCAGGTCCCGCCGGAACCACGCACGCTGCTTCAGCTTGCCAATGACCTCACCTATCCGGTTGAACGTGTCTGGACCGGGCAGCGACAGGCCGGATACCGTTTTGGCGGCGAGATCACGGTGGACGAATTCCTGCGCGAACAATCGCCGCACTCAGTGCGTCCCCTGCGCCTCAACATGACCGGTAGTGTCCGGCTTCAGGAAGGCCGCCAGATGATCGATGCGCGCCTCGTCGATCTCTCATGCGAGGGTGCCAAGATTTCCACGAAGGCCGAGTTTGCACCAGGCCGATTGCTCTCTTTCAACCTCGAAGGCCTGCCAACACAGCTTGCGCAGGTGCGCTGGTCGCAAGATGGTCGCCACGGGCTTAAGTTTCAGCATCCAATCGAGACTGAGGAGCTCGCCAATTGCGCGCTGCACTTGCAACCGTTTGGCCGGACCCGTTCAAACGGTTTTGCGAAGCTTCTGGCGAAAGCGCGCGCTGCATAGGCTGGCACAGCTTGCCTTGGTTCGCAGCTGCCGATTAAGCTGCATGGATGACGCCCGTCCCCTACCATCCTCCGGTTAAACGCTCGGTCGCTATTGCGGGCCACAAAACCTCGATCAGTCTCGAGCCGCTGTTTTGGGATATGCTGAAGCAGGCGGCTGAACGCGAAAGCCTTCCATTAAGCGGATTGGTGGCACAGATCGATGCTGAGCGGATCAAGTCTCCAACACCGCCGGGGCTTGCAAGCGCTATCCGGGTCTGGCTGGTTGTTAATGCCTGACGGCGCTTAATCGTCTACCCGCTCAATATCGGCGCCAACCAGCTGAAGCTTCTCTTCAAGACGCTCATATCCGCGATCAAGGTGATAGATGCGCCGCACCTGCGTTTCGCCTTCCGCCGCAAGAGCAGCAATTACGAGGCTCATCGATGCGCGAAGGTCTGTTGCCATGACTTCGGCACCGGTCAGCGTCTCCACCCCTTTGACAATCGCTGTGCGACCTTCGCTCGTCACATCTGCACCCATGCGTGCAAGTTCCGGCACGTGCATGAACCGGTTTTCGAAGATCGTCTCTTTAAGAACACTCGTACCTTCGGCCTTGCACAACAATGCCATCAGCTGTGCCTGCATATCTGTCGCAAGGCCCGGATAGGGCGCCGTCGTCAGATCTACCGGTTTGAGTGCACCATTGGTGCGAATGTCTATGCCTTTTGCGTCTGCATCGACATGCACGCCAATCGATTGGAGAGCGTGGATCGTAGCCTGCATCTCATCGGCCTTTGCGCCTTCAAGCCGAACATCACCGCCCGTGATCGCCGCCGCGCACGCATAAGAGCCAGCCTCGATCCGGTCGGCCATGACCTGGTAGGTCGCCCCGTGCAGGCGTTTGACGCCGTGAATGATGAGATCAGAGGTGCCGATGCCCTCAATCTCGGCACCCATTGCAACCAGCAGACGGCATAGGTCGACAATCTCCGGCTCTCTTGCGGCGTTAAACAGGCGGCTCGTGCCATTCGCCAGAACCGCTGCCATCACGGCATTTTCTGTCGCGCCCACCGATACAACCGGGAAATCATAGTCACCGCCGGGCAATCCTCCATCCGGAGCAATCGCCTTGACGTAACCCTGAGCGAGCTCAATCTCGGCACCAAAGGCCTCAAGCGCCTTTAGGTGAAGGTCAATCGGCCGGTTCCCAATGGCACAGCCGCCGGGCATCGAAACCGTCGCTTCTCCCATTCTTGCGAGCATCGGCCCGAGCACCAGGATCGAGGCGCGCATCTTGCGCACCAGATCATAGGGGGCGACAGTCGACGTAATGCGAGTGGCTTCCATCGTCATGACCCGGCCAAAATCCTCCGGCCTGGTCCCCTGGATCGCGGTCATCACGCCGAACTGGTTCATCAGATGCTGAAAGCCATCAATATCGGCAAGCCGCGGCAAGTTGCGCAGGGTGACCGGCTCCTCGGTGAGAAGCGCACAGGGAATAAGGGTGAGCGCAGCATTCTTGGCGCCTGAGATGGGAATCGTACCCGAAAGGCGATTGCCGCCGCGAATGATCAGTTTGTCCATAGGAAAACGCCTTAGCGAAACCCGCCGTGGGCGCAACTGAAGTGCAACATTGGCGCGCGATTGGCGTCTCTCATTGACCTGTGCGGGCGAAGAAGGCACGGCCCTTGAAGCAAGCGCGCAGTTGAAAAACGTGGAGAGCGAAAACCATGACCTTAAAGCCGATCAAGAAAGCCGTATTCCCCGTTGCGGGTCTCGGCACGCGGTTTTTGCCGGCGACCAAGGCGATTCCAAAAGAGCTACTCCCAATCGTTGATCGGCCCTTGATCCAATATGCTGTCGATGAAGCGCGTGAAGCAGGGATCGAGCAGATGATCTTTGTGACCGGCCGCGGCAAGACCGCTATCGTCGAGCATTTCGATGTCGCCTACGAGCTTGAGAGCACGATGAGCGAGCGCGGCAAGGATATGGGCGTGCTTGAACCCACGCGCGCGACTCCGGGCGATATTATCACTGTGCGCCAGCAGGTGCCGATGGGGCTTGGCCATGCAATCTGGTGTGCGCGTGCGATTGTGGGCGATGAACCGTTTGCGATCTTCCTGCCTGATGAACTGATGGTTGCGCATAAACAGGGCACAGGCTGCATGAAGCAGATGGTCGATGCCTACACGCAAGTTGGCGGCAACCTTATCAGCGTGCTCGAAGTGCCGATGGAGGAAGTCTCCAGCTACGGTGTGATTGACCCCGGCAATGCGAGCGGGTCGCTGACCGAGGTTAAGGGTCTGGTCGAGAAACCCCCGCAAGCCGAAGCGCCATCGAACAAGATCGTCTCAGGCCGCTACATCCTGCAACCCGAAGTCATGCGCACGCTGGAGAACCAGGAGAAAGGTGCAGGTGGGGAAATCCAACTCACCGATGCCATGGCCAAGATGATTGGCGACCAGCCTTTCCACGCCGTCACCTTTGACGGCAATCGCTACGATTGCGGCAGTAAGCTGGGCTTTGTCGAAGCGACTTTGGCGCTGGCGCTGGAGCGCGAAGATATGGGTGCGGAGGTGCGCGAGATGGCCCAGCGCCTACTCGGATAAACCACAAAAAACGCGGGACCCGTCGTCCGGACCCCGCGCTCTTGCTCGTTTGATTGATGCGTTAGCCCTCGGAGCTGTCGCTCTTCCTGTCTTCGATCTTCTCTTCGGCTTCCTGCACCTGCTCGGCGACATCCGAAAGGATCTCAACGAGGGAGGGGCTGTCGCTATCGGCAGCCACTTCCGCAGCTGCGCCGCTGGCGAGACCGCCGATCGAAGACCCATCAAGCCCAAGCTCCTTCATAAGGCCGTCAAGAACCGGCGCTTGCGCACGATAGGCGAGCGCGGCTGACACGGCATCGGTTGCAAGGTTGCCTGAACCGCCTCCAGCATGGCCATTGGCACCTGAACCGCCGCCATTGCTGCCACCATTGGTAAGCCCATCGACCTGGACGATCTTGATCGAATCGATCGCCTCCATCGGTTTGGCGCTTTCCTTAATGACCTCTGGCAGGACTTTGAGGAGGGCCAATTTGGTCTGCAGGCTGATCTGATCCATCGAGAGGATGTTCGCAGCCTCGTTCACCGCTTGCTGGCCAGCGGCTTCGACTTCGAAGCGAACCCGGTCTGCCTCAGCACGCAGGATTTCAGCGTCGGCTTCACCCTTTGCCTCAAGCCTTGAAGCCTCTGCGCGGTTGAGCGCGGCGTCTTTCTCAGCCTCAGCCTCAACCTTGACCTGGATCGCATCGCGCTCGGCCACCTTGGCTGCTTCGATCAGCTCGATCTTCTTCTGTCGCTCGGCAACCTCGCTTTCACGAGAGGTGACCACCTGCTCCTCGGCAGTGACTGCCAAAGCGCGGGCCGCATCTGCCTCAGCCTTGGCCTGGCTTTCTTCGCGTGACTTGTTCTGGACCGCGATTTGCTGTTCCTGTCGTGCGATTTCGAGAGCGCGCTTTTGATCGATCCGCGCCTCTTCGACAAGGCGATCTGCCTCAATCTGCTGCGCATCGACCTGCTTCTTCGCTTCGATCCGAGCAGCTTCTGCTTCGCGGTTTCGCTCCGCCTGTTCGCGCGCGATTTCAGAGGTTTGCGACGCACGCCGCACCTCAACCTCACGCTCCTGCTGGAGGCGAGCATATTCGGTGTCACGGCCGATCTCGAACGAACGCTGGTCCGCTTCGAGGTTTTTGCTCTCCATCTGCACGCGGGTGTCCTGCTCGATATCGTTGCGCAGCTTCTTGCGGGCTTCGATCTGTTCGGTGAGCTTGGTCAGGCCCTCGGCGTCAAACGCGTTGTTCGCGTTGAAGTGCTCAATGCTGGTCTGGTCGAGCCCGGTGAGCGAGACCGATTCCAATTCGAGACCATTCATTGCGAGATCGTTCGAGCTGACCTGCTGCACCTTCTGCACAAAGTCTGCGCGTTGTTCGTGCAGCTCGTTCATGCTCATGCCTGCCGCGACCGAGCGCAGCGCATCGACGAACTTACCTTCGACGAGGTCTTTGAGCGCATCGGGCTGCATCGTGCGCATACCCAAAGTCTGCGCTGCCATGGCAATGGCGCCTGCATCGGGGCGAACACGGACGTAGAATTCCGCTTTCACATCGATCCGCAGCCGATCCAGCGTGATCAGCGCTTCTGTGTCCCGGCGAACCACCGCCAGCACAAGGGTGTTCATGTTGACCGGCATGGTCTCATGAAACACCGGCAGGACCAGCGCACCGCCATTCATGACGACTTTCTCGCCGCCGACACCGGTGCGGACAAAGGCGATTTCCTTTGAGGCCCGGCGATACAGTGATGTGAGCACGATAAAGATGATGAGCAGGACCACAAAGGCCAGGCCGATCCAGATCGCGAGTTCGAGTAGATTATCCATTTTCCCTCCTGTTTGTGTTTAGCGCAGCGTTTCGGGGTCGCGCGCGATCGTGTAGTGGGTTTCGGCCCGGTTTACCGCAGAGCCAGCATGGGGTTTTCGTATTGGACGGCATAGAAGGTTTCGCCTTCACGCCGCACCAGCATCACTGTTTCGCCTTCGTTCAGGACCGTATTCGGGTCGTGAGGCTCAACCATGACAAAGTGCGGATGGCCGTGGCGATCGATCACTTTTGATCGCGCAGGTGAACCGGCTGTGGCGCTGCCAAGCTGAATCTCCGCATCGCGCCTGACCAGACTATCCAGACCGACCGCGCTGGTTTCATCCTTGGGCAGCAGCCGGGCCAGCGGCCGGGTGAGGAACCCGGTGACAGGCAAGGCTGCAAAGCCCGCAACCACCGCGGCGAGCCATGACGGTGCAGGGCTTCCGGCGGTTGCGATCAAGGTTTGCTGGGTCGCCACGCCAATTGCCGCGAAGACGAAGAGCAGCACAGCGAGCCAGATCAGGAACGGCACGCGGCCAATCCCCATCAGACTCATCAGCGCATTAAAGAAGCCGCTGGGCTCAAGCACATCCGCATCAATATCGGCGTCAAAGTCGATATCGGCCTCTGCGCTTTCGAACATGTCACCCATGCCGATGACCTGCGCGAGCGCGATGAACAGCAGCAATATTGCCGCCGCGGCAAAGGGCAGGTTGTGTGGTTCAAGCAAAGTCATGCGCGCACCTCCTCAATAGAAGCGCAGGCAGTTCTTACGGTGACAAGCTCCGCAAACACCGCCCCGCTCAAACTAGTAGCGAAGCGTTTCCAAGTTTTTCCCATGAATTGGCGATTAACACAAGTTGCCTCAATTTAACAGGAAAATCGGATATGCCCTTTCGATAATTCACGATTGGAACTTATTTTTGCGGTCATACCTTGTATTATTGCGCGCGCACCCCATCTCGAGGGCTTAGGCTGAAACTATTCGAAGCGGTAAAGTCTTCAACCCGCCCACGAATGTGGAACTTGAGCGGGCCGGTTCGCCGGTCAGCTCCACGCTCTCCAACCGATCAAGCAAAGCATCGAAAAGGATGCGGATCTGCAGCCTAGCAAGGTGTAGGCCAAGGCACTGATGCGCGCCGGCGCCAAACGCCATGTGGCGGTTGGGCGTGCGGCTTGCGTCAAAGTCGCGCGGATTGGTGAATTGTGCTGGATCATGATTGGCCGACACATAATTCAGCATCATCCAATCGCCCTGTTTGATAAGCTGGCCGCCGATTTCGACATCTTCCGCTGCGGTGCGCATGAAGTGCTGAACCGCGGTCGTCCAACGGATCGCTTCTTCGACGAGGCCCGGCAGAAGCGAACGGTCTGCCTTCACCTTGTCAAATTGTTCGGGGTCACGGGCCAAGGCCAGCATCGCACCCGACATTGTCGCAGAGGTCGTGTCATGGCCGGCTGCTGCCATGATGATGTAATAGCCTGCCATATCGCGGTCCGGCAGAGGTTCACCGTCCACGGTTGCGTTGGCGATGACGCTCGCCACGTCGTCGGTCGGATTGGCGCGCCGCGCTGCGGCAATACCCGCGAAATAGTCTTCAAAATTCTTCACCGCGCCCGAGACCAACTGCAGCACTTGCTCCGGCGTCATATTATCCATCCCAGAACCCGACAGATCGGCATCCTGTCCGCCGAACATCTGCTGGGTCAGCATCAGCATCCGCGGCTCATCCTCTTCCGGGATGCCAAGAATTTGCATGATGACATGAAGCGGCATGGGCGCCGCAACGCTTTTGACGAAATCGATCTCCGGCCCGTCTGAGACCATCTTATGAACGAGCTTCTCGGCGAGTTCACGGATTTCTCCCTCAATCATCTTGAGGTTGCGCGGCATGAACCAATCTTGCGTCAGCTTACGATATTTGGGGTGGATCGGTGCGTCGAATACGACCAGCGAATCCACCAGCATGTTTGAACCAGTCGCCATTTTCGCAAAGGCGGTCGCTTCGCGCGTGGCGAATACAACGGGCTTGGGATTGTTAAGGAAGCGCGCGTTGTCCTTGCTGATCTGCATGACGTCATCGTATCGCGTGATCAGCCAGAACGGCTCGAACACATCATCTTCTGCGACGACTTTGGCCACCGGCGCTTCTTTGCGCAGCCTATCGAACGTGTCGAGCAAGCCGTCCCATTCGGCATAGCTTTCTGGCGCAATCACCTGACGCGCGAGATCATAGGGCAGAGTGCGTTGTGCGTTCATCATATCCCCCTATGCGTTTGCCTTGGCGGCATATTCATCGCGCAGTTCGCGTTTGTAGAGCTTGCCATTCGCCTCTCGAGGAAGTTCGGGGCGAAAGTCGAACAGCTTGGGCATCTTGATCCGGGCAAGGCTCGGGGCGAGAAACTCGCGCAGCTCACATTCCAGATCATCGCCTGCTGTGGCCATATCCGTTGGCTGCACAACCGCGACCACCTTTTCACCCAAATCCGGGCAAGGTGCGCCAATGACAGCGGCGTCCATCACCTTGTCATGGGTTACGAGAAGGTTCTCGATCTCCTGCGGGTAGATATTGACGCCGCCTGAGATGATCATGTGGCTCTTGCGATCGGTTAGGTAGAGATAGCCGTCCTGATCGACATGGCCGATGTCACCAAGCGTCATCCAGCCCTTGGAGTGCATGGCGTCGGCAGTCTTTTCGGGATCGTTATGATAGGTTGGAAGAATGTCGTTTTCGAAGAAGATGAGGCCATCTTCACCTGCCGGCACCTCCTCACCATCAGGCCCGCAAATGTGCAACTTCCCATGGATCGCGACGCCGACGCTTCCGGGATGACTGAGCCATTGTTCGGACTTGAGGAACGTCATGCCGATGCTTTCCGAGCCAGCATAATACTCGTTCACAATCGGCCCCCACCACTCGATCATTTCATGCTTGATTGGCACAGGGCAGGGCGCGGCAGCATGAAGCGCGCGCTGGTGGCTCGACAGGTCGTACTTGGTGCGAATCTCCGGATCGAGTTTGAGGAAACGGACGAAGTGCGTCGGAACCCATTGGCTATCTGTCACCTTGTAATCCTGAATCGCCTTGAGCGCGCCTTCAGGGTCGAACTTCTCCATCATCACGACCGTCCCGCCCAAGCGGTGTACTGTCGACGACCATCCAATTGGGGCTGCATGATAAAGCGGCGCTGGAGAGAGATAGACCATCGAACCGTCACCCGGCATTCCCGCCCCCATCATCGCCAACGCCATCAGCGGATTGGCAGCCTGCGGATCGGGATCCTCAGGCGGCGCGGGGCGCACCCCTTTGGGGCGACCCGTCGTGCCGCTTGAATACAACATCACAAGGCCAGCCGTCTGATCAGCGACCGCATCAGGGCTTTGATCAAGCATTGCGGCTGCAAAATCTTCGTCGTCGCCAGCGTCCATCACCAGCACTTCGAGATCAGGACATTCCTCGCGGATGCCCCCCAAGACGGGTTCGAATTGGGTTGAGGTGATCAAGAGCTTGGTTTGACTGTCCTTCAAGATGTAGGCGATCTCAGCGGCGGTGAGACGCGTAGATATCGGCACCAGCATTGTCCCGATGCGCTGCGATCCCCAAATCAGGGTATAGAACTCCATCCGGTTCTCAAGCAGAACGCCAAACGCATCACCTGGCTTGAACCCGCGTGAGCGCAGGAGATTGGCGAAGCGGTTCGATTCCGCATCCATCTCGCCGAAAGTCATAGTCTTGCCGCTACCGGCCATGATCACGGCAGGGTGGTCGGGCCGGCTCGCAGCGTGTGCGATTGGATGCATGCTCATTGTCTCTCCTTATCGCAGCGCATTGCCCGACCAGGGGCAGCGCTGATCCTCTCGCAAAGAGACTAGCGCTGCCGCCCGGTCACTCAAGCGAAAATCGATGCGGAAAAGAAACTGAGTTTAACGTCAAGTTGTTGATCTGCGGAGTCAGAACCAGGCACAAAAAAAGGCGGCGGGAAAACCCGCCGCCTATGCTCGGACACCCTCTCCAATGTCCGACCCGCTTCCAGGCGGGT
>CAYUCZ010000065.1:0-12438 GCA_964443505.1 uncultured Porphyrobacter sp. | reverse complement strand
CCGCGGCGCTTGCCTTCGATCAGCGCGTGGCCGGTGCAGCGCGCGCCGGTCATGCCGTAAGGGTGACCGATCGAGATCGAACCGCCATTGACGTTGAGGATATCGTTGTCGATGCCCAGCTTGTCGCGGCAGTACAGCACCTGCACAGCGAAGGCTTCGTTGAGTTCCCACAGGCCAATATCGTCCATGGTGAGGCCGGTCTGCTTGAGAAGTTTCGGGATCGCGAAAACGGGGCCAATGCCCATTTCATCAGGCTCGGTGCCTGCAACCGCCATGCCGACATAACGGCCCAGCGGCTCAAGACCTTTTTGCTCTGCAAGCTTGGCTTCCATCAGAACGGACGCCGAAGACCCATCGGACAGCTGCGATGCGTTGCCTGCGGTGATGAACTTGTCAGGGCCCATAACCGGCTGAAGCGAGGCAAGGCCTTCCAGCGTGGTCGAAGGGCGGTTGCCTTCATCCTTGGTGATGGTGACTTCCTGGCTGCTGACTTTGCCGGTTTCCTTGTCCTTGACCATCATCGTGGTGGTCACGGGCACGATTTCATCGTCGAAATGGCCCGCTTCCTGACCCGCAGCCGTGCGCTGCTGCGATTGCAGAGCGTATTCGTCCTGCGCCTCGCGGCTGATGCCATAGCGCGTCGCGACCGTCTCTGCGGTGCCGAGCATCGGCATGTACACGTCCTTGTGCATCGCGATCAGCGACTTGTCGGGAGCAACGCGCATTTCAGGGGTCTGGACGAGGCTGATCGAATCCTGACCACCGCCCACGACGATGTCCATATTGTCGACCACGATCTGCTTGGCAGCGGTCGCAATCGCCATCAGGCCCGATGAACACTGGCGGTCAATCGTCTGGGCTGCCACGGTGACAGGGGCCCTGCCGCGCAGCGCGACCTGACGGCCGATATTGCCGGCCTGCGTGCCCTGCGTGAGGACAGCGCCCCACACCACATCGTCGACTTCGCCGCCTTCGATGCCAGCGCGCTCAACAGCGGCCTGGTAAGAGAACGAACCGAGCGTCGCGCCCGGAGTGGCGTTGAAACCACCTTTGTAAGCCCGGCCAATCGGGGTGCGGGCGGTGGAAACGATGACTGCGTCACGTGACATAGTGGGGGTGTCCTTTGCTTAGTGTTTTGCCTCAGGCGAGGCGCTCAATTCTAAAAACGATATCGTCGAAATCTGCGTCAGGTTGTCCATCATTGCAAAAGTAGCGGCGGCCATTTGGAAGCATGCTAAGGATCATGGCCGCACCAAAGTACCAAGAGTGAACGGTGCCATGTTCATCTTCCCAAACGTTACGGACCCCCAGAGCGGTCACATCCGGCGGCACTTCGATGACCGAGATTGTGGGTGCGGTATCCTCCCAAAGTGCGACCGTGCGGAAGACTCTCCCATCAATCTTGATGTTGGCATTAGGATCTAGCCGCACACCTTGCCGATAAATTGAGTTTGTCGACTCTATCGAAACTCCGAGTTTGTTGATCTGACCGACCGAAAATCGATCTACCATGATCAATTGGTGGCCTTGATAGTTAATCGGCTGCCCTCCTGCGGCTGTGAACAGCTCCTGGAATCCGTTCGGTCCAGGCGGATCAAGCGCAGGAGGAGCGTCGATCACAATCCGATCAAACGAAGTAGAGCGTGATCCATTCGCAGATCAGAGCCGGCGTTTCTTCGCCTTCGATTTCCATCGTCACTTCGCATGTCTGCTGCCATTGACCCGGGCGCTTTTCGATCATTTCGGTCAGCTTCCAGTGGCCGCGGATGCGCTTGCCAGCGCGAACAGGGGCGAGGAATCGGCATTTGTTGCCGCCATAATTGACGCCCATCTTCACGCCATCAAGCTTGGGCGTGTCGCTGTTCGCGCCAAGATAAGGCATCATCGAAAGCGTCATGAAGCCGTGCGCGATGGTTCCGCCAAACGGCGTCATCTTGGCAGCTTCTTCGTTGACATGAATGAACTGGTGATCACCGGTCGCATCAGCGAACATGTTGATCTTTTCCTGGCTCATCTCGACCCATTCGCTGGTGCCGATATTTTCGCCGACTTTCGCTGCCAGATCTTGAGGGCTCATTGGTTTCTCCCTTGAGTTGCTCAGAAGTGTTGCTCTGTGGTTGTCTAGAGTCTGATTCCGGGCGCGGTTTGAGCGTTTATTGCCCCGAGGGCAAGCCCCCGGTGGCAGGACGTAGCGTGCCCTAACGTCAAGCAGGTGCAGGTAGAGGCTCAGGCGGCTCTGAAAACGAGCGGCTGGCGCGCATTGAGCCAGTTTTGCGCTGGTTTTTCGAATCTCGCATAGAGCAGCGCTGATGCTGCGAGCACGAGGCCAAGATAGCCTGCAAGACCAATCCAGCCCGTCTGCAAATCATCGCCTACGAACGCGATCTTGAACACCAGAAACAACAGGTAGTGCGACAGGTAAGTCGCATAGCTCCAATCGCCCAGCTTCACGAACGCCCGAGTGGCAAGCAGCCGGGCGATCGGCCCTGTGTCGAGCGCCAGACCCAGCAGCAAAGCGGCAAAGCAAGCTGGCACCCACACAGTTTCCGGCAGGCCCGATGCAAACCCCATGGCGCAAAGAGCAAGGCTCACGCCGTAAGCGACAAGGCTGCGGCCACGCTTGCCGCGCAATTGCCGCCACAATTGGGCGAGCGCGATGCCCATGGTGAATTCAACCAGACAGCGCACCAGACCCGTGCGCGCGATATTGTCGTCAAGGATCATATAGCCCCATTGCGCAAACCAGCCATGAAGCACGAGCGCCAGCGCGCCGATCAGCGCGAGCAAAGCGGTGCGGCTCAACCGTTCCCACCCGATTGCGAGGATGAGTGCAGGAAAAGCGAGATAGGCCGCAAACTCTGCGCTGATCGACCATGCGGGCGGGTTCCATGCAAGGTCGCTGGTAAAGCCCCAGTTCTGGATCAGCAGGAAATGCATCGGCAGCTCGCCAAGCGGATAGCCGTCAATCGGTCGGCCCGTCGCGACAAGCACAGCGACGAACATCACAAACGCGGACAGGATCAGCGCATGCAGCGGCCAGACGCGCGCGAACCGCTTCCACAGGAACGGGGCGATCTGGGCGGTGCCGGAGGTGCGAAACCGCTCTCCATAGCTCAGCCACATGACAAAGCCTGACAGCATGAAGAACAGGTCAACCGCGAGATAGCCCTTGGCGAACACGGCAATGGCCTGTTCGGGCATGATCGCAGTCAGGCTGAGGCGCATATGATACAGCACCACAAACCATGCAGCGATACCGCGAAGGCCGGTCAATTGATCAAGCTGGAGAGTTGGCTTGCCGCTCATACCGCCCCGCTCGGCTGAGGCGTCACCGGTGCGCTGGGTCGCGCAAGCGAGCGCACCGGCGCTGCTCCTTCGGGTTCCTCGCACTGTTTGAGATAGCTCGAAAGGCCGATCTGGAAGGCCAGCAAGAGCAGCATTGGCGGGGTGTAGGCAATCCCTGTGAACAGCGCGCCGACCAGATAGATGATTTGAGCCTGCGCCAATGCAGAGGCGAGCGGTGCCTGCCATTGTTCATCAGGGCCTTCACGGTCTTTCCAGCGCCTGCGCACCCGCGCCATCGACCACAGGCCGGTGATCTGGATCAGGCTCCACAGCACCAGCCCCGGATATCCCTGTTCGCCCAGCACTTCGAAGATGGCCGAATGGTATGCGCGCGCTTCGTCGGTGACTTCCTCATAGCTGACTGAAGTGGTCGTACCGACTCGCTCCTCGACCCGCATGCGGTATTCGAAACTGTTGCCGCGATATGCATCAAACCCGCCGCCCCACGGGTTCTTCGAGGCATAATCGATTGTCCAGGCCCAGACCGCGACGCGCGTCGATGCGCTCTGATCCTGCTGGAAGGTTGTGATCGTGCTCATCCGCTCGGTGAAACTGGATGGCAGGAAGGGAATAGCGGCCACCATCGCAATCGCGCCCAGACCTGCGAACAGCGCCTTGTGCTTCATATGGCGGAACATCAGCAGCAAGAGCACGGCAAAGCACACCAATCCTGTGCGCGCCTCGGTCCCGACCGGGATGAGGACACAGGCAAAGACAAAGCCATAGGCAAACAGCTTGACCCGCCAATCAGGCGGAAAGATCTGCCCATGGCGCGTGAACCACAAGATCGATGGGATGACCGCAATCGCCATGCAAGCGAGCACAGAGGTTTCGTAAATCCCCGAATTGTCGTTCACGATAAGGATCTTGTTCTCATATCCCCCGCCGCCGAACACCACCTTGATCCCCGCACCAACGATAATCACCGCCATCGACAAGAGCATCGTCAACAGCGCACCTTCGATGCGCAAACGGGTTGTAAGCGTAAGCGGCAGGAAGATCGCGAACAGCATCGCCTTCCACACCCAATCCCACTTGGTCGCCGCGTTCTCCGGGAAATCCGCATTGCCAGTGGTCCACCAGCAATACAGCATCAGCGCAAGGATCAGGCCCTGGCGCATGGTAAAGCGCGCGCCCTTCTTGTTGTCGAGCGCCAGCCACCCTCCAAACGCCGCAGCAAAGGCGATGAGCGAGACCGAAAGGCTGGTGATGACACCATAGCCGATCCGCTGCGGGGCAAGGATGTCGATATAGATATAAAGCAGCACCCACAGATAAGGGCGCCGGATCCCCAGCATCAGCACATAGCCGATAAAGGCGATCAGGATGAGGTCGATCATTCGCCGGCCTCGCTTTGGCCTGCATGCTGATCCTGTCCGGTTCGGCGCGCGCGGCCTGACTGCTTTCGCCGCCTTGCATTGCGGCTTGCAACGCTTGCTGCTTCGCGCTCTGCTTCGGCCTTGTCGGCAAGCTCTTTAAGCCGCGGATCAACGTCAAGCGCCTCGCGCATTACCAGCCGCAGCATGGCGAGCGCCAAGAGCCCGTGGCCCAGCGCGAGTGCAAAATAATCGATCATGACCCCGCTGCCCTACCTCAACGCGGTTGACGGCCCGTTAAGCACAAACACGCTAAGAGGCGCGTCATGACCCGGATCCTGCATGTCCTTGACCATTCTCTCCCGCTCCATAGCGGATATACATTCCGCACGCGGGCGATCCTGAAAGCACAGGAAGCGCTTGGCCTCGAAGTGCGCGGGATCACATCGCAACGGCATAATGCCGAGGCAGATTGGTCTGATCCGTGCGAGGAATTTGACGGGCTCACTTTCCACCGCACGCCGGGCGATGCCACAGGCCCCATGATCGTGCGCGAGTTTCGCGAAATGGCAGCGACATTCAGCGCAATCCGCGCGCTTGCCGAGGAATGGCGACCTGACATCATCCATGCCCATTCGCCCGCGCTCAATGGCGGCGGGGCGTTAAGGGCAGCGCGTTCGCTTGGCATACCCTTCGTCTATGAAATCCGCGCGTTCTGGGAAGATGCCGCTGTCGGCAACCGCACCGGGACACAAGGATCGATCAAATACCGGCTGACCCGCGCGCTTGAAACCCAGGTCGCTTCGCGCGCTGATGCGCTTTTCACGATCTGCGACGGGCTGCGCGATGATCTGATCGCGCGCGGCATTCCCGGAGGCCGGATCGGAGTGATGCGCAATGGCGTGGACCTCACTTTGTTCGGCGATCCGCCCGCGCGCGATGCGGCGCTGGCAAACGCACTGGGCATTGCAGAGGGCGCCCCTGTCATCGGCTATATCGGCAGCTTCTATGCTTATGAGGGTGTCGATGACCTGATCGCGGCGATGCCGATCCTGCGCCAAAGCCATCCGGGCGCGAGGCTGTTGCTGGTCGGCGCGGGCGAGATGGACAGCGAATGGCGCGCCGCAGCAGCCGCTTTGCCCGATCCCGATGCGGTGATCTTTACAGGGCGCGTGCCGCATGACGAGGTTGAACGCTATTACTCGCTGATCGATGTGCTCGCCTATCCGCGCAAGGCATCGCGATTGACCGACCTTGTCACTCCGCTCAAGCCGCTCGAAGCCATGGCTCAGCGCCGGATCGTGGCTGCGTCCAATGTTGGCGGCCACCGCGAGCTGATCACGCATGGCGAGACCGGCATGCTGTTCGCGCCAGACGATCCCAGCTCCTGTGCGCAGGCGCTGGGCGACCTGCTCGACAGCCGCGATGAATGGGATGCCATCCGTGCGCGCGGCGTCGATCATGTCCGCCAGCACCACGACTGGCATTTGAACGCGCGGCGTTATCACGACGTTTACCATCTCTTGTTAGGCCACCTTAAGAGCGAAGGCGGGAGCGATCCGTTTACGCGCGAACAGGGATTACGGGCCTAGAGCAAACTTAGCTCGACCGCCCAGGCAAGGAATGCACAAGGGGCGCTATGCAGCTGCGGAAACATCTTGAGCAAGAACCGGTGAAGCGGCGCAAATCGCCTGCTCCCAAGAACCGCTTGAGCGCACTCGCAGCGCACAAGGCCTTTGTGCCTATCGTCACGATCTGGGGCGCTGCCCTGTTCGGCCTGAGCATGGCGGTTCTGCCTTACAGCATGATTGGCCGTATTGGCGCGGCAAGCGGCGGTCTTATTCCGGGCAATCTTGTCGGCATTGTTCTGCCTGTGCTGGCAGCCGTGATTGGCGGCGCACTCGCGCTGATCGTGTCAACTGGCCTGCGCGCTGCTTCTCGCAGCACCCGGCCGGGCGCACCCGACATCTATTCCGCATACAATGCCAGCCGCACGCGCCCGATTGACCCGGCCAGCGACCTCGGCAGCGAAAGCCTTGATGCCCCGATTGCCGAAGGTCTGTATGAAGATGCACACGATGCAGATGAGGGCATTGCCGATACAGGCGAAAGCGCCCCCGCCTCCCGCGAACCGACGCTCGGCGAACTGGCCAAGCGCGGATACGAGATCGAAGACCCCGACGAAGACAAGCGCGACAGCGACCTCGCCTTTACGCATACCCAGTACAAAGACGCGCTGATCGAATGCTGCGAAGGCGCCACCTGCGAAGCGGCTGACACAGAAACAGACACTGACGCGAACGCGGACACTGCTGAGGCGACCAAATCGCCGCTGGTTGCCAAACCTCGCCGTTCGGACAGTGAGAGCAAGCCGCGCGCGCTTGACCTTGGCGAGTTTGCCGAACTCAAGGGCCGCAACGCTGTCTGGGTCGAAGAGCCTGTCGATCAGCCCGCACAAGTCCAACTCGCTACCGCAGCCAGTGACGAGCCGGCAGACAGTGAACCTGCCAATGCGCTGGAGAAGCTGCGCCGGAAATCGACCGAGGAGCTCAGCCTTGTCGAAATGGTCGAACGCTTTGCCGGCGCGCTGCACGAGCATCAGCAAAGCGAACGTGGACGCACCGCGCAAGACGGACCGGGCCGCGACGTTGCGCTGGCCGAAGCGCTCAAGGCGCTGACCTTGTTTACCGAGGGCGGCTTTGACACAGGCTCGCGCGATGCGCAGATCGGCCAGTTGAGCCAGACCGAGCGCGATCTGCGCGACGCCTTGGCCAAATTGCAGACCCTGCGCGGCGCGGCTTGATTCTGTTCGGCTGATTCCAATGGTTTCGCATGAAACCATCTGGATTTTCGCACCACTACGCAATCTCTGAAAAGCCTTGCTTGGCAGTGGCGTAACTTTACTGCGTCGTTCGCGGTTGCAAAATCACCTGTCATGAGCAATAGGGGAGCCGAACCGATGCGCGGTCTCGGCGAAAAGCCGTGTGCGCACGACAACACCGCCTTGGCTGAATGCGCTCGCACGCGCCCCTGACCGGTTGAGGCATCTGACAGGACGAATCTTTGCCATGGGATACCCAAACTCCCAGGGTCTCTATGACCCCGCCAACGAACATGACGCCTGCGGTGTGGGCATGGTTGCGCATATCAAAGGCGTGCGCAGCCATTCGATTGTCGAACAATCGCTCGAGATTCTTGAAAAACTCGACCATCGCGGTGCGGTTGGTGCGGACCCGCTGCTGGGTGATGGCGCCGGCCTTTTGATGCAAATCCCGCACGCGCTGATCAAGCGCTGGGCGGATGAAAACGGCCACGATCTGCCCGCTGAAGGCGAATATGCGGTCGCGATGTGCTTCATGCCGCAGGACGATGCCGCGCGCGATTTCGTGGCAGAGCGGTTTGAAAAGCTCGCTGCCAAGGAAGGCCAGCAATTGATCGGCTGGCGCGATGTTCCCACCACGCTTGACGGGCTTGGCGATGCGGTGATCGCTTCCATGCCGGTGATGCAGCAGGCGATCATCGTCAGGGGCGAAAACTGCGCCGATCAGAACGCGTTTGAGCGCAAGCTGCTGGCGATCCGCAAACAGACGCTCAATCCGCTCGCAAAGCTTGCGGAAAAGCACGATCTTCCTGATCTGACAAAGACGTATATGGCGTCGGTTTCGAGCCGCACGATCGTCTATAAGGGCCTGTTGCTGGCAACGCAGGTGCAGAGCTTTTACGATGATTTGCGCGATCCCGAATGCGTCAGCGCGTTCGGCCTTGTCCACCAGCGCTTTTCAACCAACACCTTCCCCAGCTGGCGGCTGGCTCACCCGTTCCGTTTCATCGCGCACAATGGCGAGATCAACACCGTTCGCGGCAATGTGAACTGGATGAATGCGCGTCGGCGCACGATGGAGAGCGATCTTCTCGGCCCCGATCTCGACAAGATGTGGCCGCTGATCCCGCACGGACAATCAGACACGGCCTGTCTCGATAACGCGCTCGAATTGCTGCTCGCAGGCGGATACAGCCTCGCCCATGCGATGATGATGATGATCCCCGAGGCATGGGGCAAGCATGATCAGATGTCGCCTGAACTGCGCGCTTTCTACGAATATCACGCCGCCGTGATGGAGCCGTGGGACGGCCCTGCGGCTGTGTGCTTCACCGATGGTCGCCAGATCGGTGCGACGCTTGACCGCAACGGCCTTCGTCCGGCTCGCTTCTGCGTGACCAAGGATGATATCGTGTGCCTTGCCTCGGAAAGCGGCGTGCTGCCCTTTGCCGAAGAAGACATCGTGCGCAAATGGCGCCTGCAACCCGGCAAAATGCTTCTGATCGATCTTGAACAGGGCCGGATCATCGAAGACGAAGAGCTCAAGGCCGAGCTCGCCGGGTCAGAGCCTTATGCCGAATGGCTGGATCAGGCGCAGTTCAAGCTCTCCGACATCAGCGAGATCGAGCCGGAACTTTCTGAACTGCCCGAAGAAAACACCACTCTGCTCCAGCGTCAGCAGGCCTTTGGCTACACGCAGGAAGACATCACGCGGTTCCTTGAGCCGATGGCGGTCAAGGGCGATGATCCGGTTGGCTCGATGGGCACAGACACGCCGATTGCCGTTCTGTCCGACCGTGCGCGCCTGCTGTACGATTATTTCAAGCAAAACTTTGCGCAGGTCACCAACCCGCCGATCGATCCGATCCGCGAAGAGCTGGTTATGAGCCTTCTGTCGATGATCGGCCCGCGCCCGAACCTGCTTGGCCATGATGCTGGCACGCACAAGCGGCTTGAGGTTGAGCAGCCGATCCTCACCAATGAAGATCTCGCCAAGATCCGTTCGGTCGAAGCGGTGCTTGATGGCGCCTTCCGCTGCGCGACAATCGACATCACCTGGGACGCTGAGGCAGGCGTTGAAGGGATCGAGCTTGCGCTCAAGGAAATGTGCTGGGCGGCAACCGAAGCGGTGCTGCAGGACCACAATATCCTCGTCCTGTCTGACCGCGCGCAGGATGAAGGCCGTGTGCCGATGCCCGCCCTTCTCGCCACCGCAGCCGTGCACCACCACCTCGTGCGTCAGGGTCTCAGAATGCAGACCGGCCTTGTCGTGGAAACCGGCGAAGCGCGCGAAGTGCACCATTTCTGCGTCCTCGCAGGCTATGGCGCGGAAGCGATCAACCCGTATGTCGCGTTCGAAACCCTCGAAGATATCCGCGCGCGCAAGCATTCGGACCTGCCAATAGAGGATGTTCAGCAGAACTATATCAAGGCGGTTGGGAAGGGCATTCGCAAGGTCATGTCCAAGATGGGTATTTCGACCTACCAATCCTATTGCGGAGCGCAGATCTTTGACGCGGTGGGCCTGTCGAGCGACTTTATCGAGAAGTATTTCACCGGCACTGCGACCACGATCGAAGGCGTTGGGCTTGAACAGGTGGCCGAAGAAAGCGTGCGCCGCCACGCGCAGGCATATGGCGACAATCCGATCTATCAGGGCATGCTCGATGTGGGCGGCATCTACCAATATCGCCTGCGCGGAGAAGAGCACGCCTGGACGCCTGAAAACGTTGCGCAATTGCAGCACGCCGTGCGCGGCAATGACCACAAGAATTACGAGGATTTCGCCAAGAGCGTGAACGAGCAGAGCGAACGCCTGCTCACCATTCGCGGGCTGATGGAGTTCAAGAAAGCGGACCAGCCGCTTCCGCTCGACGAAGTCGAGCCCGCCTCGGAAATCGTCAAGCGTTTCTCAACCGGCGCGATGAGCTTTGGATCGATCAGCCACGAAGCGCACTCCACCCTCGCAATTGCGATGAACCGGCTTGGCGGCCGCTCGAACACAGGTGAAGGCGGGGAGGAACCCTTCCGCTTCACGCCAATGGACAATGGCGATTCGATGCGCAGCCGGATCAAGCAAGTGGCCTCCGGGCGCTTTGGCGTGACAACCGAATATCTCGTCAATTCCGACGATATCCAGATCAAGATGGCACAGGGCGCAAAGCCCGGCGAAGGCGGCCAGTTGCCCGGCCACAAGGTCGACAAGCGCATCGGCGCGGTGCGGCATTCCACTCCGGGTGTCGGCCTGATCTCGCCGCCTCCACACCACGATATCTATTCGATCGAAGACCTCGCGCAGCTGATTCACGACCTCAAGAACGTGAACCAGGATGCGCGCATTTCGGTCAAGCTGGTATCCGAAGTGGGCGTCGGCACTGTTGCCGCTGGCGTGTCCAAGGCGCGCGCGGACCACGTGACGATCTCTGGCTATGATGGCGGGACCGGCGCATCTCCGCTCACTTCGCTGACCCATGCTGGCAGCCCGTGGGAAATCGGCCTTGCCGAAACCCAGCAGACGCTGCTCCTTAACGATCTGCGCACCCGTATTGCCGTGCAGGTCGATGGCGGGCTTCGCACGGGCCGCGATGTCGCGATTGGCGCGCTGCTTGGCGCGGACGAGTTTGGCTTTGCCACGGCCCCGCTGATCGCGGCAGGCTGCATCATGATGCGCAAGTGTCACCTCAACACCTGCCCGGTTGGCGTTGCGACACAGGACCCAGTGCTGCGCAAGCGCTTTACCGGCACGCCTGAACATGTCGTCAATTACATGTTCTTCGTTGCCGAGGAACTGCGCGGTATCATGGCTGAAATGGGCTTCCGCACGGTTGAGGAAATGGTCGGCCGGGTCGACCGGCTCGACATGACCCGCATGCACCGCCATTGGAAAGCACGCGGCATCAATCTTGAACGCCTGCTCCACAAGCCGGCGCTGGCTGATGGTGCGGCGCTTAACAACACCGAAGGTCAGGATCACGGCCTTGGCGCAGCGATGGACAACGCGCTTATCGCAGATTGCAAGGAAGCCATCACGACCAAAAGCCCGGTTCAGCTCGACTATACCATCACCAATGTCCACCGCACCGTTGGCGCGATGCTTTCGGGTGAAATCGCCAAGGCGCATGGCCATGAAGGCCTGCCGCCTGACACGATCCGCGTGAACCTGACAGGCGTTGCCGGGCAAAGCTTTGGCGCGTGGCTGGCCCATGGCGTTACGCTGAATCTGGTTGGCGATGCCAATGATTATGTCGGCAAGGGGATGAGCGGTGGCCGGATCATCGTGCGCCCGCCCGAAACCGCGCCGCGCGATGCTGGCGATAACATCATCATCGGCAACACTGTGCTGTATGGCGCGATTGCGGGCGAGGCCTATTTCTCCGGCGTCGCCGGTGAACGCTTCGCGGTCCGCAATTCGGGCGCGATTGCCGTGGTCGAAGGGGCAGGCGATCACGCCTGCGAATACATGACCGGCGGTGTTGTCGTTGTGCTGGGCAAGACGGGCCGCAATTTCGCCGCCGGGATGAGCGGCGGTGTCGCTTATGTCTATGATCCTGAAGGCGAATTCTCCGCGCTGGTGAACCATGCGCAGGTCGACCTTTTGCCAATCTCGACCACGGGCGATGGGGATGAAGGCACCGGACGCCCGCAGCAGCGCGGCAGTTCGGTCAACGATTTCGGCATGGGCGATATGCTGCGCCATGATGCAGACCGGCTGCGTATCCTGATCGAACGGCACCAGCTCCACACCGGCAGCGCCATTGCGGGTGAGATGCTGGCGAACTGGGACGCATCGCTCGCCAAGTTCATCAAGGTCATGCCGCGCGATTACAAGCGCGCACTCGAAGCGCTTGAAGCAGAGCGCGCAGAAGCTGCCTCGGTCGCAGCGGAATAAGAGCCAGGGAAACAAAGAGAAGCAAAATGGGCAAGGACACCGGATTTCTCGAACTGGATCGGCGCGAG
>CAYUCZ010000064.1:8867-12553 GCA_964443505.1 uncultured Porphyrobacter sp. | reverse complement strand
TCACATGGGCAAGATGCCGATCGACTGGGACGTGGAGGGTCCGAAGCTCGAAAAGGCGATCCTCGACGAGGTGGGCCGCCGCCTGATCCCCGACATCCACGACCGGATCGTCACCAAGTTCAGCTACGCGCCCAAGGACTTCAAGCAGGACCTCAGCGCGCATATGGGCAGCGCCTTCAGCCTCGAACCGGTGCTGTGGCAAAGCGCCTATCTGCGCGGCCATAACCGCGATGATGTGCTCAACAACTTCTACCTTGTGGGCGCAGGCACGCATCCGGGTGCCGGAATTCCGGGCGTTGTGGGCAGCGCAAAGGCGACCGCAGGGATTGTGCTGGAGGATCTTGCGGTGAAGGCGACAGGATGAGTCTTACATTTGCTCTTGCCGCAGCCACTGTCGTCCCGGGTCCTGCCACCTCTTTTCTAGTCGATGAAGGCCACAGTCATGACTGGACTACTGTCATTGGCGGCATGACATTCTATGATCGGGCGTACCTTGGCAGTGTTCGAGCTGAGACAAGGTCCTTCCCGTTGGTCTTAATGCGGAATCTTGAGGGACCGGAAGAAGAGCGGAGAATCGCATCTGACATAAAAGTTGCGATCGATTGCGCCGAGAGCGCTATCGCCTTGGTTGAAATTTGGGTGACGCCTAAAGATCAAAGCTCAAACGGCTTCGCCGTTGGACGCGAAGGAACGGGCCCCCTTAATTTCAGGAAAGTTTACCCGCAGAACGAAGAACGTGTCGCTCCTGTGTTTAGGCATGCTTGCGGCAAGGGCTGGTCGATGGAAGCAAATAAATGAAACGCTTAGCAGTCTATTGCGGCTCAGCCTCACCCGAAGACCCGCGCTATGTCGAGCTCGCGTATGAGGTCGGCAAAACGCTTGCTGAACGCGGCATCGGTGTCGTCTATGGCGGTGGTCGCCTTGGCCTGATGGGCGCGGTTGCGACCGGGGCCAAAGATGCCGGCGGCGAAGTGATCGGCATCATTCCCGAAGCCTTGGTCAAAGCCGAAGTCGCCAATCACGATTGCGATGAGCTGATCCCTGTCTCCGGCATGCATGAGCGCAAACAGCGCTTCACTGACCTCTCTGATGGCTTTGTCACTCTGCCCGGCGGCGTGGGCACGATGGATGAGCTGTGGGAAGCGATGAGCTGGGCACAGTTGGGCTATCACTCGGACCCGGTTGGTCTGCTCAATGCTTTTGGGTTCTATGATGACCTTATCGCCTTCAACGCCAAGATGGCCGAGGTTGGCTTTGTGCGGCAGGCGCATTCGAACATTCTGATCGCAAGCGACACTTTGCCTGATCTGCTCGACAAAATGGCATCTTATGAACCGCACACCCCGATCTTCCGCATGAAAGCAGAGGATCTGTGATGCAGTTTTTGTTGCGTGCGGTCAGCACATCCGTACTGACCTCTGCTCCAGCCCGTCTCCCCCGCCCAACCACCCGATCATGCCCTGATAGGATATCGGGTGGTTGGGCGGGGGAGACGGGCCGGCACAGGACGCAGAAAAGACTCCGCGCATGGTAGACGCAGAAACCCGTGCGGCGTTGGTCAACCATGCGCATCAGACGATCAAATACGGATCGCAAAGCTTTTCCGCCGCCTCTCAGCTTTTCGACAGCGAAACACGCGAGCGTGCCTGGCTGCTTTATGCCTGGTGCCGCCGGTGTGACGACATTGCCGACAATCAGGTGCTGGGCGGGGAGTTAGGCGATCAATCCGACCTCGACACACGCCTAGCGCTGATCCGCAGGCTGACAGCAAAGGCCTTTGCAGGCGAGCCAACTGGCGATCCTGCATTCGATGCGCTTGGTGTAGTGGCCGGGGAGTGCGGCCTCACTCCGGCGATGGCCGAAGATGTGATCGAAGGTTTCCAACTGGACGCAGAAGATTGGCGCCCGCGGACCGAGGCAGACATGATGCGTTATTGCTTCCATGTGGCAGGTGCGGTTGGTGTCATGATGGCTGTGGTCATGGGCGTTGATCCGCAGGACAAGGACACGCTCGACCGGGCCAATGACCTTGGCCTTGCCTTCCAGCTTTCCAACATTGCCCGTGATATCGTCGAAGATGATGCGGCCGGGCGCTGCTATCTTCCGACTGAATGGCTGGTCGAACAGGATATTGAGCCCGGCCAGCATACCAAGCCGCACCACCGCGAAGAGCTTGCCGAAATGGCTGCAAGGCTCGTCGCCCTCGTTGAAAAGCACGAAGCCGCCGCCCGCGTTGGGGCTGAACGCCTCCCCTTCCGCAGCCGTTGGGCGGTGCTTTCCGCTGCACGCATCTATGGTGCAATTGGTCGCAAGGTGAGAAAGCGCGGGACCGAGGCCTGGAACAGCCGCACATTCGTGCCACGCTGGGAAAAGGCGCTCTATGGCCTTCGCGCATTCCTTTCTGCCGCGATCAACCGCGAAAAGCATCCTGACGGCCCCATCACCTGGGGCATCAAGGATTTCCGCCCGCAAGCGGCTTGAAGCGCGCGCCTTTGCGGCGTAGCGATTGCGGCATGAGAGGAATCCTGATTTTTGTCGCTGCGTTGGCCACAACGCTTGCCGTGCCTGCCATGGCCCAATCCCAAATGCCCGAAACAGAGCGGGTTGCAGCGACAGTTCGCGCATACATGTCCGCCTTCGATGATCAGGACGAGGAAGCGATGAATGCCCTCCAGGTCGAGGGTGCGCATCTCATCATGGTCCGCGAAGGTGCTGGGGATCAAAAACCTGTCAGCCGCTCAGTCACGCTGAGCGATGCAAACCGTTCGATCGCCAGTTCTACCCGCGACTTGGTCGAACCGATTGCGATCACCGCCTTGATGGTAGAGGGACCGGTGGCCATGGCATGGGCGGACTACAGCCTTTTTGTCGATGGAGAGAAGAGCCATTGCGGTATCGACATCTTCACTTTGGTGCGCATTGGCGAAGAGTGGAAGATCGCAACGATCACCTACAGCCACATTGACGAACCCTGTGAGAATTCGCCCGAGCTATGATTACAAAGCTTCTGATCGCCAATCGCGGAGAGATCGCCTGCCGCATCATGCGCACGGCGAAGTCCATGGGCATTGCAACGGTCGCGGTCTATTCGGACGCGGATGCCAAGGCTCTGCATACGCGCAGCGCAGACGAGGCGGTGCATATCGGTCCCTCGCCTGCCGCCGAGAGTTATCTGGTGGGCGAGAAGATCATCGCCGCGGCCAAGGAAACGGGCGCTGAGGCAGTGCATCCGGGCTATGGCTTTTTGTCCGAAAACGCCGGGTTCGCACAGGCCGTAATCGATGCGGGCCTGATCTGGGTCGGCCCCAAGCCTGAAAGCATTGAGGCGATGGGCCTCAAAGATGCCGCCAAGGAGCGGATGATCGCAGCGGGCGTGCCCGTAACGCCGGGCTATCTGGGCCAAGACCAGTCGCTTAAGCGCCTATCCGCTGAGGCCGAGACGATCGGCTATCCGGTGCTGATCAAGGCGGTCGCGGGCGGCGGCGGCAAGGGGATGCGCAAGGTCGATGACCCGGCTGAATTCGCAGCCAGCCTCGAAAGCTGTCGGCGCGAGGCCAAGGCGAGCTTTGGCAATGACGAAGTTCTGCTGGAAAAGTGGATCACCTCCCCGCGCCATATTGAGGTGCAGGTATTCGGCGATAGCCACGGCAATGTCGTCCACCTGTTTGAACGCGACTGCTCTCTCC
>CAYUCZ010000064.1:0-8857 GCA_964443505.1 uncultured Porphyrobacter sp. | reverse complement strand
GCCACCAAAAGGGGATCGAGGAAGCCCCTGCCCCCGGCATGGACGAGGCCACCCGCGAAGACATCTGCGCCGCCGCCGTGCGCGCCGCCCAGGCGGTCGATTACGAAGGCGCGGGCACCATCGAATTCATCGCCGACGCCAGCGAAGGCCTGCGCGCCGACCGCATCTTCTTTATGGAGATGAACACGCGGCTTCAGGTCGAGCACCCGGTGACAGAAGAGATCACCGGCGTCGATTTGGTCGAATGGCAGCTGCGCGTGGCGTCAGGAGAGCCAATCCCGCTCAAGCAGGAAGAGCTTGCGATCGAGGGCCACGCGATCGAAGCGCGGCTCTATGCGGAAGACCCGGCGAAGGGGTTTTTGCCAAGCACGGGGCGGCTCGAAATCTTCGAAACTTACCCGCATCGGCTGGAAACGGGCGTTGAAGAGGGCGATCCGATCTCGCCCTTTTACGACCCCATGATCGCAAAACTGATCGTTCATTCCTTCGATCGAGACTCAGCGATCCTCGAATTGACCGCTGCCTGTGCAGAAACATGCGTATGGCCCGTCGCGACAAATGCGACTTTCCTGGCTTGCTGTCTGGTGCATCAGGAGTTTCGGAGCGCCAATTTGTCGACTGGATTTATCGCGCGACACGAGGAACTTCTCACCAATTACGAGCCGATGCGAGAGCGGCTAGTCGACGCAGTTGGAGTTGAGCTGGCGAAGGCTCGGGCTCACTGGCAGCCTATGGCACCTGGCTTTAGGCTCAACGCGAGCGAACACACCACCGTAACCGCCGATATTGGGAGCGGTCCTGAGACGTTCGAGACTCAAAAGACCGGCTCAGATTCCTCGGTTCGTTATTTCAATGCTGAAGATGGCTTTGTTCTTTTCGAGAAGGGGCAGGCGCTGCATGTTCGTATGGCAGTTCGAGGCACCGGTCACGCCTCCGCAGCTGATGGTGCTATCCTCGCGCCGATGCCAGGCAAGGTCATCGCAGTGGACGTCTCCGAAGGCGACACCGTCACTGCAGGCCAGCGTTTGATGGTGCTCGAAGCGATGAAGATGGAGCACGCGCTCACCGCGCCCTTTGATGGGACCGTTTCAGGACTTGAGATCAGCGCGGGCAGCCAGGTTCAGGTCGAAGAAGTGCTGTGCGTCGTGGAGCCTGCTTCCAAGACCTAGCTCGTCACCCCAGCGGAAGCTGGGGTCTCAAGCCACTTCGCGCTCTTTTGCCCTAGATCCCAGCTTTCGCTGGGATGACGGTTTGCCTATGGGTGGCGGATGACCTGGGAAAAAGAACTCGAAGAATTGCGCCAGCGCGAGGCGCTCGCCGAGGAAATGGGCGGAAGCGAAAAGGTCGCTCGCCAGCATTCGCGCGGCAAGATGGATGCGCGCGCTCGGCTTGACGCGATTTGCGATCCCGGTTCCTTCCGCGAAATCGGCAAGATCGCAGGCAAAGGGCATTATGACGCAAACGGCGACCTCCAAGGCGTGACCCCCGCCCCCTTCCTGTTCGGCAAAGCGACAGTAAATGGCCGCCCGGTGGTCGCCACTGCCGATGACTTTACCATCAGAGGCGGCGCGGCCGATGCCGGCATCAAGCGCAAGATGGTGCAGGCCGAGCAGATGGCGCATGAGCTAAAGCTCCCCATCATCAAGATGATCGATGGCACGGGCGGCGGCGGTTCGGTCAAAACGCTAGAGCAGATCGGCGCAACCTATATCCCTGCGGTTCCCGGATGGGGCGATACGGTCAAGAACCTTGATACCGTGCCTGTGGTTGCTCTGGCGCTTGGTCCGACTGCTGGCCTTGGCGCGGCCCGAATTGCGGCAAGCCACTACTCAATCATGGTGCGCGGACTCTCACAACTCTTCGCAGCAGGCCCAGCGGTGGTCGATGGTTTGGGCGAGGCGTACAAGAGTGCGGAAGATCACCAACAAGCCAAGGAAGAGCTTGGCGGCGTTGATATTCACACACGCAATGGCGTCGTCGATGATGAGGTCGCAAGCGAAGCGGAAGCCTTTGCAAGAGCGCGCTATTTCCTCTCCTTTATGCCTGAACATGTCGGGCAGCATGCGCGGCGCGCAGAGCCAACCGACCCTGTGGGCCGCCGCGAAGAAGCGCTGCTGAGCCTCGTCCCGCGCGATGACAAACAGGTCTATTCCATGCGCCGCGCGATGGACTTGATCCTTGATAAAGGCACGGTGTTTGAAATCGGCAAGAACTGGGGCCGAGCGGCGATCACCGCGCTTGCGCGGCTTGATGGATGGCCGGTGGCTGTTGTGGCGAGTGATCCCAGCTATCTCGGCGGATCATGGGAGGCCAAGACTTCCGAAAAGGTCGAACGCTTCGTCAAACTCGCCGATCAATTCCGTCTGCCGATTGTGCATCTGGTCGACAATCCCGGCTTCATGATCGGGCGCGAGGCGGAAGAAGCGGGAACCATCCGATATGGCGTCCAGGCGATGAACGCGATTTACAGGGCGAGCGTGCCGCTCGCGAGCGTCGTGATGCGCCGCGCCTATGGCATTGCGGGCAGCGCGATGAGCAATGCGGACCTTTATCAGTATCGCTATTGCTGGCCGAGCGGGGACTGGGGGAGCCTCCCTATCGCAGGCGGGCTCGAAGTCGCCTACAAATCCGAGTTGGAAGCAGCCGATGATCCCGAAGCCGAATTAGAGAAAATTCGCGAACGGCTGGGCAAGGTCACGTCGCCCTTCCGAAGTGCGGAACTCTTCAACGTCGAAGACATCATCGACCCGCGCGACACCCGACCTTTGCTCTGTGAATTTGCGCAACTGGCCTGGAGAAAACTCCAGAGCGAGGCCTAGATATTCTTCATCTTGGTCGGACCCATCTGAGCATCGGGCGGCCCGAACAGCTTGCCCTTCTCGCTGAAGAGCACCAGCACCAGACACACAAACCCACTGGCAAGTAACGCCAGAGCAAGCGGCCTTGGCGTGCCGTCATAGGCATAACCAATTGCGCCGCCCAAAACGGCAGCGGTGGTCATCCGCACGAAGCCATGAACCGAGCTTGCCGCCCCGGCAATTGCGAAGAAGGGGTTCATCGCGATCGCGCCAAAATTGCTGCCGATAAAGCCGAGCAGCATCATGTTGATCGCCATCAGCGGGACAAAATGCCACAGGCTTTCGTCTGGCTGAAACGCGAAATAGACCTGCAATGAGCTCACAAAAATAAACGCAAACAGCGCTGTGTGGCTAACCCGCCGCGCTCCGAAGCGTTCGACAATCCGCGAATTTGACCAACTCGCCAGCGCCATCGAACCCGCACAAATCCCAAAGATGATCGGGAAGATGTCCGCTGCATCGAAGCTCTCTCCAATCAATTGCTGCGAGGAATTGATGAAGCCGAACAAGGAGCCGAACACCAGCGAACTGCCCAAGATGTAGCCAATTACGCTGCGATTGCTGAGCGCACTGCCCATGTTTCGTGCGATCACCGCCGGGCGGATTTCCTGCCTATTCTCATCAGACAGGCTCTCAGGCAGGCGGAAATAGACCCAGGCGCCCACGCAAGCGCCCATGATCGCCATTGCAGCAAAGATGCCGCGCCAATCGGCAACCAGAAGGATCAATTCACCAATGCTTGGAGCGATTGCCGGAACCATCAGGAAGATAACGAAGATAAGGCTCATCATCCGCGCCATCTTGTCGCCGCCCACTCGGTCGCGAATGATCGCGGGGGGCAGCGCGACAATGCCAGCGCCGAAAAAACCCTGCGCGGCGCGAACCGCGATCAACGCATCATAGGATGTGACCAATGCGCTTGCGATCGACAGCACAATATAGACTGCAATCGACGTCAGCAGGACAGGCCTGCGTCCATATCGATCAGCCAAGGCCCCCGGCCACAATGCGCCTATCCCGGCGGTGAGCAGGAATACGCCGATGACAAATTGCCGGTCATTTCCTTCGACCGATAGCGCAACAGCAAGCTCATCGAGCGCGGGCAAAATCGCGTCTATGCCAAACGCCTGAAGCGCCATCAGCAAGGCCATCATCCAGATCAGCTCTCTTTCACCGAGAGATTTGGAGGGCGCAGAAACTGGGGCAGTTGTTGCCATGACTGGCGCTTTGCCCGCCCGTTCCCCCGATGACCACTGTTCTTTTCGCATGCGCACAAAAAACTTCTATGCGAGGATTGTTCCGCAAGGGCGCGCAATGCTTTCTTCATCGGCACGAAATCTCTATTTTGCCGGCATGTCCGATCCCGCGCTTCCTACTGATACCGACGACGAAGCACCGGGCCTGCGCAAGATCATCCATGTCGATATGGACGCCTTCTTCGCCAGCGTCGAACAACGCGACAATCGGGAGTTGCGGGGAAAGCCCGTTGCGGTTGGCGGTTCGGGCGGACGCGGCGTGGTGGCAGCCGCGAGCTATGAGGCGCGCAAATTCGGTGTGCGCTCTGCCATGCCATCGGTGACGGCGAAGCGGCTATGTCCCGATCTCATTTTCGTGAAGCATCGTTTTGATGCCTACAAGGAGGCGAGCCGTCAGATCCGGCGCATCTTTGAGCATCACACACCGATCATCGAACCGCTCAGCCTTGATGAAGCCTATCTTGACGTGACCGAGGACAGGCTTGGCATTGGCAGTGCGACGCGCATTGCCGAATTGATCCGGCAGGAAATCCGCGCCAAGACGCACCTCACCGCAAGCGCGGGGGTGAGCTACAACAAGTTCCTCGCAAAGCTCGCAAGCGATCAGAACAAGCCTGATGGACTGTGCGTCATTCGCCCGGGTGACGGGGCTGATTTTGTCGCTGGCCTGGCAATCAGGCGATTCCATGGTGTGGGGCCGAAGGCCGAAGAGAAGATGAAGCGGTTTGGCATTGAAACCGGCGCTGATCTGGCAGCCAAGGACATTGCATTTCTGCGCGCCAATTTCGGCAGCTTTGCCGACTATCTCTATCGCGCTGCACGGGGCATTGACCTACGCCCTGTGCGTTCTCACCGCGTGCGCAAATCGGTGGGCGGCGAACGCACATTCAACGAGGATATTGGCAGCGGAGCCGCGCTGCGCGACACGCTTGAAAACATCATCGACATTGTCTGGCAGAGCATTGAGAACGCGAACGCGCGGGGCCGAACGGTTACGCTAAAGGTCAAGTTCACCGACTTTCAGAACATGACTCGCTCCAAATCGGTCCCTCATTGGGTTGAAAGCAAGGATGAGTTCGCACGGTTCAGCCGCGAACTGCTTGAAGAGGCGCTGCCGCTGCCGATGCCGATCCGGTTGATGGGCCTTACTCTCAGCAATCTTGAAGGGGCCGAAGATCGCAACACCAGCGACGCTGACGACGCGCAGCTAAGCCTGCTCTAGCTCTCGCTCGGCGCACTGTATCCGCGCCAATGATCGATCCGTCGCCGCGTAACCGATCCGAGCGGTTCAGGCAGAGAATGCGAGGGAAAGAAACGCGCCTCAAGCACTTCTCTCCCATCGGGTGTGGGCCGCGAATTACAGGTCGCCACAAACATATGCGCGGTGTGCGGCGAACCTGACAGCACCTCTTCAAGCGTTCCGAGCGAACGCACTGCATCAAGCGTGATCCCCACTTCCTCGTACACCTCGCGCCGCGCGCAGACCTCCGGATCCTCCCCCTGTTTCAGCCCACCACCGGGCAAACCCCACAAGTCAGGGCCGTAGGAATGCTTCAACAGCAGCACGTCTCCTGAAAGGTTCATGATGATGATGCTGACGCCGGCAATTGGCGTGCCGGCCATCTTCCTCCAGGAATGCCTCAGCCGGTGCGCTAGGGGCAGCAAAGCCCTGTGAAGCGATGCCGGAAGAGCCCGTTCGATCAGGTGAAGCATGTCACCGGGATCTGGCGCTTGGCGGCCTCTTTCAAAAGCCGCGCCACAGGCAGGTCGTTTTCGCCTGCTCTTGCAGCTTCGAAAACGGCGCGCTTTTCTGCTGAGCCGCCCAGGGTGAACACAATCGCATCAGTGCGGAGCAATGCAGGCAGTGTGAGAGTGATCCGGTCAAACGGTGCATGAGCCGGCAGAGGGTCAGGCGTAAGCCTTCGCACCAGATGCGGGTCATCTGCCTGCGGATCGGTATTCGGGAACAGCGAGGCGGTGTGACCATCCGGCCCCATGCCAAGCCAGGTGATCGCGAATTGGGGCGGCTCGCTTTCCTCGCTCAGAACATCGATCGTGGCGCCGGTCGGTTCGAGCAAGGCCCGCATCTTGCCGGTGTTCGATGCCTCATGGTCTTCGGGCACGATCCGATCGTCATTGGGCCAGACCCGTATCCGGGACCAGTCAGGCCCCGGTTTGCGCTGGATCAGCGCCTCAAGGATCGGAAACGGTGTCGATCCGCCCGGGATAGTGACAGCAAACTGATCCTCGGCATGAGAGTTCGCGATGCTCAATCGTTCATCAAGCCACGCAGCAACAGCCGCAGTATCGGCGTCTTCAATGATCTCAACATTGTCCATATGACCTGCATAACAAAAGGGCCGCTCCCGCAAAGCGGAAACGGCCCTCTTTCTGGTGATCTTTGCCCGGGCGGCTTAGCCAAGCAGCGATGACAGGAACCACACACGCTCTTCTGCTGCGTCAGTCCAATCGTCGAGCAAGCCATCAGTGGCGTTGTCGCGCGCTGCTTCAGCGGTGTCCTTCATCGCCTTGAGCCGGGCGACCAGGGCCTGATTGTCAGACCTGAGTTCTGCGATCATGTCTTCAGCTGACAGGGCGGCGTTGTCCTGATCTTCGATCTGGGTGGTTCGTGCGATCGCACCGATCGATGTCAGCGTTTCCCCGCCCAGCTTGCGAGCGCGTTCGCCGATAGCATCAATCTCGCCCTGAATCTGGGCTGCCTGTTCATCAAACAACAGGTGCAGATCACGGAAACGCGGTCCCTTCACATGCCAGTGAAAGTTCTTTGTCTTCACATACAGGGCGAAATGATCCGCCAACAATGCATTGATCTCAGCCACCATCTGGGCAACCGAATTGCTTTGTGCGTTCGAGTTAGGGTCAAGCATGGCTTTCCTCCTTTTCGCGCGCTGGCCCGGCGGGATGTGCGGGTCTGCTTGCGCGCTGTCTACGCAAGTGAGATGGGCCTGATCTGATCGAAAATCCAACGCAAAGACCGGGTAGCTGTAATCGTCCAATCCGATCAAAGAAATGTGTATCGAGCGTTTAATCCGATTAATAGTGCAGCGACCAGCAGACAGCCAGCCAGTCCAAACCTCAGATATCGCAGCGGGAGACGCTGCATTTTGGTGAGGCCTGCACTCCAGCCCAGGGCAACCGCAGCGACCCCGCCCAAAGCCCCGCCGATCAAAGCCGTCGTGGGATACACTGTCCAGGCGGCAAGCGCGAAAATGGCAAAACGTGCGGCATCGCCGATCTGCCGCGCCAAGAGAACCGCACCGATCGCGACATAGGACCGGGTCGGCTCTTTCATGGGCTTCAGCTTGACCCGCCAAGCCAATTCGAATGCGGCAATGCCGAGCGCAAAAGCCACCAGCATCTCGGCTGCGCGGCGCGGCAGGATCGCAGACATGCTTGCTCCTGCATAAGCCATCGCCGCCGCACTCGCGATTGCACAAGCGCCGCCGATGATAAGCAGAGGCACATTGCGTTCAAGCTGCGAGGAAAACTGCGCGATGATCAACTGCTCTCGCCCGCCAAGCGCGATCGCGAACGTCAGGATCAGGGCAAGCAGGAAGGCGTCCATGCAAACGCTTTAGCAGGTGTGGATGGTGCAGCCAGCCATGTGTTGCAGCCGGCTGTGCATTGTCTGTGACGCGATCAGCACAGGCAAATTTCCTACTCGCATCCTCAGAGCTAGACTGCCCGCCATGTCGTTTATCCTCACCCCAACCAGCTCCGCAAAGGGCAATGCAGGACAACGCAATTTTTACTCTCAGGACCGTGTAACATGCGGTCCATGTCTCCTAGAACATGCCACTGGCACACCCTGTGATTCTTGCGTAGTCATTCGCAAAAGACATGAGGGAGGACATCTATGAAACTTGAAGCCGGCGTGGCTGCCGTTGTGACAGGCGGTGCATCGGGACTTGGACACGCAAGCGCAAAGGCACTCGCCGATCAGGGGCTCAAGGTCGCGATCTTCGATATCAACGACGAGGCAGGCGAAGAGCACGCAGCGGCTATCGGCGGCACCTTCCACCATGTCGACATCATGTCCGAGGAAAGTGTCGAGGCAGGCTTTGCCGCTGCGCGCGCGGCCAATGGTCAAGAGCGCGTGACCGTCCACTGCGCCATGGCATCAAAGCGCGGCAAGACGATTGGCTTTGACAAGACCACCGGCGGCTACAAGCGGCTGCCGACCGAAGATTATGCGTTCGGCGCCGAAGGCATCCTTGTCGCAAGCTATCGCATTGCCAGTATCTCCGCCCTCGGCATGGCCAATAGCGAACCATTGAACGATGATGGCGAACGCGGATCAATCACGCTTACAGCGAGCGTCGCGGCGCAGGACGGGCAAATCGGCCAGGTGATTTATGGCTCCTGCAAATCGGGTGTGAACGGCCTCGTCCTGCCGATGGCGCGCGATCTGATGGATCTGGGCATTCGGGTGAATTCGGTGATGCCGGGCATCTTTGCAACGCCCCTGATGCTGGGCATGAAGGATCGCAACCCGCAGATGTGGGACCAGTTAAACGCCAGCGTCCCCTTCCCCAAGCGATTGGGCGAACCAGAAGAATTTGCATCGCTGATCTGCGAGATTGCCCGCAATTCCTACATCAACGGACACCTCTTCCGCCTCGATGGCGCGATCAGAATGCCGCCGAAATAGAGTCTGCGGGTTTGGGCAATGGGGTTGGAGCGGGTGAAGGGAATCGAACCCTCGTCTTAAGCTTGGGAAGC
>CAYUCZ010000063.1:0-12710 GCA_964443505.1 uncultured Porphyrobacter sp. | reverse complement strand
TTCCGTATTGTCACAATGGCTGTCCGGTGAACAACATGATCCCGGACTGGAACCATCTGGTCTATGAACACGATTGGAGGAACGCGCTCGACGTTCTTCACTCCACTAACAACTTCCCGGAATTCACCGGCCGCATCTGCCCTGCCCCGTGCGAGGCAAGCTGCACGCTCAACATCATCGATCAGCCGGTGACGATCAAATCGATCGAATGCGCGATTGTCGATCGCGGATGGCAGGAAGGGTGGGTCACCCCGCAAGTGCCGGAAGAAAAGACCGGCAAATCGGTCGCGGTTGTCGGCTCTGGCCCTGCCGGAATGGCCTGCGCACAGCAGCTTGCACGCGCGGGCCACTCGGTCACCGTGTTCGAAAAGAGCGACCGTGCAGGCGGATTGCTTCGCTACGGCATTCCTGACTTCAAGATGGAAAAGCACCTCATCAATCGCCGTCTGGTGCAGATGGAGGCCGAAGGGGTGACGTTCAAAACCTCCAAGGAAGTGGGCGTCGATATCTCGTTCACATCCTTGCAGGAAAACTATGACGCTGTTGTCCTTGCAGGCGGCGCAGAAGATGCGCGGCAACTGCAGATCCCAGGTGCAGAAATGCCCGGCGTTCGCCTCGCGATGGAATTTTTGACCCAGCAGAACAAGCGCAATGCGGGCGATGAGGAATCGCGCGCGGCCCCACGCGGCACGCTCAAGGCAACCGGCAAGCATGTTGTCGTGATCGGCGGCGGCGATACCGGTTCTGACTGCGTTGGCACCTCCAACCGTCAGGGCGCAGCCAGCGTCACCCAGCTTGAGATCATGCCCAAGCCGCCGGAGAAGGAAGACAAGGCGCTGACCTGGCCTGATTGGCCGCTCAAGCTGCGCACCTCGTCAAGCCACGAAGAAGGCGTTGACCGCGACTGGGCCGTTCTGACCAAGCGCGTGGTCGGAGACGGCGAAAATGTCACCGGCCTTGAATGCGCGCGCGTCGAATGGGTCGATGGCCAGATGCAGGAAGTGCCCGGCAGCGAGTTCACGCTGAAAGCGGACCTAATCCTCCTCGCCATGGGTTTTGTCGGTCCGGTAAAGTCGGGAATGCTCGAACAATCGGGCGTTGAGCTTACCGCGCGCGGCAATGTCGATGCCAACACCAGCGATTATCACACCAGCAGCGAAAACGTCTTTGCCTGCGGTGACATGCGCCGCGGCCAAAGCCTTGTCGTGTGGGCGATCCGCGAAGGGCGTCAGGCGGCCCGCGCAGTGGATGAAGCCTTGATGGGAACAAGTGAACTGCCACGCTAAGGTCGGCGGCACACAAATGCCACAAGCGCGCACAAATCGTGCGTAAGCCTTTCTCCTAGCTTGACCGCCGGACTCTGGAGTGGTGTTCCTTCCCCGGTTAGGGGGATCAAGGGCGTGCAGCAGATGCGCCTTATAGAGAGGACAAGGGTCAGCATGATGTCACGTAACGGGCGCGCCCGCGCGCTAGGATTCGCCGCAAGTGTGATCGCTCTCACTGCGTCAGCGCCCGCTTTCGCTGAGTCTAGCGCAAGCTTTATCGCCCCTGAAACCTTTGATCTTGCGGCAAGCGGTGAGGCCGATCCTGCGCTGATCCGCGCCGCCGAACCTGTTCATCTCGGCCCGCAGGACACGCCAGCGCCTGCCGCATCGGCCCCGCCCGCGCGCCCTGCGCCCAAGCCGATTGACCTCAAGGTGGTCGCCTCGCAATTCGTCGATGTGCCGGTTGCAGGCGATGCCCGCAGCCTTGCGCGCTATTCAGGCCGGGTTGATGGCTATCTCGAAGTGCGCGGCAGCTATTATGGCGGCCCTTCCAACCTCACGATCAAGATCCGCCCGGAATACACCTGGGGCAAGGATTCAAACGGTGCGATCGGCCTCATCCCTGGCAACACCGCGCTGTTCCGGCCAGAGGGCAAGGGCGATTTCGATCTGTCTGCCAGCATCCAGTACCAATGGCCGTCAGGCGCGACCTTCGAAATCGGCAAGATGAACATCCTAGACACGTCAGGCGCGCTGCCGATTGTGGCGAGTGACGGGCATTACGGATTCCAGAACCTTGGCATTGCGCTGCCGCCAACCGCGGTTGTGCCAAACACGCTGACCGGCGCGATGCTCACTGTGCCCAAGGGGAAGATGATCTACCGCGCATGGATCTTCGATCCGGATTCGCAGTACCAGCGCACCGGTTTCGAAACCGCATTTGACAGCGGTGTTGGCTTTATGGTCGCAGCCGCCCGGCGCACCACTTTGGGCCGCCTTCCCGGCATTGTGAACCTTGCTATCGTAGGCTCGACCCGCGATCAGTTTGCTGTCGACATCCTGCCGCGCGCGCTCACACCTCCGCCGCAACCTTTTGCCGAGTTCGGCAATGAAAGCGGCGAGCTGGCGATGCAGCTGTCCTATTATCAGTTCCTCAAGATGCACCCGCAGGCCCGCGGCAAGGGCTGGGGAATCCTTGCACGCTTTCAAGCGTCGAGCGGCGATCCGACCTTCCTGGATTACTCAGGCTATTTCGGCATTTCCGGCAATCCCGGATACCGCCCGCAGGACCGTTTTGGCCTTGCCTATTTCCACTATTCGCTGACCAACGAACTGGTCCGCGACATCGCCTTCCGCCTGCCGATCGAGGATGAGACCGGGGTCGAGGCGTTTTACACCTACCAGTTCGCCGAAGGCTTTGGCCTCACCGCCAATGTGCAAGTGGTCGACAGCGCTGTGGCGTTTCGCGATACAGGCGTAACCATTGGCGCAAGGCTGACAGCGGGGTTCTGACCGGATCGCGCGAGTGACCCTTCCGCTGGCCGCTGGGGAGGGGCAATCATGAAAGTCTATGGCTCACGGATTTCCTATTACACCGGGAAGCTTGAGGCGTATCTGCGTCACAAGACCATCGCCTACACCGCTTTGCCCACGCCTTACGACAAGGCAGAGATGCTCAAAGAAAAAGTCGGCGCGGTTCAGATGCCGATTGTCGATGATGATGGCCAATGGATGTCGGACACGACGCCAATCATCGAACATCTCGAAACGCTCCATCCGGGCAATCCGGTCATCCCCGAAGATCCGGCAATCGCCTTTCTCGCCTTCCTGATCGAAGATTACGCCGATGAATGGCTGTGGCGACCGGCAATGTATTATCGCTGGTGGTATCGCCATGACCGCGAACTGGCCTCTGGCATTCTCACCGATGAATTGACTGGCCATGTGCGCATGCCCCGGTTCTTGCGCAGGCGGATGATCGTCAAGCGGCAGGTCGGGCATTATGTGCACCGCGACGGTGTAACAGACACCACCCGCCCGCATATCGAGCAAACCTATATGAGCGCGCTCGCGGCGATGACGACAGCGCTCGAGAACCGACCGTTTCTGCTGGGAGACAGCCCCTCAATCGCCGACTTTGGGATGATGGGCCCGATGTTTCGGCATTTCGGGCAAGACCCCACCCCGCAAGAGATCATGCGAACCAGCGCGCCAATCGTGTTTGAATGGGTCGCGAGAATGTGGCGAGCGCAAAGCAAGCACTCAGCCCCGTTCGTAAGCGAAGTACCAGAAGACCTTGCCCCGCTGATTGGCGAAGCGTGCGAGACGCATCTTGCCCAATTGCGCGCCAATGCCGAGGCGTTTTCGCGCGGCGATGATCGCTTTGCCATGGAGGTTCAGGGTTACACTTATCCAGAGATCACAACCTCGCGTTACCGCGTCTGGTGTCTTGAAGAATTGCGCCGCCGCTTTGCATCGCTCATCGAAGCGGAGCAGCAAAAGGTGAAAGCGGCCCTGCCCTTCGGCGAGGCCGATCTCTTATGGGATGGGTCCGAATACAAGCCATCCCAATTCAACCAAGGCGGCCACCTGCCGTTCGGTGCGGCGATCAACGTGTTTGAGGGTGGCCTGCCTTAGAGCGGCGCGCGCATCCTCAAAGCCCCCCCTACTGCCCGCGGCCACGTTCCTGAACGCCGGCACGGCGGGCTTCGACCTCTTCGGGGGAAACTGCCGAATTGGCTGCGCTTGAACGGCCCGCTTCGATGGCCATCCCTTCGCGGAAGGTGACCGCAAAGCCATCGTCGATGAGGCGTTTGTATTCACTCACAAAAGCAGGGTCGATGCTTGCCATGTCGCTCGCCAGCTTGTGCGCAAAGGGCAGCAGCTTCTCTGGCTCGACCACATGATTGACGAGGCCCCATTGGAGCGCGGTCTCAGCATCAAGGAAATTGCCCGTAAACGCCAATTCCTTCGCGCGGCCAATGCCGATCATGCGCGACAGTTTCTGCGACAGCCCCCAGCCCGGCACAATGCCAACGCGCGCATGCGTATCGGCAAAGCGCGCGGTGCGGCTCGCCACCAGAACATCGCAAGCAAGCGCGACTTCAAAACCGCCGGTGATCGCAACCCCGTTAACCGCGCCGATCACAGGTTTGCGGCACACCTCAATCGCCTTGACCGGGTTGTTCGCAGGATCGGTGTCATTGGCCGCCCCCAGCGCGCCTTCTTCGCTGCCCAGTTCTTTCAGGTCGAGCCCGGCGGTAAAGGCCCGCTCCCCCGCTCCTGTCAGCACCACGGCGCGCACCGCCTCATCGCCATCGACCGCGCACATCACCTCATAAAGCGTGCGGCGCAGATCGCGGTTGATCGCGTTCATCGCATGAGGCCGGTTGAGAGTGACGGTCGCAACGCCGTCTGCGACTGTGAGCAGGACTGTATCTTCAGACATGGCGGCTCCTATCCTCCCGATGCGCATTTGACGCAAGTTGCAACGCTGGGATCATGGCGCAGCCGGGCCTTGGCAATGTCCTCTCCGCAGCTTGCGCAATAACCCCATTCGCCTTCGTCAAGCCGGGCCAGAGCACCCCTGATCCGCGTGCGTTCCGCCGCGCGGCGGCGTTCCTGTGCCTGAGCCATCGCCTGTTGCTGCATCGCGTCCATGCGCGACAGGCGCCCGACACTATCTTGTTGCAAGGTAACAGGTGCGCGCGCTTCGCCGCTGATGCGGTCCTCCTCATCCAGCTCGTCTGCGCGAGCGAGAAGAGCGCTGCGTGCCTCGTCCTCAGTCATCGTGGTGCGACTTTCCTACAGATGCTGCGCTCTGGCAAGATGGCGGGGATCATGGGCTGCCGGACACGCGGTTCACGCAGCAAGATGAAAGGTCACAGATGGAACCTTGGAAAACCGGGATTAGCCGCGATTTTTCAGAGAGTTGCGGAGGGTACAAAGTTTTTAAAACGCGGGCTTAGGCGGTCCATATCTCAGGCAGTGCCGCGCTAAAGCGACCAGTCAATCGACCCGCGACCATGGCGTTCAAGAAAGGCGTTTGCCTGGCTGAAAGGCTGCGATCCGAAGAAACCCGAATAGGCCGAAAGCGGGCTGGGGTGAGGCGAGGTGAGAACAAGATGATGGTCAGTGCTGCCAAGCCCTTTGACTCGGCCCGCTTTCTTCTTCGCGTGGCTGCCCCACAGGACAAAGACGGTTGGCTGTCCGCTTGCCGCAACCGCTTCGACACAGGCATCGGTGATCGCATCCCAGCCGCGCCCGGCATGGCTGCCCGCCTGCCCGGCCTCTACGGTCAGCGTGTTGTTCAAGAGCAGCACGCCCTGCATTGCCCAGGGCATAAGATTGCCTGTCGCCGGGCGAGCAATGCCCAGATCGCTTTCGAGCTCCTTGAAAATGTTGACCAGCGAAGGAGGCTGTTTGACCCCGTCCTGCACCGAAAAGCTGAGCCCATGCGCCTGGCCCGGCCCGTGATAGGGGTCCTGCCCAAGGATCACGACCCGCACATCGGACAAGGGCGTTGCGGCAAGCGCGGCAAGCCGCGTGCCACGCGGCGGGAAGATGGTCTTGCCCGCATCCTCTTGCGCGCGCAGCCATCCGCCCAGCTTTCGCGCCTCTGGCGCCAAAAGCACCGGTTCAAGCGCCGCGCGCCAACTCTCGGGGATCTCATCAGAAGCCATACCAAGCCAAGGCTACACCGCCGTGCGACCGACAGGCGAGACACCCCTTCCCCTCTATCCCCAATAGGCGTAAGCGGGACGGCGATGACAGTCCATTTCCACGAAGAAGACCTGCCAGATGGCGTGCTCGAAGGCACCGGACCGCTGGCTGTAGACACAGAGACCATGGGTCTCATCACGCACCGCGATCGGCTTTGCGTGGTCCAGATCAGCGATGGTTCGGGTGATGAACACCTCGTGCGCTTCTCGCCGGGCAGCGAATATGACGCGCCCAATCTTTCTGCGATCCTTGCGGATGAAAGCCGGTTGAAGCTGTATCACTTCGCTCGCTTCGATCTGGCAGCGATCCAGTATTACCTTGGCGTTGTGGCAGCGCCGGTGTTCTGCACCAAGATCGCCTCGAAACTGGTGCGAACCTACACGGATCGCCACGGCCTCAAGAACTTGACCGAAGAGCTTTTGGGAGAGAACATCTCCAAGCATCAGCAAAGCTCTGATTGGGGCGGGCCGGTGCTTAACGATGCGCAGCGCGATTATGCGGCAAGCGATGTTCGCTATCTCCACCGGCTTCGCGACGAGTTGATCGTGCGGTTGGAGCGTGAAGGACGCACGGAGATCGCGCAGGCCTGTTTCGATTTTCTGCCGACCCGCGCAGCGCTCGATATTGCCGGGTGGGATGGGCGCGACATCTTCAGCCACAATGAGGGCTTCTACGCCTAAGCGCGTGCAGGACTGCGGATTATGGTGATCAAACGCCGCATCGAGACCAACCGGGCCAAGGCGCTGCGATCAAGGCGCCAACACTTTGCCGCGCCCGGTGGCAGTCACGATTCGCTGGTTGGCTTACTTGCACGCGCATTGCCAATGGGCGTAGGCGTGCTGGCAGCGCTGATGATCATCACTCCGCTATCGCCGCGCGGTGAGGTCAGTTTCCTACTCGACCGCAATGCCGTATCGGTGATTGATGAACGGCTGAGCGTCGACAATGCGATGTATCGCGGGCGTGATGATATCGGCCGTCCCTTTTCGATCACGGCGGGCGAAGCGGTTCAGCGATCAAGCGCTGAAGGCAAGGTGCGGATGAACGATCTGATGGCGCAATTGCTGCTTGAAGATGGACCCGCACGGCTTTCAGCTCCGGGCGGTGTCTACGATATCGAGGCCGAAGTGGTCTCGGTTGATGGCGAACTCAGGGTGCGCACCGCAGATGGCTATGCGATGACCGCAAGCGGGGTTGCGTTTGATCTTGAGACTCGCACCATGCGCGGCGAGGGCGGGGTCGAAGGAGCGGTCCCGGCAGGAACGTTCTCGGCTGACAGCATGCGCGGCGATCTTGATGCGCGCCGGATCACGCTTGACGGGAAAGCCCGGCTGACAATGGTTCCGGGCGAATTGCGAGTGCCCTGAGGGATTGAACGACGAAGGATGAGCGCTGTGACAACAGGTGTGAGAGCAAATCTGGGCAAGATCGCCTTGAGCTGGGCGGCGGGCGGCGTCGCGCTCGGCCTTGTGATGGCAGGCGGAATGAGCTTGCAGGCTCAGGCTATTGCCTCGCACAACACCCGCGCGCCGGTGTCGTTTGACGCGGGAAGCATCGATTTCGATGACCGGTCGAACCGGGTCGTGCTGACCGGCGGCGTGGTGGTCGAACAGGCCGGGCTGACCGTTCGTTCGCAGCGGATGCTGGCAAATTACACCGATGATGGATCGCTTGATGTGGAGCGGATCACGGCCAATGGCGGGGTCGTTGTCACACGCGGCAACGAACGGGCAAGCGGCGATGTCGCGGTCTATGACTTTGGCCGCCGGGTGATCACCATGGCTGGCAATGTCGAACTGCGCCGAGGCGGCGACACCTTGCGCGGGGGGCGGTTGGTGATCGACCTGGCCAGTGGGCTTTCAAGCGTTGATGGCCGGGCAAGCGGTGTGCGCACGGGCGAGGGCAGCGAAGGCCGCGTGACCGGCACGTTCTCGGTCCCTCAGGAATAGGAAACGTTTGAGGGAGAATCTTTGCTTTTCGAACCGGCCTCCGCCGGTTCGTGCACGCGCACGAGCCGCAGGTGCCCGAGCATAGCGAGGAACAGCACCGAGGACGCGCGCCCGGATGGGCGAGCGAAAAACTAATACGCGTTGTCGTGCTTGAGAACGTAGATCGTCTTCCAAACGATCTCGATATCGCGCCGCAATGACCAGCCAGAGATATACTCAAGGTCGGATTGGAGGCGATCGGTCAGGTCCTTTTCCACCTCGGTTGCGCCGCGATGCCCGCGCACCTGAGCAAGGCCGGTCAGCCCCGGCTTGAGGCAATGGCGCCGCCAATATTGCGCATCGACTTCCCAGAAGTACTTGTTGTTCGCCTGGCTCCCAAGCGCATGCGGACGCGGCCCGACAATCGCCATGTCGCCGCGCAGCACGTTGATCAGCTGCGGCAGCTCATCAATGCTGGTGCGGCGGATGAATGCGCCGACCTTGGTGATGCGGTCGTCATCGCGCGCGGTTGACCGCTCGCCATTGGCATCGTTCTGCTCAACCCGCATCGAACGGAACTTGAGCATGTTGAAGAACTGGTTCCCGCGGCCAAGCCGGCGCTGAACGAACAGCACCGGCCCGCCGTCCTCAAGCTTGATGCGAAGCGCGATAAACAGCAGCAGCGGCGACAGGGCGGCAAGCGCACCAAGCGCAATCATCATGTCGAACAGACGCTTTGAAATCCGCGACCGCAGTGCAAGCGGCCCGGTCGACACCACCAGAGTGGTGCGGTCCTGAATTTCATAACGATGCAGGCCAATCGCGCCGAGCGAATGCGCAGGTTCGCTCACCACTTCGCCATAGACGCCCGAGGATTTGAGGAGGAAAGACCAGGCATCGCGGCGTTCGCGCGGCGTGGAAACCACGACCTTGTCCTGATTCTGCAACAGCTTGCCAAGCCGGTCGAGCATGAAAGGATCGTGGCTCGAGGGGTCAAGCGCATAATCCGCAGCCGAAATGCGCGATGCGTGTTCAAGCTCGAAACTGGGCCCGCCATCGTCAATCACGAGATGGTTCATCGTCCGACCATCCCAGAATTTCTCGATCACCAGCGGCATCAAGCGGCGAAGGCCCACCAGCGCCACAGCCGAGAAGATCAGGCCAAGCGTCACCGAGACACGCGAGAATTCCGCGTTCGACTTGGTATAGAACGCAACAAAGTTGAGCAGAGCGGCGGATATGATGAGGGCGGTCAGCACCCGCTTGGCAGCAAACCCCCAGTCATTGAGCGCGCGTCCCCCATAGGTCTGGTTGTAAAGCGCGATTGTGAAGTAGATCGGCAGGATCGTCTGCGCTGCCAGCATGTTGCGCGCAATCCACCACTCACCCTCATAGATGAGGCCAGCGGTCGAGAATGCGAGATGCAACAGCACGCCATCAATCAGCAGCAGCAAGGCATAGGCGCGCAGCCGCCGACGCTCCAGCGACGGCGCAATCGGTCGTTCAATCGGTTGCGACGGCGCACTGTCTAGCAGCGCACCAGAAAGCTTGTTCATAGTCCCTTGCGCGCTCCCCCTCGGGAACGCCCCTATATTTGCACCCGGACCCATTTACCTCTTTACACAGAAACACGTAGTTTTTGCGACTGCGAAATCACCTTGTGTCCAAATTTGCTACCGTTTGGCAGCAAATCTAGCGATTTCGGTGAGGTCTTGCGCCAGCAGAAGTTCTGCAGTCTGACTGTTGGCAAGGAGGCTTTGGTGCAATGCGACAAGGCGCGGAATCAAGCGATCGAGCTTACGCGCATGCCAGCGCGTAACCTGTTGACGAATATCGCGTTCCTCCTTCCAGAAGATACCCATACGCGCTTTTTCGCCGCGATCGAGAGCATCCAGAGAGCCGCGCGGACCAAGCTTTGCAACGATCTGTGAAAGCTGCGCAGCGCGCCGTTCCAGCGCCAGCAAAAGCCCCACGGGATTAAGGCCCAATTCCTTCATTCGTTTGAGCTCAACCGGTAGTTTTCCAAGCTCGCCGCCCAAAACAGCGTTAACGAGCGGCGCAAATCCATCCTCTTCGGTGGCTGCCCCGATCTCGCTGTAATCATCAACCGATGCGGATTTGGGAGATTGCGAAGAGGCATCGAGATAGAGTGAAAGCTTGTCGACTTCGGATTGTGCCAGACGAACATCAAGCCCTGCAGCCCTGGCAATCCGTTCTGCAAGATCACCGCCCAGTCGCAGGCCAGCGCTGTCCGCCATCATGCGCACAGACGCAGCCACACTCATGAGATCAGGTGGATAGAACATGGCAACCAGTGCATCGGGCCGCTTTTCCAGCAGCTTGGCGGTGCGCGACTTGTCGGTGGCGCTGGTTGCGACGATCAGGACCGGTGCGGCGTCTCCCGCTCCGGCATCACCGGTTTCGATAAGCGCCTTCAGCGCGTCATGCGCTTCGTCCCCCGATGCGCGCACCATGATGTGGCGCTTGTCACCAAACAGCGAACCCGTCCGCGCCTCATCGCCCAGCCTTGCAGGATCGCGCTTGAGGTCGCCGCCCGATATCTCGATCCGCTCGCCCGCATCGGGCAGGGCCTCGACAACCTTGTCAGCCGCAGCCGAGGCGCCAGCCTCATCGGGGCCGCATAAGAAGAAGATCGAAGCTTGCGATGCGGATTTGGGAAGGCCGCGAGCAAATTCGGTGTGCTTTGCCTTCATCGCTCGGCCACCTGCCCTGTCACTGCGATGCGAGCGCCTGCTCACGCTCGCGAAGGGTGAGCGCGATGCGCCGAACCATGCGATCAGCCACATCGCGCGCCAGATTTTCGAGTGCACGCTGTTCGGCTGCGATCGTCGCATATTCGGACGAGACCACATCGATACCCGCATCCGAGCCAGCCGTCGCGTCGAGCAGGATCTCACCCGTTACAAGATCAATCAGTTGATAGCGTGAGCGCAAAATGCGCCGTTCGCGGCTGATCGTGTCATCGTTAAGTACGCCCAGCGCTTCAAGCGCATCGTCAAGCCGAACATCGAGCCGGTAACGCGGGCTCGCATCGCCGCCTGCACCAAGCCGCTCCTGCAAAGCATTTCGGACCAGCCAGCCATCGCGGCCCGGGATCGCAGGTACGTCCACCGCAGAAAGCCCTTGCGCAACGCCGCTCGAGGCACCGCCCGAATAGAGCGGCTGAAGCCCGCAGGCGGAAAGGGTCGACAGGACCAGCAAGGCAGCCGCTGCACGGATCATGTAACGATGTTCACCAATCGGTCGGGCACCACGATCACCTTTCGGATTTCCGCACCATCAAGCGAACGCTGGACCTTCTCGCTCGCGAGCGCAAGCGCTTCGAGGTCTTCCTTGGGGGCACCCTTGGGTGCGGTGATCGTATCGCGCAGCTTGCCCTTGTGCTGGATCGCGATCGTGACCTCGTCTTCGACCAGCATAGCCTCGTCATGCTCGGGCCATGCGGCATCTGCGATCAGCGCGTCACCGCCAAGCTTGGCATAGGCCTCTTCAGCAAGGTGCGGCATCATGGGCGCGATCAGATGGAGGATCGTGCGGATCGCGAAATTGCGGCTTTCGCTGGGCGCCGCTTTTTCAGCAGCACCGGTAAGTTCATAGATTCGCGCAACGGCCTTGTTGAAGCTGAGCGCTTCGACATCTTCGGCAACCGCGACAATCGCCTGATGCGCTTTGCGGGCAAGCGCCTTGTCATCGCACGTTGCCGTCGGATCGACCTGATCAAACAGGCGCCACAGGCGCTGAACAAACCGCCAGCACCCCTCAATCCCTGCCTCGGACCACGGCAGATCGCGTTCGGGCGGGCTGTCGGACAGCATGAACCAGCGCACCGCGTCTGCACCATATTGATCAATGATGTTGTCTGGGTCGACGACGTTCTTTTTCGACTTCGACATCTTGACGACGCGGCCACGTTCGACCTCTTCCCCGCCTTCAAGCGCAAAGGCCTTTTCGCCTTCGATCCTTACCTCGGCGGGCGAAAGCCACCCGCGCTCTCCCAGACGGTAAGTCTCGTGCGTGACCATGCCTTGCGTGAACAGAGAGGCGAACGGCTCTTTCACCTGCGTTTTGCCGATATGCGCCATGGCGCGCGTCCAGAAGCGGGCATAAAGCAAGTGCAGGATCGCGTGTTCGATCCCGCCGATATAGTGCTGCACCGGCATCCACTTGGCGATCTCTTCCGGATCGAACGGCGCATCAGCCGGTTGCGAGGCAAAGCGCAGGAAATACCAGCTTGAATTGACAAAGGTGTCGAGCGTGTCGGTCTCGCGCAGCGCCGGCTTGCCGCTGATCGGGCAAGTTGTGTGCTTCCAGGTCGGATGCCGCTCAAGCGGATTGCCCGGTGTATCGAAGTCGATATCCTGTGGCAGTTCCACCGGAAGCTGATCCCTCGGCACCGGAACCGGGCCATGGTCGGGTGAGTGAATGATCGGGATGGGCGTGCCCCAATAACGTTGGCGTGAAATGCCCCAATCACGCAGGCGCCAGACGGTGGTGCCTTTGCCCCAGCCGCCGTCTTCGGCGCGCCGAATTACCTCGGCCTTGGCATCTTCTACGGCCATGCCATCAAGGAAGTCCGAATTGACGATCACGCCATCGCCGGGCTCTGCTTCGCCGCCCATGGGCGCATCAGCTTCTGAGGTATCACGGGCAACAACGCGGGCGATCGGCAATTCGTATTTGGTCGCAAACTCAAAGTCGCGCTGGTCATGGCCCGGAACACCCATGACAGCGCCGGTGCCGTAATCCATCAGCACGAAGTTCGCGATGAATAGCG
>CAYUCZ010000062.1:0-12863 GCA_964443505.1 uncultured Porphyrobacter sp. | reverse complement strand
CCCGACTATGCCGAGGATTGCCGGAATCTTGGGCGATCCGCCTTCGCGTGCGGTCGCCTGAGCCAAAGCGATGTAGCCACCATAAAGGAACAGCAGGACCAGCATCGAGGTGAGCCGTCCGTCCCATTCCCACCAAGTTCCCCAGGTGGGCCTGCCCCAGATCGATCCGGTGGCAAGGCAGATTGCGCAAAACACCATGCCCGGCACGGCCATCGCCCGCGCAGCCACGGCCGCAAGCGGGTGTTTCCAGATCAGCAGGGCGCCAGAGGCAATCGCAAGCCCGGCCCATCCGCCCATGCCAAGCCAGGCAGACGGCACGTGGATGAACAGGATGCGCACGCTTTCGCCCATCAACCGGTCGGGCGGGACCATGGTCAGGCCCCAGATGATTGCTCCGAGCGCAAGCACAAGCCCGCTCCAGAACAGAAGCGGTGTCAACCAGCTGGCGAGCGACAGAAAGCGCTTTGGATTGGCGTAGATATGCACGTCTATTTCCCCTGCACCGTCATAAAGCCATGCGCGCCCCTATCAAGGGCGCAAAAGACGCAAGTGAGGAATAGATTTGGTGCAAGCGAGCGCCCCACCCACGCGCATCACGCCATTCAGCCGCGTCCGATCAGTTCCTGAGCCATGCGATCAGCGACCACATCGGGCGAGGTGCTGGTTGCATCGCTTTTCTGCCAGACTTCGGCGAGACGCGCCGGAATCGTCTCGATCAGCGCGTTGACTTCATCGCGGCTCGCAAGCCGGCCATCGCGCCGTGCGGCGTATTCGGTGCCGACGGAGATGATCCCGCCGGCATTGATCACATAGTCAGGCGCATAAAGGATGCCGCGTTCGAACAGCACTTTGCCGTGCTTGGCGCGCGCCAGTTGGTTGTTCGCGCCGCCGGCAACGATTTTGGTGTTGAGCGCGGCGATGCTTTCATCATCAAGGATCGCGCCCAGGGCATTGGGGCTTAGCACATCGCATTCATGCGTGAGGATCGCATCGGGAGCGACCACATCGGCGCCCAGTTCCTCTGCCAGCGCCTTAACGCCATCGGCGTGAATGTCTGCCAGCGTCAGCCGCGCGCCATCTTTTGCAAGCAAACGCGCAACGCCGCCGCCCACGCTGCCCGTGCCCTGCACGGCAACATGCACGCCGCGCATCGTATCGGTGCCAAGCTTGTGCTGAACTGCGGCCTTGATGCCGAGATAGATGCCGTAAGACGTGAACGGACCGGGGTCGCCGCCAGCGCTGCCCTCGCCCGTGACCGGAAGGCCCGAGACATAGCTGGTGCGCTGCGAAACCGCGACCATGTCCGCTTCTGAAATGCCGACATCTTCGGCTGTGACATAACGCCCGCCCAGCCCTTCGACCGCGTCACCGAAAGCGGCGAGCAATTCGGGTGTCTTGGTGCGCGCCTCATCGGCAAGGATCACCGCCTTGCCCCCGCCAAGCGGCAGGCCTGCCATCGCGTTTTTATAGCTCATCCCGCGCGACAGCCGCAGCGCATCGCGAAGCCCATCCTTGGGATCGGGATAATGCCAGAAACGCGTTCCACCAGCGCCCGGGCCAAGATGCGAGGAATGAACCGCAATAATCGCCGTAAGCCCCGAATCGCGATCGCGCACGACGTGCACCATCTCATGATCGTCAAAGTCGGGTTCGGTCCAGAAAGCGCTCATCAATAGCCCCCACAAAGGTGCGCGCAGACACAGCGCCAAGGGCCAAGATGCGAGGGAGAAAATGGGGCGATCGAGGGGTCTCGAACCCCCGACCTCCGGTACCACAAACCGGCGCTCTAACCAACTGAGCTACGATCGCCACATGCCCTGCCCCAGCGATGACTTTTCAGCCGCCTGCCAAGTGCCGCGCAAGAGCGCCGCTGTTAAGCAAGCCGCACGGGCCGTCAAGGCTGCTGTGGGCGGGCGCGAGCCTGTTGCACAATTGCCCGCGCATGGGAAGTGAAAACTGTGTTTGATCGGTGCCTGCGCAAGATTATTTCGCGCCGCTTTCCCCCTTGTCTGACGGCTCGCCGCTCGTAAGGTCGGCAATATGGACGTTTTGACCGATTCTGTGACGGCAAGGCTGGCCGGGCATCCGGGGATGCAGCGCGTGCCGCACCCCAAGATTGAGCAGTTCCAGCTCAAGGATTTTGTCGATGCTGATCTGCGCGCGCAGCTTATCCGCCTGATCGACAAGGATCGCCGGCCCAGCACCATCGCTGATGACAATGGTGACGATTATTTCCGCACCAGCGAAACCTGCGATCTGGAGGCAGACGAACCGGCGGTGAAGGCGCTTGAGGCCAAGTTCTTCGCGCTCAACGGGATTGACCCTGCTTTTGGCGAACCGTGTCAGGGGCAGCGCTATGACGTGGGGCAGGAATTCAAGGCCCACACCGACTATTTCACCCCCGGCGGGCCTGATTTCGAGAAGTTCTGCTCGGTCGCCGGCCAACGCACCTGGACCTTCATGATCTATCTGAATGACGTTGAGGCGGGCGGCGCAACCCGGTTCAAGGTGATCAAGAAGACCTTTCAACCAGAAGCAGGCAAGCTGGTATGCTGGAACAACCAGCGCCCTGATGGATCGGTCAATCCCAACACGCTCCACCACGGGATGAAAGTCAGGAAGGGTCTCAAATACGTGATCACCAAATGGTATCGCGAGAAGCCATGGGGATGGTGAGCAAGGCGGCTCATGTTTCTGCCGTGCACCTTGACGGTGAGCACCGCTTTTCCAAGCAGCCTGCGGACATGATCCGTATTATCGCTGGCCTTGGCGTCGAAGGCGACGCGCATGCGGGTGAGCGCGTACAGCATCTCAGCCGCGTGCGCGCTGACCCTACCCAGCCCAATTTGCGGCAGGTGCATCTGATGCATTGCGAGCTTTTCGAAGAGCTTGCGGGCAAAGGCTTTACCGTGCGCCCCGGCGATCTGGGTGAGAACATCTCGACAAGCGGGATCGACCTGCTGGCCCTTGGCAGGGACACGATTCTCAGGATTGGCGAGCGCGCGGTGCTGCGCGTCACGGGCCTGCGCAACCCATGCGGCCAGATCGAGGCCTTTGCTCCGGGTCTTCTCAAGCAAGTCGCTGTAAAGACCGATCAGGGTCTTGTCCGCAAGGCCGGGATCATGTGTATCGCGCTGGAAAGCGGCGAGGTAAAGCCAGGCGATGCGATCACTATCGAGCCGCCGCAGGGTGAGCATATCCCGCTCGAACGGGTTTAGGCAGGGCCTGTGCCCTGCGTGACTGACAAGTTAAGCCCAACCGCACCAATCAGGATCATCGCGATGAAGAAGAACTGCAATCCGCCAAGCCGTTCGTCGAAGGCAAAAATGCCGATCAGGCTTGCCGCGACAATGCCGATCCCAGACCAGATCGCGTAGACGATCCCCACTGGCAGTACCTTCATCGCCGGTGCCAGCGCCCAGAAGCAGGCCGAATAGCACGCGATCGACAGCATCCCCCATTGCCATTTCTCAAACCCGTTCGACAGTTTGAGAAGAAATGTGCCCATCACTTCAAGCGCGATTGCGATTCCGAGAAAAATCCATGCGTTCATGCAAGCCAGACTACCGCTGCAAAACGGCTCCACAAACAAAAAGGGCGGCCCGCCTGGGACCGCCCTTTTGCAATTCGCATCAAAGCCGCGATTACTTCTTGAGGCTGAGCCCGCCAAAGCGCTTGTTAAACGCAGCCACACGGCCACCTTCCTGAAGCTGCTGCTTACCGCCAGTCCATGCCGGGTGGCTGGTCGGGTCAATATCAAGAGCGAGCGTGTCGCCTTCCTTGCCCCAGGTTGAGCGGGTCTGGAATTCGGTACCATCGGTCATCTTGACCGTGATCATGTGGTAATCGGGGTGCCCTTCGGCTTTCATCGTATCTGTCCTTGCTAGCTTGGGCCCGGTTCCGACCGGGCGAGCTGTTTGCGTGAGAAGCCGCGCCACCTAGTGCGGTTCGCTGTAAATAGCAAGCCTTGTCGCAGGCCATTTTCCTACTCGGCGATGCAAAGTTAGGCTTGCCGGTGCCGCATGGATTTTCACCTCACGCATGCCTCTATCAGGCAGCGCAAACCGAAAGGTCACACATTTTCGCGCCAGATCGCCTGAAAACGCTTTCTTTCCAAACGCTTGTGCAGAATCATAAGTTTTTGTTTTCCCGGCTTAGGCGGTCCATGTCAGCGCCGCCAAGCAAGCGATCAGGCGCTGGGCGGGTCCGCGATCATCGCGGTGAATTCAGTCTCGCAGGTGGTCTTGCCTTCAACGCGTGCACGGCCTTTGAACTTGTAGATCGTGCGGCGCTGCTGAAGGAACTCAACCTCAAGATCGAGCAGGCAGCCAGGGGTCACAGGCGAACGGAATTTCGCGCTTTCAATCCCCATGAAGATCACAAGCTTGCCTGTGCCCGCAAGCTCAAGCGTCTCGATCCCGAGGATCGCCGCGGCCTGGGCAAGCGCTTCAATCTGGAGGACACCGGGCATGATCGGAGCGCCGGGGAAATGTCCCTGGAAGAACTCTTCATTCATGGTCACCGCTTTGACCGCGTGAATGCGCTCGTTGAGGTGAAGCTCCTTCACCCGGTCAACCAGCAGCAGCGGATAGCGGTGCGGCAGGGCCTTCAAGACCTTGTGGATGTCGTAGTCGGTGATCGGCTGCGACGGACTATCAGTCTCGCTCATGCCCTGCCCCCTGATTGTGTGCTGCTGATCGGCTTAGCGGCCAGCAGGCGCCTGTGTCTGCGGCTGCTGCTGTTGTTGCTGCTGTTGCTGCTGCAGGATCTGCGCCGTCAGAAGTGTCTGCTGTATTTCCTGGAACAGCTGGGCAGCCTGACGCGACGGACGCCATTCAGCCGGCGGTACGATCTGCACCGAAGGGATCTTGGTGTTGAGCGAATTGGTGATCAGCTGAGTGATATCAGCACCTTCCGCTGCGAACTGAAGCGATTCCGGCTGCATGACCATGACGATCTGCTGCTGCGTGGTCACTTCGGTAATGGCTGCCGGATATTGCGCCAGGATCTGCTCAACCGCGAAGATACGAGCCGCGTTCACCTGGTTGGTGAGGCCTGCAACTTCCTGTTCGAGCGTCTGGATCTGCGCGAAGTTGGACGAGCTTTGAACAGCCGGGAGTTCGGTTTCTTCAAGCTGGCCATTGCCATTGGTGTCGAACGGCTGGAGCAAAGCAGTGAGTTCCTGCTGCTTGGTCTGACGCTGTTCGATCTGGGCCGAATAGGTCGTGCCGATCTGGTTATACGCGGTTTGCAGGGCTGTGGTGCCGATCACGGCGCGGCTGATATCAGCGGTCGCGACGCGGCCTTCGACCTGCGCGGTCGCCGGAGCGGTAACAGCCAGCGCGCCAAGCGCGAGCGCACCGGTAGCGAGGAGTTTCGAAGTCAGTTTCATCAGAATTGGGTTCCTACGTTGAACGTGAATGTCTTGTCATCATCGCCTTCGACCTTGCGGATGGTCTGGGCGAAATCGATGCGGAATGGACCAAAGGGCGAGTTCCAGTTCACCCCGATACCCGCCGTGATGCGGGGGCTGGGAGAATCGCCAAGGAACACTTCGCGGATCGCACTGCCAGTGCGGATCAGGCGGGTGTTGGGTGTGATGCCGTCGCTTGCGAATTCGTCGGTCGTCAGATCGCCCGTCTCGGTGCTGATAAACAGCGCATTGCCATTGGCATCGACCTGCGGAAGGCCAACCGGATTGTCTTGCAGAACCGGCTGGTCAACACCCCACAGCGCGCCGACATCAACGAAGATCGAAGGCCTGAGGCCCAGTTCACGGGCGCCCGTGCCGAGCGGAATCTCAAGCTCTGCGCGGCCGAGATAGTAATTGCGTCCGCCGATCGAGTCATCGCGGATACGATCCCGGAAGGTGATCAGCGTCGGATTGCCATCGTCGTCGAGCACGTTGTTGTTGAACCCATCGAGGATGTACGGCTGGGTGAGAATACGCGGACCAACGCCGCGAATGCCAAAGCCGCGGAACTGCGGTTCACCCAGGAAGAAACGGTCCGTCAGGAGAATGTCGTCAACATCATCACCGCCGCGATCCTGCAGCGGAATGATTGTCCCGCCTTCCAGCGCGATGGAGAAGATGAAGCCGGAATTGGCAACGTTCCAGAATTGCTGGCCGCGCCCGCGGAAACGAACATACCGGACATCGCCGCCAAGACCTGCAACTTCGGTGCTCAAAGTAATCCGGCGACCACGCGTCGGACGAAGGCCGGAGTTCAAAGAGTTATACTGGAGGCTGAGACCGACAATCGAGCTCAACCGGTTGCCAAGCGCATCGCACAAGAAGCGGCCAGCGCGCAGTGGGTCACACTCAAGCGTGCCATCGCCGTCAATGTCGGAGAAGAACAGGTTCTCATCCAGGCTGACTTCATCATAGTTGAGCGTGTAACTGCCGATCAGCGACATGAATTCTGTCAGCGGAACGCCAACCCGGACCGAACCACCTGTGGTCGCCTGTTCAAAGGTCGTGCGGCGGTCGTTGCTGGTAAAGTTGAAGCTGTTGAAGTCGCGGCGATAAATGTCCGCACCGGCCGAGATATTGCGGTCGAACACATAAGGTTCGGTGAAGCTGATCTGCGCCGAACGCGAGAACTGCGAATAGTTGAGGCTGAGCCCAATCGTCTGCCCGCGCCCGCGGAAGTTGCGCTGACGGATCGAGCCGGCAAGGATGAACCGCTCAATCGAGGAGAAGCCTGCCGAAAACTGAAGTTCACCGGTTGGCTGCTCTTCGACATTGGCTTCGAGCACGATCCGGTCAGGCGCGCTGCCTTCGACCTGATTGACCTCGAAGTTCTCCTGGAAGTAGCCCAGCGAATTGATACGCGCAGTGGTCCGCGACACGCCCAGCGAGTTGAACGCATCACCTTCAGACAGGCGGAATTCGCGGCGCACGACCTTGTCCTGCGTCAACGTATTGCCGTTGATGTCGACCCGCTCGATGTAAGTACGCGGCGCCTGACGCAGGATGAACGTGATATCCATCGTCAGGTCTTCGGGGTTGCGATTGAAGCGCGGCTGCACGTCAGCAAACGCATAACCGAACCGGCCTGCAAGCTCGGTCAGCTGTTCAACGGTGTCTTCAACGCTCTTCGCATTGTAGAAATCGCCGGTCTGCATCGAAAGGCCCGCTTGCAGCGCATCGCTGTCAAAGTCGCGCAGCTGGCTTTCCACTTCGACATCGCCGAAATTGTAGCGCTCGCCTTCTTCGACCACGTACGTGATGATGAAGTCGCGCTGATCCGGTGTCAGCTCTGCCACTGCCGAAACAACGCGGAAGTCGGCATAGCCTTCGGTCAGATAGAACTGGCGCAGCTTTTGCTGGTCGAACGCGAGGCGATCCGGGTCATACGAGGTGTTCGAGCTGAAGAAACGGAAGAAGCGAGCCTGCTTAGTCACCATCTCGCCGCGCAGTTCGCTGTCCGAGAATTCTTCGTTGCCGATGATGTTGATCTGGCGAACCTGGGACTTCGGCCCTTCAACAATCTCGAACACGACATCGACACGGTTCTGCGGGAGCTGAACCATTTGCGGCTCAACCGTTGCGGCAAACCGGCCCTGACGCTTGTACAACTCAACGATACGCGCAACGTCTGCGCGAACCTTGGACCGGGTGAAGATCTGGCGCGGCGCGAGGCGGATTTCCGGGAGGATCTTGTCCGCATCCAGCCGATCATTGCCTTCCAGAACGATGCGGTTGATCACCGGGTTTTCAACCACGGTGATCACGACATTGCCGGCATCATTGCGGATCGAGGAATTTGCGAACAGTTCCGTCGCGCCAAGATCCTTCAACGCTTCGTCAGCGGCGGCAGCAGAGTATTCCTGACCGACGCGCAGACGGATGTACGAAAGGATCGTCGTCGGCTCGAGACGCTCTGCCCCGGTCACGCTGATCGAACGGATCGTGTTCGAAACCGGTGCCGGTGCCGGAGCCGGAGTTGGCACCGGTGTCGGTGCAGGTGTTGGCTGAGCGGTCGTCGCCGTGCCTTCATCCTGAGCAAGCGCGGTGTAGGGTACACCTGCCAGCATTGTTGCACCGGTAAGTGCAATCGCCAGCCTGCCGCTAGCGCTTTTAGACTTCACAGACCGCACGCCTGCTTGCTCGCATCGATTCATGGAGAATATGTTCCCGTTAAACCCGTCGTGTTAACGCGCCTGCCCCTTAGAGCGCGCGGCAGAGCCTGTCAGCCCTGCCTGTCCCAAACCGTAACCTGCCTGTGCCCGATGCGCCTGCTGCAATCAAGCAGGCATCGAGGGTCAATGCAGGTTCCCCCGTTCGCTTTCCCCGGTAAACTGCCCGCTTCGTCGCGGCAAGCATCCCGAAGAGCGCGTGCTGCGCGCCTAATTGCCGAAAACCGGCAACGAGATCACGTCGTTCACGGTTACCACCACCATGAACGCCAACACGACAAAGATACCGGTCCGATACGCCCATTCCGTCGCTTGGGGACCCACCGGTTTCCGGCGGATCGCTTCAGCGGCGTAGAACGCAAGGTGCCCGCCATCGAGAGCAGGGATTGGCAAGACATTGATGAATGCCAAATTAAGCGAGATCAGTGCGGTGAAGAACACAAACTCGGTCAGCCCGAGGCTCAGACGCTCGCCGGAAAATTTTGCGATCTTGATCGGGCCGCCAAGCTCCTTGATCGAACGCTCTCCAAACAGGATCTGCTTGATCCCGGTCACCATCATCTTGGTCATGTCCCAGCATTGCCAGGCGGCAAGCGGAATGACCTGTGTGACCGGCACCGGCTCGAACGTGTATTCAAGCGCTGCTGGGGCAACCCCGATGCGGCCAATCGTGTGCGAATTGCCAAAGCCATCTTCTTCAACCACGCGCGCAGCAGTCAGAGTGAAAGCCAGTTCGCTTCCGCCACGTTCAGCAGTGATCGTCATCTCGCGGCCCGGATAAAGTGCGATCTCGCGGACGATATCGTCAAACGTCTCTACCGTGCGCCCATCGATTGCGACGATCTTGTCACCGACCTGCATACCGGCAGCGGCTGCGACCGACGTTTCGCTGAACGCGCCGATTTCTGTCGAACTGTCGGGATTGGCAATCGTGCGCTGACCATAGATCGAAAACAAAGCTGCAAGGATCGCGATCGCGACCAGCAGATTGGTCACAGGCCCCGCTGCCACGATCAGCGCGCGCTTCCACAGGGCAGCGGACTGAAAACTCCCCTCTTCGCGCGGCGCGTTGGGATCAGGAACGCTCGCGGGGTTCATATCACCCTTGAACTGGACATACCCGCCAAGCGGCAACCAAGAGACCTTCCAGCGGGTTCCTTCCTTATCGGTCCAGCCAAACATCTCGCTGCCGAAACCGATAGAGAACGCTTCGGCTTTCACGCCGAACCAGCGGCCAACCAGATAATGGCCAAGCTCATGAACCGTAACCAGCGGCCCGAGCAACAGCAGGAAGCCGAAAATGTACATCCAGAAGGGGGGCTGCTCAAACAAGAGTGTGGGTCTCCAATGCCTCGCGGGCGCGAATACGCGCCTCTGCGTCAAGCGCCAGTACGTCTTCCAGGCTGGCGGGTGCGGCAGCGCTATAGCTTGCTAAGGTCGATTGCGCCACTGCAGTGATCCGGGTGAAGCCAATCTGCCCATTAAGGAAGGCCTCGACCGCGATTTCATTCGCTGCGTTAAGCACAGCGGGTGCCCCTCCCCCCGCTTCAATCGCCTCGCGCGCAATGCGGGTTGCCGGAAAACGCTCTTCGTCTGGCGCGAAGAAAGTGAGCTCGCCAATTGACGCCAGATCAAGCCGTTCCAGCGGCGTGTCCATCCGCTGTGGCCAGGCAAGGCACGAGGCAATCGGCACGCGCATATCCGATGGACCAAGCTGCGCGAGAGTGGAGCGGTCGCGAAACTCAACCATCGAGTGGATCACACTTTGGGGATGCACCACGATCCGCAAGGCATCGAGGCCAACCGGGAAAAGATGAAAGGCCTCGATATATTCAAGGCCCTTGTTCATCATGGTCGCGCTGTCGACGCTGATCTTGGCGCCCATCGACCAATTGGGATGCGCGACCGCCTGGTCAGGCGTTGCCGCCTCGATCGCTTCGGTGCTCCATGTGCGAAGCGGGCCGCCGCTCGCAGTCAGGGTGATGCGCGCCACATCCTCGATCTTGCCGCCAGCAAGGCATTGGAAGATCGCGTTATGCTCGCTGTCGGTGGGAAGCAGCGTCGCGCCGTTTTCCGCAACTGCCGACATCATCACATCGCCCGCCGAAACCAGCGCTTCCTTGTTAGCGAGTGCCACCGTGCCGCCGCGCCGGACAGCTGCCATGGTTGGAGCCAGTCCAGCACAGCCGACAATCGCAGCGACCGTCATATCAACCGGGCGCGTGGCAGCTTCGCACAGCGCCTCAGTTCCGCCAGCTGCTTCAATGCCGCTGCCGGAAAGCGCCTCGCGCAGATCAGGCAGGCAGGTCTCATCACCCACAACCGCTACCTTCGCGCCAAATTCGATGGCAAGCGCCGCCAGCTCTTTAGCAGAGCAATTCGCGCTCAATGCCTCAACCTGCCAGTCGTCTCGATTGCGGCGCACAAGATCGAGCGTCGAAGCGCCGATTGAGCCTGTTGCACCAAGAAGAGTGATCGAGCGGGTCATCGTCCTACATTCCGATATAGGAGGGTACGACAGCGATCGCGAAAAGGACGAAGAAGACCGCGATAAATCCATCAAGCCGGTCAAAGACACCGCCATGGCCGGGGATGAGGTTGGAGGAATCCTTTACGCCCGCGCGCCGTTTCATCCAGCTTTCGAAAAAGTCACCGCTCTGGGCGATGATCGCGATCAACACACCTGATACGCCCGCCATTCCAATCCCGGCCAATGTGTATCCGGGCGCCGTTGTCGCAGCGATATCGGAAACCTCAATCCCGATCGTGATGGCGCTTGCCGCCAGCGCGCCGCCAAGCAATCCGGCCCATGTCTTTGACGGGCTGATCGAGGGTGCAATTCGCGGCCCGCCCAATGCTCGCCCGGCGAAATAGGCCCCGACATCAACCGCGATCACGGGCAAGAGAAAGGCCAGCATCACAGTCCACATGTCGTAATTGATCCGCACCTGCACCATCGCAAGCGCAGCCGCGCCGACATAAAGCGCGCCGACAAATTGCCATGCGACCTCTGCCAGCGGCGATACGCCAAACCCGCGCACCAGCAGGTTCCATTCCCACAGAACAAGGCCTGCAAGCAGCACCACAAACCCGATCCAGAACCACCCGCCAAGCCACAGCGCGATGACCGAAAGGCCCAGCATCGCGACGGCAGAAATGAACCGCACAAGCAGGTCGGATGTGCCGGTTGCCTGTTCGGTTGGTACAGGTTTATCACCGTCCGCCATAGCGCCGCTCCCTCGTTGCAAAATCATCGAGAGCCTTTGCGAGATGCTCCGGCGTAAAGTCAGGCCACAAAGTGTCGACAAACAGCATCTCTGCATAGGCTGCTTGCCACAACAGGAAGTTCGACAGGCGAATTTCGCCGCTGGTGCGGATCAACAGGTCAAGCGGCGGAAGATCAGCCGTGTCGAGATTGGCGGCCAGAGCATCTGCCGTGATCGGCCCGCCCTCTGCCGCCTTGTTTGCAGCCCTGACAATTTCATCCTGCGCGCCATAATTGAGCGCCACTGCCAGCAGCTTTGATCCCTTCGATGTCCGCTCAAGCGCGTTTTCGAGCATCTCGACGATGTCAGGAGCAAGCGCTTGCCAATTGCCGATAATCTTGAGCTTCACATCATTGGCGACGAATTCTTCAAGGTCGGATTTGATAAACTTGCGCATCAGATTCATGAGGTCATCAACCTCATCTTCCGACCGTTTCCAGTTTTCCGAGCTGAAGGCATAGAGCGTCAGGCATTCGAGCCCCATCGGCTCAAGCCCTCTGACCAGTCGCCGCACTGCCTCAACCCCGCGCTGATGACCGAGCGCACGCGGAAGGGCGCGTTTCTTTGCCCAGCGGCCATTGCCATCCATGATGATGGCGACATGTTTGGCGCGAGTGTCCAAGCCCTTCCCCATAATCCTGTTCATCGTGAGCAGCGCATCAGCGCCGCCTGGCACGGCGCAAGGGTCTCTCCTCCCTTACGCAAGCCCGCTTTTACTGCGTCAGGATTTCCTGTTCCTTTTTCGCGGCTGCTTCATCGGTTTCCGCGACAAATTTATCGGTTAGCTTCTGGACTTCATCTTCCATCCGCTTGCGCTCGTCTTCGGAGATTTCCTTCTTCTTCTCGTCGGCCTTGAGGCTTTCCATCGCATCGCGGCGCACATTGCGGATCGCGATCTTCGCTTTTTCTGCATATTGCCCGGCGAGCTTCGCCAATTCCTTGCGGCGTTCCTCGGTGAGGTCCGGCATCGGCAGTCGCAGTGTCTGACCGTCGATCATCGGGTTCAGGCCAAGGTTTGCGTGCGCAATGCCTTTCTCAACCGCGATCAGGTTCGACTTGTCCCACACCTGCACGCTCAACATGCGCGGTTCGGGCGCGGAAACGGTTGCGACCTGGTTCAGCGGCATCATCGAGCCATAGACCTCGACCTGAACCGGATCGAGCAGCGAAGTGTTCGCGCGGCCGGTGCGGAGCCCGGAAAGATCGCCCTTGAGCGATTCCACTGCGCCGTTCATCCGGCGCTCGATATCTGCCTTGTCATACTGAGCCATTGCTCATCAGTCCTTCTGTACTATCGTCTGAGTGCCCTCGCCCGAAAGGACGGTGGCGACATTGCCTTTTTCGCGGATCGAGAACACCACTATCGGAATGTCGTTCTCGCGGCAAAGCGCAACCGCGGTGGCATCCATCACCTTGAGATTGTCGGACAGTACGCGGTCATAGCTGATCGTCTCG
>CAYUCZ010000061.1:0-12917 GCA_964443505.1 uncultured Porphyrobacter sp. | reverse complement strand
AAAGATCGACATCATCCCCTGGTCAGAAGACACCGCGACCTTTGTCGTAAACGCGCTTCAGCCGGCAACGGTTGCCCGCGTGGTGCTTGACGAGGAAGATGGCCGCATCGAAGTGGTTGTCCCTGATGATCAGCTTTCGCTGGCGATTGGTCGCCGCGGTCAGAACGTGCGGCTCGCCAGCCAGCTCACCGGTCACCAGATCGACATCATGACCGAAGAAGAGGCATCGGAGAAGCGGTCCAAGGAATTCGCGGAACGTTCAAAGATGTTCGAAGAAGAGCTCGACGTCGACGAAACGCTGTCGCAGCTGCTTGTGGCAGAAGGTTTCGCGATGCTCGAAGAGGTCGCCTATGTCGACATGGCAGAACTGGCCGCGATCGAAGGCTTTGACGATGAACTCGCCGAAGAGCTTCAGAGCCGCGCAATCGAAGCGCTTGAGCGTGCCGAAGAAGCGCACCGCACCGCTCGCCGCGAACTGGGCGTGGAAGATGCGATTGCCGAATTGCCGCACCTGACCGAAGCGATGCTGGTCACGCTCGGCAAGGCGGGTCTCAAGACGCTTGATGATGTTGCTGACCTTGCGACCGACGAACTGATCGCGAAGAAGCGCGAGGCACCGCGTCGCCGCGGCAATGCCGACGGTCCGCCCATGCGTCGCCAACAGCGCGAGCAGGACAAGGGCGGCGTACTGGGTGAGTATGGCCTGAGCGAAGAGCAGGGCAACGAGATCATCATGGCAGCGCGCGCGCACTGGTTCGAAGACGAAGAGGACGCAGCGCCAGCTGCTGACACTCAGGAGGCCGCCGATGCGGACTCCACCCAATGAGCGCGTAAACCCCGACATCGCTGATTTGTCGCCTCCCGGCACCACTTCCGGGAGCGAACGCCGCTGCGTGCTTTCAGGGGAGCATTTCCCGCGTGAGCAGCTGATCCGCCTCGCAATCGCGCCAACTGGCGAGGTGCTGCCAGATCCGGCGGGCAAGGCACCGGGCCGGGGGGCGTGGATCGCGCCGGATCGGGCCGCGCTTGAAACCGCGATTGGCGATGGCCAGTTAAGGCGGGCCTTGATGCGCGCGTTCAAAGGCGGCCCTGCAAATGAGGATGGCAGCCGCGTAAGTCTTTCCTACAGCGACACTTTGCCGCAACAGGTCGAAGCGGCGCTGATCAGGAATTTGGCTGACAGGCTGGGTCTTGAACTGCGCGGCGGCAATATTGTTCTGGGTTCGGCGCGGATTGCCGAACAGGCCCGCACAGGGCGGATCGCGCTGTTGCTGCATGCCAGCGACAGCAGCGAAGATGGGCGCAAGAAGCTCGATCAGGCCTGGCGTGTCGGGCTTGATGAAGAAGGGTCAGGCAGGCGCGGGACAGTCTTACCACTGGACCGCGACACGCTGTCTGTGGCATTGGGCCGCGAAAATGTCGTCCATCTGGGCATTTCGGGCCAGAATGACGGGCGCGGTGACAGGCGCGGAGCCAAGGCAACGGCTGCGGGCCGGGTAGAGCAGGCGGTCTTGCGCCTGACGCGGTTTCTGGGGAGCGATCCTCCCGAATAGCGGCCCTGACTGAATGCAGATTTGCGCGCGAGCCGGGCTTGCGCGGCGACATGAGATTTTTGAAGGAATAACGAGCTAGAATGAGCGACGAAGAGAAAAAACCAGCACGCAAACCGCTTGGACTCAAAAAGGCGGTTGATGCTGGCGAGGTCAAACAGACCTTTAGCCATGGCCGCACCAACAAGGTTGAGGTTCAGGTCAAGCGTCGCCGCAAGCTCTTGAAGCCCGGCGAAACGCCTGCACCTGCGCCCGCCGCTGAGGCCCCGCCTCCGCCGCCTCCTCCGCCGCCCCCGGCGGCCGCTCCCGCTGCGCCGAAAAAGCCCGCTCCCCCTAAGGAAACCCCACAGGAACGCGTCGCTCGTCTCCAGCGCGAGGCCGAGGAAGAGCGCCTGCGTCTTGCTGAAGAAAACCGCAAGCGCGACGATGAACGCGCCAAACAGGACGCGGAAGACAAGAAGAAGCGCGAAGAAGAAAACCGCAAAGCCAAGGAAGAGGCTGAAAAGCGCGCCAAGGAAGAGGCCGAAGCCGCTGCCAAGGCCGAAGCTGAAGCCGCCGCTGCTGCCGCGGCTCAACCGGCTGAAAAGGACGCTCCTGCTGCCAAGGGCAGCCCGACCCCGGCGGCACGCAAGTTCACGCCTATCGCAAGGCCTGAACCCAAGCGCCCTGAAAAGAAGGGCAAGAAAAAGGACGACAAGGGCCCGGCCCAGCAACAACAGCCCAGCGGCGGCGGCAAGGACAAGCGCCGTTCGGGCAAGCTGACCGTAACCAAGGCGCTGAACGAGGACGAAGGTCGGCGTGCGCGCAGCCTCGCCGCGCTCAAGCGTGCGCGCGAGAAGGAACGCCGCATGCAGGGTGGCGGTTCGTCAAAGCCGCGCGAGCGGCAGATCCGCGACGTTATCGTGCCTGAAGCGATCACCGTTGGTGAACTCGCCAAGCGTATGGGCGAGAAGGGCGCTGACCTTGTGAAGGAATTGTTCAACCTCGACATGATGGTCACCGTCAACCAGACCATCGATCAGGACACGGCAGAATTGCTGGTCGAACAATTCGGCCACAATATCCAGAAAGTCTCTGACGCGGACGTTGATATCGACACTGAAGAGGATGTTGATCCGGAAGAAACGCTGAAACCGCGTCCGCCGGTCGTCACGATCATGGGCCATGTCGATCACGGCAAGACATCACTGCTTGATGCGCTGCGCGGTGCCAATGTGACCAAGGGCGAAGCCGGTGGGATCACTCAGCACATCGGCAGCTATCAGATCACGACGAAGGACAAGCAGAAAATCACCTTCCTCGATACGCCGGGCCACGCAGCCTTCACCGAAATGCGTGCGCGCGGTGCCAATGTCACTGATATCGTGGTGCTGGTTGTCGCTGCCGATGATGGCATCATGCCGCAGACGATTGAGGCGATTAATCACACCAAGGCGGCCGGTGTCCCGATGATCGTTGCGATCAACAAGATGGACAAGCCAGAGGCGAACCCGGACAATGTCCGCAACCGCCTGCTTGAACACGAAGTGATCGTCGAAAAGCTTTCTGGCGATGTGCAGGATGTCGAGGTTTCGGCAACCAAGAAAACAGGCCTTGATGATCTGCTTGAGGCGATCAGCCTTCAGGCGGAAATGCTTGAGCTTAAAGCACGCCCGGACCGCGATGCCGAGGCAACCGTGATCGAAGCGCAGCTCGACAAGGGCCGCGGCCCGGTTGCAACCGTGCTGATCACGCGCGGCACTCTGAAACGCGGCGATACCTTTGTTGTCGGGACGCAAAGTGGCCGCGTGCGCGCGATCATCAACGACACCGGCAAACAGATCAAGGAAGCTGGGCCTTCCATGCCGGTCGAGGTACTTGGCCTTGGCGGCGTGCCGGGCGCTGGCGATCAGATGACCGTTGTCGAAAACGAACAGCGTGCCCGCGAAGTTGCGCAATACCGTCAGGAAAAGGCGACCGAAAAACGCACCGCGCTTGCGCCAACCAGCTTTGATACGATGTTCAACAATTTGAAGGCGAATGTCATCGAATGGCCGGTTCTGGTCAAAGCCGACGTGCAAGGTTCGGTCGAGGCGATCGTCAACGCGCTCCACAATATCTCGAACGACGAGATCAAGGTGCGCGTGCTCCATGCCGGTGTCGGTGCGATCACCGAAACCGACGTGACGCTGGCGGCGGCTTCGAACGCGCCGATTATCGGCTTCAACGTGCGTCCCAACGCGAAAGCGCGCGAGCTTGTGAAGCGCGATGATGTGCGGATGATGTATTACGACGTCATCTATCACCTCACCGAAGAGGTCGCGAAAGAGATGGCGGGCGAGCTTGGTCCGGAGCGGATCGAGACCGTTGTTGGCCGCGCCGAAGTCAAGCAGGTCTTCCCTGCTGGCAAGAAGGACAAGGCGGCTGGTCTGCTGGTTCTCGACGGGGTTATCCGCCAGAACCTCCACGCGCGTCTTACCCGCGAGGATGTTATCGTCTCGGCCACCACCATTGCCTCGCTGCGGCGCTTTAAGGACGATGTCGACGAAGTTCGCGCAGGGCTTGAATGCGGTGTGGTTCTGGAAGATACGAACGACATCAAGCCGGGCGACAACCTCGAAATCTTCGAAGTCGAAGAGCGTGAGCGCACGCTTGAGGTTGGGTAACGAGTGGAAGAGGCCAAAGAGGTTGGACGTTTCGCACGCTACTTGATCGAATCGCAGCCAGAAGGTGCTTATCTTTTCGTTTGGGAAACAAAGGAGAGTAGCTTTCCTGAACAAGATCACCTGCTTGATTCTGTAGAGGATGCGAAAGCAGTTGCATGGGAAGATTTTGGTGTTCCGTTGACGGCTTGGTTGCCGTGGGAAGGTGGGAGCCTCGTTGGATGAACGAGCAATATTACCCCGAAGATGCGGGCGACAGCCCGCACACGTCCCTGCTTGGTTCTGAGTTTGTCTCGTTTGACGAGGAAACCCAGACCGCGACCATGCGCTTTACGGTCAAGAAGGAAATGACCACATGGCGCGGGGGCGTGCAGGGCGGCCTTGTCGCGGGTTATCTCGATGATGTGATGGGTTATGCCTATGTTGCGGCGACGGGCGGTGAGATGGCACCGCTCAATCTTGAGCTGTCGATGAGCCTCATCCGCCTGATCCCGGAAGGGCCGCTGATCGGCAAGGGCCGGGTGGTGAAGTCAGGCCGCAAGGTGATATTCCTTGAAGGCGAGCTTCTGTCCGAAGACGGCAAGCTGATGGCGCGCGCCACATCGACCGCGCTGCCAACCCCGCGTCCTTCGGCGACCGAGACAGGAATGCCAGCTTAGTGCCCCGCTATCTGGCCTTGCTGGGCAGCATCAATATTGGCGGCAACCGGATCAAGATGGTTGATCTGAAGGGTGCGCTTGCAAAGGCTGGTTTCGCCGATGTGACGACGGTCGCGGCGAGCGGAAATGTGATCTTCACCGATGACCGCGATCCGGCCATGCTCGAAACCCAGCTTGAAAGCGTTGTGGAACAAAGCTTTGGCTTCAAATCGTGCGCCATGGTGCGCAGCCAAAAGGAAGTGCAGGCAGCCGTCGATGAAAATCCCTTTCACGGCACCGGACCGCAGCATGGCTCAGACAAGATGGTCCATTCGATCTTCCTCAGCCAACAGCCCGAGATGAGCGCCGTCGAGACCCTGATCGAGGAACACCGCACCAAAGGAGGCGAGCGATTGGCGCTGGGTGACCGCGTGCTGTTTCTCGACTATGTACACGGTGTCGGTGTGTCTGACCTGTCGAGCAAGTTTCTTGAACGCAGGCTTGGCGTGAAGGGCACCGCGCGCAATATGAACTCGCTCAAGAATATTCTGTCGAAGATGGCGTGAGAGAACGGATCCAATAATGGCTCGCCGCAATGATTTTACCGCCGAACAGGCTTCGGTCCGCGTCCTTAAAGTGGGCGAACGGGTGCGGCATATCCTGTCCGAATTGCTCGCCCGGCAAGAAGTGCATGATGACGTGGTGAGCGCTTCCAATATCGCGGTGACCGAAGTGCGCATGTCGCCCGACCTCAGAAACGCGACCGCTTATGTGAAACCGTTGATGGATGCAGGTGAAGATGATGTCGTTCACGCCCTGCGCCAGAACACCGCTTTCCTCCAGCGCGAAGTTGCCAAACGCCTCGGCCTCAAATTCGCGCCCAAACTCAAATTCCGCAAGGATGAAAGCTTTGCCGAAGCCGACCGGATCGAGGCGCTTTTGCGGGACCCGAAGGTCGCCCGCGACCTTGAAGAAGACGACGAGGGTTAAGGCCGCCTAGTTCGGCACCATCAGCGCGTTGAGCGTGATATCGACCTTGTTGCCAACGATCAGCTGATAGCTGCGCATACCGTATTTGCGCCGGTCGATCTTCATCGTTCCGGTGAACTTGACTGATTGCCCGCTTGCAAGCGAGGGATCGCTGGCAAAACTGACTTCGAGCTTTTCCGGATTGGTCACGCCGCGTGCGGTCAGCTCTCCTGTCACAGTCCCCTGTGTCGGAGATGTGAGGTCAATCGATGTGCCGACAAAACGGATGGTGGGGTATTTTTCGACCCAGAAGAACCGTTCCCCGCGAAGGCGGCGCAGGGTTGTTTCATCAGGCGCCTCGATCGCGCGGGCATCGAAAGTGACGTCGATCAGCGCGGCCTCTGGCGCGCCGGGGACGATCCTGACCGAACCCGACATTTCCGGGAAACGCGCGGTCTTGCTTGACAGCCCGAAGAACGGGACGCGCGCGGAAACCTGGCTGGCATTGGCATCAAGCCGGTAATTGAGCGTGGCCTCCGCACTCGCGCCAAGCCCGGTTGGCAGGGCAAGCGCAAGCAAAGCGGCAAGCATCAGGCGAAGGGTAGCCATCATGTCTCTCTCCAATGCCCCCCGATTATTGCCGGCTATCCTGTCGGTAATGTGTATCCAACAGGTGCGTCAGGACCCAGCGGGATGCCGAGATAGAACCATATCACGATCAGCACCGTGCCCGAAATCAGCAGCCATACTGAATAGGGCAGCATCATTGCGGTAAGGCTTCCCAGACCAAAGTTCGGCTGCCAGCGCTGGGCAAAGACGAGGATCAGCGGGAAGTAGACCATCAGCGGCGTGATGATGTTGGTCGCGCTGTCACCCACACGATAGGCTGCGGTTGCGCCTTCCGGGCTGATGCCAAGCAGCATGAGCATCGGAACAAGGATGGGGGCAAGCAGCGCCCATTTGGCGCTGGCTGAACCCACGAACAGGTTGAGAAGGCCCGCAAACAGCACCATCAGGCCCAGCACCAGCGGCAGCGGCAGGCCGGTGGACTGGATCGCTGCGGCGCCGTGCACGGCAGAGATAAGGCCGAGATTGGACCAGCCGAACATTGCGACAAAGTGCGCAGCGGCAAAGGCAAGGACGAGGTAATACCCCATGTCCTTCATCGATTCCGACATCATGTTGACCAGATCACGGTGACCCTTGATCGTCCCGACCGTGCTGCCATAGGCCCAGCCTGTCGCGAGGAAGAGCACGAAGAAAGCCGCCACCAGCGATTGGTAGAAAGGACGCAGCACGCTGTGGATCGAGCAATCGCCTGCCGGGATGCCGTCACACGCTGCCTCGTTCATCAGCGGGGTGCCAGGGGCAAACACCATGGCTGCCCACAGCGCGACAACGCCCAGCGCCGCAAGGCCGGCATTGCGCAAACCCTTGCCGGTCGTCGAGCTGTCTGTGTGCGCGATGCTGTCCATTTCCTCATCACCGCCCGCCGACGCGCCGCCGGTCCACGGGCCAAGCCGCGGCTCGATCACCTTGTCTGTCACGTACCAGATGATCGGCAGGAAAATGACGGTCATCGCGCTGATGAAGTACCAGTTTCCGGCAAGGTTGGCTGTCCAGCTGGGGTCAAGCATGCTCGCACCCACTGCCTCTTCGGTGATCCCGAACAGCAGCGCATCGAGTTGCCCCGGTGAGATATTGGCAGAGAAACCGCCTGAAACCCCGGCAAAGGCCGCCGCAATTCCCGCCATCGGGTGGCGTCCAGCAGCGGCAAACAGAATGCCCGCAAGCGGAATCAGCACCACATAGCCTGCATCGGCCGCATGGTTGCCAAGCATGGCGACCAGCGCGACGACCGGGGTGAGCAGGGCCTTGGGAGCGCTTCTGACCGCGCTCGACATGCCGGCGGCGAAGAATCCAGACCGTTCGGCAACACCGGCGCCCAGCATCACCACCAGAACATAGCCCAGCGGATGGAAGTGAGTGAAAGTCTTGGGCATTTCGACCCAAAGCTTCTGGATATTGTCAGCCGAAAGCAGACTGACCGCCTCGATCACCAGTGGTTGGCCGGTCGCCTCGTCCACAGTGGTTGGATGCTGGGCGGACACGCCAAGTGCAGCAGACAGCACCGAAATCGCGACCAGCGCGATGATCAGATAGAAGAACAGAAAGACAGGGTCAGGCAGTTTGTTCCCGTTGCGCTCAACCCAGCCAAGAAAGCCGGTCATGCCCTGTGGTTGGGTCGCGTCTGCGGCCGATGCCATATGTTTGTGTCCCCGTGTCTTTTCCAGTTATCCGTGCTGGCTAGCATTGCCCAGCACGCCTGTCTTCCCGCTTAACGCGCCGATTGTTGATGAAGTTGCGTTTTTCAGCCGCCAAGAGCTTGTCGCCAGCGCCGCATGGTGCAACGCTGGGCCGCGATGGCAAAGCTCTATTTCTACTATTCCAGCATGAACGCGGGCAAATCGACCACTCTGCTGCAGGCCGATTTCAATTATCGCGAGCGCGGCATGGCCACCATGGTGTGGACCGCTGAACTCGACACCCGTTCTGAGGGGATGGTGAGAAGCCGGATCGGGCTTGAAGCGCAGGCGCATCATTATCGGCCTGATACCGATCTTTACGAAGAGGTCAGCGCGGTTCATGCAAACACGCCGCTCGACTGTGTGCTCGTCGATGAGGCGCAATTCCTGAGTGAGGAACAGGTGTGGCAATTGGCAGGGCTTGCCGACAAGCTTGGCATTCCGGTTCTTTGCTATGGCTTGCGGACGGATTTTCAGGGTGCCTTGTTCCCCGGCTCTGCCGCGCTGCTGGGCATTGCAGATGCTCTGGTTGAGCTAAAGGCGGTGTGCTGGTGCGGACGCAAGGCATCGATGAACCTGCGCGTGGGCGAAGACGGCAAGGCTGTAAGCGAAGGCGCGCAGACAGAGATCGGCGGCAATGACCGCTATGTCGCTTTGTGCCGCAAGCATTACAGCGCTGCCATGGCCGGGGATTTGTCGGCCCTGGGTTAGCTTTGTGGGACCAGCGTGCCTACATGAGCTGTCATGACCGAAACGCTTGCCTTTGCCGCTGTCTTTGTTCCGTGCCTTGTCATCGCCATCGTGTTTCACGAGGTTGCGCATGGGCTTGCGGCCAAGGCGCTGGGTGATCCCACTGCGAGCGAGCGCGGGCGGCTCACATTCAACCCGATCAAGCATGTTGATCCGATTGGCACGCTTGTGGTGCCCGGCGGGTTGCTTTTGATGGGAGCCCCGGCATTCGGCTGGGCAAAGCCGGTGCCGGTGAACAAACACCGCCTTTCAAACCCGCGCTTTGGCATGATGGCGGTCGCGGCCGCTGGCCCGGCGATGAACTTTGCCCTCGCGCTGGTCGGCGCTCTTTTGTTTGGCTTTGTCGGCGTTGCAGGCTCTGAATGGTCTTTTAGCGCGGCAGGCTTCCCGATGCTGATCGCGCCTGATGGCAGCGCGCTGCCGGTTGCAACCGGTCTGTACCTGTTCATGCTGATCAATGTCTTCCTCGGCCTGTTCAACCTCTTGCCGATCCCGCCGTTTGACGGATCGCACATTGTCGGCGGGCTGTTGCCGGGCAGGCTGCGCGGTGGATGGGAGAGGCTCCAGCGCTATGGCATGGTGCTGATCCTTGGTGTGATTGGTTTCAGCTGGGTGTTTGGCACAGGCTGGCTTGAGGCGACTATCGTTCCGCTGGTGGGCGAAGTGATGGCCTTTTACGAAGGCGTTGCAAACACGATTGGCGCAGCGCTTTAGGCGCGCGCTTCAAACCAGCTTGCAACCCGTGCCTGATCATCCTGCGACAAATGCAGGTAAAGCTTTGACCGGCGTTTGAGCACATCCTCGGCGCTCATGGCGAATTCTTCGCGCGCAAGATACTCAAGCTCGCGCGCATACAGATCGCAGCCCAGATGCTCGCCAAGGTCGTTGATCCCTTGCGCATCGCCAAGAAGCTCGATCATTGCAGTGCCATAAGCGCGGGCGAGCCGCAGCACTGTTGACGGTTCAAGCCAGGGGTAGATTGCGCGCTGATCCTCAACAAAATCATCGAAATGTGCTGGATCGATCTCTCCGCCGGGAAGCGCTTCGTCAGCGGTCCATGATCCGCCTGGCACGCCGAGCTTTTCAAGCGCGTGTTCGGCAAGCTTGCGATATGTCGTGAGCTTGCCGCCAAAGATCGAAAGCAGGGCAGGCCCATCCTCATCCAGCTCAAACTGGTAATCGCGCGTGACGGTCGAATTGGACGCGGCCTTGTCTTCATAAAGCGGGCGCACACCGGCATAGCTGGCGACCGCCTGATCAGGTGAGACATCCGTGCGCAGATATTCGTTCACCGCATCGCAGATATAGTGCGCTTCCTCGGTAGAGATATCGATCTGCGATGGGTCGCCCTTGAACAGCACATCGGTCGTCCCGACGAGAGTGAAGTCGCGTTCATAGGGGATCGCAAAGACGATGCGGTCATCCTTGTTCTGGAAGATATAGCTGCGATCATGCTCGAACAGCCGCGGGAAGATCAGGTGGCTGCCTTTGACAAGGCGCAGGTTCTCATGGCTTTCGGCTGGCAAGGCCCGGCCCAGCACCGCATCGACCCACGGCCCAGCAGCGTTGACGACCTTGGCCGCGCTTATCGCTGTATCACCGCTCGCGCTGCGAAGGGTTGCGGTCCAGTGGGCTGTGCCGCGTTCCAGCCCGACGCATTCGGTGCGCGTCAGGATGTGTGCGCCATGCGCCTTTGCATCCATGCAATTAAGCACGACCAGCCGCGAATCCTCGACCCAGCAATCCGAATATTCGAACCCGGTGGTCAAGCGGTCTTCCAGCACCTCGCCATGCGGCTCAGCGCGCAGGTCCACCGTCTGCGTCCCGGGCAACAGCTTGCGGCCGCCGAGATTGTCATAAAGAAACAGCCCCAGCCGAAGCATCCATTTGGGCCGCAGACCGGCATCGTGCGGCAGCACAAAGCGCATCGGCCAGATGATGTGCGGAGCGATTCTGAGCAGCCGTTCACGCTCGATCAGGCTCTCTCGCACCAGCCGAAATTCGTAGTGCTCAAGATATCTGAGGCCGCCATGCACCAGCTTGGTTGAGGCAGACGAGGTGTGCTGCGCCAGATCATCCTTTTCGACCAGGCACACTTTGAGCCCGCGCCCGGCTGCATCGCGCGCGATCCCTGCGCCGTTGATCCCGCCGCCAATGATAAGAAGATCGTAGTGCTGCATGTGAGCATCCGCGATTGGCGGATTGCGGCGCATTTGGCTAGAGGGCGCGGGTGACTATTGAGAAGAAACCTGCGCCCAACGGCTGGATCATCCTTGATAAGCCGCGCGGGCTTGGCTCGACCCAGGCTGTGGCGGCGGTGAAGCGCAATCTGCGCGAGGGGGGCTATGCCCCTACCAAAAAGGACATGCCCAAGGTTGGCCATGGCGGAACGCTCGATCCGCTTGCCGAGGGGGTGCTGCCGATTGCGCTGGGCGAGGCGACCAAGCTTGCAGGGCGGATGCTCGATGCGAGCAAGATTTATGACTTTACGATCCAGTTTGGCGAAGAGACCGATACGCTCGACGTTGAGGGCGAGGTTGTAGCCCAAAGCGAGGGGCGACCTTCGCTCGCCGATATCGAAGGTATATTGCAGCGCTTCACCGGCCCGATCGAACAGGTGCCGCCTGCCTATTCCGCGCTCAAGGTCGATGGAAAGCGCGCCTATGATCTGGCGAGGGCGGGAGAAGAGGTTGCGCTCAAGACCCGCGCGGTGACGATCCATTCCCTGACCATCGCCGCAGGCTCGCATACAGGCGATGCAATCACCCTTGCGGCCCATGTCTCCAAAGGCACCTATATCCGCAGTCTGGCGCGCGACATTGCCCGTGCCCTTGGAACATTAGGCCATGTCACCTATCTACGCCGCACGAAGGCAGGGCCATTCCTTGAAACCCAAGCGATTTCGCTGGACAAACTCAACGAAGTCTCTATTGGCGCTGCCCTTGAAGACCTCCTCCTGCCGTTAGAGGCAGGGCTGGACGACATCCCGGCCCTCAACCTCAACCAGACAGACGCGCAGGCGGTCCGAGCGGGCCGGGTCTTGTCTGGGCTGCCCCAATCATCCGGGCTCTATTGTGCGATGCTGGACACTGTTCCGGTGGCGCTGATGGAAATTTCGGATGGGACGGCAAAGGTCGTCAGGGGTTTCAACCTACCCGATGTCGCTGAGTAGAAAGAGTAACACATGTCGGTAGCACCCGAGCGTAAAGCTGAAATCATCAAGGACAATGCCCAGGCCAAAGGCGATACGGGCAGCCCGGAAGTCCAGGTCGCGATCCTCACCGAGCGTATCAAGAACCTGACCGAGCACTTCAAGGCGAACCACAAGGACAACCATTCGCGTCGTGGTCTTCTGATGATGGTCAACAAGCGCCGCAACCTGCTCGCATATCTCAAGAAGAAAGATGTCGAGCGCTACAACGCCCTGATCCAGAAACTGGGTCTGCGGAAATAATTCAGCGGACGGCTCCCGGTTGGGAGCCGTTTTGCTATGAAGCGTGAGTCCCAGCGAAGGCTGGGACCTCCCTCCAGCAAGCGCACTGCTTGTGGCACGAGGCCCCAGCCTTCGCTGGGGCTCACATTGGAGAAGTAAGGGGCACAGGCCGCAATTCGGTGGCCTAGCCTTGGGGCTTTCGTAAACCACGCCCCACACCGGACCGGGACGGTACACCCGGCACAAGTAGGCCCCGTGCAAGCAATGTGGCTGCGCGGGTTCAGAAGGAAAATCCATGTTCGACACGAAAACCGTATCGCTGGAGTGGGGCGGAAAGACCCTCACTCTGGAAACAGGTCGTATTGCCCGTCAGGCTGACGGTGCTGTGCTGGCCACTTATGGCGAAACCGTGGTGCTGTGCGCCGTGACCGCCGCCAAGAGCGTCAAGGAAGGCCAAGACTTCTTCCCGCTGACTGTTCACTATCAGGAAAAATTCTCTGCAGCTGGCCGGATCCCGGGCGGCTTTTTCAAGCGCGAAGGCCGCGCAACCGAGAAAGAAACGCTCACCTCACGGTTGATCGACCGTCCGGTGCGCCCGCTCTTCCCGGAAGGCTTCTACAACGAAATCA
>CAYUCZ010000060.1:0-13545 GCA_964443505.1 uncultured Porphyrobacter sp. | reverse complement strand
GGTTTATTGGCTACTCCAGGTCTAATATTTTATTTTTCAAACCCCTGACCAGAGAAAAACCTGTCTCGGGAAATGCGGCCATTGAGGAGTTGCTGGAAAAAGCGATGGGTCAAGACAAGCTGTTTAAGAACCCAAAACTAACCTCACAGCAGTTGGCGACTGCAGTCGGGCTTCCGATGAATGAACTCACCAGATATATCAACGAACAGTTTGAGGTCAACTTCTCTCAATACCTCAATCGCCACAGAACACAAGAGGCCATTGAGCTGATGACCCGTGGTTTCACGACAAAGTATAGCCTGGAAGCATTGGCTCAGGAAGCAGGGTTCAACTCCAAATCTTCCTTCTACAAAGTATTCAAGGATCAGACGGGAAAAACCCCGACCGCTTATCTCAAAAGCCTGGATGAATAAGTCCAGGATTTCAATTTTCGGACTTCTCGCATCTTTGAAATGTCCCTTTCATGCGTCTGAGGCGGTTGTTTTGCTGAAAAACGACACGCATGAAAAAACTGATCCTGCTTCTTTTCATTCTGCCTACCCTCCAGAGTGAGGCTCAATATTTGGATTCAAAAGACAGCATCAACCTGTTTTACGATAGTCTTATCTATCATCTTAAAGCTGACTATCTCTACCGGGATAGCATAGATTGGAGCACTGTGGAAGCGATCCAGGGACAGGCTCTTAAGGCAAGTAGTTTCGCAGCATCATTGACCTATTGTTCTCAGGTCTTTGACACAATCGGCGGTTCGCATCTCAACCTTTTTTCCGACTATTTGCGACGACGAACACGGTCGGGCTGGGTGACACAAGCGGCCTTTATCACGGGACGCAGGCGATCAATCAGGCGCAGATGGACCGCTGGAATATCGTGGTAGCGCTCAACTACCTGCCCGCAGAAACCGAGCAGCAGATCGTCAAATCCAAGACGCCTGAAACCGACGACGCGCTGATCGCGGACATGGTGAAGGTTGCCGAGCTTACCCGTCAGGGCTTCATGAACGGCGATATATCGACCGTGATGAGCCCGCGCACCGTTATCACCTGGGCGCAGAATGCAGGCATCTTCAACTCGGTCGGCTTTGCCTTCCGCCTGTCATTCCTCAACAAATGCGACGAAGCAGAGCGCACGCTGGTGAGCGAGTACTATCAGCGCGTCTTCAACGAGGATCTGCCCGAGGGCGCGGCATAGGTCCTGCGATCCATGGGCAAGCGACGCATCGCATTAGCAGCCATTGCGGCGGTTCTAGGTGCATCCGCGACTGCACAGGAAGTCAGCACCCAAACAGATAGTGCACCTGCTGCGCGTGGCCCTTCGGACGACCGCATTCTGTTGACCCCCTCTCCGCCGGGCGCTCGACGCGTTTTTGCGCAAGCAGAGCGGGTCAAGACTGTCGACATCCCTGAGGCCGCTAAGGAGCAAGGCCATAACGGTCGGGCCACTTTCGAAGCGGCAGTGGCTGCCGACGGCAGTCTTGCTGGGCTTGAGCTTGTCATTAGCAGCAAATCTGATGCGATTGACGCAGCGGTTCGCTCGCGCGCAGAAACGCTGGTCTATAAGGCAGCGACTGACAGAGATGGTCGCGGGATAGAGGGCACGGTGCGCGTCTCCATGTCCTATGCGCGCTATGACAATGACAGTCCGGGCGGCGGATTGGATGCCTATTCGTGCGACAATCTCATACGAGAACATGATTGGTTCACTTCGGCGCACAACGGACAGGGTCCAACTTTCGTGCCGCAGCTCGTCTATACGACCCTCGACTTTTGGGTCCATGTGGCAAATGGCGAAGACGTCTCCGACGAAACCATCGATGATGAAGTGGCCGCGCGTCGGGACATGTGGCCACAGTTTCTGGATCAATGTCGGTCACAACCAGAAGCGAGGGTGCTTGATGTGGTGGACCATCCCGATATCTTCCGCGAACAAATCGAGCGGTACTGACACCTTGCCCCAAGCCGTGTTACTCTGCTAACACACTAGCTGATGGGCATGTTTGACCGATTCTGGAAGCGCAATTCGCAGCGTGATGCGCGTGCTGGAGCGGGCGGATTCTATCCGTTGTACGAATCGCAGCGGCCGATTGACGATGAGATTGAGCAACCGCGCTTTCGCCGCGCAGGATCGACCGATTATTCCGCGTGGGATGCGCGGCTTTCCCGCCTCGATGGGGAGATAGAGCGCGAGGAGAAACGCCGCAGGCCCTTCTGGACAAAAGATTACTGGGTCTCGCGCCGCAAACGGTGGTGGGCGGTGCGCATCATCGCGGCCATTTTTGCGGTCTTCATTATCCTGTTCGCGTGGCTTGCCATCACCGCGCCCTTGTCCAAAAGCCTGGAGCCGATTGCCGCGCCGCAGGTCACTCTTTTGGCGAGCGATGGCACGCCGATTGCCCGCAGCGGGGCGATGGTGGCTGAACCTGTCGAAGTCGAAGACCTGCCGCCGCATGTCGTGGGGGCATTTCTCGCAATTGAGGATCGGCGGTTCTATTCGCACTGGGGTGTTGACCCGCGCGGGATTGCGCGCGCGATCTGGACTGGGCGGGGCGGGGGCAGCACAATCACGCAGCAGCTTGCCAAGTTCACATTCCTCACCCCCGAACGCAGCCTTACCCGCAAGGGGCAAGAGGCGTTGATCGCGTTCTGGCTCGAAGGGTGGCTGACCAAGGACGAAATTCTCTCGCGCTATCTGTCCAACGCCTATTTTGGCGACAATCAATACGGTTTGAGAGCGGCAAGCCTGCACTATTTCTACCGCCAGCCAGAAAACCTGCTTCCGCAGCAGGCCGCTATGCTGGCGGGGCTGCTTCAAGCGCCTTCGCGCTATGCGCCAACGCATCACTATGATCGTGCAAAGGCGCGTATGGACCTCGTCGTGGGGGCGATGGTTGAAGAGGGTTACCTGAGCGAGAGCGAGGCAGCCCGCCTGCCCAATCCCAAGCTTGACGTGCGCACCTCCAATGACCTGCCGACAGGCACCTATTTTGCCGATTGGGCCCTGCCGCTGGCGCGTGAAGGGATGGAGCCTGGCTATGAGCGGCAAGTGATCGAGACGACACTTGATGCGCAGCTTCAGGCGCTTGCGAACCGCGTTGTTGGACGTGCGGCTTTGGGCGATGCGCAGGTTGCTCTGGTTGCGATGCGACCATCGGGTGAAGTCGTCGCAATGGTTGGCGGCAGAAGCTATGCAAACAGCCCGTTCAACCGCGCAACGCAGGCGCGCCGGCAGCCCGGTTCAACCTTCAAGCTGTTCGTCTACCTCGCCGCGCTGGAGGCGGGATGGGGGCCGGATGACACGATCTCCAATCAGGCGATTGAAGCAGGCTCTTACAGGCCCAAGAACGCGCTGGAGCGATATTCTGACAGTGTCACGCTTGAAGAAGCCTTTGCATCATCAAGCAATGTCGCAGCTGTCCGCCTGTTCAACGAGGTTGGCAGCGAGCGGGTGATCCGCATGGCGCGGTCTCTGGGTGTGACGGCTGATTTGCCCGAAGGCGATCCCAGCCTGGCGCTCGGCACCTCAAGCATGTCGCTGCTTGAACTTACATCTGCGTATGCAGGCGTTGCTGCCAATCGCTTTCCGGTGAGGCCCTATGCCTTTGAGGGGGAAGAGCGGGGTTGGTGGGAATGGCTGACCACGCCGATCGACAGCGCCTCTGGTCGCACGCATGAAGATATCGAACGCATGCTGCGCACCGCGATCAATGATGGCACGGGCGAGGCGGCTGAACTCCCCATTCCCAATTACGGAAAAACCGGCACGACCCAGAATTACCGCGATGCGCTGTTCGTGGGCTATGCCGGTGATCTGGTCGTTGGCGTGTGGATTGGCAATGATGACAATTCTCCGCTCGACCGGGTGACAGGCGGCGGCTTGCCTGCGCGCATCTGGAAGGATTTCATGCGCGGCGCGCTTGAACTGCCAGCGCCGCGTCCATCGGCCTCGCCTGATCCGCAAGGTCCCGTGCAGCCGCTCGATATTGACGAGGGCGAGGAAATTCCGCTCGGCGATGATGGCACGGTGCTGCGCTTCGAAGAGGATGGGCTGATCCTCTCTCAGGATGGCGTGCCGGTCGAATTCCGGATCGATGAGGATGGCTTTACAATCGAGCCTATCGATCCTGACGACGACTAATCCTCTGCCATCAAGATGTTCATGACAGCGCTGGCGATCGGGCGATCCCTGTCATCTTGCCAGGCCTCGACTGTCAGATTGGCATTACGGCGGCCCATGCGGGTGATGCGACCCTTGGCAAAGCTTGCCTGGGATTTGCCCGCAGACAGATATTGCACCGTGATGTTCACCGGCTTTAGCTGCACAGTGCGCCCGTCTTCATACAGCTTTGCACGCAGCACAGCGTAACCTGCATTCTCCAGCAGGCCAGCTGTGGCCCCACCGTGATAATGCTGCGGGCGGCCTTCGACCGATGAACCGAAATCGACCGTAAGGACAGGCACGCCGTCCTCCACCGCGTGGACTTTGATGCCCAATGCGCGGGCATAGGCTGGAAGTTCAGGCTTACTCATCGCCGGTCCCTGCCTGTGCTTCTGCATTTGTCTTGGAAACCGCAGCCATCTTGCCCGACCGTGGATCCCGGCTCAGCGTCATGAAAACCCCGGCCATGGTTGCGATCTGATCGTCCGGGTCGCCATCATGGGCAAAGCCGCGCACAAATGCGGCAGAGCGGGTTATGCGGTGGCATTCAACCCGGCCCCACACTGCGCTGCGTTCGCGCGAGGCGCGCTGGTAGTCGACCCTGAGATCAAGCGTCGCAATCGGCAGGAAGGTCTTGTTGGTTTGCCAGATCGACATTCCGCTTGCCATGTCCATAAGGCTGACAATCGGGCCAGAAGCAAGCACGAGCCGGTCTGGTTCGCCCAGAAGATCTTCGCGCCAGGGCAGTTTGAGCTCCACCCAGTTTTCGCCATGCGCGCTGTATTCGAGCCCCAACCAGCCAGTGTGACCGTGCTGAAAGAACATCTTTCCTGCCGCAACGGCATCGAAGGATGGACTATTTTGCGTTTCTTTTGTGCTCATTAGCGCAAGCTTTTGTTTGTTTTGGCGATCATTACAATCCTTTAATTTCAAGGTTTGGTATTGATGCTCCAATTTCGCTTTCGCACCCAGGCCATTTTGCCTCGTGCTTGTTCTACAGGAAGGAGCAAATCATGCCAAAAATCGACCTAGCCAGTATCCCTGGTCTTGATACCGCACAAGCCTTGTTCGGAGCGGTCAGCGACAAGGTGGCGACTTATGACGACCGGATCGTTGCTCTGATGGTCTATGTCTACGACACCGCACCGCCGCCTCCGCCACCGCCCGCAGGCCTGTTCTGATCGGGCCGGCATTCAGCGATGAACGTGCATCCTGCCATTGCAAAGCTGCGGAGCGATCGTGCTTCGCAGCTTTGCGCGCGTTCGGTGATGGACGCCGCTCTTCGCAACTGGCTTGATAGGCCCTCCATGCGCGAGATTGCGCGCGACCTTAGCCATTATGCACGCGATGCTGATCTCGCCTCGCTGCCAGCGCTGACCCGGGTGATGCAGGACTATGGTCATGCACGGCGGGTATTGGGCGCGATGTTCGGCGCGTTCATGGGCGGCATACGTCAGCAGCAATTGGGAGAGGTTCCGTTTCGCCATTCCTCAAGCCCCGGCTTTTCGCGCCTGCAATTGTTGCAGTCAGGCGGCGCAGTTCTGTCGCTCTGCGTCTATGAGCCGCTTGATACACCGTGCCCGCCCGTCACAGCCCAGTTTGCCGATTGCGAGCTCAGCGAGCTCGTCCTTGCCGGTGCAGCGAAGGGCCATTTCCACCGGCTGGAGCGAACCATCCCCGGAGAGCATGCGGTCCGCACAAGCGCATGCAGATGGAAAGCTGGCGACACGATTTCGCCTGCTGCCAGAACCGAAGCGCGACAGTTTGAGCAGGTGGAACAAAGCCTGCTGCTGCTCCAGCTTACCCGCACACCCGCGCAGCCTTGTCCGACCCGCGAAGTGCGCATCGATGATGGCGCTCTTGTGCGTGAGGCGAGCGGGAATCGCCGCGCCAGTGAACAGCTCATGGCGCTTGGCGTGCTCGGTGCGCTGGGCAGGCCAGACACGATTGCCCCGATGATTGCCTTTGCTCGCAATGAGGCAAATGATCGAGACGCGCGCTGGGAGGCGGTGCGCCAGACGCTGGCGATGGATGCTGCGCAAGGCTTTTCATTGCTTTGCGCGGTCGCACAAAGCGCGGATGACGATCTGTCTCAGCCAGCAGCCGCGCTTAAGGAGCAATTGCTCGACGCCCAGCCCATCCTTCGCCAATTCGCCAGGGAGCACGCCTGATGCCGCAGATCCTTGACATCCGATCAGACGAACACTGTTCGCTGCCCGAGGCAACCGAAGCGCTTGCCGAGCTCGACTTTGACCCGCGCGATGAGGATAGCACGCTAGCCGCTGCGGTGTGGCTGCGGCGGCTTTCAAACAATCGCGACTTTCTGGCTGACATATTGCTCGACCGGTTGGCCGGACGCAGCGAGAGCGCGATTGAAAGCGGATATGGTCCGCAGGCTGTCGTACTAAGCCCCTTGCGCGGGACGATGTTCCTGCGCGCCAATATCTGGCCTGCCGAACACGATCTGTGTTTCAGGAATTCAGGCGCCAAAACCTTTGTCTATGGCGTTCCGCATGATCACAATTTCTCGTTCCTCACCGCAGGATATCTGGGTCCGGGCTATGAGAGCGATTACTTCGAATACGATTATGACACAGTTGCTGGTTTTCCCGGCGAAGCAGCCGGCCTGCGATTTGCCGGACGCAGCGCACTGAACGAAGGCAAGTTGATGCTTTACCGCGCGCACCGCGATGTCCACTCGCAATTGCCCGCGCAAAGCCTGTCGGTTTCGATCAACGTGATGCATGTCGACCCCGCACAATCGTGGTATGATCAGTATGGTTTTGACCTTGAAGAGGGCAGCGTCACTCGCGTGCTCAGCCCTAATGCAACCGAGGTGTTTCTGCGCACCGCCGTGGCGAGCGGGTCTGGCGATGCAGTGGATTTTGCCGAATGGATAGGGCGCACACACCCAAGCGACCGGCTTCGCCTTGCCAGTTTCGAAGCGCGCAGCGGCGTCCTCAAAGACGGAGGTGATCGTGACTGGCTTTGGCGACAGGCAGAGGCAAGCGGGAGCCGGATGGTATCAATGCAGGCAAAGCAACGGCGAGAGGCTCTCTATGAAGCGATCGCCAGCAGCTAGAGTACTCCGCCTGCGAGTCGGTCAATCGCACCTTGCAGGATGACAGCAGCCGCGTGGCTGTCGATCGCTTCGGCTCGCTTCTTGCGGCTCATATCCTGCCCGATCATCGCGGCTTCGGCGCTCTGCGTGGACCAACGTTCGTCCCATAACAGCAGCGGCAGGGCGAAGGCTTTCTCGGCATTGCGGGCAAAAGCGCGGCTTGCCTGTGCGCGGGGGCCTTCGCTGCCGTCCATATTGCGCGGCAGGCCAAGGACCAGGCCCTTGACCGATCTTGCGCTGATCAGTTCGGCGATACGCTCGCGGTCGCGGCCCCATTTGCCGCGCGCAATTGTCTTGCCATTGGTCGCAAAGCGCCAGCCCGCATCGCAGGTTGCGGTGCCGATTGTCTTGGTTCCGAGGTCAAGGCCAAGCAGCACCCCGCCATCGCTCAGCGCGGCTGCAAACTCGGCTGCGTCTTCGGTAATCAGTTTGCCGATCCCGCGCTTTGCACAAAGGCGCTGACCCTGCGGGCAACGTCAGCCTTGGTGTTCGCCCAGAACAGCGGGATGTCGTAGACATGGTAGTTGTTGCCGGGCAGCACATAGGAACCCATTTGCGGCGGATCGCCGATCAGCAGCAGCCCGCGATCATCGCAGCGCGCCGGAACAGAGCCGGGGACAAGTTCGCCAGTCGAGATACTGTCATCAGGCACCAGCGTGCCGAGATTAGCGCTGGCCTCAGCCGATCCGCCGAATGTCCCGGTCAAGGGATTGGTGCACAGGATCTGGCTTTCACCGCGCGCGGTGCCGTCAAAGCCGGTTGAATTGGCATAGGTTTCGATCACCGCCGACGGATCAGCCGGTTCGGCAAAGCTCGACCATGACAGGATGCAGCCGGTTTGGGCCGGGGTCGCACAAGCGGCAAAGCCCAGTGCGGGAACATCATGGTCAACCGAAATCGGCCAGCCAATCGCATAAGCGGCGACCATACGCTGTGCGAGCGGCGTGCTGTTCACTTCCTCGCGAAGCAAGCGCAGCAAATGCAGCGCGCCCTGGCTATGGCCAACAAGCACGATAGGGGTGTCCGCATCAACCGACTCGATAAAGTACCGGAACGCCTCGGTCACATCAGCATAGGCCGCCTCAATCGCCTGCTCACCTTCGCTCGCATCAGTCAGGAATGCGCCCATAGTCGCCTGACGGTAACGCGGGGCCCAGATTTCCTCTGCCGCATTAAAGGGGCTGGCCATGCCGCGGACATAGATACGCGCGACCCGTTCCGCCTCTTCATCGCCAATCGGTGCATTCCAATTGTCGCGGCTGAGATAGCTGGTCGGGTGAATGAAGAAGACCGCAAAGCCGGGAACCTCGCCCGAAATGCCCAGTTCTTCGCTGTCGGTTGCAACCGGGCGAGAGCCTGCGGCCTGACGCTCGCCAGCATCGTCATCTTCGCTTGCCGCAACAGCCAGCGCCGGTTGCCAGCGCGCCGGATCGTTGACCCCGATGCCTGGGCGTGAATACCACAGCGCCGGGTCCTGATAGGCGTTTGCCTCCATCGGTTCGGTCGGAGTGAACTCAGTGGTCGGGACCAGCGCAAATTCGGCCAGTTCATCGGCAAACAACTCGTATCCGATCCGCGCGATCAGAAACAGGACGATGATGCCTGCGACGAGATAGAGGAATATCCTGGCCATTGGCGCTTTGCTCCCGCGTTACTCGGTTGCCTCGGATGGCGTGCTGCCCGTTTCAGCGACGGCAGGGCGCAAGGTTGTCCATGCCCGTTCCCCGCGCATGGCGGAAAACCAGCTGAGCGGGTTCCATGTGGCCGATCCGTCGAGCGAGAATGTGATGAACTCTGCACGCCCGCCGATATTTTCAAGCGGGATGCCTGCGCCAAGCCCGCGCGCCTCTGCAGGGGCACGGCTGTCAGCGCTTTCATCTCGGTTATCGCCCATGACAAAGACGTGGCCTTCGGGAACCGTGTAAGGTCCGAAATTGTCGAGATCGTTTGCGCCTGAGCGTGTGCGGCTCTGATCGACATGATCGATGACCAGGTAAGTCGCGCCATTAGGCAATGTTTCGCGGTAAGTCGGCGGTTCGAAGAATTGCTGTCCATCAGCCGTGCGCACACGGTAGGCTTCGAACGCGGAAAGGCACGGGCCGTTCTCGCACATCAATTCAGGTTCAAACGGAATACGAACAGGCGGGACGACCTCACGCTTGATCGGCGTGCCGTTCAAGATGATGCGGCCATCGCTTACTTCGATCGTGTCCCCTGCAAGCGCGACGACACGTTTGATGTAGTCCTCGTTGCGGGTCGGGTGCACCGGGATAACGATGTCTCCATATTCGGGCGTCGAACCGAAAACCCGCCATTCCCCGCGCGGCAGCAGATGGAAGCTCGCCGAGGCCCATGACCAGCCATAGGGATATTTGCTCACCACCAGACGATCGCCCACGTGCAGGCTCGGCATCATCGAGGTTGAAGGGATATAGAACGGTTTCGCGACGAGGCTGTGGAAGGCAAGAACAGCAAGCAGCATCAGAGCAAGGCCGCGAAGCTCTGCAAACCAGTCTACCTTTTCCTTTTCCTGCTCGGATGCGGGGGTTTTGGTGTCGTTCAAAGTCGAGTTCGTTTCTTTTCGGATCAGTCTTCGGGGAAGGCTTCGATAATAACGAAGGCCTGAGCCCATGGATGATCGTCGGTTAGGGTCAGATGAATGTGCGCCCTTTGCCCCGGCGGGGTGATTTCTTCAAGCCGCTTGGCCGCACCACCTGTGAGCGCAAGCGTCGGCGCGCCCGATGGGGCGTTCACGACACCGATGTCCTTCATATAGACACCGCGCTTGAACCCGGTGCCCACGGCCTTGCTGAAGGCTTCCTTGGCAGCAAAGCGTTTCGCATAGGTTCCCGCAATCGTATACGGCCGCCGGCGCGCCTTGGCTCGCTCGATCTCGGTGAAGACTCGGTTCTCAAACCGTTCTCCATACCGGGCAAGCGAATTGCCGATGCGTTCAATATTGCACAGGTCAGAGCCAAGGCCGATGATCATTACAATGCCCTCGAAAAGCTGAGCACCAGAAGCGAAAGGCCGATCACATGGATCATCACCTGCGCTTTGAAGATGGGGTGAGCGAAATCGCCGTTTGAGAACCGCAAAGCGCCGACAAAGCCGAAAATCTGAAGCGCCACCCATCCGATTGCGAAGGGGCGCAGGATACCGGTGTTGAGCGCAAAGCCAAGGAACCCGATGGCGATCAGGAACAGCAAAGCCGCCGCCAGCGCCCAGCGCTTTTGTGCTGGATCAAGCGGGGGAAGATCCTGCGGCTCGTTCATCCGCGCGCCTCATCCATCAATTCGCGCATCCGGCGGATTGCGGGTTCAAGGCCGCTGAAGATCGCTTCTCCGATAAGGTAATGCCCAATATTGAGCTCTGCCAATTGCGGAATTGCGGCGATGGGTTGGACATTGTCGAATGTCAGACCGTGACCTGCATGCGGCTCGATCCCGTTTTTCGCGGCCAAAGCTGACATGTCGGTAATGCGCCGCAGTTCGCTGGAAGTGCGATCGCTGTCGCCGTCGAGGATTGCATGCGCATATTCGCCGGTGTGGAACTCAACCACTGGCGCACCCAGCCTGAGAGCGGCATCAAGCTGGCGCTCATTCGCCTCAATGAAAAGCGAAACGCGAATGCCCGCTTCGCGCAATTGATCGATTATCGGGACGAGCTGATTGTGCAGACCTGCAGCATCAAGGCCGCCTTCGGTGGTGCGTTCCTCGCGCTTTTCCGGGACGATGCACGCGGCATGCGGCTTGTGACGCAGCGCAATGGCGAGCATTTCTTGCGTCGCTGCCATTTCAAGGTTCAGGGGCAGATCGGTCGCATCCTGAATGCGCGCGAGGTCTTCATCGCGGATATGACGGCGATCTTCGCGCAGGTGCGCAGTGATGCCATCGCCGCCGACAGATGCGACAATCTCTGCCGCGCGCACAGGGTCGGGATGATCCCCGCCGCGCGCATTGCGGATCGTGGCAACGTGATCGATATTGACGCCAAGGCGCAGGCGATTGGTCATGTCGTCGCTTACTCTTTGCGGCTTCCGGGTTTTGTCACAGCTACGCGGGCCAGCTCTTGAGGGATGTCGTCTTCGGCATAAGTCGGAAAATCAAAAGCTGCGAGCGGATAGAACGGGACGCCCAGATCCACAGTGCCGCTCGACCTGTCGATAAGCGAGCATTCAGCGATCACCTCGCCGCCTTCACGCGCCACCGCTTCGATTGCTTCGCGGCTCGAAAGGCCAGTGGTGACAACATCTTCGACCATCAACACCTTTGCGCCGGGATCGAGCGCGAAACCGCGGCGCAGGTGAAAGTCGCCTTCGGGCCGTTCGAGGAACATCGCATCCTTGCCCAGAACGCGGGCGACTTCCTGCCCGACAATGATGCCGCCCATGGCAGGGGAAACAACCACGTCAATCTGCGCAATCACATCGTCAGGAATGCCATTGACGACCGCCTGTGCGAGCCGGCCAGCGCGCGCCGGGTTCATCATGACACGGGCGCATTGCAGATAGTGCCCGCTGTGACGACCGGATGAGAGTTTGAAGTGCCCTTCGAGCAAAGCGCCGCAACTGCGGAACTCTGCAAGCACGTCTTCAAGAGTGGCGGGAATCGTGTTGGCGTTCGTCATGATGGGTAAAAAACTGCTCGTATACTTTAGGTGTTGGGACGTGGTCGCGCAGGGCAATTGCACCGGCAACATCGTGGCGTGCATAATTTTCTCCCTAGAAGCGCTTGAGGCACTGGGCAAGCGTCGCTAAGGGGGTGCCCGAAGATGGCCCAAAAGCCATCGACGCGCAGGGGGCACGGTGCTTTGGGATAAGAGCCGCGCAGACCCGCAAATGGGATAATTTTGAACCGATTAGGCATGATTATGGGTCAGGCACTCGACCACATGAAGTTTGGAATTGCGACGCTTATGGCGGCTGTCATGGCGATTGGACTCGCCTTTGCCGCGCCGCAAGCGATGGCTCAGGACGCGGAAGCACCTGCTGCCGAAGCTGTTGAAGCTGCACCAGAGGCAGCGACCGGCTACACGCCGATGGCGCCGACTGAAGGTAAGGGCATGCCGACGTCCTATCAGGACGACCCGATCAAAAGCATGACCTTCCAGGATCAGTATACGGCCGATGGCGCCTACGCGCTTGGCATGCACGATTACCTGCTTATGCCGGTGATCACGGTGATCAGCCTCTTCGTGCTGTTCCTGCTGCTTTATGTGGTTGTGAAGTTCCGCGCTGGTGCGAACCCCAACCCTTCAAAGACCACTCACAACACCATGATCGAAGTGGTGTGGACGATTGTTCCGGTTATCATCCTCGTGATCATCGCCATCCCGTCGATCACGCTGCTGGCGCGTCAGTACGAAACGCCCCCAGAGGATGCGATCACGGTGAAGGCTGTCGGGTATCAGTGGTATTGGGGTTATGAATATCCCGATCACGATGTCGAAGTCATTTCGAACATGCTCGACGCTGACGAAGCGCTGACCCGCGGTGAGCCGTTCCAGCTTGCAGTCGATAATCGCATGGTCGTTCCTGCTGGTGTTCCGCTGCGTATCCAGACGACCGCTGCTGACGTTATCCACGCTTTCGCGGTCCCGTCGCTGTGGTTCAAGCAGGACGCGGTCCCCGGCAAGCTGACCGAGCGCCTGCTCATCATTGAAGAGCCGGGCGTCTATTACGGCCAGTGTTCTGAGCTGTGCGGTTCGCGCCACGGCTATATGCCAATCGCGGTCGAAGCGCTGCCGATGGAAGAATTTGAAACATGGGTGGTTGAGCAGGGTGGAACGATCCCTGGCGCAGAAGTGGCGGAAGCTGCTGCTGACACTGTCCCTGCCGATGAAGCTGCCGAGGCTCCTGCTGCTTGATAAGCGGCGAGGGCATTCGACAAACACGTATTTGAATTGAACTGAAGAGACGCAAACGATGGCCACCACAGCTGAAGGTTTCGACGCTCACCACGACGATCATGCGCATGATCACGCGGATCACAAGCCGGGCTTTTTCGCCCGCTGGTTCATGTCGACCAACCACAAGGATATCGGCACGCTCTACCTCGTCTTTGCGATCATCGCGGGGATCATCGGTGGCGCGATTTCGGGTATCATGCGCGTCGAACTGGCCGAGCCGGGTATCCAGTACCTGCAATGGTGGGCCGAGTTTATGGGCGGTGAAGGTGACATCAACACCGCGCTGCACATGTGGAACGTGTTTATCACCGCCCACGGCCTGATCATGGTCTTTTTCATGGTTATGCCAGCCATGATCG
>CAYUCZ010000059.1:0-13770 GCA_964443505.1 uncultured Porphyrobacter sp. | reverse complement strand
CTTCGAGATAGGAGACGTAGGCGCCTTTTTCAGCGACGATCAAAGTGCGTTCGAACTGCCCGGTGTTCTCCGCATTGATGCGGAAATAGGTCGACAGTTCCATCGGGCAGCGCACGCCTTCGGGAACATAGACAAAGGTACCATCCGAAAAGACCGCGGAGTTGAGGCAGGCAAAGTAATTGTCGCGCGTCGGCACGACGCGGCCCAGCCACTGTTTCACAAGCTCGGGATATTCCTTGATCGCCTCTGAGATGGAGAGGAAGATCACACCGGCTTTCTTGAGTTCCTCGCGGAAAGTCGTCGCAACGCTGACAGAGTCGAACACCGCATCGACTGCAACCTTTCGCGCGCCTTCGACCCCGGCGAGCACTTCCTGCTCTGCCACGGGAATGCCAAGCTTGTCGTAAACCGCCTTGATCTCCGGATCGAGTTCATCGAGCGATTTCAGCGTCGGCTTCTTCTTGGGCGCAGCGTAATAATACGCGTCCTGATAATCGATTGGCGGATAGCCAACCTTGGCCCAATCCGGCTCCTCCATGTCCTTCCAGATACGGAAGGCTTTAAGCCTCCAGTCGAGCATCCATTCCGGCTCACCCTTCTTGGCAGAGATAAAGCGCACCGTATCTTCCGACAGGCCCTTCTCTGCAAACTCGGTCTCAATATTAGCAGACCAGCCGTGCTCATATTCAGCAGCATTGGCGGCGGCCGCCTTGGCTTCTGCATCCATTTCCTGAGTGTCGATATTGTCGGTCATGCAGCGTGCTCTTTGATGGGGGCTGGCGCCCCGCCGGTTTGATTGGGGCGCAGATGGTCAAGCGTGATTTCAGCAAGGGCGCCGCGAAGCTTTGCGTTAATGATCGGCCAGTGCGGCTTCATCGTGCAGCCGGTTTCGTGTTCGCAATCGGTCCCTTCGACGCAGGCGGTCAACGCGATCGGGCCTTCCACTGCTTCGACAATGTCAGCGACCGTGATGGCAGCTGCCGGGCGGCCCAGCTGTAAGCCGCCACCTGCCCCGCGCACGGAGCGCAGCAATCCGGCTGCGGTAAGCTTTGATACGAGGCGCTGTACCGTGGGAACTGGCAGACCGGTTTCGCTCGCAAGCTCAGCCGCGCTCACCCGCCCATCGCCGCAATGTGTTGCAGCCTGAGACATCGTGATCACAGCATAATCAGCAAGATTGGAAAGACGCATGGAGAGAGGGTGTTGCCACTTATTGCGAGTGATTCTTAAATCCGACTGAATCGGTCGGATTTGAAATACGCACAGAATGGTCTGATTACAAGCCTTGTCGCCTTCGGGTTACGACAATGGCCAACTGGGCCTGCCAAGAAGGAGGGGGTTTTTGAAAGAGGCGATCCGCTCAGCCCGGTTTGACCCGGTGCGACCCGCTGGTTGGACCGCCCCTGCCTTTTGGCGCATTGCGCCGGAGAGCGCGTTCGCGCTTGCTCGTGCCCGGACTGCTATGGGCAGCCAATTGATTCGTCTTGGATGTCAGCGACGCGCAGGATCGCGATTGCCCTACTTCTTCTCAATCGCCCCGCGAGCCAGCCTGCCCGGCGCGCCATGGCCAGCAGGATCAAACGTCTGAACGGACAACTTTCCTTGATCGAGCAAACTCGGCGTCCGGCCAGTGTAGCGTTTGATATCATTGATCATGTGTGACTGATCAAAATAGGCCAGCGCCAATTCGTCTCGAACAGCATCTGGCAAGTTTGGCTGCGCCAGAAGGGTCGCCGCACGAACCGCTCTGACCCTTTTTACCAATCGTCGGGGCGGCGCGCCGAAGAAGCGATTGCTCAGACGTTGAACCTGACGCCGCGAGATTGATAACCTTGCAAACAGATCCTCGACGCTCGGATTCAGGCTGCTCGACAACCAGGACATGGTCTCGGAAATGAAGTGCGCGTGGTTGGGGACGAGAGGGTCGAGAGCCGCACGAACTGCTTGGGCAACTCCGTCACCAAGACCGTCACGATCGCCGTAGTCGCAATCGGCGATAGCGCGGAATTGTCGCGCCAGGTCTTCTGGAAAGAGCTCATCGGGTGAAAAAAGGCGATGATGAACTTCATCGACCGGCTTCCCCACCAGCTCCGCCCAACCCCTGTGCGTAAAAGACGCTCCGAAACAGGCCACCGGTCCGCGAGCGGAGAACGCGGTTGCCTCCAACAAAGGAGCATTGAAAATGACGCGATCCGGCAGGTCTTGTGACCCACCTTCGAAATGCATGGTGGCCGAGCCTTCGAGGAAAACGTGAAGTTGGGCTGAGTAGGCCGGCATGACCTCTTCGAACTGCTCAAGCTCTGTCCGCATCCAGAAGAATGTGTTGATCTGGTCCCGCAGATCGGCAGGCGGCACAATTAGCTCAAACTGGAATGGACGCTCGGTATTCGACGACATGCTGGAGATGCAGGAGCAGGCTCAGGCACACAAAGCAAGGAATTCCGCGATTTCTGCCCGCCAGATGAAACTACTAACCGCCCAGTTCACGCAGGTTCTTCGGGTCGATCATCTCGGAAAGGAACGGGTTATCAGGATCTTTCAGCCGCGCGGGAGTGCGTCCGACAAAGCGGTTGATCTCGCGAATCATATGCGATTGATCGAAAAATGCTGCACCCAGCTCAGCCTCGAACTCGGGCGTCAGGGTGGGGAATGACAAGAGCGCCGCTGCACGAAGGGCGCGATATTTGCGCGCAAGCGCTTGCGGGGAGAGGCCGAAATAGCGCTCGGTCAAGCGCTGGACCTGCCGTTCGGAATAGGCCGCTTTCTCAAGCAGATCTCCAAGATCAGGGCTGAGTGATGATCCCAGCCAGTTGTTGACGACCCTGATCAGATCGGCATGGCGCGAATTGACCCGCTTGACCGACGATCCAATGTAATCGCCCACTGCCAATGCGCATTCGCGCCCGGTCATGGTGCCATTGCGATATCGCGCGATCAGGTCTTGCCCATAGGCGACCGCCTCTTCGCCAAGAATGTCGCCAGCATCGCGCAATCGGTCGCGGCTCTCGCCGGCATGCAAACCCGTTAACGCTGCCCAGCCAAGCGGTGTCAACGCGGCGCCGATACTGTGGAAGGGCCCGTCTATGATGATCGGGTTGGCCGTCGACAAAGGGGTCATCACCGCGACTTCTGGGTTGGGATCACTGTGCCCAGCTCGAAAGTGCATTTCACCCTTGCCATAGGGAAAGAGCGCGAAATGCCCGACAGAGGCAGGCTGGATATCGCGGATTACAGGTTCGTCGCAGCGAAAATGGTAAAGCGTTGTGACAAAGTCGCTGATCGCAGCTGGCGGTGCGACATAGTCGATATGCATGAGCGAAGTGGACGTGAGCTCAAAGCCCGCTTCATCCACTTCGACATCCCTAATTGTGCCAAGAGAATCTTGGATGTTTTCCATTCTCAACGCCCCGAATGCGATGCATTTAGCTGCTCCGGATCGCTTTTGACACAAAAAAAGGGCGGCTCGTCAATGAGCCGCCCATTTGAGTTGAGGAACTCTTTGCATTGCTGCTCCGAGCCCTTCGGGTCGCAAAAAATGGTCTAGCCGCCGACTCGCCAGAAGAATTGTATGCAAACGACAAGGTCGCAATTCTGCCAAGAATCCCAGAAACCCAAGGGTTTGACCTTACCACTCGGTAGAATGCAGGTTGCTGCCAAGGCTCGACACAGCGTGAAAAATTTGGCTTAGGCGGCGACCATGACACTTCCTTCGCGTCTCTTCTCGCTGCTTCGTCCTGCGGTCTTCACTCTTGATCCGGAGACCGGGCACAGCCTTGCGCTGCGAGCCTTGATGAAAAGCCCGTTGAGCGGTCCGCGTACCTCTGGCGCAGAAAATCTCGCAGTGCGTGTCGCGGGGCTTGATTTTCCCAACCCCGTTGGTGTTGCAGCTGGCTTCGACAAGGACGCGCAGGTGCCAGACAAGCTGCTTGGCCTTGGGTTTGGCTTTACCGAGGTTGGCTCGATCACTCCGCTACCCCAATCGGGCAATCCCAAACCGCGCTTGTTCAGACTGACGGAGGATAATGCCGTCATCAACCGAATGGGCTTCAACAACCAGGGCGCTGAAAAGGCGCTCGCTCGGCTGGCGGCGCGCAGCGGCAAGCCGGGCATTGTCGGGATCAATATCGGGGCAAACAAGGATTCAGACGATCGCATCGGCGACTATGCCAAGATGGCAAGGCTGATGGCGCCTTATGCGAGCTATCTGGCAGTGAACGTCTCAAGCCCCAATACGCCAGGCCTGCGCGCTTTGCAGGATGAGAGCGCACTGTCAGGGCTCATCGATGGGGTCATTGAGGCCCGCAACCATGCGTCTCCCGATGATCCGCCGCCGATCTTCCTCAAGGTTGCGCCCGATCTTGAACCTGAGGACATCGACACGATTGCGCGGATCGCGATCGAAAAGCAGCTTGGAGCGCTGATTGTTTCGAACACGACCATCGCGCGTCCCGCTCTAAGCTCGCGCCATGCCGGTGAGAGCGGTGGTCTGTCAGGCGCCCCCTTGCGCGAGATGGCACTGGAGCGGCTGCGCGATTTCCGCAAGGCAACAGGCGGTGCATTGCCGCTGGTCGGTGTCGGCGGAATTGCTAGCGCCGAGCACGCCTGGGAACGCATTCGCGCAGGCGCAAGCCTCGTACAGCTTTACTCGGCAATGGTCTTCGGCGGGCCCGGCCTTGGCGGAGAGATTGCGCAGGGTCTTGAGCGCCTAATGAAACGCGATGGGTTTTCCAGCATTGCGGAGGCGATAGGAAGCGAATAGCTGTGCTCGCCATGTTTAGGCCGATCGCTCTCATCACCCCTTTCGCACTTCTTCTTGCAGGATGCGCTGAAACCGCCGCCGCTCCCACAATTGCTGCACAGCCCTCACCCGAGGTCGCCCAAGGGGCTGTCAGCTCGGCTGATCCTCGCGCCACAGCGGCCGGTGAAGCCATTCTTGCGCAGGGCGGATCCGCGACTGATGCAGCCATTGCCGTGATGCTCGCGCTCACTGTCGTTGAGCCGCAAAGTTCAGGCATTGGCGGGGGCGGCTTTCTGGTTCATGCAGGCCCCGACGGCGTCACCAGCTTCGACGGCCGTGAAACCGCGCCTTCGACATCAACCGCCCGTCGGTTCCTGGATGAAAACGGCGAGCGCCTGCCGCGCGAGCTGCGTGTTACATCGGGTCTCAGTGTTGGTGTGCCAGGCAATATCGCACTGGCTGCCCTTGCGCATGAAAAGTACGGCAAACTGCCCTGGGCGGACCTGTTTGACCCGGCCATTGCGCTCGCCCGTGACGGCTTCATCGTGAACCGGCGCCTGCATCAATCGCTAAGCGGACAGAAGGAGCGCGCCGGTAAGTCAGAGGCCGCCCGCGCGATCTTCTTTGGCGAAGATGGTGAGCCGCTGCCGGTTGGCGCACGCATCACTGTTCCGGAGCTCGCTGAAACGTTCGAACGGATCGCGCAAAAGGGAGAGGATGCGCTCTATGCCGACAGTTCGGATGCGCTGGCGCGCTATATCGCAGACCAAACTCTGCAAGATGGCAAGATGTCGGCGGCTGACATTTTCTCCTATACCGCTCAAACGCGCGATCCGGTCTGTGCAAGCTACCGCAGCTATAAGGTGTGTGGCATGGGACCGCCTTCTTCAGGCGGTGTGGCGGTTGCCCAGATGTTGGGACAGCTTGAGGGCTTCGACCTCGCAGCGCTTGGCCCGCAGAGCGCAGAATTCTGGCACCTGTTCCTCGAATCGCAGCGCTTGGCCTATGCCGACAGAGAACTCTACCTTGCAGACTCCGACTTTGTAGAGGTCCCCGTAACGGGGCTTGTTGATCCGGACTACATGGCGAGCCGCGGCGCGCTGATTTCAGCCTCAAGCGCGATTGAAACAGTTGCGCCCGGAACCCCGCCCGGCGCTCCGCTGGCACGCGCTGATGGCGATGAACCTGCGGAGAACGGGACAACTCACTTCTCTGTGGTTGATGCTGATGGCAATGCGGTCAGCTACACCTCAACCATTGAAGGGGCATTCGGATCGGGGCTGCATTGGGGCGGCTTCTATCTCAACAATGAGCTGACCGATTTCAGCCTCACTCCTGATCAGGATGGCGTGCCGGTGGCGAATCGGGTCGAAGGTGGCAAGCGCCCGCGCTCTTCGATGGCACCCACAATTGTCTTTGATAACGAGGGCGAGATTGTCCTCGTTATCGGCGCAGCCGGAGGGCCGACGATCCCGGTTCAGGTTACCCGTTCGATCATTGGTGTAATCGACTTTGGCATGAGTGCCGAGGACGCGCTCGCCCTGCCATTGCTGATGTCGTTTGGCTCTGTTGCGATCACTGAAGAAGGCAGCGTTGTGGCTGATCTTGTCGACGAGCTGAAGGACTTAGGCCATGGCGACATCCGGGTTATTTCTCCGCGCGGAAAAACCAATGCACTCTTGAGGACAGACCAGGGTTGGGAGGCCGCTGGCGATCCAAGGATCGCTGATCTCCTGCGCTATGATCCGGTGCCTGCTTCCGAAGGAAGACGCGGAGCAGAACAACCCTGAGTCGAAAATGCCGCGCTGATGGCAATGCTTGCCGCTGCGGCCTTCGCCGATTACCTAGGGTCGATACGCAATCAAGCTAAGGCCCTGCGCAGCCAGACGCGCTGCGCGAGGGTGGGAAGAGGAGCTCTTGTCCGTGCATGCCCCCAATTCAGCACCTGTAGTGGATCCCAATGATGATCCGCTTCTTCAGGATGTCGATAGCGCGAACAATCTGGTCGAACTGTTTCTGAAGCGCGCAGACGAGAAGGGCGAGGCGCCCTTTCTTGGCCGCAAGGAATCCGGCGAGTGGAAGACGCAGAGCTGGCGCGAAGTGGCCGATCACATCTGCCTGCTCGCCCAAAGCCTGCGCCGGATTGGCCTTGCCGATGGCGACCGCGTGGCGCTGGTTTCCGAGAACCGCCCTGAATGGTGCATCGCCGATATCGCGATCATGGCCGCCGGGTGTGTTTCGGTCCCAACCTACATCACCAACACCGAACGCGATCACGCGCATATACTTGACAATTCGGGTGCCCGCGCGGTTCTTGTGTCGACAGAAAAACTGCTCGCACCCGTGGTCGGCGCGATCGCACGAACTGGCACCGTCGACCACGTGATCGGGATCGAAGACCTGCACCGTCAACAATCGGGCAGCTTTGATTACCACAACTGGGAAGACATGATCACTGGCGATGCAGCCTCCGCGCGCAAGGCGGTTGAAGAGCGCATCGCAGGAATCAAGCGCGATGACCTTGCCTGCCTGATCTACACCAGCGGCACAGGCGGAGCGCCGCGCGGCGTGCGCCAGCATCACGGATCAATCCTGTGCAATGTCGCAGGCGCGGCTGAAATCCTGATCAACGATTTCGGCATAGAGGATGAACGTTTCCTCTCCTTCCTCCCGCTCTCCCACGCATATGAGCATACAGGCGGTCAGTATCTGCCAATCGGCGTGGGCGCAGAGATCTATTATTCGGAAGGGCTGGAGAAACTTGCCTCGAATATCGAGGAAACCCGCCCGACAATCATGGTCGTGGTGCCGCGACTATTCGAAGTCCTGCGCACCCGCATCATGAAGCAGGTGGAGAAACAGGGCCGCGTTGCCAATTTCATGATGGATAGTGCGCTCAAGATCAGCGAGAATGCGAGCGAAGGCAAACCGCGCAAGCGCGATCGTCCGCTTGATTTTCTTGTTGAGAAGACCCTTCGCCCCAAGATCCGTCAGCGCTTTGGCGGACGGATCAAGGCCATGGTCTCAGGCGGCGCGCCGCTGAACCCGGAGGTTGGCAATTTCTTCGAGGCCATGGGCCTCACTATGCTGCAGGGATATGGCCAGACCGAGGCGGGGCCAGTGATGAGCTGCAACCGGCCGAGCGTCGGGCTCAAAATGGACACGGTCGGCCCTCCGATGCGCGGGGTCGAAATCAAGATCGCAGATGACGGCGAAATCCTGTGCCGCGGTGAACTGGTGATGCATGGCTATTGGCGCAACGAGGCTGAAACCGCGCGAACCATTGTCGATGGCTGGCTCCACACCGGCGATATCGGGCACCTTGATGAAAAGGGCCGGATCGTCATCACCGACCGCAAGAAAGACATGATCGTCAACGACAAGGGTGACAATGTCGCTCCGCAGAAGATCGAAGGCATGCTGACGCTGCAACCCGAGATCGCGCAGGCGATGGTAAGCGGCGACAAGCGGCCTTATGTTGTAGGTCTGATCGTGCCGGATGCCGAATGGGCGCTCGAATGGGCGAGCGCGAACGATGAGAAATTCGACCTTGCCGCGCTTCAGGATCTTCCCGCGTTCAAGAACGCAGTGCGCGCGGCGGTAGATCGGACGAATAAGGACCTTTCCGTGATCGAGAAAGTGAAAAGCTTCGTCTTTGCGGATGAGGCTTTCACGATCGAAAATGAAGAAATGACGCCGAGCATGAAGATTCGCCGTCACAAAATTCGTGACCGCTATGCAGAGCGGATCGACGGAATGTATCGGCGGTGATTGGACAATTTGCGGCGGCGCTACTCCTGGCATCCCAAGGGTTGTGCGTGACCGAGTATCCCAGTGGTCATAGTGTCCGGGGAGGGTTCACTCCTGACCCGGGCCTGCCCATCTTCACAGTGCACAATCGAAGAGACGAGCCCGCTTTCGTGAAGCTTGAGAGCATTGAGACGGGCGCGGTGCATGTATTCTTCGTTGATCGGTTGGCTTCGGTTGGAATCGATTCGGTTTTGCCCGGAGACTATTCCGTGAGCTTTGCAGCGGATGGTAGACTGGACAGCGCGTGCACCTTGTTGGTTCAGGCCAAGTCAGTCACGCGCTTCGATCAGCCGTTCCGCTTCTTCCGCAGAGAGGTTCCTCTGTCGGATGGGTCAACGAAAGTTGAAATCGGCGACAATTGGATTGAACTGGGCGCTGGCACCGATCGTTCTGCTGGTTCGACGAGAATCTCAATCGAACGCTTCAACCAATAATCTGATAGCCTTAAGCCGCCTCAACATCCTCGACATATTCGGGATAGAAGCACGGGCTGCGATCTGACCAGCCCGGCGCGGTGGCGGCAGCTTCTGACAAGCTTTGCAACAGAATCTTGCGCTGCTGAGGGCGGATCATGGGCAGGGCAGCAGCAGCACAGAAAGCCGCGGGCAGATAAGGCCGCGCTTCGGCCCCAAGCAGGCGCTCATAGAGAAAGCGAAAGGCTGAGAAGCTGGCAAGTCGCTCTTGCGCAAGATCAAAAGCAGCCATGCGCACAAGTTTGCCAATAAACCGCTCGATCTCGCCCATCGTGCCTTCCTGCGGAACCATATCGCGCAGCACTTTGAGGTCCTGATAAGCGACATATTGCCGGCGGATCGCGACATTCTCCGCCTCGGTCCGTCCCCACAGCTTGAATGCATCGCAACGCGCCAGTCCAATGTCGAGGCTGCGCTTGATATAGCGCTGCTCACACGAAGCAAAAGCAGCAAACTCGCGCATTTCACCAATGGTCATCGTCGATGTGCTGGCAAGTGTCACAGATCGTCTCCTCAGATGGTGAAGACGGTTCTGCGTCAACATGGTTAATACGTAGTAACCATGAGTGAGAATTTGCGTTTCGTTTAGATCATCCCAGCGATCGGGCTGCGCCTTTGCCTAGATCAGCCCGGCGAGCGGGCTGCTGGGGTCAGCATATTTCCGACGACCCATGCGCCCTGCCAGATAAGCCTCTCGGCCGCCTTCCACCGCAAGCTTCATCGCGCGCGCCATACGAATGGGGTCTTTCGCCTCTGCAATGGCGGTATTCATGAGGATGCCGTCGCATCCAAGCTCCATTCCCACTGCTGCATCAGATGCAGTGCCAACACCTGCATCGACAAGAACCGGTACGCTTGCGCCTTCGACAATCAGCCTGATCGTGACCTGATTTTGAATGCCCAGCCCCGACCCAATCGGCGCGCCAAGCGGCATAATCGCGACCGCACCTGCATCTTCAAGCTGCTTGGCTGCAATTGGATCATCGACGCAATAAACCATCGGCAGGAAACCTTCCTTCGCCAAGGTCTCTGTCGCGCTCAATGTTTCGCGCATGTCAGGGTAAAGCGTGCGAGCCTCACCCAGAACCTCAAGCTTAACCAGATCCCAGCCGCCTGCTTCCCGTGCGAGCCTGAGCGTTCTGATCGCCTCCTCTGCATTGAAGCAGCCAGCGGTATTGGGAAGATAGGTGATTGTCTTGGGGTCAATGAAATCAGTCAGCATCGGCGCTTTGGGGTCGCTGACATTCACGCGCCGCACCGCAACGGTAACGATCTCAGCCCCGCTTGCCTCAACCGCAGCCGCGTTCTGCTCGAAATCCTTGTATTTTCCGGTTCCGACAATCAGGCGCGATGTGAAAGTGCGGCCTGCGACACTCCAGGTGTCTGCGTCAGGCTTTGGTGCGTCGCCTCCGCCAACGAAGTGCACGATCTCAAGCGTATCGCCATTATTCAGCGCTGCCCCTTCGAGCGTTGAGCGCGGCACGATTGCGCCGTTGCGCTCTACCGCGACCTTCTCCGGCGCCAGTTCCAACTCGCGCACAAGGTCGGCAATCGAACCAGCATGTGTGCTGCGCGCTTCGCCATTTAGAGTGATGCTTTTGGTGTCTGTCATGACGAGCATGAAATAGACGCAAGGCGTCGCGGTGCAAGCCTAGCTTTGGTTAGCTCTGAGGTTCAGCACATGACCAGCCGCAACAAGCGCAACGCCAATCACCGTCAGGACGATCTCATCATCGCCATGCGGCACCGCAAGCGCGCCGCCCATAAAGGTCAATCCCATCATTGCCACCACGAAGGGTTTCCTTCGGCGATGCTTCAGCGCGCCCCATCCGATTGCGACAGCTGCAATGACAAAGGCAAGCACGAGGCCAACGCGGTGGATATCGGGATCAAGGAGGAAATGCCCTCCAACCCCAAGGATCGACACCAGGATCAGGGTGGCAAGACAATGCAACAGACAAAGCCCGGCGAGCCCGATGCCCAGCCGGTCAAAACGCTGGCCAAGGCCGCGCTCGCGAGTTGAGTTGAGTTTTGTCATCTTGCGGGCGATGCATATATGTAACAACATTACATCGCGCAAGAGATTGCGTCTCTTGCAGCAAGCGTTTTCATGAAGGCACTTGCCAGCGCAAACGATCGGTCACATTGACGCTGGCGCTATGGCTATTGCCGCACAGACATCTTCGACATCACCTGCTTCAATGGTTGAAGCTACCCGGCCGCTTGCAATTGCGTGGTGGCTTGAGGTCACCGCCTGCGTCGTTGTTCTGATTGTTCTGGTCGGCGGGATTACCCGTTTAACCGAAAGCGGGCTCTCAATAACGCAATGGGAACTGGCTACGGGAATCCTCCCCCCGCTTTCCGAATCTGGCTGGCAGGCCGAGTTTGCCAAATATCGCGCGACCCCGGAATACAGGCTCGAGGCAAGTCTTACCGGGATGACGTTGGCGGACTTCAAGTTCATCTACTTTTGGGAATGGTTCCATCGTCTCCTCGCTCGAATGGTTGGCCTGCTCTATGCAGCGCCGCTGATCTGGTTCTGGGTAAAGGGCGCGATTCCCAAAGGGTACAAGCCAAGACTTGTCGGTCTGCTCGCGCTTGGGGGCCTCCAAGGCCTTTTCGGCTGGCTCATGGTTCAATCGGGCCTTGTCGGCGATATGACCGATGTCAGCCACTTTCGCCTTTCCTTGCATTTGCTCACCGCACTGCTCCTCCTGGGTCTGCTGGTCTGGACAGCCAGGGATATGAGGCGATTGGCGCGTGAACCCGGCGCCAGTGCTGCAGCGCTGACCACTCCGTCAGCGCTGGTCGCCATTGTGCTGTTTATCCAATTGCTGCTGGGAGCCTGGGTCGCAGGGTTGAACGCCGGTCACGCTGCATACGATTGGCCGTTGATGAATGGCCGACTAATGCCGGAGATCGACTTTGGATCAGGAATCATCTGGACGCTGACGCATGACCCATTCCTGCTGCACTTCATGCACCGTTGGTGGGCGTGGGTTGCGGTCGGCGCGCTGGTTTATCTCGCACGCAGGGTTCGCAAGCAGGATCGCATGGCCTCAATCGCGGTCCACAGCGCATTCGGGATCATGGTTATTCTTGGAATAGCAACGGTAATGACAGAGGTCTCTTTGTGGGTGGCCGCCGCTCATCAACTGACCGGAGCCTTGCTGGTAGCCTCGACGGCATGGGCAATGCACAGTGACGGCGTTGCGCATCAGTCAACGCGTTGTCAGTCATGACCGATCGTCAAGCCGCATTGGTTTATTGCCCGTTTCCCGATGCACAAAGCGCTAGGGCAATCGCAAGCAATCTCATCAAGGAAAAGCTAATCGCCTGCGCGAACATTCTACCAGCAGTCGAATCGGTCTTTGAGTGGGAAGAGGCCATTTCAACGGAAGAGGAAGTCGCTGTTCTGTTCAAAACCTCGGCGGATTGTCTTGATAAGCTGGTCGTGCGTTTGGGTGAGTGTCACCCCTATGATACACCGGCAATCCTGGGTTGGAGATGCGACGCAGCGCATCCCGAGACTCTTCAATGGCTCGGCCGGGTATTGGGTTAGCCTCGCACAATCCAGCTGGGCATTTTCGGCCGTGACGTGGCCAAAGGACTTGAGATGAATGCACCATCGCGCCGGTACGCATTGGGCACATTTCTGGGCTTTGGCCTAAGCATCGCTTTGGCGCCGGCGATGGCAAAGGCGCAAATTCGCCTCTTAGTGCCTGATCGACCCCTCAAGCTATCGCGGCGGATTGAGCGCTCATTGCGCGATGGCGAACAGATCCGCGTTGACCGAAGTTGGCGTGTGACGTTTGCGGCGAAAGAACAAGGGATTGCGATCAACGGTGAGCAAATCGGAGTACAGGTTGATTGTCCACCCTCCCTCGCGCCGCTTGCGCTGATTGAAGAGGCGCGCTCGACAGAGGATATGTGGCCGATCCTGCTCGATCAGGGTGGCCTTATCCTCGCCGCAGGGGGCGGTACCAATCCGAGGGATGTTTCGGTCGCAATCGAAGTCGCGCAGCAAATGCTGAACCGTGACCGCACCGGTCAAGCGTCCCTACCAGTCGCAGCGCAGTTTCTTGCTGACCTGCAGGAGGCTGGAACCTCGTTGCTCGATCGATTGCCCGAAGACCTGTTCTACCCGAGGATTGGTCCTGTGCGGGCAGTGCGTTCGGTCGAGTTGCCCGATGGGTCGATGGGCGAGTTTGAAGTGAGCTACGAAGCAATTGCCTCACCCGAAATGGGTTGGCTGGCGCGAGCGGAGCGGCGGATCATCTCGCGCATCGGCGGAAGCGAGCGTACGGCCCGAGAGGTTTGGCAAATGGGCGAACTTTAGGCGGCCTGTAATGGCTTCAGCGACAGGCACCGCCCTTGTGGTACTATTTTACCTCCCCGCAAAGGCCCGGTTTTGGTTGACTTGCGAGCTATTTGACGACAAATGCGCGCCTCCAAGCGGCTCACCCCGAGCAAGCACGGGCTCGATTCTCTGAGATCTGTCCATGATTGCAGGCGCGATACCGCGAACAAACGCAAGATCAGCGATCCCTTTGATTTAAGGATTCACAAGCCATGAAGGCTCTCAGCAAACAGACCAAGTCGGTAAAACCGGCAGAGGTCGAGAAGAAATGGCACCTGATCGATGCCGATGGCCTCGTTGTAGGCCGCCTCGCCTCGATCATCGCCAACCACCTGCGCGGCAAGCACAAGCCAAGCTACACCCCGCACGTTGACTGCGGCGATCATGTG
>CAYUCZ010000058.1:0-14039 GCA_964443505.1 uncultured Porphyrobacter sp. | reverse complement strand
TCATGGATACGTCGAACTCTTCGGCCAGGAAGTGGCGGAAGCGTGCGGAGTCCAGAACGCCTGCCATGCCGCAGACTTTCTCGTGTGGCAGGCCAGAGAACTCACGCAGAGCCCAAACCATCGCGTCCAGCGGGTTGGTGATGCAGATAACAAAGGCGTCGGGGCAGTTGTTCTTGATGCCTTCGCCGACCGCTTTCATGACTTTCAGGTTGATGCCGAGCAGATCATCGCGGCTCATCCCCGGCTTGCGCGGCACGCCTGCGGTGACAATCACCACGTCAGAGCCGGCAATGTCAGCATAGTCGTTCGAACCGGTGATCTTCGCGTCGAAACCCTCAATCGGGCCGCATTGCGACAGGTCCAATGCCTTACCCTGCGGCATGCCTTCGGCGATGTCGAACAGGACGATGTCGCCCATTTCCTTCTTCGCGGCGAGGTGGGCGAGCGTGCCGCCAATCATGCCGGAGCCGATAAGCGCGATTTTCTTGCGCCGGGTTTCATTGGCCATGAGGGTGAAATCCTTCCCAAATCTGTCGGGACGAGGATGTGTCCTGGGTGGTTTGATCCCGCGCATACGTCCCAATCGCGAAGGGCACCCGTATTGCGGCGGGGTAGGCCTCGGATGAGCCGATTGCAACAGCCAAAAACCCGTAGATGGCAACTATTTTCGCAAATAGTTCGCAGTTGCATTAAGCGGGGTTTGGTCACAGCTTTCCCCAGCGGCAAGGGCGAGCATGCTCTAACGGTGATGGGGAAGGGGTGCCCGATCAGGCGGTCGCGCGGCGGCCATCCTGTTCGCGTTCCTGCGCAAGCAGCATGGCGGCAAGGTAATCAGGAACAGCGCGGCTGAAGTAATAGCCCTGACCAAGGTTGCAGCCAGCATCGCGCACGACCTTGACCTGATCAATCGTCTCAAGCCCTTCGGCAACGATATCCATGCCCAGCGTGTTGCCCATTTCGGCAACGGCGCGGATGATCGCATCGCTCTTGCGGCCCACCTGCGCGCCCGAAACAAAGCTGCGGTCGACCTTGATCTTGGAGAACGGGAAGGTGTTGATATAGCCGAGCGAGGAATAGCCCGTGCCGAAGTCATCGAGCGCAAAGCGCACGCCGATTTCAGACAATTCGTCGATGAAGGCAGCGGTTGCGTGATTGTCTTCGATAAACAGGCTCTCGGTCACTTCGAGCTCAAGCCGGCGCGGATCAAGCCCCGCTTCGCGCAGGGCGCTCTTGATGCCAAGCGCTGCGCCAGGCGCGCGGATTTGCAGCGGTGAGAGATTGACCGCAACCGTGACATCTTCGGGCCAGGTCGCTGCCACGCGCGCAGCCTGCGCGGTGATCCAGTTGCCAAGCGTGACGATAACGCCGGTTTCCTCTGCCACCGGGATGAATTCGTCCGGCCGCAGTTCGCCTTTTTGCGGGTGGAACCAGCGCACCAGCGCCTCGAAGGTTTTGATCCGCCCGCTTTCCAGATCAACGATGGGCTGGAAGAAGATCGACAGTTCATCGCGCTGGATCGCAGCGCGCAGTTCGTCCTCGATCTCGCGGCGGCGGGCAAGATCGCGTGACATGGAGGAATCGAAGAAACAGGTGCGGCTGCGACCGCCAACCTTGGCGTGATACAGCGCAAGGTCCGCGCTCTGCATCAGCATGTCAGCATCCTTGCCGTCTTCGGGGAGCAAGGAGACACCAAGCGACGCGCGCACTTCAAGCCGTTCGCCATCAATGCGGAACGGACGCATGATTTCCGCATGGATCTCACTCGCAAGCCGTTCAGCATCCATCCGGTCTTCGATATGGGTGAAGACGATAAACTCATCGCCGCCAAAACGGGCAACGGTCGCGCCGTCGGGTGAGACATCGTCAAGCCGCTTGGCAACCCCGTTGAGCACGCGGTCACCAACAGGGTGGCCCAGCAAGTCGTTCACTTCCTTGAACCGGTCAAGATCGACCCAGATCAGCGCCAGCTTGCTGTCCTCATCGATCTGCATCATCGTCTCGACCATGGCGTGGTTGAGGCCAGCGCGATTGGCAAGGCCGGTGACGACATCAGTGCGGGCGAGCACCTGCATCTTGTCAGCCAGCCGCGCACTGGTTTCTGCCTGAGCGATGGAATCGCGCAGCACGGTGAAGATGTTGCCGCAGATCGAGATCATCGCCGGGATCAGCAGCAGGATCGTCACGCCCAGAGCGATAAAGCCCGGCTTTCCGGTCAAGAAACTCGCTAGCGCAATCGGGACACAGGTGAGGCCCAATTGCCCCATCGCAATCGTCAGCCGGCCTGCATTGCGCGCAGACACACCAATGCCATAGCCAAGCGCGTTCGCCACCATAAGCACCTCAACCTGAGTGCTGGTGCCGATCCAAACGACATATGCAGCCGTGCAGCCCAAGGCGAGAGCGAAGCTGAAAGCGCCGATCTCGTAAACCAATTCAAGTTTTGCCGTGCTGTTGCCGTCGCTGTCAGGGGAGAGACCAAGCGCAGCAATGATGCGGGCCGTCGCGATAATGGCGAGAACAACCGCTGCGGCATAGAGTTCAGGCAGGTCAGCAATCCAGGCGGAGACCGATGCCGCGCAGACGGTGGCAAGCGCGCCAATCGTAAGGCTTGAAGGCTGTGCGTAGAGAGTGGTCACCAGAATGCGGCGCACGCGCTCGGACAATTGATCCGAACGATTGCTGCCGTCGCCGAGCCGCCCGCTCAGCCTGCTGAGGACACTGGTCACTCCCATAACACGATGGCCATAAGTGAAACAGGTCAAGGGGTGGTTAATGCGAGCGTTAAGTATGCAATCGCTTGGGCCAAGTGCCTGGATTTGCGGCCCAAGGCACGCGAGATTGTTGGCCAAAAAGCAAAGGCCGACACATCAGTGCCGGCCTTTGATTAACCCGTGCGGTGCTGATCGGGTCAGCTGTGCGCTGTTCCCGGAACCAGTCGGGCCGCTTCGGCGGCAAGCCTGCGGTCAAGCGTGCGGGTGATGCCTAGCCACCAATCATAAGCCTGACGGTCGCCTTCGAAGAATGCCTTTTCTGCCTGGCTTCGCGCTTCGCGTGCGGCGCCAAGGCCGTGCTTGGCAAAGTGGCGAAGCGCTGCGCGCAGCATCTGATCATTGGCAGCGCCAAGCGCATCATCGCCAGCTGTGTCATGATCGCCATTGTCATTGGCGACCCGCTCGCTCGCCTTGGAAACCATTGCCTTGGCAATCGGTGAACAGGCTGGCGCATTGGACAGACCCTTGGCAGCAGCAAAATGAACGGTCATCGGGTCTTGTGTCCCTTGTCGAGGCGCCCGGGTGCATCCGTAAAGGGGGCAGGATGCGAAAGGCGCGAAGTCATCGTGATTGGACCGAGACCTAGAGGAACCTCGCTAAGGGATAGTGTGGAGCTAAGGTTGAGAACGCGTTAACCGGTCGGCGGATCGGCGCGTTCTGACAGGTGATCAGGGCGCTTTATCAGGCGCTGATTGCGCGCTTGTACCTTCGATCGCCAGTGCGCGTCGTTCGGATTCAAGCGCGGCGCGCGCAGCATCGCTCTTCCACTGGCCTGCGCGGGCATAATCCTCGCGCACTTGCCCGACGGCTGAATAGGCAGGATCAGCCAGAACCGGCTCTTGCGCTGCGATCGATGTGACCGGCGCAGCACGGGCAGGGATCGCAGCATCAGTCCTTGCCGCTGATCTGCCAACAGGCGCGCGAGCAGCCGGAAGAGCAGGCGTCGTGCGGCCGCTCACCCCCGGCTCATACCCGGCATAGCGGCCGGTAAACGCGCCGCTCTCACCGGCCGCACCGCGATTGCGATAAAAACGGTGCGCGCCAATCGTGCCGACATGATCAAGGCTTGAGGCCCAATACGGATTAACCCAAAGCGTGTGATAATGGGTTGCATGGCCGATAGGGGCATAGACGGCGCCTGCCAGCGCTTCTTCCGCGATCGCCTTTGCGCGCTGCCATGACCGCCCGCTTGCCCGGCGCGCCAGGCTGCCATCACAGGTGAAGGTGAACTGGCACCCGGTTGAACGCTGCGATCCCTGATACACCACGCCGCACACACTGCCCGGCCAGCTTTGATGCGAAACCCGGTTCAACACGACCTGCGCCACCGCGCGCTGGCCCGCTTCGCTTTCGCTTGCCGCTTCGTACCAGATCGCCTGCGCAAGGCATTCGGACGCGCGAAGGTGGTTTGCGCCGCCCGCGCTGAAGAAACGCTGCGCCGCTGGCCCCGCATCGATGAGCTCGCCCAGTTCGCGACCCGCTTCGGCAGCGCCGCTGGCATAGGCATCGGTGGTTGGCAGTGCGATCAACGCGCTTTCAGACGGCGGATCAGCGAGGAAATAGAACGCAGAGCCGGGAAAGCTCTGGCCGGGCCGCTCAAACGGCATGGCAGGATTGGCGGCAAGCTCAGCGGCGAGCCGTGCGCTGACCATCTCCGCTTCGCTTGGCGCATTGCCGGGAAGCGCGCCAAAATCGCCGGGCGCTGCCATCGCCGGAACCGCCAGCGCGGCGAGCAGCACCAACAGGCGCTTTCGCAGCGGGCGAGGCGCAGCAGGCGATGCGTTGGCATCGGGCAAGCAGATCACGTCCGGGGCCTTTGGGGCAAGAAGAGAGCGTAGCACAGTCATGGCGCGCTGATGCGCGTAGCGCGGGCAAGAGGCGCGCGCGAGCATGGTGATAGCCCGCGTCCCGAATGGCGACACTGCCCGCCAAAGTGTTAACGTGCCGCTCTCTACCACCGCATAAGCTTGCGGGGAGAGGAAGGGGCGCTTATCGGCTGGAGGCGATGGGATTTGCACTCTTTACAGCATGGTTGCGCAAGGCGGCTGCTGTCAGCGCCGCGCTGGCGCTTGCCGCCTGCGGTGCTGTTCCAACAGGCGAGCGTGTGCAAGCCGAGCTTCCGACATTTGTAAGCCTCAATCCGTGTCTTGATGCGATCCTCGTTGAGGTCGCTGCGCCTGATCAGGTGCTTGCCCTGTCGCATTACAGCCGCGATCCGGCGGCAAGTTCGATGGATCCGGCCCGTGCTGCGCAGTTTGGTGTGACAGGCGGAACCGCTGAAGAAGTGATCGCGCTGCGCCCTGATATTGTGCTCGCCAGCAGCTTTATCGCGCCTGCAACCAGAAGCGCGCTTGAAGGCGCTGGTCTTACAGTGGCAACCTTTGGCAGTCCGTCTTCGGTGGAAGAGAGCCTGTTGCAAATCCGCGAGCTTGCCGCGCTGACACAGCGCGAAGACAGAGGCGATGCCTTGATCGCATCCATCGCTGACACGCGCGCGCCGACGGGGGTGGCAAGGCCGTCAGCCATGCTGTGGCAGCCCGGTCAGATCGTTGCGGGGGAGACATCGCTTGTAGCGGACCATCTTGAATGGGCCGGTTTCACCAGTCACGCTGCTGCGCAAGGGTTGGGTCAGGCGGATTACGTCGCGCTCGAAACCGTGCTTGCCAATCCGCCTGACCTCCTGCTGGTCGCGGGCGATGCGCCGGGGCAGGAGCACCCCGTTCTGAGCAAGCTTGCAGACACGCAGGTAAAGCGGTTTGAACCGCGTCTGTTTTATTGCGCAGGCCCCAGCATCCTTGCCGCGCGCGAGCGTCTGCTTGCGATCCGCAGCGAGATGGGCAGCGAGATGGCCAATGACCTGGGCCGCGAAATTGCCAGTCAGACCGAAAGCGCAGCCGAGTGAACCGCGCGAGCCTCCTGTTTGCAGCGCTGTTGATCGTGCTGCTGCCGCTCTCGCTGCTTGCCGGGCGGGTGTGGATCGATCCGTTTGCTCAAACACAAGGGGCAAACTCTGCGCTCATACTGATGGAATTGCGCTTGCCGCGGGCAATTCTGGCGATTGTGATTGGCGCAGGGCTGGGCGCAGCGGGCGCTGCGATGCAAGGCTATCTGCGCAACCCGCTGGCTGATCCCGGCCTGTTTGGGATCGCTCCCATGGCGGCTCTTGGCGCGGTGACGAGTTTCTGGATCGCAGGCCTTGTTCCCGCTTCGCTTGCAGCCTTCAGCCTGCCTGCCTTCGCACTTGGCGGCGCAGCGCTTGCGATGGCGCTGCTCGCGCTAATAGCCGGGCGCAGCGTTTCGGATGGGCGCGCAGGCGCTGGCGGAGGGATCGCGCTGTTCACTCTTGCTGGCCTGATGATCGCCAGCCTCGCAGGCGCTCTCACCGCGCTTGCTATCACCATGTCGCCCAGCGCCTTTGCGATGAGCCAGATCGTCCTGTGGCTTAACGGAGCGATCACGGATCGCTCATGGGCTGACGTCTGGATCGCAGCGCCGCTGACAGCGATGGGCATTGCCGTGCTGATGTTCGCCGCGCGCAGTCTCGACGCGCTGACATTGGGCGAAGAGGCAGCGCGCTCGCTCGGCATGGATCCACAGCGTCTGCTTATCCTGCTTGTCCTTGGTGTCGGGCTGACAGTGGGATCGGGCGTCGCGGTTGCTGGCATTATCGGCTTTGTCGGGCTTGTCGTCCCGCATCTGGTGCGCCCGCTTACCGACCGCCTGCCATCCTCGCTGTTATTGCCAAGCGCGCTGGCCGGCGCGTGCCTTGTGCTCATCGCAGACAGCGCGGTGCGGATTGCGCCGTTCGTTACCGAACTCAGGCTTGGCATCGCGCTCGCTCTGATCGGAGCGCCGTTCTTCCTCTGGCTGCTTATCCGCATGAGAAGGGGGCGGCTGTGATCCTTGCGGCTGACACGATTGCGCTCGAACGCGGATCGCGCTGTGTTCTTGACGAGGTGAGCGCGCAGTTTGCCCCCGGCGAGATCGCCGCGATTGTCGGTCCCAATGGCGCAGGCAAATCCTCGCTCCTGCTTGCGCTTGCAGGCCTGCTTGAACCGGTGAGCGGGTCGATCACGCTCGGCGACCAGCCGCTCGCCGCCCTGACCCCGCGCGAACGCGCGCAGCTGGTCGGTTATCTCCCGCAGGACAGCGATATCGCCTGGGATGTCGCGGTAGAAGCTTTGGTGGCGCTGGGCCGCCTGCCGCATGGTGACAGGGGGCGCGAAGCGGTCGAAGCCGCGATGTCAGCGCTCAATCTCGATGCGCTGCGCCACCGCCCGGTAAGCCGTCTGTCAGGCGGGGAAAAAGCGCGGGTTCTGCTCGCCCGCGTTCTGGCCACACAGCCGCGCTGGATCCTTGCCGATGAACCGCTCGCCGCGCTTGACCTTGCGCATCAACAGGCAATGATGCGCCACCTTCGCAGCGCTGCCGGAACGGGCACAGGCATCATCATCGTGCTCCACGATCTGGCTATGGCGATGAACCATGCCGACCGCGTTGTGGTGCTCGACAACGGGGCGCTGGCTGCCATCGGAGAGCCTGCGCACGCGCTTTCGCCGGGGCTGATTGAAACAGTCTGGGGGGTTGAGGCACAGTGGCTGGGGAAACCGGGCCAGCACGCGCTAATTACGAGGGGGCAATGATCGACTGGTGCAGCGTCCCTCAAAGCCTGACGTAGTTTGCGCATACCGACCCGGCGCGGCGGGTTAGGGTGCGCCGCATCTCTTAATTCTGTCTCAGGCTTTGCCCAATGGTGCGACCCGAAGGGCGCGAAGCGGAAGACCTACAAAGAGGAACCTTGCATCCGCGAAAACGCCTAGTTTGGCGACTTCATATTTTCTGTACCCCTGCGTAAACCACGGTTTTCCGGGGTTTTTTGGGCAGTCGAGCAATTTGGAAAGCCGCGCATTACGGCTTGGGGTGAGGCGCGTTAATGCCCCTTTTTGCAGCAAATCCCATACAAATCGCGGCATTCCGGCGCGCCTTTGCACGCGTTTTGGGATGGGGCCGGGGGCTTAGTCGTGGGCGCTGTGCGGGTTGGGGCAACCGGGCTGATAGCGAGCGGGCGAGGGGCGAAAAACAAGCGCCACTTTAACCGCTTGCCATCCACGCAAAGGCCAGAGATAGTCGCCTGATGGCGGTCAAGATTACGTCCCATGGTGAACTTGCAGCGTGGCTAAAGGACAAGCCGCGTGATTGGGCGCAGGCGATCGCTTTGAGGGCGGCCTTGCGCGGTTTTCCTCTGGCGGCTGATCCCCGCAATGGGAAAGATGTCGATCCTGATCGCGGATCGACATTGATGGTGCTGCGCGCAATGGCCGTATCATCGGCTGCCGCCAAAATTCCAGCCGATGATACGGTAAGACGCGCCGCCTACTCCGCCAACGCCGCCGCCGCCAACGCCGACGCCGCCGCCGCCGCCGTCGTCTACGCCGCCCACGCCGCCGCCAACGCCGCCCGCGCCGCCGCCGCCGCCGCCGACGTTGTCTATGTCTCCGACGCCGCCTCAGACGCAGCAGCAGCAGCAGCCGAAGACGCCATCTTCGCTGCCGTCTACGCCGCCAACGCCGCCGCCAACGCCGCCCGCGCCGCCGCCGCCTGGAGCGCGATCGAGGCCGATTGCCGACTGCTTGAGCGAGGCGAGCCGGTTGACACATTCGAGCTTCTCCACCTTTGGCCCGATGCTCCCGATTGGTGGAGCGACAGCTGGGACCACGCGCGCCAATGGCTGTCCGGCTCTGGCGCAGGCTTCGAGATCTGGCGCGAATGGTATCATGGCCGCATCGAAGGGCTGCCCCACGCCTTTGCAGATTTTGACGATGCGGCTGACGAAGCTTTCTACCACTGGATCGTCGAACAGGACAATGACTGGTGGAAACGCGAACCCGCAATCGTCAATGCCGACATCACCAAATTCGTCGAAGAATTGCGCAAGCCCAAGCAGGAAGAACCAAAGACCGAAAAATTCGATTACTTTATCAGCTATGCCAAAGGCGATGAGGCGTTTCTTGGCGAAGTCACCCGTGTGCTCGACAACCTTGACAAGACCTATGCTGTGCCAACCCGCGATGGCGCCAACGAGACCGCTCCCAAGGTCATGGAGATCGCCGAGAGGATGATCGCGCTCTATTCGCAAGGTTACGTCCGATCAGAGCAATGCCAAGCGGAATTGGTGCAGACCTATTATCACGATCTCGACACGGTCGAACAGCGCATGATGGCCTTGCGCTTTGACCGCGCGGATATGAAGGGGCTGATGGAAAGCATCAGCATCCACGATCTTTCCCGATTGCCGCCCGATCGCCGCAGGCCGGCGATTGCCAAATGGATCGAATGGACCCCGCGCGCGCTCACCCGCGAGAATGTCGATCTGACACTGGAAACGGTGCTCGACCCCAGCGTTGTCAGGACCGAAGACGCAAAGCTCGACGCACCGCCTGATCCCGCGCTGAACACGCCGGAACTGCCAGCCCAGCTTATAGAGGCGATGGATGCGCTGCGCATGATGCTCGACCTTGCGCGGCAGAATGAACGCAATCTGTCGAGCATGATGCAAAGCACGCTCAAACTCTATGACGATCATTTTACTGAGCGCGGGCGCGATTCCAGTTGGCGCGGGCTTGATCGGTATATGAGCGTGATCTCTGAAGGCGCTGCCGACTTATCAGCTGCCACCATGCGCGAAGAAAAGGCGGCGCTTGAACAATTGGCTGCCTCGCACCGCAATTGCATGGACGCGCTGAGTTCTGCCGATGAACAGATGCGCGAGCTTGCCAATATCCCAATCGTGAAAGGCGATCCTGCAGCCATCGACAACCTGATCGACAAGCTCAAACAGGTGCAGGAACAGGCGCATGATCAGGATGCGAGCACGGATCAATATGATGCTGAGGCAAGGAACCTGGTTGGGCAGGGGCGCGATTTCGCCCTTCAAAGCGGCGCGCTGGATGCCGACAAGAAACCCGATACCGCGCGCAAACGCTTCCTTCGTTATGTTGGTGGGTTCGGCATAAAGACGCTGTCCGTGCTGGGTTCGCTCGCCTCAATCCGGCAAACTCCCGAGTTCAAGAAACTGCTTCAGGCAGCAGAAGACCTCGTCGAAGAATTCTATCGCATGATCGGGCTCTAGCCCCTGGCATACATTGCGGCGACGGGGTTGGCCTTGTCGCTTTGTGGTTGCGAGCGGGGTGTTGGTGCTCGCCAGTTAGGGCTGAGCGCGCCGCGATACCGACGCAACCCAGCGCCTACGCCGATGCGTTCTGGAATTGGTCCGGTATCTCCTTGCCAGCGCAAGCGACATCGCGCAGCCGAGCCCCAAAAAGGCCTGCCGCGAGGTAACGCACGGCAGGCCTTCCCCCATTGCGGGGAGGGTATGGGTTGGGTGTTGATGCCAGGAGTGGTTGGCTGCTCATCAACGCTCAATTCGTGCGGAAGATCGCGACGCCGACTTTTACGCCGATCACTATAGCCTCTCCGTTGAAAAGGTGAGTAGCGCCATTTCCGGCAGGCGGCGCGCCCTCACCAATCAAGGGCATCAGTGCCAGCGATTGAAGCGGAGGATATTCACTATCGTCATATGTGGCGACCGTGAGTTCACCAATTGCCTCGAGTTTGACGATAGTGCCGAAGAGCATCTCGTGAGCCTCAAGGGCAGTGTCGAGTTGCCCAAAGCTGAGCGAGCCTTTGTACGAACGTTTGGTTTCAGCCATTGTCTTACTCCTCGGTTTGCGCCGGTTCTGCGGGTGCAGGTTCGGCGGGAGCTGGTTGAGGTGGATCGAGTGTGTCGAGGAAGTCCTTCTTCCGCGCGTCGTCGCACAAGGCCTGATCGAAGGCATTCGCTAACTCTGGCCATGTCGGAACTGTGCCTGCCGTTAGTTCCATTTTCAGTGCTTCGGCTGCTTTGAGGCGGAGCTCCGCGTTTTCGCCATCAGCAGTGCCGACAAGTTCTCGGAACCGCAGATTGAGCACCGCAGTTTCCGGGTTGATCACATCGCACGCGGCGATAATTGCTTCCTTGGTTTCCTCAAGATCCTTTTCAGCTTCCCGTTTTTCCTCACTCGCGGCTGCCGTAATGTCAGCGATCGCACCGATAAGAGTGCCAGCCTGCTCGTAAGCCATGACGTCCTTGACTGCGTTGCAAGTGGACCATCTCTCAACCGGCGCTTCTTTCCGCGTCTGGATGACTTCCTCAATCTTGGCGCGGCTCGCTTCCATTTGATTCTGCAAAGCAGGCACAGTTTGATCAAAGAGGAAGTCTTTCGAGAAGGCTTGGGTTGAACCCTTCAACGCTGTGTCCAAAGTTGCCAGCGTTTGCGCAGCGTTCTCTCCAGAAAGCGCGCCTGCGGTTGTAAGCCCAATTGAGGCAAAACTAGCGAGAAAGGTTCCACCTCGGCTTTCGTTGGAGAATGCCCGCTCGAACGCGAAATAGCGGCGATCTGCGATCACGAGCAGCGCATCTGTGAGATCGTTACGTTGTTGGCGCGTCAGACGCGGCGTATTGATCTTGAAGCAATGTTCTTCGATCGCAGTCTTGAGTTCAGTGAACCTTGTGTCCGCATTTGGTCCCTCTACGGAAGCAGAAACCAAGTCTGGCCCGCCTCTTAGTGTGTTGGCACACCCGCCAAGCGCGGTGGCGCATAGTGCTGCGATCAGGATGGATTTGTTTTTCATTTCCGCCTCCAATCAAATGGTATGGCGCAGGCAGTATCGCAGCACCGATTACTTTATTTGATTTGAGCGATGTTGTCTTCGAGATCGTCTTTTCGGTCAAAGCAAGACTATGTGATTTTTCGCACACTGGTGGCGGACGAGGGTGTGGCTCGGCACCAACTCCCGTCTCAAGCGTTGTATTCATCAAGGCTCGCCACCAAGTGGTGGAGCAATCGCGTGCGCGGTTTCGGTGCCTCTTTACATTAGCGAACATTTGCGGAACAAACGCTCTCTATGCTGACCAAATTCCAAAAGCATTGGCTTGCCACATGCTGACCAAAATATCCGTCCGTGGTGCCCGGGAGCACAACCTCAAAGGCGGCGATATCGATCTGCCGCGCGACAGCCTGATCGTGGTGACGGGGCTGTCTGGCTCGGGCAAAAGCTCGCTCGCCTTTGACACCATCTATGCCGAGGGGCAGCGGCGCTATGTGGAATCGCTCAGCGCCTATGCACGCCAGTTCCTCGAAATGATGCAAAAGCCCGATGTCGAGCATATCGATGGGCTGTCACCGGCGATCAGCATCGAGCAGAAGACCACCAGCCGCAATCCGCGCTCTACCGTGGCGACGGTGACCGAGATTTACGACTATATGCGGCTGTTATGGGCAAGGGTGGGTGTGCCCTATTCGCCTGCGACCGGCCAGCCAATCGAAGCGCAAAGCGTGTCGAACATGGTCGACCGGGTGATGGCGCTGCCTGAGGGAACCCGCGCCTATCTGCTCGCCCCGGTCGTGCGCGGCCGCAAGGGGGAATATCGCAAGGAGCTGGCCGAATGGCAGAAGGCAGGCTTCACCCGCGTGCGCATCGATGGTGAGCTCTATTCGATCGAAGAGGCGCCCGCTCTCGACAAGAAGTTCAAGCACGATATCGAGGTCGTGGTTGACCGTCTGGCGGTGAAAGAGGGGCTGGAGACGCGGCTGGCGGATTCGTTTGAAACCGCGCTCAAGCTGGCAGATGGCCTTGCCTATATCGACCTTGCCGATGGCGCGGTGCCGGGGCGCGAGGATGAGGGCGCCAAAGGAGGAGGGGCCGGCGGCGCGATGAAGGGCGCAGGCATCCCGGCCAACCGCATCGTCTTTTCGGAAAAGTTCGCTTGCCCGGTCAGCGGGTTCACCATCGAGGAGATTGAGCCGCGCCTGTTCTCGTTCAACTCGCCGCAAGGGGCGTGCCCCACTTGCGACGGTATTGGCGAGAAACAGCTGTTTGATGAGCAGCTTGTCGTGCCCAATGAAGGGCTGACGCTCAAACAGGGGGCGATTGCGCCGTGGGCCAAGTCAAACCCGCCATCGCCGTATTACATGCAGGTCCTCTCCAGCCTTGCGCGCGCCTATGACTTTGACCTCACAACACCGTGGCGCGATCTGGAACCGGACCAGCGGCTTATCATCCTGCACGGCACAGGCGGGATGCCGGTGGCGTTGACTTTCAAGGATGGGCGCAAGGAATACACCGTCAACAAGCCGTTCGAAGGCGTCATTGGCAATCTCAACCGGCGGATGATGCAAACCGAAAGCGCATGGATTCAGGAGGAGCTGTCAAAGTTCCAGACCGCGCAGGCCTGTGAGACATGCGGGGGCAAGCGGCTTAATGAAAAGGCGCTGGCGGTGAAGGTCCCCAGCGCAACCGGGCCGACCGACATCGCCGAACCGGTCAAGATGAGCGTATCGGACGCCAAGGCCTGGTTCCTCGATCTCGACCATCACCTCTCCGATCAGCAGCGCCAAATTGCAGGGCCAATCCTCAAGGAGATCAATGAGCGGTTGGGCTTTCTCGACAATGTCGGGCTCGACTACCTCAACCTTGACCGCACCAGCGGCACCCTATCCGGCGGGGAGAGCCAGCGCATCCGGCTCGCCAGCCAGATCGGCAGCGGGCTTTCAGGCGTGCTCTATGTCCTTGATGAACCCAGCATCGGCCTGCACCAGCGCGACAATGATAGGCTGCTCGAAACGCTCAAACGGCTGCGTGATCTCGGCAATACCGTGATCGTGGTTGAGCATGATGAGGACGCGATCCGGCAGGCGGACCATATTGTCGACCTTGGCCCGGGCGCGGGCGTGCGCGGCGGGCAGGTCGTGGCGCAGGGCACGCTCAAACAGATCATGAAGTCGAAGAAGTCGCTCACCGCCGACTATCTCACCGGCAGGCGCGAGATCGCGGTTCCGACCAATCGGCGCAAGGGCAATGGCCACAAACTCACTTTGCGCGGGGCCAAGGCGAACAACCTCAAGGATGTCACCGCCTCGATCCCGCTTGGCACCTTCACCTGCATCACCGGCGTATCGGGCTCGGGCAAGTCCTCCTTCACCATCGACACGCTCTATGCCGCCGCCGCGCGCAGCCTGAACGGGGCGCGGGTGATCGCGGGCAAGCACGATGCGATTGAGGGCCTTGAATATTGCGACAAGGTGATCGAGATCGACCAGTCGCCCATTGGCCGCACCCCGCGCTCCAACCCGGCGACTTATACCGGCGCCTTCACCCAGATCCGCGACTGGTTCGCCGGCCTGCCCGAAAGCCAGGCGCGCGGCTACAAGCCCGGCCGCTTCTCCTTCA
>CAYUCZ010000057.1:0-14449 GCA_964443505.1 uncultured Porphyrobacter sp. | reverse complement strand
ACGTGATGTTCGGCGGCGGCGGGGAAGAGCTCGACTGGACGCTCTCCTGCCTGTTCGATGCAATGGGCGCGATGTCGAGCAAGTATAACGACACGCCAGAGCGCGCATCACGCGCGTTTGACGCGGACCGTGATGGGTTCGTGATTGGCGGCGGCGGAGCGATGGTTGTGCTCGAAGCGCTTGACCATGCGCAGGCGCGCGGCGCGAAAATCTACGCCGAAGTCACCGGCTTTTGCGCCACGTCCGATGGCGCGGACATGGTCGCACCTTCGGGTGAGGGCGGGGAACGCTCCATGCGCGGCGCGCTCAAGACGCTCGGTGAAGATCGCAAGGTCAGCTATATCAACGCGCACGGAACCTCGACACCGGTCGGCGATGTGGGCGAGATCGAAGCGGTTCGCCGCGTCTTTGGCGATGGCTCAACCCCGCCGGTCAGCTCAACCAAATCGATGACCGGGCACAGCCAGGGCGCCACCGGCGCGCAGGAAGCGGTCTATTGCCTGTTGGCGATGGAGAATGATTTTATCATCCCGTCGATCAATGTCGAAACGCTTGATCCGGCGCTTAAACCGGCAGAGATCGCGACCGAGCTCGTTGAGAATGCGGGCCTCGACACCGTGATGACCAACAGTTTCGGGTTTGGCGGCACCAATGGGACGATGCTGCTGTCAAAGTTTCACGGGTGAACCTGTTCACCCATTACTGAGGTGACATGAACATGGGCGTGCTTGCGGGAAAACGCGGCCTCGTTATGGGCGTTGCCAATGATCGCTCGATTGCATGGGGCATCGCCAAGGCCTGTGCCGAGGCAGGGGCAGAGCTGGCATTTACCTATCAGGGTGAGGCTTTCGGTGCGCGGCTTGAGCCGTTGGCGCAAAGCGTTGGCTCTGATTTCATGCTCGATGTGGATGTTACCGATGACACATCGCTCGACGCTGCCTTTGCCGCCTTGCAGGAACGCTGGGGCAGGCTCGATTTCGTGATCCACGCGATCGCTTATGCTGACAAGGCAGAGCTGTCGGGGCGCATCCTTGATACCTCGCGTGAGAATTTCAAAACCTCGCTCGATATCTCTGCTTTCAGCCTGATCGAAGTTTCCCGCCGCGCGCATCCGATGATGGTGGAGCATGGCGGCAGCGTGATCACGTTGAGCTATCTGGGATCAACCCGTGTCACGCCCAATTACAATGTGATGGGGGTGGCAAAGGCCGCGCTGGAATCAGCCGTGCGCTATCTCGCCAATGATCTGGGACCCGAAGGCATTCGCGTCAACGCGATCAGCCCCGGCCCGATGAAGACGCTTGCCATGTCTGCGATTGGCGGTGCGCGGCGGACCTATAAACACACGGACACCAATGCCCCGATGCGCAGCAATGCAACGCTCGAAGCGGTTGGCGGCACTGCTGTTTACCTGTGCTCTGACGCAGGCGCTTGCACGACCGGAGAGGTCATCCACGTAGACGGCGGCTTCCACGTTCTGGGCATGCCGCAATACGAAAACCTTTAAAAGGAGAGCGTGATGCAGATCCGGCGCACCGATCTATCCGAAGCGGAAGTGGTGGCGCTGCTCGAACTGCATCACGGCGAGATGGAAGCCTTCTCGCCGCCCGGCACGTGCCATGTGCTTGATCTATCGGGCCTGCAGCAACCGGGGATCGAGGTGTTCGCGGCGTGGGATGGCGATGCGCTGCTCGCGATTGGCGCGCTTAAACAGCATGATGGGTTTGGCGAGATCAAGTCGATGCGCGCACATCCCGATGCGCGCGGGACAGGGGCCGGTAAAGCGATGCTCACGCATCTGATCGATCGCGCGTGCCAGCATGGCTTTGGTGAGGTCAAGCTGGAAACCGGTTCAGGCCCGGTGTTCGAAGCGGCGGTTGGCCTTTATATCAGCTTTGGCTTTGAACCGTGCGAGGCATTTGCCGGTTATATTCCGGGTGAATTCAACAAGCTGTATTCGCTCGCGCTGTGAGGGATACGTCACAAGCGCCTGCGCTTTCGCTGTGGCTTCGCGAACTGCTTTACCTGCCCGCGATCTGGTGTGCGCCCCTGCGGCGGGCGCGCGCGATCACAACCGATTTCACCGTCGATGATCGCCTTCCGCCGGTCATGGTCCTGCCAGGCATCATGTCGAGCGATTATGCCACATCCCTGCTGCGGCGATCACTCAGCGCATCAGGGTATGACGCGCATCGCTCCAAGCTCGGCTTTATAACCGGGATCACACCGGAAAACTTCGCGCAGGCCGAGGCGCGTCTGAACGAGCTTGCCCAGCGCTATGACGACAAGATCGTGCTGATCGGATGGAGCCTTGGCGGGATATTTGCCCGCGTTCTGGCGCAGCGGCATCCGGACAAGGTGCGTCTGGTCATGACCTTGGCCTCACCGTTTTCGGGCAGCCGGAGAGCCAACAATGCATGGCGGCTTTATAACCTGATCAACGATCACACGGTTGATGAGCCAAGCCTGCCTGATGATCCGAGTGTCAAACCCCCGGTTCACACAATTGCCGTTAGCTCCTTGATCGATGGAGTGGTGGCGCCTGATTGTTCTTGGGGAAAGGCGGGGGAGCGCGACGTCGCGACTTACCTCAACGTCCGCCACTTCGCGTTCGGATCAACGCGCCGTGCCGCTGATGGTGTGATCAACCTTCTGGCTGAAGAGCTGGCCATGCGCGCGCCGCGATAGCTGCGATTATCGCACAAGAGCTGTCAGCACCTGATCAGGCGGCCTGTGGCCGTTGACCCAGAACTGGATATTGGCAGTGACCTTTTCGCCTGATGCCTCGCGCCCTTCGACAGTGGCGCTGCCAATATGGGGGAGGGTCATGACATTAGGCTGTTCGATCAGGCGGCGATCGACATTGGGTTCATCAGGATAAACATCGAGGCCTGCGCCTGCGAGATGGCCAGAATTGAGCGCATCGATCAGTGCGTCTGTATCGATCAACTCGCCGCGCGCGGTGTTCACAATGCTTGACCCCGGCTTCATCAGCGCGATCCGGCGGGCATCGATCATGCCGCGATTGTCATCGCTCAAGGGGCAGTGAAGGGTGAGGATATCCGCCTCGCTCACCAACCTATCAATGTCGTCGACATGCCGCGCGCCCAGCATGCTTTCGACCGCAGCGGGAAGCGGTTTGCGATTGTAATAGGCAACCTCAAGCCCAAAGGCGCGCGCACGGTGGGCGACCGCCTGTCCGATCCGGCCCATGCCGATAATGCCCAGCACCTTGCCGCCAAGTTTGCGCCCGAGCAGCCCGGTTGGCGCCCATCCGGTCCATTCGCCTGACCGCACCAGCTCCACGCCTTCGCGAATGCGGCGCGGCACACCGATGATCCCGGCCATAGCAAGATCAGCAGTGTCATCAGTAAAGACACCCGGCGTGTTGGTGACGATGATCTTGCGTGCGGCTGCGGCTTCAAGATCGATATGTTCCGTCCCCGCGCCGAAATTGGCAATCAGGCGCAGGTTCTCTCCCGCGCCAGCAATCATCTCGCCATCGATCCGGTCCGTGACTGTCGGGACCAGCACATCGCAGCTTTGCATCGCCGCGATCAGTTCATCGCGGGTCATCGGCGTGTCGCTGGTGTTAAGCGTCACATCGTAAAGCTCGCTCATCCGGGCCTCGACCGCCGGGGCAAGGTGGCGGGTGACCACAACTTTGGGTTTGCCAGAGGAGAATTGCGGGGGAGAATGCGTGTCGGCCATGCCGCACCCGCTACGTGGAAACCGATGTATGGGTCAAGCGGGCTCTTGATGCTTGAAGATCATGCGCGAGCTTGGTTATCACAAGCGCATGAGCACGCTTAGATTTCTTGCCCATATCGGGCTTTGCGCGATTCTCCTGGGCACTGTCCTGGCAGAAGGGGCGCGCGCGCAGAATCGCGAAGTTCCCTATTGGGCAACGCTGCGATTCAACGAGGTCAATATGCGCGTCGGGCCGAGCCGGGAATACAAGATCGAATGGGTGTACAAGCGCAAAGGCCTGCCGGTGAAGGTCGTGCGTGTGCGCGACAGCTGGCGACTGGTTCAGGATCACGAGGGAACGCAAGGCTGGGTCGCTGCGAGCCAGCTCGATCCGCAATTGGGCGCGCTGATTATTGGCGATGGTCTGGCGGACTTGCGCGCTGAACCGGGCGAGACATCAGCGCTGCGATGGCGCGCGCAGCCGGGGGTAGTCGCGGAACTGATGCGATGCCGCGATACCTATTGCGAGATCGACGTTGATGGCCGCAATGGCTGGGTGTCGATGGACCGGCTATGGGGCGTGGGCGAGATGAAACCCGCCCAATGAATCCCGTCCAGCCATAAAGCCGGTCCTTGGATAAGGCGTCAGACGATCTCGACAGCAACAGCGGTTGCTTCACCGCCGCCAATGCACAGCGAGGCAACGCCGCGGGTCTTGCCCTGGCTTTTGAGCGCGTTGATCAGCGTCACGATGATCCGCGTGCCTGATGCACCGATCGGGTGACCCAGAGCGGTCGCGCCGCCGTTCACGTTGATCTTTGCATGGTCGATCCCGATGTCGCGCATCGCGAACATGGCGACACAGGCGAACGCCTCGTTCACTTCCCACAGATCAACATCGTCAACCGACCAGCCTGCATTGCCGAGCACTTTTTCAATCGCGCCAACAGGAGCGATAGTGAAGTCCTTTGGCTCTCGCGCATGGGCTGCCATAGCGACAACCTTGGCAACAGGGGTCTGGCCGTTTTCCGCAGCAATGCTCTCGCGCGTCAGAACCACAGCGGCAGCACCGTCAGAGATTGAGCTTGACGTGGCAGCGGTGATCGTGCCGTCCTTGGCAAAGGCGGGGCGCAGCTGCGGGATCTTGTCAGGGCGGCCCTTGCCGGGCTGTTCATCGGTATCAACCGTGACTTCACCCTTGCGCGTGGCGAAGGTCACAGGGACCACTTCGTCTGCAAACGCGCCGCTTTCAATCGCGGCATTGGCGCGGGTGAGCGATTCGATCGAATAGGCGTCCTGATCTTCGCGGGTCAGCTGGTAATCATTGGCTGTGTCCTGCGCGAAAGTGCCCATCGCGCGGCCTTCTTCATAGGCGTCCTCCAGCCCGTCGAGGAACATGTGATCATACGTCGTGTCATGACCGATGCGCGCGCCTGAACGGTGCTTTTTGAGAAGGTAGGGAGCGTTGGTCATGCTCTCCATACCGCCTGCGACAACATAATCGATGGTCCCGCTCGCGAGCGCCTCTGCACCCATAATTACGGTCTGCATGCCGCTTCCGCAGACCTTGTTGACCGTGGTCGCCTGAACAGATTTGGGAAGGCCAGCCTTGACCATCGCCTGACGCGCAGGGGCCTGTCCGAGGCCCGCCGGGAGTACGCAGCCCATATATGCACGATCAAACTTCTCACCCGGAACGCCTGAACGCTCAACCGCGGCTTTCACCGCAACACCGCCAAGATCGGTAGCCGACACATCCGAAAGCGCGCCCTGCATCCCGCCCATCGGGGTGCGAGCATAGGAGAGAATGACAATCGGGTCGTGTGCGGAGAAGTTCGCCATGATCTGTTTCCTTGGGGTTGGGGAGAGATATGACGCCTGATTTAGTGTCCCGCCCACTTGATGGCAAACACAGATGATCTTTGCCGGGTGCAAAATCGTATTGACTTGCGGGCAAGGGCGGTTTCCCGCACAAAGCGTGGCAAAGAGAAACCAAATGCCGGGAGAGGGAACCATGGCTGACGACAAACGCGAAGAACTGGAGCGCCTGCTCGAACTGCAGCGCGGGGCTTTTACCGCATCGCGCCCGGAAGGCATGGCGATGCGCAAGGACCGGATCAAACGCGCCATGGCGCTGCTCAATGAGCATGCCGATGACCTGTGCAAGGTGATGAGCGCCGACTTTGGCAATCGCTCGACCTATCAATCCATGCTGACCGATATCAACGCGACGGTGAGTGCGGGGAAACAGGCGCTGTCGCACATGGACAAATGGGCACGGCCAGAAAAGCGCAAGGTGCAATTCCCGCTTGGCGTTCTCGGGGCAAAAGCAGAAGTCAGGTATGAACCCAAAGGCGTTATCGGCATCCTTTCACCGTGGAATTTCCCGGTAAACCTTGCCTTTTCGCCGCTGATGCAGGTGCTCGCTGCGGGCAACCGGGCGATGATCAAGCCAAGCGAATTTACCGAGCGGACCTCGCTGCTGATGGCAGAGCTTGTCGCGGAATATTTCACGCCTGATGAAGTGGCCGTTGTCACAGGCGGGCCAGAAGTGGCCGCTGTGTTTTCATCGCTGCCGTTTGATCACCTGATCTTCACAGGCTCTACCGCAACCGGTCGCCGTGTGATGCAGGCAGCGGCTGAAAATCTCGTTCCGGTCACGCTTGAACTGGGAGGCAAATCACCTGTGGTCATGGGCCGCAGTGCTGACTTTGCCAAAGCCGGTGAGAGAATTGCGCTGGGCAAAATGATGAATGCAGGCCAGATCTGCCTTGCGCCTGATTACATGTATGTGCCTGAGGAAAGCGAAGACGAAGCGATTGCCGGGGTTACCGGGGCTGCCGCGTCGATGTATCCCACGGTGCTTGAAAACGAGGATTACGCCTCGATCGTCTCCGACCGTCACTTTGAACGGCTCCAGGGCCTTGTCGAAGATGCGCGCGACAAGGGCGCTGAAGTGATCGAGGTAAACCCTGCGAACGAGGATTTCGGCAGCGCCAACCAGCGCAAACTGCCTTTGACCGTGCTGCGCGGTGTCGATGATGACATGGCAGTCATGCAGGAAGAAATCTTCGGTCCGGTCCTCCCGGTCAAGACATACAAGGCGCTTGACGAGGCGGTCGATTACATCAACGAAAACGATCGTCCGCTGGGTCTTTATTACTTTGGCGAAGACAAGGGCGAACAGGAACGCGTTTTGACCCGCACGATCTCTGGCGGGGTGACCACCAATGACGTGATTTTCCACGTATCGATGGAAGACCTGCCATTTGGCGGGATCGGTCCCTCCGGCATGGGCAGCTATCACGCAATCGAAGGCTTCCGCGAATTCAGCCACGCCCGCGCGGTTTATCATCAGCCCAAGATTGACGTTGCCAAACTGGCGAAGATGAAACCGCCTTATGGCAAGGCAAAGGAAGAAGCGGCTGGCTAAGCGCATGAAACCCTATCTGGCGGGACTGGCTCTGGCGATGGCCGTGCCAGCCCTTGCCGGGGCGCAGTCGGCAGCGGATCAATCGGCAGCGCAGTGGCGCAATGTCGCGGCAGAAACCGGCCAGATCAGCGACGTTGAAGGCCTTCTCGCGCTTGCCGAAGCCTTTCCCGACAGCGGTTCTGTGCGCCTGCGGCTGCTTAACGCGCAATTGGGCGTTCAGGATTTTGATGCGCTGATCGAAACGCTCCTCTGGCTCAAACAGCGCGGCTATGTCTTCAGCGAAGGCGCGCGGTCACAATTGCCTCAGTTGGTCGGTGAAGAGCATAAGGATGCGGTCCGCGCCGCGCTCATCGAACAGGCTGAAGTGATCGAGGCAAGCGAGCCTATCGCCGCTGTTCCGGCTGAAGCAGGCCTGATTGAAAGCGTGTTTGCGCAGGCTGATGATGCGGTGATGGTCGCAACCTCTGTCACCGGCAGATCCATCCATATCTTTGTGCCCGAAGACGGCTGGACCGCGATTGCCATTCCGGGGGCGAGCGATCTTTCGGGCATTGTCGGGGAGCCTGATAAATCGATGGGATGGGCAGCTTCTGCCAATCTCGACGGTTCGCCTGATGAACCTGCGCTCTTTACCGGGCTGATGGGCCTTCGCGGCGATTTTCAGAATCCGATCCGTGTCCCTGCGCCTCAGGATGCAAAGGCCGTGTCGGACCTCACCATCGGACCTGATGCGACGGTCTACGCAAGCGATCCGATGGGCGGCGGCATATACCGCAAACCCGTTGGCGCGACTGAGCTTGAGACTTTGGTTGCGCCCGGCACATTCCGCTCGCCTCAGGGCCTTGCGCTCAGCGAGGATGCAAGCCGTCTGTATGTCAGCGACTATCGCTATGGGATCGCGATTGTTGATCTTGAAAGCGGGAAGGTTTCGCGCCTTTCAAGCGAGGTTCCAGCGCTGCTTGATGGCGTTGACGGACTGTGGCGGCATGGGAACCGGCTTATCGCGATGCAGAACGGCACAAGTCCCATGCGCATCAGCGCGTTGACCTTGTCCGAGGATGGTTATTCGGTCGTTGCGGCGCAAATCCTTGAACAGATGCATCCAGAATGGACCGAGCCGCTTGGTGGGAGCATTGCTGGCGATGCGCTGGTCTATGTCGCGACCGGCCAATGGGACCGCTTTGACAAGGGCGAAAGCGTCGAAGGCAAGCCCGCAATCCCAACCCAAATCCGCCGTCTGCCCCTCGGGGAAATACAGGATTGACTTTAGTTCAATCCTCCGTTCGATTTTCTGCAACAGATATGTGACGGATAGGTCGAGTCGAGCCCTTGCACAGGCGAGAAGAGAGGCCTAGGGGCTGGCCATTGGGATTAAGCTAGCTTGGAAATCGCCGTGGTCGATCTCGCTCAGTATCTGCCGATACTGCTCTTCATCTTCATCGCCTTCGGGCTTTCTGTCCTCTTCGTGTTTCTGCCGATGGGCGTTTCGCGTCTGACAGGGGCTCACAACCCTGATGCGGAAAAGCTGTCAGAATATGAATGCGGCTTTCCCGCTTTCGAAGATGCGCGCAGCCAGTTTGATGTTCGCTTTTACCTCGTGGCGATCAGTTTCATCATCTTCGACCTCGAAGCGGCATTCCTGTTTCCCTGGGCAGTGAGCCTGGGCGAAACCGGTTGGGTTGGCTGGATCGGGATGATGACCTTCCTGTTCATCCTTGCTGTTGGCCTTGCCTATGAATGGAAGAAGGGAGCTCTGGACTGGGAATGAGCACCACGATTACGCCTCCGCAAAGCCTGCCTGATGTCAGCGCGCTTGAAACTGCGAAAGCAGGCGAAGTGCGTGCGCCTGATGAGGATTATTTCCGCGCGCTCCAGACCGAGGTGAATGACAAGGGCTTCCTCGTCACATCGACCGAAGACCTGTTCCAGTGGGCTCGCACCGGATCGCTGTGGTGGATGACCTTTGGCCTTGCATGCTGCGCGGTGGAAATGATCCACGTCAACATGCCGCGCTATGACATGGAACGCTTCGGCGCTGCGCCCCGTGCATCGCCGCGTCAGTCTGACGTGATGATTGTTGCGGGTACGCTGTGCAACAAGATGGCACCGGCGCTGCGCAAGGTGTATGACCAGATGTCTGATCCCAAATATGTGATCAGCATGGGATCATGCGCGAATGGCGGCGGCTATTATCACTATTCCTATTCCGTCGTGCGCGGCTGTGATCGGATCGTGCCGGTGGACATCTATGTGCCCGGCTGCCCGCCCACAGCCGAAGCTTTGCTCTATGGCGTGATGCAGCTTCAGCGCAAAATCCGCCGCAGCGGGACGATTGAGCGGTGAACGCGCAGGCTCGCCAGATCGGTTCGACAGCCGCTTGTCTGCTCGTGCGCGATGTGCGCGCGGCGGCAGAGTATTATGCCGAGAAGTTCGGGTTTGTCGCGCCCGAGCTTTGGGGCGAGCCTGAAGCGACTTTTGCAATCCCGCAGCGCGATGGTCAGTCGATCATGCTGGCGCGCGCAAATGAGGGTAAGCCGCTGCATGCCAATTCGAGCGATTTTGGCATGTTCAGCGCCTATTTCTGGGTCCGCGATGTTGACGCGCTCTACGAAGAGTTCAGCGCCAATGGTGCGGACATTACTGAAAAGCCGACCGATCGGATCTACGGTATTCGCGAGATCTATGTGCGCGATCTCGATGGGCACCTGATCTGTTTCGGCAGCGATATTGATGAGGCTGTGCACTGATGGCCGTTCTCCATTCCGCCCCGAAATTTGCCACGAACGATGGCGTGCTTGATGCGCTTGGCTCTGCTCTGAGCGTCTGGCTTGATGGCGCGAGCGAGCAGCACGGCGAAATCGTGCTTACCGCCAAGCGCGAAGATGTCGCTGAAGTGCTGCGTATTCTGCGTGATGAGCACGAATATCAGCAGCTGATGGAAATCGCAGGCGCTGACTATCCCGAACGGCCAGAGCGTTTCGAAGTCGTCTACATGCTGCTTTCGCTCACCAAGAACCACCGCGTCATGGTCAAATGTTCGACCGATGAAGCAACGCCTGTCCCCAGCGTCACCTCGCTGTGGCCCAATGCAGGCTGGCTCGAGCGTGAAGTGTTCGACCTTTATGGTGTCGTATTCGATGGCAATTCGGACCTGCGCCGCATTCTTACCGATTATGGCTTTGAAGGGCATCCTTTCCGCAAGGACTTCCCGATGACCGGCTATACCGAGCTGCGCTATTCCGAAGACGAAAAGCGCGTGGTCTATGAACCGGTTGAGCTGCCGCAGGATATGCGCACTTTCGACTTCCTCTCACCGTGGGAAGGCTCTGACTATGTGCTGCCCGGTGATGAAAAGGCCGAAGAACCTGCACCAGAGGCGCAAGCAGAGGAAGACGAGGCACCCAAGGATGGTGTCGAGTTCGAAATCGATGACACCGATGACAATGGGGAGGAGGCCGAATAATGGGCGTCCAAATCGAAGAATCGCCAACCACTGACGGCGATGTCATCACCAATTACACGATCAATTTCGGGCCCCAGCACCCCGCAGCGCATGGCGTTTTGCGGATGATCATGGAGCTCGATGGTGAAGTGATCGAGCGTGTCGATCCGCATGTCGGCCTGCTCCACCGCGGCACCGAAAAACTGATCGAGCAGAAGACCTATCTGCAAGCGCTGCCGTATTTTGACCGCTTGGATTATTGTTCGCCGCTGTGTCAGGAGCATTCCTATGTGCTCGCGATTGAAAAGCTTCTCAATCTCGAAGTGCCGGAGCGTGCGCAATATCTGCGGGTTCTGTTCGCTGAACTGACTCGCATCTGCAACCACATGCTCAATATCGGCGCGCACGTCATGGATGTGGGCGCGATGACGCCCAACCTGTGGGTGTTTGAACTGCGCGAGGATTGCCTCAACTTCTTTGAGCGCGCGTCGGGCGCGCGTATGCACTCAGCCTGGTTCCGTCCCGGCGGTGTGCACCAGGACGTGCCGGAAAAGCTGCTCGTTGATATTGGCGACTGGCTCGACAACCGGTTCTTCCAGCTGTTCGATGACGCGATGAGCCTCGTCATGGACAACCGCATCTTCAAGCAGCGCAATGTCGATATCGCCGTTGTGTCACGCGATGATGCGGTGGCCTGGGGCTTCTCCGGCCCGATGATCCGAGCAGCCGGCATTCCATGGGACCTGCGCAAATCGCAGCCCTACGACGTCTATGATCGGATGGAGTTTGACATTCCGGTCGGCACCAATTCGGACTGCTATGACCGCTTTATGGTGCGCGTGAAGGAAGTGCGCGAGAGCGCTAAAATCATCAAGCAGTGCATTCGCGATATGCCTCAGGGCCCGATTGCAAGCACCGATGGCAAGGTTTCGCCTCCCAAACGCGGCGAGATGAAGCAGTCGATGGAAAGCCTGATCCATCACTTCAAGCTCTACACCGAAGGTTTCCACGTGCCCGAAGGCGAAGTCTACGTAGCGACTGAAAGCCCCAAGGGCGAATTCGGCGTCTACCTCGTCAGCGACGGGACCAATAAGCCCTACCGCTGCAAGATCCGCCCAACGGCTTTCTCACACCTGCAAGCGATGGACATGATGAGCAAAGGCCACATGTTGGCGGATGCGACCGCGATCCTTGGCGCGATTGATGTTGTGTTTGGGGAGTGTGACCGGTGACACTTGCACGATGGATTGAGGCCGGGATTGCCATTCCTGCTTGGTGCGTAATGGCAGCGGCCGTTTGGTCGGCAAGTGGCGAAGGGTCGTTCCCGTGGTGGGGCTTGCTCGCGTTTGTCGCGTTCTTCACCGTATGGGTCGATCGTTTTCTCTCTGACGAACGGGAGCTTTTGAATGGCTGACCGTACACCCGCACCCGATACGCCTGAACTGCGTGCGCGCTGGGGCTCTTTCGAATGGACGAAAGAGAACAAGGCCAAGGCGGATTATCACATCGCCAAGTATCCCGAAGGCCGTCAGAAATCGGCGGTCATGGCGCTGCTCGATCTGGGTCAGCGTCAGGTCGGGGCAGAGACCGACACGCAAGGCTGGCTCCCGCTTCCGGTGATTGAATATATCGCCGATTATCTGGGCATGCCGGTGATCCGCGTGCTCGAAGTCGCGACCTTTTACTTCATGTACAACATGAAGCCGGTCGGGAAATATCACGTGCAGGTCTGCGGCACGACGCCGTGCATGCTGCGCGGCTCCGATGACATTATCAGCGCGTGCAAGAAACGCGGAATGGTGAAGGGCGGGGTATCCGAAGACGGCCTGTGGACTCTCACCGAAGTCGAGTGCATGGGCAATTGCGCCACCGCTCCCATGGTTCAGATCAACGATGACAATTACGAAGACCTGACGGTTGAACGCCTCGATGCGGTGCTCGATGCGCTCGCCAAGGGCGAGAGCCCCAAGACCGGCACGCAAGAGCCCGGACGCCACACTTCAGAGCCCTCCGGCGGCCCAACCACGCTCAAGGAAATGGTCGATGCCAACCACGACTACCGGGGTGACTGGTGAGCGAGCAGCCCGAAACCGACTATAGAACGCTCGGGATCACTTTCATGATCCTCGGCTTCAGCATCGGGCTGACTTTCGGCCTGACGCTGGGATGGGTGTTTGCGCCCATTGGCCTCACCTTCTTTGCGCTCGGTCTCGTCTATCTCCAGAAAAAGGAGAAGGACGAATGAACCGCACTATCCTTGGCTTTGTCATGATCCTGGTGGGGCTGACCTTGCTGGGTCTTGGCGCGGGCTCGCTTGCCTCTGGCGGTGACAATGGGGTCATTCCGCTTGCCGCAGGCGGATTGCTGGCAGCAGCCGGATTTGGCGTGCGTTCGCGCGCGGACAAGGGTGAAGCGTCATGAACGGCAGCGTCCTTGCGCTTATGATCGCCGGTTTCGTCGGCTTTGGTGCGGGCGCATACCTCGCGGCAACGGGTGAACGTTCGACGGGCATCGCCCTGATGAGCATGGGTTTGATTTTTCAGGTGCTGACACTGCGTCAGCTCAAAATGGCCAAAGCGGCCAATAGCGAGAAGAAGGGTGACGGCGATGCTGGCTGACAAGGACCGCATCTTCACCAATGTCTATGGCTTTCAGGACTGGGGCCTCAAAGCGGCGCAGGCGCGCGGCGATTGGGATGGCACCAAGGCTCTGATTGAGCGTGGGCAGGATGCGATCATTGACGAGATCAAGGCCTCTGGCCTTCGCGGACGGGGCGGGGCCGGTTTCCCGACCGGCCTCAAATGGTCGTTCATGCCCAAGGAAAGCAAAGACGGTCGTCCAAGCTTCCTCGTCATCAATGCCGACGAATCCGAACCCGGTTCGTGCAAGGACCGCGAGATCATCCGCCACGATCCGCACAAACTGATCGAAGGCGCGTTGGTCGCTGGTTTCGCGATGCGCGCGCGGGCAGCTTATATCTACATTCGCGGCGAATATATCCGCGAGGCCGAAACGCTTCAGGCCGCGATTGACGAAGCTTATGACGCCGGGCTGATCGGCAAGAATGCGAGCGGGTCGGGCTACGATTTCGACGTGTTCATGCACCGTGGCGCTGGCGCGTATATCTGCGGTGAAGAAACCGCGATGATCGAGAGCCTTGAAGGCAAAAAAGGTCAGCCGCGCTTGAAGCCGCCATTCCCGGCGGGTGCTGGCCTTTATGGGTGCCCGACAACGGTGAACAATGTGGAATCGATTGCGGTCGTGCCCACGATCCTGCGCCGCTCGGCTGCGTGGTTTGCTGGCTTTGGGCGGGAGAACAATGCGGGCACCAAGCTGTTTCAGATCAGCGGACATGTCGAAAAGCCCTGCGTCGTCGAAGAGGCAATGAGCATCCCGTTCGAAGAACTGATCGAGAAGCATTGCGGCGGGATCACCGGCGGATGGGACAATCTGCTGGCGGTTATTCCGGGCGGATCGTCGGTTCCGCTGGTCCCGGCTGAGCAAATCCGCTCGGCTCCGATGGATTTTGACGGGCTTAAAGAACTCGGCTCGGGTCTCGGCACCGCAGCCGTGATCGTGATGGACAAGTCGACCGTCCGCGCGATCAGCCGCCTCAGCTACTTCTACAAGCATGAAAGCTGCGGCCAGTGCACGCCGTGCCGTGAGGGCACCGGGTGGATGTGGCGCGTGATGGAGCGCCTACGCACGGGCGATGCTGCGATTGAGGAAATCGACATGCTTTGGGAAGTGACCAAACAGGTCGAAGGGCACACCATCTGCGCGCTGGGCGATGCGGCGGCCTGGCCGATCCAGGGCCTCATCCGCCACTTCCGCCCCGAGCTTGAGCAGCGGATCAAAGAACACAACGCACAATTCGCAGAGGC
>CAYUCZ010000056.1:0-14946 GCA_964443505.1 uncultured Porphyrobacter sp. | reverse complement strand
TGGCCCGGCGTGTCGACGATGTTGATGCGAGTGACTTCGCCATCAGGGCCTTCCCATTCGACGCTGGTGCATTTGGCAAGGATGGTGATGCCGCGCTCTTTTTCCAGATCGCCCGAATCCATCGCGCGCTCTTCAACGCGTTGATTCTCGCGGAAAGTGCCCGATTGCCGGAAAAGCTGGTCAACCAGAGTGGTTTTGCCGTGGTCAACGTGAGCGATGATCGCGACATTGCGCAGCGAAGAGGGAGTTTTGGACATTTTTCTGACTTTTCCAAAATTATCCGACTGATCACTTGGTAAGTCGGATGCTGCGGGATGGTGCAGCGCACGAGACGGGATTTGCGGTTGAAACTGCAAGTGGTCGAAGGACGCTACGGAATGCTCGCGGGGCCAGACAACGTGTTGCAGTGCATCATTGCGGTGAATTCGAGCGCGCGCCTAGCGCAGCGGAGCCAAGGCGGCAAGCTTTGTGGTGGCAGCAGCGATTCCGGATCACATTGGGAGTGTGTCGGCCTTGCAACATTACCGCCTGCTCCCTCGTAATTCTGGGGCCTTGCGGCTTGTTAGATGTGTGTCGCTGAAGTATCACAAACGCTCTAACTTGGCTGTCGGGATAAAGCATCTGGGGATGCACCCTTAAATACCGGCGGTCGGGTGGGATATGAGGAGAGGATTTCCATGCGTTCCATAACTTCCGGCCTTGCCGGGTCGTATCGTTTTGCGCTGCTCGCAGGCGCAGGTGCTGCAGCAATTTCGGCGCCTGGCGTCGCACTTGCGCAGGATGCAGATGATCTTGCATCGCAGCTTGGTGATGACTACAGCATCACTGTCATCATCGTGACCGCTTCGACGCGCGAACAGACTCTTCAGTAAACGCCGATCTCTGTCTCTGTGACCAGCGGCGAAACGCTTGAGAACGCGCAAATCCGTGACGTTCTTGACCTTCAGACCGTTACCCCGTCGCTGCGGGTCAGCCAGTTGCAGACCGCATCGGCTTCGACCTTCATCATTCGCGGTTTTGGTAACGGCGATAACAACTTTGGTATTGAGCCTTCGGTTGGTGTGTTCATCGACGGCGTGTTCCGTTCACGTTCGGCCGGCGCATTGTCTGACCTTCCCAACGTGCAACGCATCGAAGTTCTGAACGGCCCGCAATCGACGCTTTTCGGTAAGAACGCATCGGCAGGCGTCATCTCGGTTGTCACGCGTGAGCCGCAGTTTGACTTCGGCGGCACGGTTGAGGCGAGCTATGGCAATTTCAACGCCTTCATCCTCAAGGGTGACGTCACCGGCCCGATCAGCGACAACATCGCTTTCTCGATCGACGGCAGCTACAACCGCCGCGATGGTTACGGCACGATCGTCAACCTCGATGAAGAGATCAACGATCGCAACCGCTGGGCGCTGCGCGGTCAGCTGCTGATCGAGCCGACCCCGGATTTCCGCATCCGCGCGATTGCCGATTATTCGAACATTGACGAAGTGTGCTGCACCGTCGGCACTGTGGTCGCAGGTCCGACCGTTCCCGGCATCCTTGCTGTGGGCGGCAATCTGAGCACCGACCTGTTCGAGCGCGAAGTGTTCCTCAACTTTGTGCCGGAAAACACCGTCGATAATTATGGTGGCTCGATCCAGATGGATTACGAGACCGATTCAGGCCTCTCATTCACCTCGATCACCGCATATCGTGAACTGGAAAACTTCTTCCTCACCGATATCGACTTCACCAGCGCAGACATTGCGACGGAAACGCGCGAGCAGAAGGTTGAAACCTTCACTCAGGAATTCCGGATCACGTCTGACTTTGACGGTCCGATCAACTTCCTGCTTGGTGGCTTCTACTTCGATGAATCGATCACGCAGGACAGCGCGATCCAGAACGGCAGCCAGATCCGTAACTTCTTCGAGATCCTTGCTGGCGAAGATCCCGTTGCGATCCTGACCGGTCAGCCGACGCTGTTCAACGGGCTTGAGCAGAGCTTTGGCTTCCCGCAGGAATCGATCTTCAACACGCCGCTGCTGACCTCCGAACAGTTCTTCATGAACAACACGGCATGGTCGATCTTCGGTACGATTGATTTCGAACCGATCGATGGTCTCGTCTTCACCGTTGGTGGTAACTACACCGACGATGAAAAGGACTTTGGCCTGCAACAGACCAGCTTTGATCCGCTGGCTCAGGTCAACTTTGTCGATGCCTTCATCACAGGCGCTTCGCTGGCTGATCCAAACCTGCCAGTGATCGCGGATCGGGCGACGTTCCAGGCTCTGCCTGCGCCGGTTCAACAGGGGTTGCTTGCCGCTGCGACCAACCCGGCGGTGAACCCGCTGCTTGGTCTGGCTGCGTTCCAGTTCCAGCCGCCATTCCTGAACTTCCCGAACTCGGTTGAGCCGGGCATCACCAATGATGATGAGTTCACTTACCTGCTGCGTGCATCGTATCAGGTTTCGCCAGAGCTCAACATCTACGCCAGCTACGCAACCGGGTTTAAGGCAAGTTCGGTCAACCTGTCGCGTGACAGTCGTCCGATCAACACCGACTTCCTCGCTGGGCCGGGCGGTTCGACCTTTGCTGCTCCGGATTCGAACATCATCAATGCCGGTCTGGCAACGCCGAACCTGGTTTCCGGTTCGCGCTTTGCAGGCCCTGAAGAAACCGAAGTCTACGAAATCGGTATCAAGGGTCAGTGGGACGGCGTTGGCTTCAACCTTGCTGTGTTCGACCAGTCGATCCAGGGCTTCCAGAGCTTCGCCTTTACCGGCACGGGCTTTGCGCTTCGCAACGCTGGTGAGCAGTCGGTGAAGGGCTTTGAGTTCGATACCACGATCAACGCGATTGATGGTCTGCTGGTAACCTTCGCGGTTACTCACCTTGATCCGCTGTTCGATGACTTCCCCGGCTCGGTTCTTGGTGATCTCACCGGTGTTCGTCCGGCAGGTATCCCGTCATGGGCTATCTCGACCAGTGCGACGCACACGCATGAGTTCGACAGCGGCACGCAGATCGTCACCCGCATCGATTACAATCATGAGAGCAACGTTCAGATCAACAACGGTCTGCCGACCTTTGGTCCGAACAACTTCCAGCGCGAAGTCAACCTTGTGAACGTGTCATCGACGGTCAAGCTCAACAACGGCCTCGAAGTCGGTGTGTGGGCGCGTAACCTGTTCGACGATGAGTACATCACGACCATCTTCGACGGTGTTGCTCAGGCCGGCACGGTATCGGGCTATCCGAACCAGCCGCGCACTTATGGCGGCATCGTTCGCTTCCGGTTCTGATCCAGACGGACAGATTGGCAAACACAAGGGGCCTCGCAGCATGTCTGCGGGGCCCTTTGCTTTTGGGCTGCCACACTTTGCAATTGCCCTTGGCGCGCGAATGTGCAGTCATGGCTCCGCGGCCTCCCGCGCTTGGAGGGTTGGGGTCAAATGGGATCAATAGGGGGATTTATGGCGATCGATATCGCACGCGTGTTTTCGCAAAGCTGGGAAATGATCAAGGAACGCTGGCTGCTGCTGTTGGGCATGTGGCTGGCGTTTTTCGTGATCAATATTGTTTACACCATGGTCGGCGGCGGAGTGATCGGCGGTTCGATGTTTGCTTTGGGCGCTGCGGCAGCAGGCGGGCTGGGCGATTCCGAGATGCTGATGGGCGGATTGGGGATTGGCGGCGTGCTGATGCTGATCGTATTCTACATTGGTTCAATCGTGATCATCTTCGCTCAGCAATGCGCCATGGCAGCGCTCGCCACGCCTTTGCGCCGGACACCGTTCGGAGAGGCAATCGGGATTGGCCTCAAGGCGGGCGTGACCTTTATCGCAATCACCATCCTGCTTGGGATTGCCTATCTGGTCTTCGCGCTTGCTTATATGCTGGTTGCGGTGGTGCTGTCGCTGCTGGGATCATTGGGAGCGATCCTGTCGGTCCTGCTGCTGATACCCGTGCTTCTTTATTTCGCTGTGCGGTTGAGCGTGATCGTGCCGGTGGTTGCTGTCGATGGCACATTGAACCCGATCAAGGCGATTTCGCGCACATGGTCGATGACGAGCGGGAATGCGCTGCCGATCCTTGCCGTGTATGCGGTGATCATCGGGATCGCGTTGATCCTGCTGGGCCTGCCGTTCTTCATGATGTTCGGTTCGCTGTTCGCAGCCGAAGCAGGGGCGGGGGACGCGGCGGCTGTGGCTGCGGTTGGATCAATGATTGGCGGCTTTTTCCTGCTGGTGCCGATGTTCCTGATCTATTCAATCATCGCGATCGTGATCAACACCTGCCTGCACGCGCAGATGACTGACACACAGACGGACGAGGTGGCGGAAACCTTCGCCTAAAGCTCTCTCAACGCCTGGGCAGGTTTCGCGCGCAGCAGCGGCAGCGAGCCTCCCAGCGCGAAGGCGAGCACCATGGCAAGGCCGAGGCCAAGCACAGCCAGAACAGCGCCCCAGTCGGGCAGCCAGTCAAACTCGAACAGCTGGGTGATGATGACCCAGCCAAGCGTTGATCCAAGCGCCAGCGCCACCAGCGCCAAGGCGCCTGCGATCAGGCCATATTCGGCCAGTTGCAGGCCAAGGATCTGCCGCCGGCTTGCGCCCAGTACACGCAGGACCACTGTGTCATAGGTCCGCGCTGCACGCGCTGCTGCAATCGCGCCCATAAGCACTGCAAGCCCCGCGAGAACCGCAACTGCGGCCGCAGCCAGCGTTGCAACGCCCACCTGTTCGAGCAGCGTGCGCGCCTGCACCAGTACCTCACCCACTTCGACCACCGAGCTCGAGGGATATTCGCGCACCATTGCCCGCAAGAGCTCGCCGCGCTGCTGCGGATCAACGCTTTCGGGAAGGTCGATTGTCGCGGCCAGTTTGTGAGGGGCATCGGCAATCGCATTGCGCGAGAAGACGAGCGTGAAGTTGAAGCCCATGCTTTCCCAGTCGATCTCGCGCAGATTGGCAATGCGCACCTGCCGCTCTGATCCCAGAATGCCGATGGTCAGCATGTCGCCCACACCAAGCCCGGCGGCATCGGCAAATTCCTTGTCGATCGAGACCAGCGGTTCGCCATCGTGGAACGGGCTCCACCATTCGCCATCGACAACCCGGCTGCCCGGCGGTGCGGTGTCGGCATAAGTGATCCCGCGCTCACCGCGCAGCGCCCATGCGCCATCAGGAATTTCGTCGAGTTCGGCGACAACCTGCATGTCGTCTTCAGGGCCAAAGGCGAGGATCGCGCCGCGCATTGTCGGGACTGATCGGATCTCGGCATCGGGGAAGGGGTCGCGGATCAATTCGTAGAAGCGCTCTTCGCCTTCGGGCGGCACGTCAATGACGAAATAGTCTGGCGCCTCTTGCGGCACGCGGCTCTGGATATTGCCGTCAATCGCGCTCTGGATTGCAGCGAGAAGCACAAAGGCGGCAAGCCCAAAGCCAAGCGCGGTGACCAGTGCAGAGGTGGGCGCGCCGGGGCGATGGATGTTCGAAAGCGCTGATCGCAGCAGCGGGTTTGACGGGCGCGGCAGCTTGCGCGCGGCCCATTGCAGGCTAAGGCCCAAAGCTGCGAGCAGGATCAACGCCCCGCCTGCGCCCAAGAGGAAGCTTGCCGACAGCATGATGCGGTCGGTGGTCGACAGCGCCAGAATGCAGATCGCGGCAAGGCCAAGCCCGGTTGCGATCAAAGCGCGCCTGTCGCGCGAAAGCGGCACGATCCGGCTGCGCATTAGCGCCATGGCAGGGAAGCTGCGCGCTCTCAGCAAAGGCGCTGCGGCAAAGGCAAAGGCCACAAGAAGGCCATAAGCGCCCGCCAGCATCAAGGGGGCCGGTTCGATGACAAAGCCGCTCTCAACCGGGAGCAGGCCTTCAAGCGCCATGCCAAGGAACGGGGTGACCAACACGCCTGCGGTAAGCCCCAGAACGCTTCCCGCAATCGCTGCGACTGCAATCTGGATCGCATAGATGCGCACGATATCGCGTGAGGATGCGCCCAGCACTTTTAGCGTGGCGATGCTGGCGCGGCGTTGGTCGAGATAGGACGATACGCCGCCCGCAATCCCTATCCCGGCAATCACTAGTGCAGCAAGACCTACCAGAGTGAGAAAATCGCTCATCTGGCGCACAAACCGGTCTGCGCCCGGCGATGCGCGGTCGCGCGTGCGGAAGTCGAAGCCTGCATTGGGATAGGCCTCGGTCAATTCCTCTTCGACCGTTTCGGGATTGCGCGAGCTGTTTTCGAACGCGATGCGATATTTCGATTGATACAGCGATCCGGGCTGCAACAGTCCGGCATTGCCCGGCACATCCTTGGCGACCAGAACTGTCGGGCCAAGCTGGAACCCTTCGGACAGGCGATCAGGTTCGTTCTCGATAATGCCAGCGGCGCGAAGGGTCAGCGTTCCAACGCGGAATTCCTCGCCCACTTCGATATCAAGGCGATCAATCGCGCCCTGTGCAAGATAAGCATCGTTGGCACTTGGAGCGCCCGGTTCTCTTCCGTCTGCAAGGGTAAAGGCGCCAAACAGCGGCCAGCGCGCGTCAACCGCCTTCAGTTCAACCGGTGCAGCGGCATCATCCGTGCTCGCCATGGCTTGCAGGCGATACCCGCCTGATAGCTCGCCATATTCGCCAAGCGAGACGAGTTCCTCTTCGGAAAGGTCACGCTGCCAAACCTCGACTTCGAGATCGCCGCCAAGCAATTCCTGCCCGGATGATTGCAGCTCGCGCTCAATCGAGGCGGTCAGTGTGCCAATCGCCGCGAGCGCAGCGGTGCCAAGGAAGATGCAGATCAGCAGCAGCCTCAACCCCTTGAAGCGGGCATTGAGATCGCGCCGAGCAATCAGCCATGCATCGCCCCAGCCAAGGCCTGCTGCCGGGGTTGCAGTCGTATCCGCGCTCACTCGGCGGCTTCTTTCGCAGCCGCAAGGGCAGGGCGCGTGTCTGAGACGATCACACCATCAGCCATGGTGAGAACCCGGTCGCACTTTTCGGCAAGGCTGGCATCATGCGTGATGATCAACAAGGTCGCGCCGGTTTCAGCGCGGCGGGCAAACAGCAGTTCGACGATTTCCTCGCCGGTTGCGACATCGAGATTGCCGGTCGGCTCATCGGCAAAGATCAGCTGCGGGCGCGGCGCAATGGCGCGGGCAATGGCAACGCGCTGTTGTTCACCGCCTGAAAGCTGGGTTGGATAATGGCCGATACGGTGGCCAAGGCCGACCGCTTCGAGTTCTGCGCGTGCGCGCGGGGCGGCGTCACCGCTCCCGGCAAGTTCCATCGGGGTTGCGACATTTTCTGCCGCGGTCATGGTTGGCAGCAAGTGGAAGGCTTGCAGCACAATCCCGATCCGTCCGCGCCGTGCAGCAGCCAGGCCATCTTCGTCGAGTTTGGCAAAATCCTGTCCTGCGACATTCAATTCGCCGCCGCTTGCCCGTTCAAGGCCGGACAAAACCGCCATGAGCGAGCTTTTGCCAGAACCCGAAGGACCAAGCAGCGCGACCACCTCGCCATGCGCGATATCAAGGTCGATCCCCTTGAGGATTTCGACCGGCGCGCTGGAACTGCCGAGCGTAAGGGTTAGGTTGCGGGCAGAAATCGCCGCTGCGGGATGGGGGTCTGGGTTTGTCACTTGGGTGAGATGGGACTAGATTAGTTTTGAAACAAGATCGAATGGTAAAGGTTCGCAGATCAATATGACCTCCTTGCAGAAACGCACATCCCTGGCATTTGGTTTCATCGCGGCGATTGCGCTCGCCGCATGCAGCTCTGAGGCGCCTGTCGATGCCCCTCGGACTCAGCCGGGCGCAATCGCCGAAGGCGAGCTTGCCGTGCCTGTCATGGGCGCAGAAGTGCGCATAATCGCCTTTGGTGACAGCCTGTTTGCCGGATACGGGTTGGCTGATCCCGAAGGCTATCCCGAACGGCTGGAGGCGGCGCTGCGCGGGCGCGGGATCAATGCCCGCGTGGTCGATGCAGGCGTGTCTGGCGATACGAGCGCAGCAGGGCTTAGCCGGCTTGCCTTCACGCTTGATGCGCAAGAGCAAGCGCCTGACCTGTTTATCCTTGAGCTTGGCGGCAATGATCTTTTGCGCGGGCTGTCACCCGATGAAACGCGGGCGAATTTCGATGCCATGCTGACAACCCTGCGCGAGCGTGAGATTCCGGTCCTGCTTATGGGAATGCGCGCGCCGCCCAATTACGGGCCAGAGTATCAGGCGCAGTTCGATGCTATGTATGGCGAACTGGCTGCCGAATATGGCACTGCGATCATCCCGTTCTGGCTCGAAGATATCTATCAGGATCAAAGCCTGTTCCAAAATGACCGCATTCACCCCACTGCCGAAGGGATAGAGGCGCTGGTCGCATCGACGCTTGATCAGGTTCAGGCGGCTTTGCCTGATAGCGAGGCGGATGGCTAAAGCCGGTTGAGGCTGCCATCTGCCACACGCCAGATGGCGGCTTCGCTCTCAATCTGCGCAAACGGCGCCAGTTCGGTCCCGGTCATCCACACCTGCGCCTTGCCAGCGCGCAGGCGATCAAACAGCGCCTTGCGGCGGACAGGGTCAAGGTGAGCGGCGACTTCATCCAGCAGCAGCACGCTGGGCCGTCCTGAAGAGGCGAGCACGCCGTGTGCAAGCGTGATCGCGATCAGCATCGCCTTTTGCTCACCGGTCGAACACGATGCGGCGGGTTGACCGCTGCCCATCATCACCACTTCAAGCTCATCGCGGTGCGGCCCGGTAAGCGCGCGTCCCGCAGCCCTGTCGCGCGGGCGCGAACGTGCAAGCTCGGCCAGCAATTCTTCCGGCGAAAGCGGCCCGCCGGGGCGATAAGTCAGGATTGGCCGGGCAAAGGGTTCGGGCGGGAAGGCGGACAATTCATCAGCCAGCATCGCGATCAGGCGTGAACGATTGGCCGCCACTACGCTGCCATGCTGGGCGGCTTGGGCTTCGATCGCGTCGAGCCAGCGCGCATCGGCGTGATCTTCCAAAAGCCGGTTGCGTTCGCGCAGCGCGTTTTCAAGCTGGTTCACCGGCTTTGCATGGCCCGGCTCAACCGCGAGCGCCATCCGGTCGACAAATCGCCGCCTTGCGCCTGCGCTGTCTGTAAACAGCCCATCCATCGAAGGGGTAAGCCAGGCAACCGCGTGCCATTCCGACAAGGCAGAGGCGGTTGCATCCGCGCCATTGATCCGCACCAGACGGCGCGTGGGGCGTCCGGCCTCGGTATAGGTGCCGATGCGGGCAGAGACCTGTCCCTGCTCGATCAGGCTGGCGCCAATCGCAAACGCGCCTGCTTCATCATCAGCGGGGCTCTGGCGCGCAAGCTCGGGCAGGGCAGCCCGGCGCAGCCCGCGTCCGGGGGAAAGCAGTGACAGCGCTTCGAGCACATTTGTCTTGCCCGCGCCATTTTCTCCCACCAGCAGGTTGAAATGCGCGGTGTCTGCAAGCTCGCTCGCGGCGTGATTGCGGAAGTTTTGCAAGGTGATTTTTGCGAGCGCCATGGTCGTCCTTGCGGTTAGCACGCGGGGGCGCAAAGGCCATCATCGCAGCTCTTGAAATCCCCGATCCCAACTAGTGGGAAAAATTACTAACCTTTCGGATTGCTGAACAACGGGTTAAGATTGCGAGCGCGCAAAAACCGCAGAATTCTGCCGTTTTTCGAGTTTGGCACGCCTCCTGCAAAGTATTGGGTGTCCCCGAGATGGTCTCGGGAAATCGAACAGGAGACTTAAAATGACTGCCACTGACTACACAAACCGTTTCGCTGCTGCTGCTTTCTCACTCGTCGTTTCGGCCGTGATGTTCGCTTACGCCATCGTTCCTGCAACCCCGACGCTTGCCTGATCCAAAACGGCCAAGCGTAAACACGAAAGACCCCCTGATCATGTTTACATCTGACACTGCCAACCGCCTTTTCGCAGCCGTTTTCTCGGTCGTGATTTCAACCGGCGTCTTTGCTTATGCGATCATCCCGGGAAGCCCGGCAATCGCCTGAACAATTATCCAGACGCCCTAACCAAGACTTTCAAAAGGACCCCGTTAAATGTACTCTTTCTTCGAACTTTCAGGCAGCCAGGGCGCTCGTTTCGCCGTCGCCGCCGCCGGTTCGCTGATCATCACTGCGGTAATGATGGTAAGTTCCGTCGTTCCAGCCAGCCCGGCTGCCGCTAACATCGCTGTAGGAGCACTCGCATGAGCAATCTGACCAAGAACAATGGCGGCCCTTCGCCAACCAAGTTTCGCCTCGACAAACAGAACGGCAAACTGATGGGTGTATGCGGCGGCATCGCCAATTCTATGGACATTGATCCTGTGATTGTTCGGATTGCTTTTGTCCTTGGCGCTTTCTTCAGCGTCGGAACCGCCGGCCTGATCTACCTCGCCATCGGATTGATCGCGGACTGATACACGCAGCCACTTAAAGCCGACCCGGTTTTCCCGTCGGCTGCGTAGATCGACAATTTGAACGAAAACCGGGAGGGGCCTTTGGGCCCCTCTCTTTTTGCATGCACGCGATCTGGCCTACATCGCCGAGATACCGCCATCGAGCTTCAGCTCTGCGCCGGTCATGAAGCGGCTTTCATCGCTGGCGAGGTAGACCACCGCATTGGCGATATCATTGGGCTCGCCTACGAATTTCAATGGGATCTGCCGCGCGAGCTTGTCCATCAGCACGCCCTTGTCGAGCTGGTGCGCCTTTGCGGTGCCATCAAGGATCGGGGTATCGACAAAGGTCGGGTGAACCGAATTGCAGCGGATCTGCATGTTCTTCTTCGCACAATGCAGCGCAATCGATTTGGACAGCATCCACACGCTCGCTTTTGAAGCGTTGTAAGCGGGCATCGTGTCGCTGGCGATTAGGCCGGCGATGCTGGAGATGTTGACGATCGATCCCGGCGCATGTTCGCGCATCAGCGGCAGGGCCTTCTGGCAGCCGTGAAAGATGGAATCGACATTGATCGCAAAGCAGCGCTGCCAATCGCCGAAATCGCATTCCTCGATATTGCCCGGAACCCCGATCCCGGCATTGTTGACGAGCACGTTCAGCCCGCCCATCTGATCGCGCGCGGCCTCGACTGCGGCTTCCCACTGGGCAGGGTCGGTTACATCATGCGCGATGCTGAAGGCAGTGCCTGCGCCCATTTCGGCGTTGACGATTTCTGCCGTTTCCGCCGCGCCTTCGCCGTTGATATCAGTGGCGAGCACGCGCGCGCCTTCTTGTGCAAGGCGGATGCAATGCGCGCGGCCAAGCCCCTGCGCACCGCCAGTGACGAGGGCGAGTTTGCCTTCGCAGCGTTTAGTCATGTCGTATGTTCTCCCAGAAACCCTATTCGCCCAGAAAACCGGGCGTCATCAGCATCGCAACGCGCACATCAACGCCGTGGCCCGCTTCGCGCCAATTGGCGACGAATTCGGCAAGCCCATCAAGCGGCACGCGGTAAATTTCGATATTCTCTTCGGAAATCCCGCCGCCTTCGCTGATCTGTGTCAGACCGCGCGCGCGCAGCAGGGTGAAGCTTTCGGTGACCATGCCCGGCGAGGAATAGAACTCGCCAAGCACGTCCCAATCTTTGGCGGCATAGCCGGTTTCTTCCTCAAGCTCGCGCTTGGCCGCCTCGATCGCCGGTTCATCTTCGCTGCCTTCGTCATCGCCAACCAATCCGGCGGGGATTTCGAGGCAGAAACAGCCCAGCGGCACGCGGTATTGCCCGATCAGCAACACATGCTTGGTGCCATCGGCATCTTCGTCAATCGCTATGATCGCAGCCGCCCTGATCCCGCGCGAACGGCTGACATATTCCCAGCGACCCCGCGTTTTGGCGGTCACAAAGCGGCCGCCCCAGGCGACCTCCTCGGCAACGTCAGCGTCCTTGTCTTTGATGAGAGCGTCGAAATCGGGTTTTGGAATGTCAGTCATGCCAAAGGGGCTTAGACTTCGATCAACCGGTCCGGCAACTCGTTTTCGTCATCCTCGCCGCGCGGGAAGTGTTGCGAGAGGACAAAGCCCACATCGCGCACGCCAACGGCCATGCCTTCAGCGATCTCGCCGCGCTTGATATGCGCCAGCATGTCGCCCATCGCCTCGCCCCAGATCTCTGCATCGACCTTAACCGCGATGCTGTCATCCGCGACGATTTCTGCCCGATGTTCGCTCATCGATAGATAGATGAGAACGCCGGTCGCCCCGACGGTGCGGCGCTCTGCGCCGACCTTGAAGTGCTTGATCGCCTGCGCATGGCAGCGCGCGGTTTTGACAGGGTTGGGGATGAGCCAGAATTTGAGCGGCTGCCATTGCTGGGCTGCGAGGACAACGATGAAGGCGATCAGGCCAAGCGCAATCGTCATCGTTGCAAGCTCGCCAAAGGTCCATTCATGACCCCACCCGCCGATCAGCGCGTCCCACAGGTCAAGAAACGGTTCTGGCAGGGCAGCAAACAGGCTCATCGCGGTAAAGCTCGCGCCAAGCGCCCACCAAAGCGCGACATCGGTGTAGCCATCGCTGCGATCGGCAAGGACGGTGACGATTTCGCCTGATGTGGTGAGCTCTGCCTCTCCCACGGCATTGGAAACGATTTTGTGCTGGTCTTCGGTCAGATACGCCATGGTTTACCACCCCCCAGAGGCGCCGCCGCCTCCGAATGAGCCGCCGCCGCCGGAAAAGCCGCCGCCGCCGCCCCAACCGCCGCCGCCGCCACCGCCGCCGGACATCGCGCCGCGCACAATCGCGCTGCCGACTTCCCACAGGATGATATCGGTTGCGGTATCGCCCCAGTCGCGGTCGCCGCTGCGCTTGCCCCAGGGACCATTGCCTTTCGAGCGATAGCGGCGCTTGCGACGCGAACCGCGAATGATCGGCAGGATGAAGAAGAACAGGAAGCCCATCCAGATGAGCGCGCCAATGGGGAAGCCGCCATCGCTGCGATTGCGCTCTGCATTTGCGGTCTGTGCCTGCTGGGCAATGCGCGCGGCCTCATCAGGGGGCAGTTGGAGCTGAGTGATGATCGCATCCGTGCCATCGACAATCCCGCCGGGCATATCGCCATCGCGAAACCGCGGCAGGATGATGCTCTGGATGATAACCGAGGAATAGGCATCGGTGAGATAGCCTTCGAGGCCATAGCCGACCTCGATCCGCACCTTGCGTTCATTCGGGGCAACGATCAGCAGCGCGCCATCGTTACGCTCCGCATCGCCAATCCCCCATTCGCGGCCCAGCTGATAGCCATAATCAGCAATGTCATAGCCTTGCAGATCGGGGAGGGTGGCGATCACCAACTGGCGCTGCGATTGTGTTTCCAGCGCTTCGAGCTTGGCCGTCAGTTCCGCTTCCTGCGCAGGCGAGAGCAGATCAGCGTTATCGACCACCCTGCCTGTGAGCGCGGGGAATTCGGGTTGCGCATAGACAGGGGACGCGACAAGCGCGCCCCCAAGGCAAAGGACAGCTGCAAGGACCAGGAGAAAGCGGCGCGCCATGCGCTGTGTCCCCACGATCAATTCGACGTCAGGTCAAGCTGCGGGGCTACCTCTGCGCCTTCGGTCACGGCGCTGTAAGGTGCCATCGGCTCTGCGCCGTGGATGATGTTTGCGCCGATCGTATCGGGGAAGGTGCGGATCGTGGTGTTATACTTGCGGACCGCTTCGTTATAGTCGCGGATCGAGACCGCGATGCGATTTTCGGTGCCTTCCAGCTGGCTTTGCAGCGCAAGGAAGTTCTGGTTCGACTGGATCTGCGGATAGGCTTCGAAGCTCGCCAACAGGCGGCCAATGCCCTGACCAAGCTGGCTTTGCGCGGCGGCAAATTCTTCCATCTTGGCCGTATCGCCCAGATCATCTGCGCTGATGTTGATGCCGGTTGCCCGTGCGCGCGCTTCGGTCACTTCGGTGAGGATACCGCGCTCATTCTCCGCTGCGCCCTGCGCGACTTCGGCAAGGTTGGGTATGAGGTTCGCGCGGCGCTGGAATTGCGCCTCGACATCGGCCCACTTGGCCTTGGCCTCTTCCTCTGCGGCTGGCACCGAGTTGATGCCGCAAGCAGCCAGCGTGAGCGAAATGGCAGCGACCACTACGGCGCGCCCAAGATTAGCAAATTTCATTTGTGTCCCTCCAAAGGCGGCGCCGGGGATGGGGCCAATATGGGTTGGCCAAGGCGCACTTGATGCCTGTGTTACTGATATAGCGCACCTTCCCCCGCTTTCAAGCCGTGCAAAGCGATCACGCACCGCTTGGCAAGCGCGGCCCAAGCTGCGAAGAAAGCTGCCGCACAGGTATTTTGAGGGGATCACAATGCTGTCGGATTTCAAAGAGTTCATCGCCAAGGGCAATGTCATGCAGCTCGCTGTTGCAGTCATTATCGGCGGCGCTTTTGCAACGATCGTCAAATCGCTAACCGATGAAGTGATCATGCCGGTGGTCGGCGCGATCTTTGGCGGGGCGGATTTCAGCTCATACTTCATCCTGCTGTCAGCGCCCGAAGGCTATGAAGGATCGCTCACCGATTATGCAGCGCTTAAGGAAGCAGGCGCGGCAATGATCGGATATGGCGCGTTCATCACCGCGGTCATCAACTTCATCATCCTTGCCTTCATCATCTTTTTGTTGGTGCGCTACACCATGAAAGTGATGGAGCAGATGGAGAAGAAGGAAGAGGAAGCCGCACCCGAAGAACCGGCAGGCCCGACCGAAATCGAGCTGCTGACGGAAATTCGCGACAGCTTGAAGAAATAGCTCTTTGCTGATGCGGCGTGCCGCATGGCTTTGATACACTTCACATTAAGCGGGCAGGGTCTATATAGGTCCCGCCCGTTTTTTGCGGGCTATGGCGATAAATTGCTGCGTGCAATAGGCACAACGGACCCGGGGGCAGTACCCGGCGGCTCCACCATAAACCTCTGAATTTCAGGGTTTTCTGACGGGGCCGAACTAGGATCGACGTGGGCTGAAAAGCGTAGTTTTTGCCC
>CAYUCZ010000055.1:0-15772 GCA_964443505.1 uncultured Porphyrobacter sp. | reverse complement strand
CGCATGTGAAATTCCTGTTCGCGACGACCGAGGTTGAAAAGCTGCCTGTGACAGTGCTCAGCCGCACACAGCGTTTCGACCTTCGCCGGATTCCGGCAGAATTGCTTACCCAGCATTTCGGCAATGTCTGCGCAGCCGAAGGCGTTGAGGCGGATGACGAAGCCTTACGCATCATTGCCGCTGCTGCCGAAGGATCAGCGCGCGATGGGCTTTCGATCCTCGATCAGGCGATTGCGCATGCCGATATGGAAACAGAAGGCAAGGTAACGGCAGAGCGGGTTCGCAGCATGCTTGGCCTTGCTGACAAGAGCGCGCAGCGGCGGCTGCTTGGGACGCTGCTCGAAGGCGATGCCAAGGCGCTGCTTGGCGGTGTCGATGAACAATATGCGCTTGGCGTTGAACCGCTCGCCCTGATGCGCGCGCTGATGGATCTGGTCCACCGGGTCACAGTCGCGCAGGTGTCTGGCGGAGAGCCTGATGCGCCAAGCGAAGAGGAGCGCAGCGCCCTCGCTGAGTTTGCGAGCAGGCTGGGTGCGCCGGAATTGCACCGTTTGTGGCAATTGCTGCTCAAAGGGCACGAGGAAGTGCGCCAGGCGCCCGATCCGTTGGTCGCCTTGCAGATGGCGCTGCTGCGCGTGCTGCACGCGGGGCAAATGCCTGACCCCGGCAAGCTGGCGCAGAAGATCGAGGACCTTGCCAAGAACGGCGTGGTTGCCTCACCTGCGGCAGGATCAGGGGAGGCTGCACCGGCGCCGACGGCTTCTGCTGCAACTGATGCTCAGCTTGATTGGGCTGCGCTGGTCGACCGGATCGATCAGGCAGGCCAGCTGCGCGTTGCCCAGATGATGCGCGACCGTGTGCGGGTGATTGAACTTTCCGCTGAAAAGCTGATCTTTGAGCAGGCCGACAGTTTTCCCGATGATCCCGCACCCGACATTCGCGATGCGCTTTTCAAGCTGACGGGCAAGCGTTGGCTGGTGGAACGCGGCAGCGGTGAGGCACAGCCCAGCCTGCGCGAGGCAGCGGAGGCCGAGGCAAAAGCGGCGCAGGATCGCATTCGTGCGAACCCTCTGGTAAAAGCAACGCTTGAGGCATTCCCCGATGCCGAGATTATCGACCCCGACAACACTGTCGCGCGTGCATCCAGCGCAGGCGGCAAATGGAACTGAAGTAAGAGGAATTACCCCGTGAAAAGCATGGAAGAAATGATGCAGGCCGCTCAGCAGGCAGCTGAGACGATCCAGAACCAGATGAACGATATGCAGGTCAAGCTCGACTCGATCGAAGTCGAAGGTCAGGCTGGCGGTGGTCTGGTGAAGGTGCGGGCATCGGCCAAGGGCAGGATCCTTGGCGTTACGATCGATGACAGCCTGATGAAGCCGGAAGAAAAGAACATCGTCGAAGACCTGGTCACCGCCGCGTTCAACGATGCGCGCGACAAGGCTGACCGGGTTTCGGCTGAACAGATGAAGGAAATGCAGAGCGGAATGGGCCTGCCACCAGGCTTTAACCTGCCGGGCATGGGGTAATCGCGCGCGCCGCATCCACAGCTTCGTTACAGCGACCATTGCGAGGATAGGGCACCCTACCCATATTCTGCGAAAAGACGCGTCCCAATGACCGTCCCGGACAACAGAACATGACTCAGCATTTTCCTCTCCTTCCCTTGCGCGACATTGTCGTTTTTCCCGGCATGGTCGTGCCGCTTTTTGTCGGGCGCGACAAATCGGTCGCCGCGCTCGAAGCGGCTATGGAAGCTTCGAAAGATATCTTCCTTCTCGCTCAGCTAGATCCTTCTTGCGATGATCCTGAAGGCGATGACCTTTATGACGTAGGCGTCGTGGCGCAGGTGCTTCAACTGCTTAAGTTGCCCGATGGCACGGTGCGCGTTCTTGTTGAAGGGACCGCGCGCGCCAGCCTGACCTCGCTGCGTGCTGAAGACGATTATGTCCTCGCCGAAGTCGCCATCGAGGAGCCTGAAACGGTCGCCGGAAGTGAAGTCACTGCGCTCATGCGTCAGGTGGTTGAGCAGTTCGGCGAATATGCCAAGCTCAACAAGAAGATGGGCGATGACACCAATGTCGATCTCACCGATGTTGATGATGCGGGTCAGCTTGCGGATACGATTGCGGCTGCGGTCAACGCCAAGGTTGCGGACAAGCAATCGCTGCTGACCGAGGCGGATCCCCTCAAGCGGCTCGAACTCGTGATGTCCTTTATGGAAGGCGAGCTTTCCGTGCTTCAGGTGGAGCGCAAGATCCGCGGGCGCGTAAAGCGCCAGATGGAAAAGACCCAGCGCGAATATTACCTCAACGAACAGTTGAAAGCGATCCAAAGCGAGCTTGGCGGATCGGATGATGGCGAAGGCGATGAGATCGCCGAACTGACCGAAAAGATCGAAAAGACCAAGCTGTCAAAGGAAGCCAAGACCAAGGCCAAGGCTGAGCTCAAGAAGCTTCGCGGCATGCAACCGATGAGCGCTGAGGCGACGGTTGTGCGCAATTATCTTGATGTGTTGCTTGGCCTTCCATGGGGCAAGAAAAGCCGGGTCAAGAAAGACATCGCCAAGGCGCAGGAGATCCTCGATGCCGATCACTATGGGCTTGAAAAGGTCAAGGACCGGATCATTGAATATCTCGCGGTGCAGGCGCGCACGAACAAGCTAAAGGGCCCGATCCTGTGCCTCGTGGGCCCTCCCGGCGTCGGTAAAACCTCGCTTGGCAAGTCCATCGCCAAGGCGACAGGGCGCGAGTTTGTCCGTCAATCGCTCGGCGGCGTGCGTGATGAGGCTGAAATTCGCGGCCACCGCCGGACCTATATCGGCTCAATGCCGGGCAAGATCGTCAACAATCTCAAGAAAGCGGGCACCAGCAATCCGCTGTTCCTGCTCGATGAGATTGACAAGCTTGGGCAGGATTTCCGCGGCGATCCAGCCTCGGCCCTGCTTGAGGTGCTCGATCCCGAACAGAACGACAAGTTCCAGGATCACTATCTCGAGCTTGACCTCAACCTGTCGGACATCATGTTCGTGACCACAGCGAACAGCCTCGACCTGCCTCAGCCGTTGCTCGATCGGATGGAGATCATCCGGCTTGAAGGGTACACCGAAGACGAAAAGGTCGAGATCGCAAAGCGTCACCTGATTGAAAAGCAGGTGAAGGCCCATGGCCTCAAGGATGGCGAGTTCGAACTGACCGAAGACGGCCTGCGCGATCTGATCCGGTACTACACCCGCGAAGCCGGTGTTCGCACGCTTGAGCGCGAGATTGCGCGGCTGGCGCGCAAGAGCTTGCGCAAAATCCTGGAAAAGGAAACCAGCAGCGTTTCGATTACGCCAGACAATCTTGGTGAGTTTGCCGGCGTTCGCAAATTCAAGCACGGGATGAGCGAAGATGAAGCTCAGGTCGGCGCAGTCACGGGTCTTGCATGGACCAGTGTCGGCGGGGAATTGCTGACCATTGAAAGCGTGACAACGCCAGGCAAGGGCGAGATCAAGACCACTGGCAAGCTGGGCGATGTGATGCAGGAAAGCGTTGCAGCTGCGTTCTCCTTCGTGAAAGCGCGCGCGCCCAGTTATGGCATCAAGCCTTCGCTGTTCCAGCGCAAGAACATCCACATCCACCTTCCCGAAGGCGCTGTTCCCAAGGACGGACCAAGCGCGGGTATCGGCATGGTCACCTCGATCGTTTCGACGCTAACGGGCGCTGCTGTGCGTCCGGACATTGCGATGACTGGCGAGGTTACCTTGCGCGGCAGGGTGCTGGCGATTGGCGGGCTGAAGGAAAAGCTGCTCGCTGCGCTCCGCGGCGGGATCAACACTGTCCTGATCCCCGATGAAAACGTGAAGGATCTGGCTGAGATTCCCGACAATGTGAAGGAAGGGCTGGAGATCATTCCGGTCAGCCATGTCGATCAGGTGCTTGAACATGCGATCATCGATCTGCCAGCGGCGATTGAATGGACCGAGGCGGACGATCTTGCCTCGCAGCCGAGCGGGCAAACGTCTGTCGGTTCTGACGTGCCAACCGCGCATTGATCGGCTAATAGCGGGCTCGCTTGCCGCGATTCGCGGCAGGGTCGCCATTGAGTCCGGAACGTCGCTTCCCATTCAGCAGGGGTCTTGAAATGCTTGAGGCGAACCTCGGTTCGTCGCAAAACAATCAATTCAGAAGCTTGAATGACGCTTTTCCGGGCGAATTGCCTTTGACAGCCTCCCCTAACTGGGTTCAACCTGTGTGTTTCCGGGGAGGCGATTCACTTAACCCGAATTCGACAGGAAACGAGGGGATACACACAATGAACAAGAATGATCTGATCAGTGCGGTTGCCGATAACAGTGGTCTTACAAAGAGCGACGCAGCAAGTGCGGTAGAAGGCGTGTTCGACGCCATTCAGAATGCTCTGGCTGCAGGTGACGAAGTGCGACTGGTCGGGTTTGGTACTTTTGCCGTTGCCAAGCGTAAGGCTTCGATGGGTCGCAACCCTCGCACTGGTGAACCGATGCCGATCAAGGCGTCGAACCAACCCAAGTTCAAGGCCGGTAAGGGCCTTAAGGACGCCGTCAACTAAGACAGCGTTTCGACCAGTTCTTTTGAACGGCGCAGCGCCTCGCGCCGAGATGATTTAGGCCCCGCCGACAGGTTCAGTCGGCGGGGCCTTTTTCTTGTGCCGTGTTTTCTTTTGTGATGCACGCTGCGGATGCCTGCGCGTCTGACCTGTTGGTTTAGCGCGACATGTCAATCAGCGCGGTTGGTGCCTGCGACGTGCGCGGCGAGATGTCCCAGGTCAGCAATTCACCATTGGGCGTGGGGTTGGGGCCTTCATCGGTGTTGTTGGCAAGGATGCGCCCGCTCGTGACAATCGTAAAGGTTCCCTCGATTGTCGGGATGTTGGGCATTTCCTCACCTGCTGGGCCGTCTGCCGCATCGCCCATCGCGGCCATGCCGGCAAGGCCTGCCATTCCGCCCATCGCGCCGGTCATCGCGCTCATCGGGTTCGATTCATTGTTCGCAGAGAAACCGGGCGCATTGACCCTGACCACATCGCCATCGCGCAAGATCATCTGCACGAATGGATTGGTCATCGGGAACCCTTCGATCACAGGGAACATGAAATCATGGCTGAGTTCGCCTTCGACCGAATAGAGCACGTCAAACACGCCGTCGCCCTTGTCTTCGACCCGTTCCCAGCCTTCCTGCCGCAGCAGCAGTTGGACCAGTTCAGCGGAGGCTTCGGGATCGCTCGGGTCGATCCCGCCCATGATCGCGGACATCTGTTCGGCCTGCTCCGCAGCCTCGGCGGCGCGCTGTTCGGCTCCTGCATCCCATGCCGCGCGCTGTTCGGCGATCTCGCCCGCAGTGCATTCGCGGTCCTCGTAGGTTTCTTCGTCATAGCAGCCGGTTGCCTCAAACTCTTCGGCACCGGCGCCCATGGCGGCAAGGTTTGACAGGCCGATAAAGAAGATCTCGCCCTCATAAGTGAAGGTGAAACGATCCTGCTCCATCAGGACAAGCTCGCTCGTAAACTTGCCCGGCGTGATAAAACAGCCGGTCAGCAGCAGCGAAAAGCTGGCCAGCATTGCAGTCGCAAAGGCGCGAGGTGATTTCATGGCAGTCATGGCTGAGGTCCCCCTTGTGTGCCGGATATTCAAGTCGGCGCTGCGCGACAGGCGCACTATCTCCGGTCGCGTGTTGCTGCAGCATATAGCGCGATTGCTGCTGCATTCGAAACATTTAGGCTTTCTATCGCAGAAGTAATTGGCAGTTTTGCAAGCGCATCGCAGTGGCCCGCGATATTGTGGCGCATGCCTTCGCCTTCTGCGCCAAGCACCAGCGCGACCGCGCCTGTCGGCAGGCTTTCGGCCAGCGTTGCCTCGGCTTCACCGGCAAGGCCAATCCGCCAGTATCCCGCCTCTGCCAGTTCATCGAGCGCGCGCGCCAGATTGACCACGCGCACCCACGGCACGGTTTCAAGCGCGCCTGAGGCTGACTTGGCAAGCACGCCGCCTTCAGGCGGGGCATGGCGGTCCTGCGTGACGATACACGCGGCGCCAAACGCCGCGGCTGAGCGCAGGATCGCGCCGACATTGTGCGGGTCTGTCACCTGATCAAGGATCACCACTGGCCGCGCAGGATCACCGGTGGCAACCTCATCGAGAAACACATCATCAAGCGGCTCGCATTCCAGAACAAGGCCCTGATGCGGTGCGTCCTTCGCTACAAGCCGGGCAAGGTCGCTGACATCGGCATATTCGACCGGAAAATCGGGCGGGAGCTCGCCATCAAGCGTCTCGATCCCGTCGCGCGTTGCCCACAGCTTGCGGTGCCGGCGATCAGGGTTTTTGAGCGCGGCTTCAACCGGGTGCCGTCCCCACAGACGCACATATCCCGCCGTTGCCCGGCCAGACCCGCGTCCGCCCTTCATGCGGCCTGCTCGCCCGCGCAGCGCCTTTTTGCGCTCACCTTTTGCCATTTGAATTCCTGTTTTTCCGGTTTGTTGGCGCTCCCTGCCAGCAGGCCCATTGACAGGCAAGCGCCGCTTCGCCAAAGGGGCGCCTCTCGGCAGCGAAGCCAGTATGGCCTCGCGCATTGAAAGAGCGCTCAACCGGCGCAATTCTCAAGGCCCATGAGTGGACAGGTGGCCGAGTGGTTAAAGGCAGCAGACTGTAAATCTGCCCGCGCAAGCGTACGCTGGTTCGAATCCAGCCCTGTCCACCATCACCTCCGCTTAAGAAATCCCCGCCTGCCCATCGCTTACGTGCTCGACCGGAATGCCGGGGCGTTGTTGCGGGTTATCGGTCGTGGCGTTTGGCGAGCCGTTGTTTGAGCTGTTCGAGCGTGACGAAGCCGTCGTCATCGCTGTCAGCGCGGCTGAAGAAGCGCGCAAGGCGGCTCATCCCGCCTTCCTTTGCTTCATCCCGCGTGAGCTTGCCATCGCCATTGGTATCGGCCGCCTTAAAGCGGGTTTCGAGCTGGGCCAGCTCTTCTTCATAGGTGTCAGCATGGGCCGCCGGGGTAAGGGCAAGGAAGGCGAGGGCGGCTGTTATTGTTGCGATGGACGATTTCATTCGAGGAACTCCCTGCAACCGTGTTGATCGAGGATCGGATCGATCCGCTCTCTCGCCTTGCTGTCCAGCGCGGCATAGCGGCTGCGCAGATCGGCAAGGCATTTGAGCTGGTACTTGAACGTGCCCTGTTCATAGGGCAGCCCATCTGCCTCAAAGCTGAACGTGGCCTCGCCCGCCTCAGCCGCAGCAGCATTGGCGAGCAGGAAGGGAACATAGACCCGGCCTATTTCAGCCAGAAGACCATGGACCACAGGTTTGAAGGCATCGCCTGCTGCGTTCCATTCGCCGTCGATCCCGGATGCATCATCGATGTGGAGCAGCCAGCGATAGGTATAGGGAAACTCAGCGCGCATCATGGATTGCGCGGTCGGGTCTACGCCAAGCTGCGAAAGCTGCGCGTATATGCCGAACTCGGCGATCGACGGGCGCGAGCCGAACAGCCAGTGTTCATTGGTGACGTGATCTTCAAGCGAACGCAGCACGGCCTTTGTAGACGTCTCGATCAGGGCAAAGTTTTCGCGCGTGCAGCCAACCAGCGGCATTCGCCCGACCTGCCGTTCACGAAAGTTTGCCGCAAAGCCTTCAATCTGCGCGAGCGAGCCACCTTTGAACGCGTCAAAGGCAAGCCACAGGCTCATCTGTTCCTGATCGACTTCTTCCAGCCAGCGATATCCGAACATCGCTTTGGTCAGCCATTCATCGCCGAAATCCTCGATCAGGTGGGCAAGGAAAGCAGCGGCGGGATCATCTGGGATCACTGATCGATCGGCATGGCGCGCTTCGAGATCATAGATCAGCGGGGTCGAATCGTTAGCGAAACTGCCATCGGGATATTCGAGGACCGGGATCACCGGTGCCTTGACGTTGGCGCGCGCTTCCTGCGCGTTTGCGCCGTGCGACCAGATATGCGTGATCCGCCGATAGCGCAGCAGCGCGCGCATCTTCATCGAATAAGGCGAAGCAAGCGCCCCGTGCAGCGTGTACAATTCTCTCTCCCCAAACCAGGTGTGCCTGCCGCTATATCATCAAATCAGCAGCAGGCACGAACGCGTTTGCGAGAGAGCGCGGGGTCAGAAGTTCATGAACAGGTTGACGTTGGCCACATGGTCTGTGCGGTTTTCGCCGGGACGAAACACCGTCTGGTTGAGATAGCCCGGTGTTACCGAAATCCCTTCGCCCAGTGGCACTGACACGCCAACAAAGTTACGCCACAGGCCGATCCCGTCGCGTTGCAGTGGGGTTTCGTTGAGCGCGATGAAGGGTTCGGTGTAAGCGACGATCTTGTTGTTTTCGCTGATCGGCACACGCAATTGCAGGAACGGGCGGAAACGCAGCGCGGTCTCGCCATCTTCTTCAAAGGTGCGCTGTTCAAACCGGTTGCGCGAATCAAGCGTCACACCGCCCGGCGTCTCGATCAGCCGGATATTGAGCTCCTGATAGAAGCGATGCTCGTTCACTTCGGCAGGGCCAATCGGATCGGTAAGGATATAGGCATAGCCGCCGCCAATGCTCACGCGGTCATTGATGCGGTATCCGATCAGCGAACGCAGCAGCAATTGCCCCAGACGATCGGCATCATTGGTGAAACGCTCCTGCGCTTCGGCGCGCACGAACCAGTCGCCTTCCTTGTCGAGATCAACGACCACAAACTGCCCGGTCCAGATATTGAAATCGCTTTCGGCAGCAGCCGGGGTTGCAAGGGCGCCGGCCAGGCACAGGGCAGATGCGGCTTTTGAACAATGAGCGAAAGACATGAATTCCTCTATCCTTGTTGTACCGGAAACGAATTTGGGGCTTGCGACTTTGGGGCGCGAAAAACGTGCAACTCAACCGATGAAGCCAATGCGCGATCAGGGTTATTGTTCCCTCAATCACTCAATAGGTTGGTTGGCGAATGAGGCCGAAAAAACTGGCAGGCTTGCGGGCGCCTGATGGCTGTCAGAATTGGTGAAGAATGCACCTGTCATGACAGATAAACTTGCAGCGTTTTGCAGCGGCTCGTATTGACGCGCGCCATGCAAGAAACAGCCACCGAAGACTCGACCCGCACGCGCCCCTTGACCGGCCGCCCCGTCATTTCTGCAACCGGGCTGTTCACGCCCGCAGAATCGATCACCAACGAAGAACTGGTCGAAAGCTTCAACGAATATGTCGACCGCTACAACGCTGCGAATGCAGAGGCGATCGAGGCGGGCGAGGTCGATGCGCTTGAGCATTCCTCTGTCGAATTCATCGAAAAGGCGAGCGGGATCAAAGCGCGTCACGTGATGAGCAAGGCGCCAATTCTTGACCCGGATATCATGACCCCGCGCTGGGATGCGCGCACCAATGACGAATGGTCGATGATGGCCGAGATTGGCGTCACCGCGGCCAAGCAAGCGCTTGAGACGGCAGGCCGCAAACCGGAAGATGTCGATGCGGTTTTGTGCGCGGCTTCGAACATGGAGCGCCCTTATCCGGCCATGGCGATCGAAATTCAGCAGGCGCTGGGCGTTGAGGGTTTTGGCTTTGACATGAATGTCGCGTGCTCATCGGCGACGTTCGGGATCCAGACCGCAGCGGATTATGTCCGGGCAGGCAACGCCAAGAGCGTTCTGGTCGTCAGCCCTGAAATCACCTCTGGCCACCTCAACTGGCGCGACCGCGATAGCCATTTCATCTTTGGCGATGTCGCCACTGCGGTTCTGGTTGAAGATGCTGCGATCGCTCCTCAAAAGCACTGGGAAATCCTCAGCACCAAGCTGAAAACCGTGTTCTCGAACAATATCCGCAACAATTTCGGCTTCCTCAATCGCGCGAACCCGGAAACCGCAGGCGATGCGGACAAGCTGTTCGTCCAGGAAGGCCGCAAGGTGTTCAAGGAAGTGGTCCCGATGGTCGCGCAGATGATCATCGATGAAGCGGAAAAGCTTCAGATGGACCCTGCAACACTTCGCCGCTTGTGGCTCCACCAAGCGAATGCGGGAATGAACCGCCTGATCGCGCAGCGTGTGCTTGGTCACGAAGCCAATGCGGATGAAAGCCCGACCGTGCTTGATACCTATGGCAATACGTCAAGCGCAGGTTCGATCATCGCCTTCCACCTCAACAGTGAGGATCTGGAAGCGCGCGATAATGGCCTGATCTGTTCGTTTGGCGCCGGTTACTCGGCAGGAACGGTGTTTGTGCGCAAGGTCGCCTGACGCGCGAGCAGACCGTCCCACGCAGAGATGACCCGCTGCGACACAGCCCAGATTGCGGCAACCGCCAGCAGCGAAACCAGACCGTCTACCGCATAATGGTAGGCGAGATGGACGCTGCTGAGCCAAGTGATGAAGAAGAACACACCGAAAAAGGCGCCCCACTTGCTCGACACGCGTCGCACCGCGATCCAGTAAAGGAAAGCAATCGCACAGTGCATGCTGGGCATAGCGGTGATACCGCTGCCAAGCCCGTTTTCAGCTTCGGCATACCATTCCAGCAGCATTTCCTGCACCGGCAGAACCATGATCGGAATCTGTTCGTTCGCGGCGTAAAGATACGCCATTTGCGCATCGAAATGCGGATCGCCGAACATCGGGCCGACAAAGCACGGGCCAACCGATGCAAGCCAGGTCGCCATCGCGCCGCCAACCAGCGACCAACTGAGCACATAAGACAGGAAGAATTGCCTGCGCAGCGCCGGGTCAATCTTCGCAAAGGCGAAGAACATCACGCCTGGATACAGCAGCAGGAACCACAGCTGGTAGAGCAAGCCCAGAAACGCGGTGATGATCGGATAGCCGAGCACCGGTTGAAGGATTTCCCAGGCATCGCGGCCAAAGAAGATCGCCCGGTCCCATTGAATGAAAGCTTCATCCCAGGTGTAATCGTTGAACAGCGGGATCGCCGATTTCATCATCGAGAAATAGGGCAGCAGCACAATTGCAACCGCCATCATCGGCAATCCGGCCGCGACACCGCGAAGAAAGGCGGGCGAGGAATAGCGCGTCTTGAGGTGATCTACAGGGCTGTCGGGACGGTGCCGGTACAATTGCTTGCCCGCATCCCAGCAGGCGAGAATGACCACGAACAGGAAGAAGATCTGCACGTTGGCGATAATGCCGCCAATGCCGGGATTGATCCCGTTTGCGAGCAGCAGCGTGACACACAGCGCCATCAGCGCGCCGCCTACACCAAGTACCGGTATCTCACCGATCCAGCGCCGAGACAGGTCTGCGTTGGAAAGCGCGATACCATCGCTGTGTTGCTGTCCAAGAACCGATGACTGTGTCGAAGCCATGCCCGTGCTCGTTTCCCCGTAAGCCCGCTGATGGGCGATGGGCATGGGAAATAAGGTAAACGTCTCACTAAAGTGTGAACGAAAGCGCGCTGGACGAGCAGGTTTGTGCGCAGCTCTTGCGGTCCCAATGGCCAAGCTTGCTTGCCCGCTCGCGCTGCACACCCTATCTGACAGCGCTATGGCAGGTGAAATACTCGATAATCAGGGCCGCGGCGATGCAAGCTGGGGTTGGCCCGCAATCCATCCCGAAGGCCGCAAATATGGCGTGATTGCCCTGGCGATCACGATGATTCCGCTATTGGTCCTCGATTGGGAGATCATCGGCTGGCCTATGCTGCTGCTTTCGCTCGGCGTGTTCGCCTTCTTCCGCGATCCTGAACGCGTGGTGCCGCAGGCCGACAATGCGATTGTAGCGCCAGCTGATGGGCTGGTGACGCTGATCCAGACGGTTGAGCCGCCCGCTGAAATGCAGGTTGATGATGGTTCGGGCAATCCCGGACTGCCGGCAGGGCCTGTCACTCGCATTTCGATCTTCATGAGCGTGTTCGATGTGCACATCAATCGTGCGCCAATCGCGGGAACCGTGCGGCGCGTGGTGTATGTGCCGGGCAAGTTCGTCAACGCTGATCTCGACAAGGCAAGCGAGGAGAACGAGCGCCAGCATATCCTGATCGAGCGGACTGATGGTCTGATGATCGGCTTTACCCAGATCGCAGGGCTTGTCGCGCGCCGCATCGTTCCCTTCGTCAAACAGGGGGATATGGTGGCAAAGGGACAGCGCGTTGGCCTTATCCGTTTTGGCAGCCGGGTCGATGTCTACCTGCCTGCGGGCACCGCGCCCAAGGTTCTGATGGGGCAGCGCATTGTTGCTGGCGAAACGATCCTTGCTGAAGTTGGCTCGCAGGCCTTGCTAGAAGGTATCGCGCAGTAATTGCGCGCGGCGTTTTAGCGTGAGCAAACCTCCCAAGAGCAATCCTCCCAAAAGCGGCGACCGTCCGCCGATCCCCGCACGTGTGGGGCCAAAGGCGGCCGAGGATGAGGATGCCAAGGCGGCAAGCGATGGCAGCGGCCTAACGCTGCGCGCCATGCTGCCCAATGCGATCACCGCTGCGGCGCTGTGTGCAGGCCTGACAGGCGTGCGGTTCGCGATTGAGGGGCAGTGGGTTTACGCCGTGCTCGCCGTGATCCTTGCCGGCGTGCTTGACGGGATTGACGGGCGGATTGCCCGGCTGCTGAACGCGCAGTCGCGCTTTGGGGCAGAGCTGGATAGTCTTGCCGATGCGCTGAGCTTTGGCATGGCGCCAGCGTTGATCCTTTACATGTGGTCGCTGTCTGATCTTGACCGGTTTGGCTGGTTTGCAGCGCTTGCCTTTGCGATCTGCTGTGCACTCAGGCTCGCACGGTTCAATGCGAGGATTGATGTCGAGGATCAGCCGCACCGTTCGGCTGGCTTTCTAACAGGCGTGCCCGCGCCGGTTGGGGCAGGGCTGGCCTTTACGCCGTGCTATTTGTGGATCGAGACCGGCATGCCGATCTTCCGCGATCCGGTGGTGCTGGCCATTTGGTTGAGCGTTATTGCCGTGCTGCTGATCTCGAACATGGCGACGTTAAGCTGGGCGGCGATCCGTCCCCGGCGCGATGCGCGGCTGCCACTGCTGGCGGTTGCGGCGCTTGGCTTTGCAGCGCTGCTGCTGGAGCCCTGGTGGTCGCTGACAGCGATCAGCGCGGTCTATCTGCTGCTGATGCCGTATGGCCTTGTCAAATATGGCCGGATCAAACGCCGCCGGGCGGCTGAAAGCAACGCCAAGACCTAAGCCGAAATCAGGCTAACCCAAGATCAGGCGCATTCGGGAAGGGGAACGCGGCGGGTGCGGGTGCGCGACATCGAAGCGAGTGTCCGGCGCGAGGCATTGCGCGTCTGGGAAGCCTGCGTGCGCAGGCGCACTTCGCTTGCTTCAACCTGCGGAACAAAACCTGCATCAAGCAGCGCCTGTTCGCGCCGCAGAACGCCATAGGCGCTGCGACCGCGAATCCAGCTGTCAATGAGGCTCAGCCCGGTTGCAACCGCCGTAATGGCGAACAGCGCTGTGAGGATTGCCGCGAGCATCATGTCTGCCGTCCTTTCTCATCTGGTCTGCTGCTTTGACGGAACCGCTCCGCCATTCCCACAAGTTCATTTTTTGTTCCACAGCCCTTGTTCACTAAGTGTTCCACCGGGTCAAGCAATTTTGTTCTCTTTGTGTTCGCTAGTGTGTGATTCCGCGCGGTTAGCACTAGATTTTGTGGTCAAGGGACGCTAATGGCGCGTCCTCGCTGAAGCGGCAGGTGCGAATCACATCTGTTGCTGACGCGAAATTCACATGGAAAGCGCTTCATACCGGTGCCGTAAGCGGGATCTCCGCAAACACGGTTCCATGCTTTCCAGAGGAACAACCGGAAAGGAAATACCTATGGCGGCCACTACCGTCACCATGCAGCAATTGATCGAGGCCGGCGCACATTTCGGCCACCAGACCCACCGCTGGAACCCGCGGATGAAGCCGTATATCTTCGGCGCTCGCAACGGTGTTCACATCATCGACCTATCGCAGACCGTGCCGCTGTTCGCGCGCGCTCTCGATTTCGTCGAGCAGACCGTTCGCGCAGGCGGCAAGGTGCTGTTCGTGGGCACCAAGCGTCAGGCGCAAGAGCCGATCGCTGAAATGGCCCGCGCGTCAGGCCAGCACTTCGTCAACCACCGTTGGCTCGGCGGCATGCTGACCAACTGGAAGACCATCAGCGGTTCGATCAAGCGCTTGAAGACCCTTGAAGAGCAGCTTTCGGGCGACACCAGCGGCTTCACCAAGAAGGAAGTCCTCCAGCTCACCCGTGAGCGTGACAAGCTTGAGCTTTCGCTGGGCGGTATCCGCGACATGGGCGGCATTCCGGACGTGATGTTCGTGATCGACGCCAACAAGGAAGACCTCGCCATCAAGGAAGCAGCTGTGCTTGGCATTCCGGTGATCGCGGTGCTCGACACCAACACCGATCCGACCGGTATCGCATTCCCTGTTCCGGGCAATGACGATGCAAGCCGTGCGGTTCGGCTCTACTGTCAGGCGATTGGCGATGCCGCTATCGCGGGCAAGGGCGGTGCGGTTGCCGATTCAGGCGAAGACTTTGGCGCAATGGACACCCCTCCGGCTGAACCTGCCGCTGCAGAAGCCCCCGTTGAAGCTCCTGCTGAAGCAGCCGCAGAAGCGCCTGCCGAAGCACCGGCTGAAGAGGCCTGATCACCCCAGATATGTGATGCAGCGTCAATTGCGCGTCACAAATTGATACTAGCGCGCCGGGCATGCTCTTAAACGGGCGTCCCCCGGCGCCCCCAAAACACATAAAGGAAATCACCATGGCTGCTTTTACCGCCGCTGATGTGAAGAAGCTACGCGAACTGTCTGGCGCTGGCATGATGGACGCAAAGAAGGCGTTGACCGAAGCAGACGGCGACATCGACGCTGCTGTTGATGCGCTGCGTGCAAAGGGTCTCGCAACCGCTCAAAAGAAGTCGAGCCGTACTGCGGCTGAAGGTCTTGTCGGCGTAGCCGTCGAAGGCACGAAGGGCGTGGCTGTCGAGGTCAACTCGGAAACCGACTTTGTTGCCAAGAACGACCAGTTCCAGGATTTTGTGCGCAAGACCACTGCTGTTGCGGCAACGCTGGGCGCAGACGACATCGAAGCGCTCAAAGGCGCTGCTTACCCCGATGGCGGTACGGTTGCAGAAAAGCTGACCGACAACATCGCCACCATCGGTGAGAACCAGCAGGTCCGCCGTATGCAGACCGTTGCTGTCGAAAGCGGTGCGATCGTCTCTTACGTTCACAATGCAGCCGCTGATGGCCTCGGCAAGATCGGCGTTCTGGTTGCTTTGGAAAGCGACCTTGGCGCTGACACGCTTGAGCCGTTCGGCAAGCAGCTTGCCATGCACATCGCATCGATGTTCCCGCAGGCGCTCAATGCAGACGGCCTTGACGCTGCTCTGATCGAGCGTGAGCGCGCAATCGCTGCCGAAAAGGCTGCTGAAAGCGGCAAGCCTGAAAACGTGCAGGAAAAGATGGTCGAAGGCGCGATCAAGAAGTTCGCGAAAGAAAACGCGCTTCTCAGCCAGATGTTCGTCATGGACAACAAGACCAGCGTCGAAGACACCGTTGCCAAGTTTGGCAAGGATAATGGCGGCAGCGTGACCCTGACCGACTACGTCCGCTTCCAGCTCGGCGAAGGCATCGAGAAGGAAGAAGGTGACTTCGCAGCTGAGGTCGCCGCGGCGGTCAAGGGCGAGTAAGCTCTTCTCAGGTTGATCAAACGAAGAAGGGCCGCTGCGGGGAGACCTGCGGCGGCCTTTTTTGTGGGCGGTGGCGTGCCAGCCGCGCTTACCCTTTGCGCAAGTCCAATAGGCTCGCTAAAGGCCC
>CAYUCZ010000054.1:0-16224 GCA_964443505.1 uncultured Porphyrobacter sp. | reverse complement strand
GCCTGTGAGCTTTAGGCTCCATCGGCGGTATACTCTCTGTGGCACTTTCCCTGAGTTTCGTCCCAAGGCTTGCGCCCAAGGCCTCACCCGGCGGGCGTTACCCGCCACTCTTGCTTCGTGGAGCCCGGACTTTCCTCGCGAGCATAAACCCACGCGGCTGCCTCAGCCCCCTGATGCGCGGGCGCTCATATACAAGTGTGACGCTCTAGGAAAGCCTAATGCGGGCAATCAACGCGCCTTGCCCTGATCGCGTTCGAGCAGCAATTGCCACAAGATTGCGCCCAATTGCGCGTCGGGCTTGCCCTCGATCCGCTCCGGTCGCCAGCGCCGCTCGAACGCCTCGATCGTCTTGCGCCCTTCGGTGATGTCATAGCCAAACCGTTCAAGCGCGAGGAGAAAAGCGCCTTCATTATGGAACGGATCGGTGCGCTCGATCTTGGCCGGGATCGGCAGGCACAGATCGTAATCCGCCAGCCGGTCCCACGGAAACAGCTCCCCCGGATCGACCTTGCGCATGGGCGCGACATCCGAATGGCCAACGACATTGGCGCGCGGGATATCGTATTGCTTCACAATCCGCGCGGCGAGCGGGACAAGCGCCTCGATCTGCGCTTCGGTAAAGCCGCGATAGCCAAGCGAGTGGCCGGGATGGTCAAGCTCGATCCCGATACTGGCCGAGTTCACATCCTTGATCCCGCGCCAATAGCTGGCGCCTGCATGCCAGGCGCGCTTGGCCTCTGACACGAGCTGGATGACCTCGCCTTCCTCGGTGATCAGGTAATGCGCGCTGACGCCTGCTTCGCTATCGGTGAGCCTTTGCAGCGCAGTCTCCACCGGCTTCATTTCGGTGTAGTGGATGACCAGCATGGTGACAGGCAATGCGCGGTCACCGAAATTGGGCGATGGTACGATCTTGTGAACGAGCTCGCTCACTTCCATGTCGCGCCAGTCTTCTCCCCCCAGAGCGCCGTTCACCCGATCATGCCCTCCGGCTCCGGCAGGACGGCACCCAGCACAAGGGCATCTTCGCTGAGCACATATTGCAATCCGCCGCCCATCTCGCCTGCGACAAGCGCGATCATATGTGCAGCAGCCGTGCGGCTGGAAATGTCAGCAGCGGCAATTTCGCCCTGAAGCGCCTGACCGATCGTTTCATCAAAAGCGAGGCGTTGACCGGCGGCCCGGGCGACGATCTCGATATTCCCGTCACGCTTTTCCGCACCAATATCGAGTGTCCCGCCTCGCACCAGCGCGTCGAGCGCGATTTGCGCAAGGTTGAGCATCACCTTGACCGCAGGCTTGGGCAGGCTGGTTTCAGCCAACGCCCAGTTCAGCTCCACCCGCTTGGCATCAGCGGCAAGCGCTGCGACCACTTCCTGCGCTTCCTCAACCGGGACATTCTCGCCAAAGCCGCCCGCCGCACCAAAGGCGAGACGGAAGAATTTGAGCTTGTCGGTGCTGATCTTGGCGCTTTGTTCAAGCAGTTCGATGCAGCGCGCGCGCATTTCCGCGTCGGTTTCATCGGCCAGCAGTTCAAGCCCGTTCGAAAGGGCCCCCACCGGCGAGAGCAGATCGTGGCAAAGCCGCGAACACAGCAACGCGGCAAGATCGGTTTGCGAAGTCATGCCGGTGTTTTAGCTTTCGATGACAGTCATGGAAAGCTCTGCAAAACCACCTTCCCCCGCCCTGTAGAACAACACGTCTTGCGCAGCGCCCGTCTCGTTGCTCACCGCGCCGCAAATCGCCCAGACCGACCCGTCTTTTGCTGCCATCGCAGCATCAGTGGCCGATGGCGCAGCAGGCCCGCGCGGATGCGAATGGAAGTAACCCATCACCTTTGGCCCGCCGCCGCGCGCTTCGCGGTGCGCATCAATGAGAGCCTGCGGGTCGATTTCAAAGTGGGTTTGCGGGGTGGGATGGACATTGGCGGCCGGTTGCAGCGCCTCTACTCTTGCCCCCTCACCCAGCAAGATACCGCATGCCTCCTCGGGATAAGCCGCAGCCGCCGCAGCCCGCATGGCGGCAAGGGCAGAGCTTGTCACTTCGATAGCCATCGCCCATGGGCTTAGCCATGTCCGGTGTGGAAGTCATCTCAGGCACGATTGCTGCCCCCGCCCGCCTCGACAAGGCTCTGGCTGAGGCGACACAGCTTTCGCGCGCGCGCATTCAGGCGCTGATCGGCGAAGGCCGGGTCGAAATTGACGGGGCGCTGGCCACTAGTCCCAGCGCAAAAGTCGCTGAAGGGGCCGGCTTCCGCATCACTGTGCCCGAAGCCGCCGAACCAAAAGCGCAGCCACAGGATATCCCGCTTGATGTGAGCTATGAGGATGAACACCTCATCGTCGTTAACAAGCCTGCTGGCATGGTGGTGCATCCGGCGGCGGGCAATCCCGATGGCACGCTGGTCAATGCGCTGCTGCACCATTGCGGCGGCTCGCTAAGCGGGATTGGCGGCGTCGCGCGGCCCGGCATCGTCCACCGGATCGACAAGGACACGTCGGGCCTGTTGGTGGCCGCGAAATCCGATGCCGCGCACGAAGGGTTAGCCGCGCAATTTGCCGCTCATTCGGTTCACCGGCGCTATCTCGCGGTGTGCGGGGGCCATCCCAGCCCCAGTGAAGGCACAATCGACGCGCGACTCGGCCGATCTGACGCGAACAGAAAGAAAATGGCCGTGCTCGAAAAGAATTCCTCACGCGGGAAACACGCCGTTACCCATTACAAGGTTCTCCAGCGGCTCGACTCGGCCGCATTGATCGAATGCCGGCTTGAAACCGGCCGCACTCATCAGGTGCGCGTTCACTGTGCGTCAATCGGCCATGCTCTATTAGGAGACCCTCTCTATGGCAGGACACCCAAGCCCCTCAAATCCCTGCTGTCACAGCTGAAATTCGCACGACAGGCTCTGCATGCGGCGGAACTGGGTTTCCTACACCCGATTCTGCGACAAGAACTAAGGTTTACCGCGGATTTAACTGAGGACCTGCAGGAACTAATCGACGAACTTAGTCGTTCTAATCGATGAAACGCGCGGGCAAATGCCCAAAAATGGTCTATATGTAACCTCGTGGCCCAAACCACCGGATGCCCATCAGGGGTCCGGGAAGAGCGGTCGACACAGAAAGGTTGGAGAAGAAGTGAGCAAGACATCTACAGTCCCGGCTCTGAGTGGTGAGCAAAGCCTCAACCGCTATCTGTCGGAGATCAAAAAATATCCCGTGCTGACGGCTGAGCAGGAATACATGCTCGCCAAGCGTTATGCCGAGCACGAAGACCCCGAGGCAGCCAGCCAGCTGGTTTCCTCGCACCTGCGCCTCGTTGCCAAGATCGCGATGGGTTACCGCGGCTACGGCCTGCCGGTGAGCGACCTCATTTCCGAAGGCAATGTGGGCCTGATGCAGGGCGTCAAGAAGTTCGAACCCGATCGCGGCTTCCGCCTTGCGACTTACGCGATGTGGTGGATTAAGGCCTCGATCCAGGAATATATCCTGCGTTCGTGGAGCCTTGTGAAAATGGGCACCACTGCGGCTCAGAAAAAGCTGTTCTTCAACCTGCGCCGGATGAAGAAGCAGCTCGAAGCCTATGACGACACCGACCTGTCACCCGATGACGTGACCAAGATCGCAACCGATCTGGGCGTGCCGGAGCAGGAAGTCGTCAATATGAACCGCCGGATGATGATGGGCGGCGATGGCTCGCTCAACACACCTATGCGCAATGGCGAAGAAGGTTCTGGCGAATGGCAGGACTGGCTGACCGATGATCGTCCGCTTCAGGATGAAACTGTCGCTGATGCCCAGGAAAGCGAAGTGCGTCACGAAATGCTGGTTGAGGCGATGGATAGCCTCAATGAGCGCGAGCAGCACATCCTGACCGAACGCCGCCTGACGGAGAAGCCCCAAACTTTGGAGGAACTCTCCCAGGTCTATGATGTATCGCGCGAGCGCATCCGCCAAATCGAAGTGCGCGCCTTTGAAAAGCTGCAAAAAGCAATGCAGCGGATCGCGGGTGAACGGCTGCTGCCTGGGGTGGCTTAAGGCGTCAGGCTGAAAATCTAATAGACAAGACCCTCCCTAGCCCGTGTTAGGGAGGGTCTTTTCATTCTGACCGGTCTATTCGATTATGCTCAAAGTTACACGGTTCTCGAACAGATCGCGTGCGCGCTGTTCGATCAATTTCCAATCTGCCAAGTGCTCTGCCGGGAACACCACGAAAACTCGAGCGCCCCACATTCGATCTCCAAAGTGTGTCGGCGCCAACAGGAATTCCATTCCGCAATTGTCTGGCGGCGCAATTGAGCCAGGTCCGATCGGCGGGAGGCAACTTATGTGGAAATAGTCGCCTCTGGTGTTTGGCTTGAAGTATCCTCGCTTGAGAAGAAATTCCGGCCGGCGACCTGCGCGGATCGGCCTATAGATCAAGCCGTGCCTCTCGCCTTCGGCGGGCACGCTATAATATCTCTCCCAGTGTTGGAAAAACTCATCGTCGAGATCAATTGGACTGCGCCGAACGCGGAAAAAGATCGCATCAGGATGACTATGAGCCGTTGGTGGTAGAACTTCTCCAGTCCGAAGGTTCTGGGGGAGATAACGACCAGAAAGATAGCCATCCTGCTGCTCAAGGAACCTAATAGGCATTTCAACTGTAAGCCTGACTTCCCCTTGGTAATAGTTCTCCCGAGGCTCCTCGATCACGCCAACAATCTCTCCGGAAATGGTCTTTCTCTCAATTCCTCGAGGTTTGGCATCGTGAGGGAAGAACAATACGCCCAAAATCAGAAAAGAGACGATGGCCAATACAACCAATAGAGCGCGTCCATCACCTTGAAGCTTGCTCAGAAAATTCACTGTCACTGCCTCAATCGACAGTAATCGCCATCGAGGGCTGTATTGAGTACCTTGCGATACTCTGCGCCCCGCTCATCCCCTTCGCGCACCAATCCGAAGACGGGCTCTGCGATCTGATCCATCGGAACCAGCGCCACCGGGCACGAGACCGGCACCAATTGCGAGCCCTGTCCCACCTGCAGCGTTGAGAGAAGCCCGAACATCCGTTGTTCGCGGGTAGCGCGGCCGAGCATGATCATGCGGTATTGGCCCTCTTCTGACGTCATCAGATAGGTGTGGCCAGACAGGTGCGGCATGGAGACAAAGCCGGCCTGTTCGAATGTCGCATCCACCCGGTCGCTTTCGGCAAAGACGAGGTGCCCCTTGGCCGCGCTCCAGCGGATTTCGGTGCGGTAGGCATAGACTGCGCCTTCCTCGCCAAAACTGGCGCGCAAGGTGAGGTAATCACCCTCGATCCATTGCACCGCCGGGCGCGCGTAAGATCCCATCTCGGCAGGGGCGAGCGCCGGGCCGGATGCCTCGGCAGGCGCGTCTTCGCGAAGGCTTGCGCCCAGCGCTTCCTCTAGCCGGACGATCGTCGCCAAGGTAAAGCGGCGGCGGCCTGACAAGGCTTTCTCGAGGGTCGAGACAGACAGCCGCGCGCTTTCCGCGAGCCGCGCGCGCGAAAGCCTGCGCCGGGCGATCTCCTCGCGCAGCCGGAAAGCCACCTCAGCGTTGTCAAAGTCGCTCATCAAGCTCGCATACCCCATTCATTCCTCCCTTGTCCCGCACAAATCCGGACAAATCCTCACATTCTTGCCGCCTGCCTCCGGCCTGTCCGCTCATGTGGCGGAAATCGGCCAATCTTGGCCGTGGCGTGGCGGCACCGCTCATCGCTAGTGAGATACAGAATGACGATGAATGGAGGCTTACATGCGACGAATTGCCCTGAATCTGGACCGAGATGCGCTGATTGTGATGTTCATAATGGGCATGACCGCGCTGCTGGCGATTGCCAGTTCGACGCTTTCGGCACGGCCGGGCAATGCGACGGTCGCGGGCGCAGCCATGGACGCAGCCGGCGATGCCGCCACCCGCGTGCTCAGCAGCGAAAACCGCTCACAATCCCGCCCTGCCCCGGGTCCCCGCCTCGCTGCGACCTCGGAAGGTGGTCTGATCCTGCGGCCCACCAGCACCGGCGGGGTCGCGACCGAGATACCCGCCGTGCGGCTGGGCACCGATATCACCGCTGATGTGTCCGGGCAGACCGCACGCGTCACCGTGACGCAGGCCTTCCGCAACACATCCGAACAATGGATGGAGGCAACCTATCTCTATCCGCTCCCCGATGATGGAGCGGTCGACACGCTCAAAATGGTGGTCGGCGACCGCATCTTCGAAGGCCAGATCAAACCCAAGGAAGAAGCGCGCGAAATCTATGAAGAGGCCAAGGCCAATGGCCAGAAGGCGGGCCTTGTCGAGCAGCACCGGCCGAACATGTTCAGAAACTCGATCGCCAATGTCGGTCCGGGTGAGACAGTGCTGGTCCAGATCGAATTCCAGGCCCCGATACGGCAAGTCGCCGGTGATTATTCGCTGCGTATGCCGCTGGTCGTGGGACCGCGCTATATCGCGGGTTCGGCCAATGCTTCGGGCAGCTTGAGCCGCGCTGCCTTGCTCGCCGGGTCTGCGGACCTGATCGCGCCCACTGCTGACCCAGAGATGGCAGCGCGCGCAGGCGGCGGCCTCAACCCTGTCAGCATCACGGTCAACCTTGATCCCGGCTTCACCGCCGAGGCGATCTCAAGCCCTTATCACGCGGTCAATGTGGCAGGAGAGGGCGAGACCCGCACAATCACGCTTGCCGATGGCGCTGTGCCTGCCAATCGCGATTTCGAGCTGCGCTGGAGCGCGGCTGGCGAAGCGCCTGCGCTCGGCCTGTTCAAGCAGACCCACGGCGCGCTCGATTATGTGATGGCAACGATCACCCCGCCTGCGCTGCATCATGTTGGCGAAACACCCCCGCGCGAGATGATCTTCGTAATCGACAATTCGGGTTCGATGGCAGGCGATTCGATGCCGGCGGCACGCCGCAGCCTGCTCTATGCGCTCGAAACCTTGCGCGCTCAGGACCGCTTCAACATCATCCGCTTCGATGACACGATGACCCAATTGTTCGACCGCGCGGTTGCCGCAAGTGACGACAATATCGCCATCGCCAAGTCCTTCACGCACAGGCTTGAGGCGGAGGGCGGGACCGAAATGCTGCCCGCGCTCGAAGCGGCGCTGCAAAACACTGCGTCTGACGAGCGCGTGCGCCAGGTCATCTTTCTCACTGACGGCTCGCTTTCGAACGAGGCGGAAATGATGGAAGAGATCAACCGCAATCGCGGAGCAAGCCGGGTGTTCATGGTCGGCATCGGCTCTGCGCCCAACACTTACCTGATGCGCCGCATGGCAGAGGCTGGCCGCGGCACCTTCACCCATGTCGGCTTTGGCGAAGAGGCAGAGGATCAGATGCAGCGTCTGCTCGATCGCCTTTCACAGCCGGTGGCAACCGACCTTAAGGCGACGGTATCCGGCGGCAATATCGACTTTGCCCCGCGCGATCTGCCTGATCTGTATGCGGGAGAGCCGCTGGTCCTGCTGGGCCGCACGCGCCATCTTCAGGGCACGCTGACGGTCAGCGGCATGATCGAGGGCGAACGCTGGTCGCAAAGCATCGACCTTGCGCAAGGCAGCGAAAGCCCAGTGGTTGCCAAGCTGTGGGCCTCGCGCCGGATCGCGGAAGTCGAGGCAGAGCGCTGGTCTGGCGAGACCTCTTATGAACGCGCCGACAAGTCGATCGAGGAGCTTGGTATGGCTTTCCACCTTGTCACCAGCCGCACCAGCCTTGTCGCGGTTGATGACACGCCCAGCCGTCCCGAAGGTGCAAGCCTGACGCGCGAGGAATTGCCGCTGCTCCTGCCCGCAGGCTGGGACTTTGATCACCTGTTCGGCGGACGCGTCGCCAGCGCGGCAGATTGGCAGGCTCTGGCTGATGCAAACAGCGAAGAGGAACGCCAGCGGCTCGAACTGCCGAACACATCCACCGGATATCTTCTCACCCTCGCCCTTGGCCTCCTGCTCCTCCTGGCAGGCATGGTTGGCGCTGTGTGGTGGAAGAGGGAGCGGCAGGCTCAGGGCCCCACCCTGCAAAGCCTCCGGCAGGTCGCCTGATGTCGGCTGCTCCCACCCCTGCCAAACCCGAAGAGCGCGCCCGCCTGAAGGGAGAGATCTGGCGCGCTCTTCCCCGGTTGTTGATCGCGGCGCTGTTGTTGAGCGGCGCGATCCTGACTGCAAAGGCGCTCTACATCCCCGTCAAGGCCGAGATTGCGCAGGTGCTGTTGACGCGGGCGTTTGATCACAGCGTTGCGCAAGGCACGCCGGTCAAACCGTGGAGCTGGGCTGACACCGCTCCGGTCGCAAGGGTCAGCGTCCCGCGCCTTGGCGCAAGCGAGATTGTCCTGTCAGGCGGTTCGGGCGAGGCGATGGCATTTGGCCCCACATCGCTGATCGACAATCCATCAGGCGGGATCACGGTCCTTGCCGCGCACCGCGATACGCATTTCGCGTTTGTGCGCGACCTTGCACCCGGCGATCAGATCACATTCGAACGCATCGACGGCACCACCACGCACTACCGGGTCACGCATCTGGAGACAGTGCGCTGGGACGAATTTGCCTATCCCCTCTCCCGCGCGCGCGGCACGATTGCGCTTACCACCTGCTGGCCGTTCGGCACGCATACGCCCGGCCCGCTGCGACGTATCGCGTGGGCAGAGGAGATGGGTGCAGAGCAAACCGAGGCTTAGCCAAGAGGCAGGCCGGTCATGCCTTATTGCGCGGGCGCGAGGTCCAGCACCGCTGCGATCATCGCACGCGTTCCCAAAGTGACGCTGGGCCGCGGGGCAACCTTGAACAACGGTGAGTGATGGGTCGGCACAGGCGGCCCGCCATTGGCTGCTTCGTCAAACGCTTCCTGCGGGGTGCCGCCAACCGCAAAGTAATATCCCGGCACGCCCAGATCTTCGGCCACGAAATAGGAGAAATCTTCCGCTCCCATGCCTTGCTGCTGGAAGGGGATGAAATAGTCATCGCCCAGATCGCGCCGGATCACACCGTTCAAACGCCGCGCGAGTTCGGGATCGTTATAGGTAACAGGCGTCCCTTCGCTCACGGTCACCTGAACCGGCATATCATCGGGCAGGCCATGCGCCTTGCCGATATTGACAGCGATGCGTTCAATCGCGGCCAGCAGCTGTTCGCGCACCCTTTCATCATTGGCGCGAACGGTAAGCTGAAGCTCGGCAAGATCAGAGATGATGTTGTGCTTTGATCCTGCATGGAAGGAACCGACCGTGATCACCGCTGGCGATAGCGGCTGAACCTCGCGGCTGACGATCGATTGCATCGCGGTGACGATCTGCGAGGCGATATAGACAGGGTCCCTGCCAGCATGCGGGCTTGCCCCGTGCGCGCCGATCCCGGGAACCCGGATATCGACGCTATCGGCGCTTGAATATTGGATGCCTTCGGCCGCTGACACCTTGCCGGTGGGCAGGACAGAGGCGACGTGGAAGGCGAGCGCATAATCAGGCGTGCCAAAGCGTTCATAAAGGCCATCCGCCAGCATCGCTTTCGCTCCGCCAACACGTTCTTCAGCGGGTTGGACGATGAACATGATCGTGCCCGACCATTTGTCCTTCATCTCCACCAGCTTGCGCGCGGTGCCGATCAATGAGGTGATGTGCACGTCATGGCCGCAGGCATGCATCACCGGATAGGATTGCCCATCAAGGCCAACCTGGCGCGATGTCGACGCATAATCGAGGCCCGATTTCTCCAGCACCGGCAATCCGTCCATATCAGCGCGGATCAGGATCAGCGGGCCCTCACCATTCTCAAGCATCCCGACAACGCCGGTGCCGCCAACATTCTCCGTCACCTCGACACCGGCGGCGCGCAGTTCCAAGGCCATGCGCGCAGCGGTTTCATTCTCAAGGAATGAGAGTTCGGGGTTGCGGTGGAAATGGACAAATAGCGGAGCGAGGTAATTGTCGAAATCCGCCTCGATCTCTGCGGCGAGGGCTTCGTGATCGACGCCGTTCGATGCGCCATGATCGTCTGCCAGCGCTGCGACAGGCGCGCTTGCCAATGCCAGTGCGATCGCTGCGGTGGCCGAGTTGCGGTTCCAGAACATGTGTAAACTCCCCAATCTGTTGCGCGCAGACAAGCATGGCTTGACCCGGGGCGCAAGCGACGAGCCCCCGCGAGCGCCTTTTCAGCGCAAATGTTCGCGTTTGAGTTCCACCTTGCGATATGACACTCAAAGGCGAAACACACGCTTTATGGGAGAGAGCGGATGGAGATGCCGAAATCCGGCAAAAGCTGGGATGAGGTTTGCGAGGAACTGAAAGCGAGAGGCCAGGGCGATGCCAAGTGGCGCGATGGCAAGACCGCTGTCTATGTCTTTAACGCAGGGCCAGAAATCTCTCAGGTCCAGCACGAAGCCTATACCCATTACATGTCGGAAAACGGGCTTGGTCCGCTCGCCTTCCCCTCGCTCGCGCAGATGGAGCGCGAAGTGATCGAAATGGCGCTTTCGGTTCTTCACGGGCCGCAAGACGCAACCGGCGCGATGACATCAGGCGGCACTGACAGCATCACCATGGCGATGAAGACCGCTCGCGATTATGCGCGCAGCCAGAAAGGCCTGTCTGGCCGCGCCAACGTAGTGCTGCCCCAATCAGCGCACCCTGCCTTCGATAAAGCAGCGCATCTTATGGATATCGAGGTGCGCCGCATACCGCTCAAAACCGATGGCAGCTACGAAGCCGATCCTGCGGCGATGGGTGACGCCTGCGACGAAGGCACGGTCATGATGGTCGGCTCTGCTCCCAATTTCCCGCATGGCATTATCGACCCGATTGAACAGCTTGGAGCGGTGGCACAGGCAAAGGGCGTGTGGCTTCACACTGATGCCTGTGTCGGCGGTTATTTCGCGCCGTTCGCCCGCATGAACGGCGTGCCCGTGCCCCCGTTCGATTTCGAAGTCGCAGGCGTCCAGTCGATCAGCGCGGACCTGCACAAGTATGGCTATGCCGCCAAGGGCGCCTCGACAGTGCTGTTTCGGTCCAAGCAATTGTATGAATTCATGCCGTTTGATGCGAGCAATTGGAACGGCGCGCCGATGAAGACACCAACGCTGGCAGGGACGCGTCCGGGCGGCGCGATTTCAGCAGCCTGGGCGGTGATGAACGTGCTGGGCGTTGATGGCTACCGCGAGAAACAGGGCCTTGTGTGCGAGACCCGCGAACGGGCCGAGGCGGGTCTCAAACGGCTCGGCTTCGAAGTGCTGGGCAATCCCATGCTTGGCCTGATCGCCTTTCGCCATCCCGATCACGACAGCTTTGCCGTCTATTCCGAGATGTACCGCAAGGGCTGGTTCACATCGATCACGATTGACCCGCCCAGCCTGCACCTGATGCTTTCGCCAAAGCATGCTGAGGTGATCGACCAATATCTGGCTGATCTCAAGGCAAGCTGCGAGACGGTGGCAGCCGGCAAACAAGTCGAAAAGGTCGAGGCGCGCTACAACTAGCCAAGCGTCGCTCTGCATCCTAATTCGTCTGATTATGCTCCGCTCCATCCCCATGCGTATCGCGCGCCTGTTTGCGCAGATCATCCTGTGGTTCATCGGGCTCAGCCTGCTGCTTGTGATCGCGTACAAATGGGTGCCCGTGCCTGTCACCGCGACCATGCTGATGGATGAAAACGGCATCACCAAGGATTGGGAAAGCCTCGACAATATCGATCCCAACCTTGTCGCCGCGGTGATCGCGTCAGAGGATTCCAAGTTCTGCGAACATTTTGGCTTTGACACCGAAGCCATCGAACAGGCCGCACGCGAAAACGCCAAAGGCGGGCGGATCAGGGGCGGTTCCACCATCAGCCAGCAAACCGCGAAGAATGTCTTCTTGTGGCAAGGCGGCGGCTATTTCCGCAAAGGGGTGGAAGCCTGGTTCACCTTCTGGATCGAGGCCGTGTGGGGCAAGCGGCGCATCATGGAAGTGTACCTCAACGTCGCGGAAACCGGCATTGGAACCTATGGAGCCGAAGCCGGGGCACAGCGGTATTTCGATCATTCCGCCGCGCGGCTGAGCGCAGACGAGGCAAGCCGCATGGCCGCTGCCCTGCCCAAGCCCAAGACCAGAGCGGTGCGCAATCCGACCGGCTGGCTCGCCCGCCATGGCAATTCAATCGAACGGCGCATCGGGATCGTCAAAGGTGACGGGCTCGACGACTGCGTCTATCAGTAAGCGAAATGGCGCACACACACTCTCATCACCACGCCCACGCGCACATCGGTTCCGCCGATCCGGATTGCCACGGGCTGCATGATCGCCACGGGCATCATCATGCGCCGCAGGATTTTGGCAACGCTTTCAAGCTCGCGATCATTCTCAACACCGGCTTTGTCATCATCGAGGCTGTCTTTGGCTTTGCCTATGGATCGATGGCGCTGGTTGCTGATGCGGGGCACAACCTGTCTGACGTGCTCGCACTGCTGCTCGCCTGGGCTGCCAGCATCGCAGCCAAGCGCGCGCCAACCGACCGCTTTACCTACGGATACAAAAGCTCCACCATCCTTGCAGCGCTTGCCAATGCGTTGTTGCTGGCGGTTGCGATCGGGGCGATCCTGTTTGAAACAATCCACCGCCTGTTCGATCCCACCGAGCCGCAAGGCACGGTGATGATGGTGGTCGCGGGCATCGGCATTCTTATCAATGCGGGCACCGCTGCGCTGTTCCTGCGCGGACAGGAGGACCTTAATATCAGAGGCGCCTATCTGCACATGGCCGCTGATGCGCTTGTGTCACTGGGCGTGGTGGTGGCCGGCCTTGCGATCGTTCTGAGCGGCTTGTGGTGGATCGACCCGCTTGTCAGTTTTGCAATTGTCGGGATGATCGCCTGGGGCACATGGGGACTTGCCAAGGACTCCATCCTCCTCAGTTTACTTGCAGTTCCTGCAAGGATTGACCTTGGCGAAGTGCGCGCGCATTTGGCGGGCATGGACGGGGTGGAACACGTACACGATCTGCACATCTGGCCGATGTCGACGACAGAGACCGCGCTGACCGCGCATCTCGTTATGCCCGGGATGTTGAGCAGCGATGCCTTCCTCAAATCGGTATCGGATTCGCTGGAGGAACGCTTTGGCATCGGACACGTTACGATTCAGGTGGAAAGCGATCGCTGCGATGATGGCTGTGAAGAGCCTGCAAACGCACAGGCCGAGGCTGCGAATTGATGGCTGACGGCGGTTCGGCTCCTCCTGCGAAAGACGCGGCAAACGCTGCGCGAGAGCGCCTGCGCGAGGCCATGGTCCGCCTTGCAGACGGCGATCAGAAGGCGCTTGAACTGATCTATGACGCCACCCGCGTGAAACTGTTTGGCATTTGCTTGCGTATCTTGGGCGACAGAAAGGAAGCCGAGGACGCCTTGCAAGACGTCTACATCAATCTTTGGCAGCGCGCCTCAAGCTACGACCCATCGCGGGCGAGCCCTATCTCGTGGCTGGCAACCTTTGCCCGCAACCGCGCGATTGACCGGCTGCGCACGGGCAAAGTGCGCGGCGGCGCTGTGCCGGTGGAAGAGGCAGCGCCTCTGCCTGATGAGGCTCCGCTGGCTGACAGCCTGATGATTGATGCCGAACAATCGGCGCAAATCCACACCTGCCTTGGTGCGCTGGACGAACGCACCGCAACGCATATCCGAAGCGCCTTCTTCGACGGCTTTACCTATGCCGAACTGGCCGAGCGTGCCGATGTGCCGCTTGGCACGATGAAGAGCTGGATCAGGCGGGGACTTCAGCGCCTGCGGGCATGTCTGGAGGCAAGCGAATGAGCGGTCCCGGGGATCAGGACATGGACGAAACACCGGACGATAACACGCCCGAAGACGTAAGGCGCAGCAACGCGCTGAGTGCAGCTGAGCTTTCGCTCGGCCTGCTTGAAGGCGAAGAATTGTTAGAGGCCAAGGGCCGACTGGCAACCGATGAAGGCTTTGCCTGGCGCAAGGTGTGGTGGGACAATTGGTTTGCCCCGCTAACCGACGAGGTGAAGGGCGCAGAGCCCAGCCGTGAAGTTTGGGAGCGGATTTCCGCTCATGTGAACGCGCAAGCAGGCTCCCGCGCTCTCGCTGCCAATGATGATAGTGCATCGGGCAATGTTGTTGAGCTCAATACGCGCCTGCGCCGATGGCAGTGGGCGACAGGTTTTGCCTCTGCCGCAGCCGCCGCGCTGGCTGCGGTTGCGATCTTCACCCCCGGCAGCGGCCCTGCGCCAGCGCCCGGCGCGACCGATGCGCCGCAATTCGCATCAGCCAGCCCGCTTGTCGCTCAGGTCCCGATTGGCGAAACCGGTTTGCGGCTTGATGTCACTTACATTCCCGACACCGACACCATGCTTGTGGGCGCAATCGGCCTGACCGCAGACGGCGTGCACGATCACGAGCTGTGGCTGGTCCCTGCCGATGGCAGCGAGCTGCAATCTTTGGGCGTTGTGGAGCCGGGCGAAGTGCGCAGCATGGAAGTGCCAGCCGACATTGTCAGCAATCTTGGCAATGGCGTTGGACTTGTGCTCACGCGTGAGCCGATTGGCGGCAAGCCTGAAGGCGTGGACGCAGGCCCCGTGGTTGCATCTGGCAACTTCTCGCAGGTCTGAAACCTGATAGCTTTGCGGAGCATCTGGTCGCTTCACAGCGGCATCTGATCAGCAAAATTTCAAAAAACTTTCGATCCGCGCATCCGCTGCAAGAGTGCTTGCGTAAATCTCCATGCAAGACCGGGAGGGCTTGCGGACAAGGAGATAACCATGACTGTCACTGCCAAGACCTTCCGTAACTTCGCGCTTGCCGCTGTTGCTGCAACCACTGGCCTTACCGCCATCGCGACCGCACCGGCCACCGCGCACCCAAGCCGCGCCAGCGCTCAGCAATCGCCCAACCTCGTTGAAACCGCAGTCAGCACCGGCGTACACAACACGCTTGTCGCTGCTGTGCAGGCAGCAGACCTGGTCGAGACCTTGTCAGGGTCAACCGATCTCACCGTTTTCGCGCCGACCGACACCGCCTTTGCAAAGCTGCCTGATGGCACGGTTGAAACGCTGGTGCGGCCTGAGAACAAGGGCACTCTCACCGACATCCTGACCTATCACGTTGTCCCGGGCCGTGTGACGTCGGGCCAGCTCGTCAACCTGATTGAGCGCCACCGCGGCGAAGCCACGATCACGACCGTTTCCGGCGGCAAGCTGACCGCCCGCCTTGCTGGCGACACGATCATCATCACCGATGCCAAGGGCCGCTCAACCGCGGTGACCAGCGCAAATGTGCGCACCTCGAACGGCATCATTCACGTGACTGACGGAGTGTTCCTGCCCGCGTAAACCTTCACCCGTTTCACAGCTGGCGCTGCCCCATCGATCCCCCCTCCCAACCGGGGACAGCGCCATCAACCGCCCCGTCCGGCAGTCCTCCACTGCCGGGCGGGGTTCTTGATTTTGGGACCTAGTGGTTACGCTCGCCCATCCTCGCTAGACACGCAGCAAAGCTGCGCCCGCTGGGGTCGGCCGGGCGGCGGCTGAGCCGCTGTTTTGGTGATTGCTAACGAATCAAAGCAAAGTCGACCGCTGCCATTGCGTGCAGCTGTGTGGTGTCGAAGATTGGCACTTCGCTGTCGGATTGGCTGATCAGCAGCATGATTTCGGTGCAGCCCAGAATAACGCCTTGCGCGCCGGCCTCAACCTGCCGGGCGATGATTTCGCGATAGGCATCGCGCGATGTGTCCAGCACCTCGCCCGCAATCAGCTCTTCATAAATGATCCGGTGCACCTCAGCGCGGTCATCCGCGTCAGGCACGATCACATCGAGCCCGTGATACTCCTCAAGGCGCTGCTTGTAGAATGGCTGCTCCATCGTGAAGGCGGTGCCCAGCAGAGCGACCCGTGTGACCCCCGCCTCGCAGACGGCATCCGCTGCGCTGTCGGCAATGTGGATGAGCGGCAGATCGCAGGCATCTTCAATTTCATCGGCAAGCTTGTGCATGGTGTTGGTCGCGATAAGCACGCAGTCCGCCCCGCCCGCCTCTAGCGCCTCAGCGCTTTCGACCATCATCTCAGCCAGGCTGTCCCAATCGCCCGACGCTTGCAATTGGGCGATGGGACCAAAGTCGAGACTGTGCATCAGGATCTTGGCGGAGTGTGCAGGGCCAAGCCGGTCGCGCACCGCGCGGTTGATGATGGCGTAATATTGCGCCGAGCTTTCCCAGCTCATCCCGCCGATGATGCCGATGGTTTTC
>CAYUCZ010000053.1:0-16917 GCA_964443505.1 uncultured Porphyrobacter sp. | reverse complement strand
CGGGCCACGCGGTCCCAACGCCGCGCGAGCTCTCTGCAAGGAGAGAATACATGACTGACTACGCACGTGGGCTCTTGCACGAGCCACCGCTCAAACCTGAGCGCCCCCAATTTTCTTCCGGTCCTACGGTAAAGTTCCCAGGCTGGTCCCTCGACAAGTTGAAAACCGATTCGCTCGGTCGCTCGCATCGCTCGGCGTATGCGAAAGGTCGCTTGAAATATGCGATCGACCTGAGCCGGGAATTGCTCGGCATCCCTGACGATTATCTCGTTGGCATCATGCCAGCATCCGACACCGGTGCTCTCGAAGCGGCGATGTGGACCATGCTCGATCCCTCGCGCCCGGCAACGGTCGCTGCGTGGGAAAGCTTTGGCAATGTCTGGATCCAGGATGCGGTCAAGCAGCTGAAGCTGCCCAATCTGCAAACGCTATCGGCTGATTATGGCGAGATTCCCGATCTCACCACTGTCCCGCAGCGCAACGACGTGGTGTTCACCTGGAACGGCACGACCTCTGGCGCGATGATCCCTGACACCGATTGGCTCGAAGAGGGCCGCGAAGGTGTGACGATCAACGATGCGACCAGCGCCATTTTCGCTCAGGAAATGGACTGGCCCAAGCTCGATGCCACGACCTATAGCTGGCAGAAAGTGATGGGCTCCGAAGCCCAGCACGGCATGCTGATCCTTAGCCCCAAGGCGGTTGAGCGGATCGAAAGCTATGATCCTGAATGGCCGCTTCCCAAGCTGTTTCGCCTCAAGAAAGGCGACAAGATCAATCGCGGCATTTTCGAAGGCGCCACGATCAACACGCCGTCGCTGCTCGCGACCGAAGATTACATCGCTGCGCTTGAATGGGCGAAGTCAATCGGTGGTCGTCAGGCCCTGTTTGAGCGCGCGGATGCGAACTCGAAAATCGTCAAGGACTGGGTTGAGGCCAAGCCGTGGCTGCGCAACATGGTGGCTGATCCGGCCAAGCGCACCAATACCGGCGTGTGCTTTGTGTTCCAGGGCGACTGGTATGAAAGCCTGTCACCTGAAGATCAGGCCGCAGTGCCCAAAAAAATCGTCAAGATGCTGGAAGAGCGTCATGTCGGTTATGACTTCAACGGCTATCGCGACGCGCCGCCATCCCTGCGCATCTGGTGTGGCGGCACGCTTGAGACGGAGGATATCGAACGCCTCCTGCCCTGGATCGAATGGGCCTACGAAAGCGTCAAGAACGGCTGATCGGCTGGCGGCCCTTGGCTGAGGGTCGCCGCCGCCTCCCTCCTTCCCAAACCAATCGGGCCCGCGCGCATTGCCGCGGCCTCGCAAGGAAATCCCCATGAGCAAACCCAAAGTACTCATTTCCGACAAGATGGACCCCAATGCAGCGCGCATTTTTGAAGAGCGCGGCTGCGAGGTCGACGTGATCACCGGCGAAAGCCCCGAAGAGCTGAAAGCGCGGATCGGCGAATATCACGGTCTGGCGATCCGTTCCTCTACCAAGGTGACGCCGGACATTCTCGATGCGGCGACCAACCTTAGGGTCATTGGCCGCGCGGGTATCGGCGTCGACAACGTCGATATCCCCTATGCCAGCGGCAAGGGCGTGGTTGTGATGAACACCCCGTTCGGCAACTCGATCACCACCGCTGAACACGCGATCGCGATGACGATGGCGCTTGCCCGCATGATCCCGGCTGCCAACACCCGTACGCAAAACGGTGAATGGCCGAAAAAGGACTTCATGGGCGTTGAGGTGACCGGCAAGACGCTGGGCCTGATCGGGGCCGGAAATATCGGATCGATCGTAGCTGCCCGCGCGCTCGGCCTCAAGATGAAGGTTATCGCTTACGATCCCTTCCTCACCGAAGATCGCGCGGTTGAGCTGGGCATTGAGAAGGTTGATCTCGATGGCCTTTTGTCGCGCGCTGACTTTGTGAGCCTGCACACCCCGCTCACCGATGAGACGCGCAACATCCTCAGTCGTGAACGGCTTGAAAATGCCAAGCCCGGCATCCGCATCGTGAACTGCGCACGCGGCGGGTTGATCGATGAGGCGGCGCTGAAGGATTGCCTTGAAAGCGGTCAGGTCGCAGGCGCAGCGCTGGACGTGTTCGCTGAAGAACCGGCGAAGGAAAACCCGCTGTTTGGCGCGCCCAATTTCATCTGCACCCCGCACCTTGGCGCATCGACCACCGAAGCGCAGGTCAATGTCGCGCTGCAAGTGGCCGAACAGATGAGCGACTATCTCGTCAATGGCGGCGTGACCAATGCGCTCAACATGCCATCGCTTTCCGCCGAAGAAGCGCCCAAGCTCAAACCCTATATGGCGCTGGCTGAAAAGCTCGGTAGCCTTGTCGGGCAGCTTGCACATGGCAACCTCACCAAGATCAGTATCGAGCGTGAAGGCGCTGCTGCGGAACTCAACGGCAAGCCGATCACCGGCGCTGTGCTCGCGGGTTTCATGCGCCGCTATTCGGACACGGTGAACATGGTCAACGCGCCTTATCTTGCAAAAGAGCGCGGGCTTGAAGTGTCCGAAGTGCGCCAGACCCGCGAAGGCGCGTTCAACACGCTGATCCGCGTTTCGGTTGAAACCGATCAGGGCACGCGCTCTGTTGCAGGCACCTTGTTCGGCAAGGATGCGCCGCGTCTGGTCGAGATTTTCGGCATCGGGATCGAGGCGGACCTTGATGGCCACATGCTGTATGTCGTTAATGACGATAAGCCCGGCTTTATTGGCCGGATCGGGACGCTGCTGGGCAGCCACGATATCAATATCGGCACGTTCAATCTGGGTCGCCGCGATGCCGGCGGCGAAGCGGTTCTGCTGCTCAGCCTTGATGATGCGGTTCCGACAGATGTTCTCGCCGAAGCGGAAAAGCTTGAAGGCGTAAAGCTGGTCATGGGCCTCAGCTTCTGATCATCTGAACTTTCCAATGCTTTGCTCAATCGCCATCCCTGCTTTCGCTTGGGTGGCGATTTGAGTAGGGACGCGCGCATAATGACCGATTCAACCGACCTGCTTCCGATTGGACTTGAAGACCGCCTGCCGCAATTGGCCGCGCGGATCACCGCTGCGATGCGCGCTTGTCTCGATACGCTGGAATCGCATGGCTATGAGCGCGTGCGGCCCCCGCTGCTCGAGTTTGAAAGCTCGCTTGCAAGCCGGATGCCCGGCGCGCAGACAAAGCGCTGTTTCCGGGTGACCGATCCGGTCAGCCTGCGCACGCTGGCGCTGCGGTCAGACATCACCCCGCAGATCGGGCGGATCGCGGCGACCTTGCTCAAACATGCACCGCGACCGCTGCGGCTGGCCTATTGCGGCGACACAGCGCTGATCGAGGCGAGCCAGCTCGACCCGGCGCGATCGCGCCTGCAATTGGGCGGTGAGCTGATCGGGACGGATAGCGCCAATGCCGCGGGTGAGACCGTGGCGCTCGCGGTTGAGGCGCTGCGTGAAGCGGGGCTCACCGGGATTTCGGTCGATTTCACCATGCCCGATTTGATTGACACGCTGGCAACAGGCGACACGGGGCTTGATCCTGACCAGATCGAGGCGATCCGGCGCGAGCTTGATACCAAGGATGCCGGCGGGCTGAAGCAGGCGGGCGGTGCGGAGTATCTGCCGCTGCTCTATGCCACCGGCGAATTCGCTGAAGCGCTCGCCAAATTGCGCGCCTTTGACAAAGCAGGCGTGCTTGCCTCGCGGCTCGACGGGCTCGAAGCCATCGCTGCGCGGGTCAAGGGGCGCGCTCGCATCACGCTTGACCCAACCGAGCGGCACGGATTTGAATATCAAAGCTGGTTCGGCTTTACGCTTTATGCTGACGGCGTGCGCGGCGCGGCCGGGCGCGGGGGCACTTACCGGATCGGAGGCAGCGGAGAAGTCGCCTCGGGCTTTACCCTTTATGTCGACCGGCTGGCTGCGGCTGCGCCTGACCCGGTGTTCAAACATTGGGTGATTTACCTCGCGATTGACCACGATCCCGATGTGGCCAAGGTCGCCCGCGATCAGGGACACCGGTTCGTTGGCCAATTGTCCGATGACGAAGACCCGCGCGCGCTCGGCTGCACGCATGTGCTCAAAGGCGGCGAACTCAGCGCGCTTTAGCCGCAGCGCGCAGTAAGCGGGGCGTTTGTCGCCTCGACAGCGCGCCCCCGTATTTGAACCACGCATTCGCACCACGCATTCGCACCAAGCAATCACCCCGGGCCGTGATCAAGCTGTCATTCACGTCCAAAAGCCTATAGTCTTGCGAATCTTCGCTCGTTCAAAGGACGCCTATGATCCGCATCCCCTCGCTTTCGCGCGCTTCCCTTCTCGCCGGTGCTGCCCTTGCAGCCCTTTCCGGCACCAGCGCGCATGCGGCAGTGGATCGGTATGAGATCGAAGGCGAAAGCCAGGTCACAATCAATCTTGAGATTTGCTCGGCCGAAAGCCAGCTCGCAGTGCGCGGCGAAAGCGGCACTGATCTCGATTTTAATGTCACCAATGGCGCTGGCGAAACCGTCCATCAGGACACCGGGATCGACGATTATCTGTCGGTGGTGATCGCGAAACAGGGCGAGGCGTGCGAAACCTTTGCGCTGGCGGTCAACAATCTGGGTGAGGATGACAACAGCTTCACCGTGGTGCTTGAACCGGTCATCGCCAGTTCCACACGGGTCCAGAAATACATCATCCAGGCAAACGAGACGCAGACTGTCACGTTCAAGGCCTGCGGCACTTCGGCATTGGTCAGCGCGCGCGGCGATGGCGACACCGATCTCGACTTCGTCATCCGCAATTCCGATGGCGCGGTGGTGCACGAAAATGCCGATGAAAGCGATGTGACAAGCGCACAGCTCGAAGGGCTGCTGTCGGATTGCGAAGAGTTCGAGATCGACATCGCCAATCTCGGCGAGGTCTACAATGCTGTGATGCTGGTGGTGGAGCCTGAAGGCGTGGCTGACATGGCGTATGAAGGCACGCAGCCCAGCACCAGCCTTGCCGATGTGTCGTTCGCCTCAGGCGTTATCCGGTCAAGCAGCACCGCTGAAAGCAGCGGCGAGGGTGAATACCGCGCTGATGCAAACGCGCTGCTGAAGGTCAACCTGCCGGTATGCGGGGCCACGCGGCTCGAAGTGCGCGGCGATGGCGACACCGATCTCGATTTCACGGTCAAGGATGCCGCAGGCGATGTTGTCCATAGCGATGATGACCTGTCCGATGTGACCTTTACGACGCTCAGCCCAAGCGAGGAGTGCGAGACATTCGGGCTTGAGGTCAGCAATCTGGGCGAAGTCTTCAACGTCTTCACCGTCGCGCTGATTGATCCTGCAACCCGCGCGGCATCGCTGGGTCCGGGTGAGTACCGGGTCAATGCCAATGGCGCGACCAAAGTGGCGCTGCGTGTGTGTGCGGTTACCAAAGTGCGCGCGCGCGGCGAAGGTGAAACCGATCTGGATTTCGACGTCACTGATGCCGGGGGCGGGTCGGTTCATTCCAATTATGACCTGACCGATGCGACGGAGTTTACGCTCGATCCCGGCAGCGGCTGTGCCGATTATCAATTGGCTGTCAGCAATATTGGCGATGCGAACAACATGCTCACGGTGGATTTTGGCGGCGAGAGTGCACCGGCCATTCGCCCCGGTGCGGGCGGCATTCCAAGCGGGGTAAAGTCTGACATTGCGCCTCCCGGATCGGTCGTGGGCCGCATGGCAACAGGCGGCAGCCCCGATGGAGAGGACCGCCGGATCGCGATCGTCAACGAAACCGGCGAAGATGTGAGCGCCTTGTTCTGGAGCAATTCGGCAACGCTTGATTGGGGCGATGACCGGCTTTCTTCGTATTATGCGCTGTCGCGCGGCCAGCAATGGACTGTTGATGTGTTCGACGGGTCAAGCGCGTGCCTGTTTGACTTTCGCGCAGTCACGCAAAGCGATCGCTCTGTCGAAGTGACCGGCGTCAATGTATGCGAGGCCACCAGCGTGGTGATTGAATAGGCCAGAGCCGCGCCTGCGCCTTTGCTGGCGCCTGCACCCGCTTTTAGACCCTGCGGGCTTTCCTACGGGTTGGAAGATAAGGCATGTTTGCGCATCGATTGCCCGGGCAATGGCGCGCGGGCCAAAACCTGCCTTGAACCGGCGAAATTGAAAGGTCACACATTGCGCGCGCGATCTCAAGGGTTTCTCATTAAATTCAACATCTTGCCAAGAATACGAAGTTTTTAATTCCGGGGCTTGTGCGGTCCATGTCTCAGCCCCCTTGCCCTTGCTTGCCCAAGTCCCTAGTCCCGCGCGGTTTGTGTGTTCGTTTGAAAGTTCCTGAAGATGGCTAATGTTACCGTGATCGGCGCCCAGTGGGGCGATGAAGGCAAGGGCAAGATTGTCGACTGGCTCGCCAGCCGTGCCGATGCCGTGGTGCGCTTTCAGGGCGGGCACAATGCCGGCCATACGCTGGTGATCGACGGGACGACCTACAAACTCTCGCTGCTGCCCTCTGGCATTGTCTCTGGCACGATGAGCATGATCGGCAATGGCGTTGTGCTTGATCCGTGGGCGCTGCGCGATGAGGTGGAGAAGCTTGAAAGTCAGGGTGTGTCGATCACCGATGACAATCTCGCGGTTGCCGACAATTGCCCGCTGATCCTGCCGCTTCACCGTGATCTGGATGGCCTGCGCGAAACCGCGGCGGGCAAGGGCAAGATCGGGACGACCGGTCGCGGCATTGGCCCTGCATACGAAGACAAGGTTGGCCGCCGCGCGATCCGCGTGTGCGACCTTGCGCATCTCGACAGTCTTGAGCCGCAGCTTGATCGGCTTTGCGCGCATCACGATGCCTTGCGCGCTGGCTTTGATCAGCCGCCGGTTGACCGTGAGGCGCTGCTCGATGAATTGCGCGATGTTGCCCCCTTCGTGCTGCGGTTTGCGCAGCCGGTGTGGAAGCGTTTGAAGAAAGTGCGCAAGGCAGGGGCAAAGATCCTGTTCGAAGGCGCGCAGGGCGTGCTGCTTGATGTCGATCACGGCACTTATCCCTTTGTCACCAGCTCGAACACGGTGAGCGGTACAGCGGCGAGCGGCAGCGGCCTTGGACCCAATGCCACCGGCTTTGTGCTGGGTATCGTCAAGGCTTACACCACGCGCGTTGGCAGCGGCCCGTTCCCGACCGAGCTTGATGATGAAGTGGGGCAGGGCATTGGTGAGCGCGGGCATGAATTCGGCACCGTCACCGGGCGTCAGCGGCGCGTGGGATGGTTTGATGCGGTTCTCGTGCGTCAGACCTGCGCGGTGTCAGGCGTGACCGGCATCGCGCTGACTAAAATCGATGTTCTCGACGGGCTCGACAAGGTGAAGATCTGCACCGGCTACCGGCTCAACGGCAATGTCTATGACTACCTGCCCAGCCACGCCGCCGATCAGGCTGCGGTTGAACCGATTTACGAGGAAATGGAAGGCTGGAGCCAGAGCACTGTCGGGGCGCGCAGCTATGCCGATCTGCCAGCCAATGCGATCAAGTATATCCAGCGCGTGCAGGAACTGATCGAATGCCCCGTCTCGCTCGTCTCGACCAGCCCGGAACGCGACGACACGATCCTGATGCGCGATCCGTTTGAGGATTGATCGGTTACCGAGTCCTTTGATGGGACATGCGGCAAGAGGCGCAATTGCGGGACCGGGCGTGACGGCGTAAAAAGCGCAGGTGATGCAACGCCTTGTCGCCCTTTTGCTGATGCTTGCGCTCGCTGTGCCGCTTGCCGGGTGTGCGGGGCAGGCAGCCACGTCCGGCAATCAGGCGAGCCGGTCTGGCGATGGCTTTCCTACTTCGCTCCCGCCCGCTAATGCGCCGCGTTATGCCAGCCGTTCGATCCCGCGCGATTCCGGATCAGGGCAAAGGCTGCTGGCCGATTATCTGATCGTCGACAAGTCGGAAAGGCTGCTGATCGCTTATGCCAAGGGACAGCCGATCAAGGCCTATCGCGGGCTGCAATTTGGAGATGCGCCGATGGGTCACAAACGCTTCCAGGGGGACGAACGCACGCCAGAAGGTCTCTACACAATCGACACCCGCAATCCGCAAAGTCGCTTTCACCTGTCCTTGCGGATTTCCTATCCCAACTCGCGCGACCGCGCCTTTGCCGCGCAATATGGGCGATCACCGGGCGGGGACATCTTCATCCATGGTCAGCCTAACCAGTTGCCCATGGGCCGGATGCGCGGCGACTGGACCGATGGCTGTATTGCCCTGTCAAACTCCGAGATCGAAGAGCTGTGGCAGATTGTGCCTGACGGCACACCGATTGAGATCAGGCCCTAGGGACGATCCTCGCCAAGCAGGGCAACCTGCACCTGCAACCGCTTCAATTCGCCAAGCAGGGTCAGCATGGTCATGCGGGCGAACATCCATTCCTTCAGGAAGCCTTGCATGATCAATAGGCCAATGGTGGTAAGGCCCCAGCCCAAAATGGCATCGGTGCTTTCGGCAGTGACAGCGCGAAAGAAGCAATACGCAAGGCCAATCCCGATCACGAAGGCAAACACCATCGCAAACCGCGCCCACCAAGCAAGCGGCCCGTTCATGGAATCGCCCAGCTGCTGGAACATGCCTCGGTCGGCATCAAGGCTGGCAAGGAAAGCGTGATCGTCGTCGCTCAAAGCAGCGGCGATGCGGTCATCATGGTTGGTCATGGAGTGTCTCCTTCATCAAGTGGTGACAGTGCCGCTTTCAATTTGCGGCGAGCATGGAACAGGCGGCTCTTGGCCGTGCCTTCGGGGATCTGCTGGACCTCGGCGATTTCGGCGAGGGTCAGCCCTTCGGCAAAGTGCAGGTGTGCGGCGAGCCTTTGGTCAGCGGGCAGCGCGGCAAAGGCGAGGGCTATGGCGAGCCCATCGGGCTGTGTGGCAGGTGCAGTCTCATCCTGATCGGGCGGGGCATTTCCTGCGCGTTCGCGTTCGCGTTCGCGGATCACCGTGCGAACGTGATCGGCACCGCGGCGATGCAGCACGCCAAAGGCATAGCTGCGAAACCGTGCCGGATCGCGCAGCCGGCGAAGCCCTTTGAGGATCGCAATCCAGCATTCTTGCGCAAGATCGCCTGCAAGATCCTCGCTTCCCGTATACCGCCGCGCGGCGCGCACCAGCCGCGCGTTCCAGCGCCGATACAGCCGCTCCAGCGCGCTCTTGTCGCCCCGCTGCGCCATCACGACGAGCAGTTCGTCGAACAGCGCGCCAGACGGCTGACGGTCAGGGTTGGGACGCGATTGGGTCATCACAAGGGTAGTCGCCCGAAAGCGCCAAAGAGTTCAATTCCGCCGGTGGAAAACAGGGTTTACGTCCAATAATCTTGACATGAACCCGTTTTGTTCTACTCTCGTTCTCATGAGCTAAAGGGGTGATTCGATGAAACAGCCGGACTACGAAACGCAGGATTTCACATATGGTGCGGCTGAGGATTCCTCGGGCAATCCCGCAAGAGTGGCCATTTTTGGTGACAATGCTTCGGCACGGTGTGAGATTGAGAGCGATCTTGCAGGCGCCGGATTTCGCACGATTGACGGCGGACCGATTGCCAATCTTCTCGATGGGCCGATTACGCTTCTGGGCGATGCGGTGATGTTGGATTGTCCGCTGATCGATGGGGAAACGCTCGCAGCGCTTGCCCGGCTTGATATGCGGGTGGCGCGCACTGGGGCGAAACTGATCGTGACGACCTCGATCGATGCGCTTGATGCGGTGTTTGCCGCGCTTGACCAGTCAGACCCGCAAATCCTGGTTCAGCCAAGCCGGGGTGAACGGATTGTGGCTGTGGGCAGGATCATGGCGGACATTGGCAATTCACGCGTGCGCGAGATGACGGAAGAAGACAGGCTCAGCCTGCTGCACCTTTCGCGCCAGGTTGAAGCGATTGCTTCGAAGCTTGAAGGGCTGTCGGACCGCACAGATGGATCGTCCCTGCAAAACGCCTCGCTGCGTGCGCATGCGGCCTCTGGTGACACAGCGCAATTCGGCCAAATCAATTCGCCCATCGCGCCGCGGCCCAATGCCATTGGCCCTGCACTGCCTGATCCGCGTCTGGTGCGCCAGATGATCGCTGCGCGTCAGGCGCGTGCGAAATTCTTTGACCGGGAACTGTTCGCCGATCCTGCATGGGATATGCTGCTCGACCTCACGGCAGCGCAGGCAGAGGATCAGCGTGTCTCGGTGACTTCGCTGTGCATCGCAGCAGAGGTTCCTGCGACAACGGCGCTGCGCTGGATCAAGCAATTGGTCGATACCGGCGTGTTCAAGCGGGTGGCTGATCCAACCGATCGCAGGCGTGCCTTTATCGCGCTGAGTGAGCAATCATCGCAGGCAATGGCGCGATATTTTGCAGAGGTTGAAATGCCGCTGTTGCAGCAAGCGGCCTAGGACCTTCTAATCGGTCTGAGCGCTCAGGCCTTCAGCGGTCCGCACGATCACTGTCAATCCGCCTGACCTTCCATCGGCATTGGCTTTGCGGCATTGGCCTTGGCCCCGGCAATCAGCCTGCTCGCAGGTGAAACGAACCGCATCTGCGCGGGCTCTTGCCAGGATATCGCCAGACACGCCCGGGTCCGCGCATACGACATCGGCTTCGCCAAGCAGCCGCGCCTGTTTCAAGGTCAGGTCTTCGGGGTCATTGGTACGAAGGGCAAACTCAATCGTTTGTGCCGGGGGCGTGGCGGCGCCTTGCTCCACCCAGTTGCCCACGCGCTCGGCTGAGCTTGCCGAAAGCGCATCCAGGGCCCCGCCTTCGCGCAAGGCTTCATCGAGCGCGCGCCGGCGATCGGCTCCGTCGGGGAAAAGCGCTCGCAAGGAAGATCGCGCAGCGAACAGGGCCTCAGCCAACCGGCCCAGCGATTGGGGCAGGATCCGCTCAAGCCTGAGCCGCACATGTTTGGCAAGACCAGCAGACGCACCGCCTGTTCCGACCGCGATCAGCACGGGATTGCGGTCAAGAATGCTGGGCGTCGTGAAGTCGCACAGGTCAGGGCGGTCGACGACATTGACCAGCATTCCTGCGCATCTCAGATTGATCGCAGCGACCTCGCACGCTTTGGCATCGTCAAAGGCGACAAAGGCCAGCCTGACCCCTTCATCCACCGCGCGGCGCTCATCATCGATCACCACGCCGCCTGCGCGCTCTACCAGCCGCCGCTTTGGCTCTGCCGCTTCGCCATCGCCCAGCACCAACACATTTTGCCCGGCGATCCGGTGGAATAGCGGAAGGCTGGAAAGCGTGCTCACCAATGCCTCAAACGAGCCAGTCCGGGACCCGTTCGGCATCCATGATCGAACTTGCATCGATCCGGTCGGCGACAACCGCGTACCTGTCGCCATCCACGAGCACCTCGGCAACGAAGCCGCGCGAATTGTAGGAGGACGCCATGGTCGCGCCATACGCGCCTGCGGTGCGGAAGACGGCAAGATCGCCAGAGGCAAGCGCATCACACTCGCGGCCCATGGCAAAGGTATCGCCGGTCTCGCAAATTGGACCAACGATATTGGCGGTCATGCCATCACCTGTGGGCTCGACCGCGACGAAATCATGGTACGCGCCATACAAAGCCGGGCGCGCAAGGTCGTTCATCGCGGCATCGACGATCACAAACGGATCGTTGATTCCCCGCTTCACCCGCACGACACGGGTGAGCAGCACGCCGGCATTGCCTGCGATGACGCGGCCCGGTTCAAAGATCAGCGAGACATCCCAATCCCTGGTCACCCGCGCAACCATGGCGCCATATTCGGCAGGGGAGGGCAGCTGTTCGCCGCTGCGATAAGGCACACCCAAACCACCGCCAAGATCGACATGCGTAATGGTATGGCCAGCCCCGCGAAGCGATGTGACGAGCTCTCCCAGCTTCACAAACGCGCGTTCAAGCGGGGCGAGTTCGGCAAGCTGGCTGCCGATATGCACCGCAACCCCGCGCAGCCGCATCCCCGGCTGTCCCGCGAGCTTGCCGAATATCTGTCCCGCCTCGCTGATCGGCACGCCAAACTTGTTGTCCGCCTTGCCGGTGGAGATCTTGTCATGCGTCCCTGCATCGACATCGGGATTGATCCGCAGCGCGCAGCGCGCCTCCTTGCCAAGTGCGGCCGCCAGTTCAGCGAGTTCGAGGCCTTCTTCCAAGCTCTCGATATTGAACTGGCCGATCCCTGCCTCAAGCGCGGCCTGAAGTTCTTGGCGGGTCTTGCCGACACCGGAAAACACGATCTTTTCAGGCGGCATGCCTGCAGCAAGCGCGCGGCGCATTTCTCCAACCGAGACGACATCCGCGCCATAGCCTTCGCTTTGCAGTACCTTGAGCACGGCAAGGTTGGGGTTGGCCTTGACGGCAAAGGCGATCAGCTTGTTGGGCACACCATCAAGCGCTTCTCGAAAGACGCGGGCATGGCGCTGCAAGGTCGCGCGCGAATAGACATAGACCGGCGTGCCAACTTCATCGGCAATCTGCGGCAAGGCCACGTCTTCGGCGTGCATCACGCCGTCCTTCAGTGCGAAATGATCCATTGTGGGCTGGTTACTCTGGGGGCAAGTCGAAGGGATCGTCCTCGCGCTCTTCCGAGCGGCGGCGCAGTTCAACGCTGCGTTCAGGAGCAGCGAGCGCTTCGAGTTCGAGCAATTGTTCAGTGTCGGGCCGGTCCTGTGTCCCAAAGGCAGGAGACGGCAAAGTGTTGCCCGCGGCCGGTTCGAGCGGAGCGCGCGCACCACATGCGCAGACCGCAAGGGCAGCAAGGATGATGATGGCAGCGCGCATGTCTACTCCGCGTCGATCTTGGCTTGGCGTTCGGCTTCGAGACGCGCACGCGCCTCTTCGACACGCTGGTGTACCTGATCTGGCGCGGTCCCGCCATAGGAAGCTCTGCTGGCCACAGACGCCTCGATTGAAAGCGCTGTGAACACGCTCTCATCAATCCGATCATCGATCGCCTTGAGATCATCCAGCGTCAATTCTTCAAGCGAACACGCTTTGCTGTCTGCCAGCTTCACAGCCTCGCCCGTGATGTGGTGGGCTTCACGGAACGGGATATCCGCTTCACGCACCAGCCAATCCGCCAGATCAGTCGCGGTCGCATGCCCCGCCTGTGCCGCAGCGCGCATACGCTCTGGCCGGAAGGTCGTTTCCGCGACCATGCCGATCATCGCGGCAAGGCACAGGTCAAACAGGCCGGCGGTCTCGAACACGGGCGGTTTGTCGTCCTGCATGTCCTTTGAGTAAGCGAGCGGCAGGCCCTTCATCGTGACCATCAACGATGTGCACGCGCCGATGATCCGACCAGAATGTCCGCGTACCAGTTCGGCGGCATCGGGATTGCGCTTTTGCGGCATGATGGATGAGCCGGTCGATAGGCTGTCAGGCAGCGAAGCAAAGCCGAAAGGCTGGCTCGCCCACAAGATCAGCTCCTCGGCAAAGCGCGAGAGGTGGATCGAACACTGGCTTGCCGCCATCAGATAATCGAGCGCGAAATCCCGGTCTGACACGGCATCAAGCGAATTGCGCGTCGGGCCATCAAAGCCGAGCGCTGCTGCGGTCGCATCGCGGTCAACCGGAAAGCCGGTGCCAGCAAGCGCGGCTGAACCCAGCGGGCATTCGTTGAGCCTTTCCTGAGCGGCTGCAAATCGCGCGGCATCGCGGGTGAGCATTTCGTAATACGCCATCAGGTGATGGCCCAGCGTCACCGGCTGCGCTGTCTGGAGATGGGTGAAGCCGGGCATGATCGTGCCCGTGTGCTCACCGGCTCGCTCGACCAGGGCGGCGCGCAAGGCTGAAAGCCCTGCAAGAGCGCGGGCATTGGCCGCGCGCACCCACAGTTTGAAATCGGTCGCGACCTGATCATTGCGGCTGCGCGCGGTGTGCAGCCGCCCTGCAACCGGCCCGATTATCTCAGTCAGGCGCGCCTCGACCGTCATGTGGATGTCTTCAAGGTCCCAATTTTCGGGAACCCCGTCGCGTTCATATTCGGCAGCGATCTGATCAAGCCCATCGGTGATGGTCGCTGCGTCCTCAGCCGTCACGATTCCCCGCGCGCCCAACATCGCGACATGGGCTTTGGATGCGCGGATATCTTCGCGCCACAATGCCTTGTCGAAGGGAATAGAGGCATTGATTTCGCGCATGATGGCACTAGGTCCTTCAGCGAAGCGGCCGCCCCACATCGAATTGGTGGCGCTGTCCGTGCCTTGATCTTTGTCTGGATTGGAGTCGCTCATGATCCGTTCGATTGCGTTTGCTGGGTTTGCCGCACTGGCCTTGGCGGCTTGCGATAGTGGCGCGGGCGATGAGGCGCAAGAAAGCGCTGCTAACACGCCTTCAAGCGAGGCTCGCCCCGATGCTCCGACACCGCCGCAATTGCCGGGCCTTGTGGTGCGCGCCTTTGCCGGGACCGAGCTTCCCGCGCTGACCTTCGAAGACCCGCAAGGCAACACGATTGATCTGGGCGCGCTCGACAAGCCGGTGCTGGTCAATCTGTGGGCGACATGGTGTGCGCCATGTGTGGTGGAGATGCCCGCGCTCGACAATCTGGCAGGTGCGCTTGAGGATGATCTCAAAGTGCTCACCATCAGCCAGGATACGCGCGGGGCCGAAGTGGTCGAACCGTTCTTCGCCGCGCGCGACTTTGCCTATCTGGAACAATGGCTCGACCCGCAAAACGAACTCGCGCTGGCGTTCAGCGATGGCGGATTGCTGCCTGTTACAGTGCTGTTCGATGCCGAGGGCCGAGAAATCCTGAGAGTTGCGGGCGGATATGAATGGGACAGCGAAGAGGCAATCGCGCTGGTGGCAGAGGCGATCGCTGAAAGCGAAGCGGCACCAGACGCTTAACCCTGTTTGCCAAGCCCCAGGCTTGCCAGCGGGAAACCGAAAAGCCCGCTCATCAATTGCGCCTGGATCAGCGAAGCGGGCCATATCCGCGATGATGGCGCGAAGAAATAGTCGCGCAATGCCGCGTGCCAGCCCTTGTCTGATTGATAGAGCGGGGTGAACAGGGCGGTCACCCATTGATACAGCCACACGTGATCGTGCCGCCACGACTTGGCAAGCCGAAGCCCTTCATCAAGCGTGCGGCCATGGTCAAGGCCCTGAGCTAGGCTCCAGGCATCAAGCAGCGCCATGTTCGCGCCCTGACCCAGCTGCGGGCTGGCGGAATGCCAGGCGTCCCCGATGGCGATATAGCGTTCGCGCACCGGGCGCTTCATCGTGCGATGGGCATAGCGGGCGAAGGTCAGCTGGTCGCGGCTCTCGATCCGGTCGAGCAGGACGCGCGTATCAGGCCAAAGCGCAAGCACCTCATCCTTCCACTGATCGAGCGGCGTTTCCATCCAAGCCGGATAGTCAGCGTTCTTAAGCGACCAGAAGAAGGCGACTTCGCCGGTTTGGGCCGATTTGCGCTGACCGATGGGCAGCACGCCCACCATCTGCGCGGCACGGCGATAGCGCTGCTCAAGCAGATTGCCTGCAAACGGATCGCTGCTGTGGGTTGGAAGACTTGCCCACAAGGCCCCGAATTCCAGCACGCGCGGCGTGTCGGGATCAAACACGCTCTGCCACCCGCTGGCATCAACCACGAGATCATACGGCATGCTGGGCGCGCGATCGGCAAAGGTCAGACAATGGCCATTCTGGCGAAGCACGCTTCCGGTAACGGCGTGACCGGTCTCGATCTGGATTTTCTGGCTGAGCGCGCATTCGTGCAGCATTGCAAACAGGCTCGCGCGGTGAATGCCGATACCGAAAACGTCAGGCTGGCCGAGGTTCGCATAAGGGGAATCGAGCACGACGCGCCCGTTCTCCTCAATCCCTTCCAGCGCATCGACCCGCGCACCGCGCGCCAACACCTCGTTTCCAAGGCCAAGCCGCTTCAGAACCGCAAGGCCGCTTGGCTGGATCATCAGGCCCGATCCAACCGGCTGCGGGGCGTCAAACTGGTCATAGATCGTGACCGTGTGGCCGCGTTCGTGAAGCAGCAGACCTGCGGCAAGCCCGGCCGGTCCGCACCCGGCAATCGCGATATTGATTGGCCCCATGAACACCGTTTGTGGCGCATGTCACGCGGCTGGCCAACCCCGGGAAACATGAAAAGTTTGAACGTAGTGCCAAAGGATGGGTGGCGCCCAGCACTCCGGGCTTTATCCGGGCGAAGGGACCCGCGCCGAGGATTTCAGGAATGGTGGGCCGGATCACGAAATTCTAGAACAGATTTTCGAGGAACTCCGAGACTGGGAAATCCAGCTCAAACACGCCGATATTGACTGGGATGAACTTGATGATCCGGGCCTAGATGACCCTGATCTGGGATTGTGAGGTGCGTGATGGAAGAACGCAGACTCTCAATCCGATTGTCTTTTGAACAATATGCAGTTTTGGAAGCAAAGGCGGGTCGTAAGACTGTGTCTCAGTATGTTCGAGAAGAGCTGGGGTTAACCGAGAAGTCCGGTCCAAAAGCCCCGCGCAAGCCTCGTAATGATGAAGTGCTTCTGGCCCGCATCCTTGCCGCGCTCGGCTCATCCGATATGCCGCGTTCCATGCGCGATATAGCCGCTGCGGCGCGCAATGGCGCGTTGCCGGAATCGCCTGATACGCTGCTGACGCTGCAAGCTGCTTGCCTGACGATTGAGAAAATCCGCCATGATCTGATCAAAGCGCTTGGCATCAAACCCGATGGTCCCGCGCCATGATCTTAGAGGGCAACAGTCGCGGCGGTGCGAAGAATTTGGCTGATCATCTGATGAGCCATGAGAATGATCATGTGACCGTGCACGATCTCCGCGGCTTTGCCTCCGATGACCTGCACGGCGCTCTTAATGAAACCTACGCCATCAGCCGGGGAACGCAGTGCAAGCAGTTCCTTTATTCGCTCTCACTCAACCCGCCACCAGATGCGCGGGTAAGCTCTGAGGAGTTTGAGGCAGCGATTGATCGCG
>CAYUCZ010000052.1:0-17027 GCA_964443505.1 uncultured Porphyrobacter sp. | reverse complement strand
TGTTGATCTTGTGCGCGCCGGTGTGATTGAGCTCATCGCGCTTGAACCAGACCTGCGCGCCCATTCCCTCAGGGGCGTCCTTGCGCAGTTCTCCGGTCAGACGCTCGGCATAATAGAGCGGCGAGGGGCGCCCGACATAATGTTCCAGCAGATCGTCAAATTCGCGCTGAAATTCCGGATCGGCCTGCGCCGCGCGATATTCCCGCTCCAGATCAAGGATCAGCGGCATCAGCGTTTCAGCGACATAACGTCCGCCAAATTCGCCGAAATGCCCGCGATCATCGGGCTGGGTGCGAAAGGAGTTAGGGGGAGTGGTGTTCATCTCAATTCTCTAGCGGTTCCAGCGCCGCATTGCAGAACGCGGCGATCCTGTCCACGTCCTTGACGCCTGAAGCGGTTTCCACGCCCGATGATGTATCCACCAAAGGCGCGCCGGTTGCGCGGATCGCGGCGGCGACATTGTCCGGTTTCAACCCGCCTGCAAGGCCCCAAGGGGTGCTCTTGTCAAAGCCATCAAGCAGCGACCAGTCAAAGCCCAAACCCATGCCGCCGGGAAGCGTTCCCGCTGGGGTCTTGGTATCGAACAGGATCAGGTCGGCGATTTCGGAAAAGTCTTTGGCCTTGGCAATGTCCTCTGCCGTTTCGACGCTCAGCACCTTCCAGACGGGCAGGTCAAAGCGGCGTTTTACATCCGCCACGCGACCGGGCGTTTCCTTGCCATGGAGCTGTATCGCATCAAGCCTGCCCTCGCGCACTGCTTCATCAAGCAGCGTATCGTCCGGGTTTACGAACACGCCCACCTTCACGAGCGTTGAAGGCGCTGCTGCGGCGATCTCGCCGGCGCGCTGCGGCGTCACATATCGCGGCGAAGGGGGATAGAAATTGAACCCGATATGGCTCGCCCCAGCGCTCGCTGCGGCGACTATCGTTTCAGGCGTGGAAAGCCCGCAAATCTTGATCTGCATAACTGTTACAGCGTCGCTTCGATCGCGCGCGCGGCTGCCTCTGGATCATCGGCGCGGCTGATCGGGCGGCCAATCACCAGAACGCTTGCGCCATCATCGCGCGCCTTGCGCGGAGTGACAGTGCGTTTCTGATCGCCGGTGCCGCTGCCGGTTGGGCGAAGACCGGGGACGACGAAAAAGCCATCCTTCCATTCGCGCCGGACCTTGCTGACTTCCATTCCGGAACACACGATCCCATCCAGACCAGATTTGTGCGCGAGCTCGGCAAGCCGCAGGACCTGCGTTTCCGCGCTGCCATAGACACCTGTTGCGGTAAGGTCGCTGGAATCCATGCTGGTAAGCGTGGTCACCGCGACAACCTTGCACCCTTCGGCCGCTGCCGCCTTTGCATCTTCCATCATCGCGCGGCCGCCGCTTGCGTGGACTGTCACGATCTTGGGTTCGTAAACGTGGATCGCCTGCATTGCGCCTGCGACCGTGTTGGGAATGTCGTGGAACTTAAGGTCAAGGAACAGCGGCAGGCCAAGATGAGCAATCTCATGCACGCCGTGCGGGCCATGAGCGCAGAAGAATTCAAGCCCCAATTTCACGCCGCCAATATGCGCCTTGACCTTTTCAAGCAGCACTTTGGCAGGCTCAATCTGAGGCACATCAAGCGCAAGGAAGACAGGATTGCTCATGCCGTTTGCCCGCCAGATTTGGCCTCGCCGGGGGATAGAAGATCCCCAGTTTGTGCCGGTTTTTCCTCAGGCTTGTCCACAGCAGAAGATGCCTCAGGCTCAGGCCTGCGCGCCAAGGCGTTGGATTTGATCGAACTTTCAAGGCTGCGGATGCGCCGCCCAAGGCTCCATTTCACGCTGCGGTGGTAAAGCCACATCGGCACAAGCCCCAAAAGGAAGGCGACGATGACCAGAACCGGGACTTTGGTTTCAAGCACGATCTCGTCCCACAAGGCGACCTCGACCGGCTCCCAGTTGAAGAACGAAAAGGCCAGGATCGCAAAGAGGATCAAGACCCAGCTTATGGTGCGAATGATCTGCACTGTGTGGACCCCTTACGTCAGTCTCACCGGATGAACGACCGCATTATCACGCTGCAAACCTAGGCGATTTGGGCCTCAAGTCCAGCGCACTATGCCTCAGCCGAACACCCGCGCGAAGATCGTGTCGACGTGCTTGAAGTGGTACTCGAGGTCGAATTTCTCTTCGAGTTCTTCGTTTGAAAGGGCAGCGGTGACGGATTCGTCGGCTTTCAGCAGTTCAAGAAGAGACAGCGTTCCGTTCGATTCCCACACCTTCATCGCGTTGCGCTGAACCAGGCGATAGGCATCCTCGCGGCTTACCCCTGCCTGCGTCAGCGCAAGCAGCACGCGCTGCGAATGGACAAGCCCGCCCATGGCATCAAGATTGGCCTGCATCCGATCAGGATAGACCAGCAGTTTCTCAACGACGCCGGTCAGCCGCGCGAGTGCAAAATCAAGCGTGATGGTCGCATCAGGACCGATGAAACGTTCAACTGATGAATGCGAAATGTCGCGTTCGTGCCAAAGCGCAACGTTTTCAAGCGCGGGCAGGGCATAGCTGCGGATCATGCGTACCTGGCCGGTCAGGTTTTCGGTCAGGATCGGGTTGCGTTTATGCGGCATGGCCGATGAACCCTTTTGACCCGGTGAGAAATACTCCTCTGCCTCAAGCACTTCGGTGCGCTGCAGGTGGCGAATTTCGACCGCCAACCGTTCAATACTGCCCGCGATCACTGCAAGCGTTGAGAAATACATAGCGTGGCGATCGCGCGGGATCACCTGCGTGCTCACAGGTTCAGGCGACAGGCCAAGCTGGTCGGCAACATAGGCTTCGACTTCGGGATCGATATTGGCAAAAGTCCCGACCGCACCAGAGATCGCGCAGGTCGCGATTTCCTCGCGCGCGGCGAGAAGGCGCGCTTTGCAACGATCAAATTCGGCATAGGCTTGGGCAAGCTTGAGGCCGAAGGTCACAGGCTCTGCGTGGATGCCATGGCTGCGGCCAATCGTCGGCGTGTACTTATGCTCTTCAGCGCGGGTCTTGATCGCAGCCAGCAGCGCATCAAGGTCAGCCAGCAGGATATCCGATGCGCGCGCCAGCTGCACCGCCAGTGTGGTGTCGAGCACATCGCTCGACGTCATGCCCTGGTGCATGAAGCGTGCTTCTTCGCCGACCTGTTCTGCCACCCATGTGAGAAAAGCAATCACATCGTGCTTTGTTACCGCCTCGATCGCGTCGATGGCTTCCACGTCGATCTTGGGGTTTGTTGCCCACCAGTCCCACAGCGCCTTGCCCGCGCTTTGCGGCACCACGCCCATCTCACCGAGTTTTTGGGTCGCGTGCGCTTCGATCTCGAACCAGATGCGGAACTTGGCTTCCGGCTCCCACAGGGCGGACATTTCGGGACGGGCGTAGCGGGGGACCATGAGGCTCAGCTTTCATGCATGAGTGAAACACAATGTTTGGAGGCGCGGCTATGCTGGTGCGGGGCTCTTGGCAAGAGGCACAGTGCCGCTATCACCTGCGGGACGCGTGTAACCAAGGCAACGCTGCGTGCGAAACACGGGGCAGGAGGAACACACTATGTCAACGGCATCGCATTCAGGCGGCGCGCTCGCGGCTGCGGGCGAAGAGAAGCTTCAGGAAGAGCGGTTTTCGCCTTTCCTGCGCGTAACCTTTCGCAGCTGGACCAAATGGTATCTTGAAGGGACCGAGCGTTTCTGGCCGTTCAGTGATCTGATCGTCCGGTTCTTTATCGGGATGTGGTTCCTGCGTTCGGGTCTGGTCAAGGCCGCGGACTGGGAAACGGCGCTGTACCTGGCCGCCAACGAATATCCGGTGAGTTGGATGAGCCCCACCAACGCGGCGATCACAGGCCTTGCGATTGAGCTGATCGGGCCGATCCTGCTGATTGCAGGCTTTTTCACGCGTCCTGCCGCGCTTGCTATGGCAGCGCTGACGATTGTTTCGCAGGCGGTTTACATTCCGACCACGACCAACCTCGTCGTGAGCGCGATGTTGATCTGGTATATGTTCCACGGCCCAGGCAGCCTCTCGCTCGACCGGGTACTGGCAACGGGCCTTAAGGCAAGCGCACTGCCACTTGCCCGCCCGACCGTGATGGCCTGGGAATTCTCGCGCATCTACATCGCGCCCAAGGTGATGGCAGTCATCCGGGTGTGGCTGGGTGTGACCTTGCTCGTGGCTGCCGGTGTGTTTGAACCTTCGGTTGCAGTGCAGACCTGGCTGCCAATCGGTGTGTTCGCTGGCTTTCCTGCATGGCTTTCACTGGTTTTTGCAGCGCTTTTCTTCACCGGGTTTGGCGCGGTGATCGTCTCGTACAGCCTGTTCTTCCTGATTGCTGTTTTCATGTTCGCAGGCGCGCACCCCAATATCACATTGTTCCCGTTCCTGTTTCTTGCCGTCTACGAAGCGCGCGGGGCAGGATGGCTGTCGGTTGATCGGGCGATACTCAAATGGCTTGAGAAGAACATCCTGTTCGACCGCAATTATTCGGAGATCCCCGATCGTTGGCCGCATGTTGTCGTGATCGGCGCAGGGTTTGGCGGGCTTGCCGCTGTTGCACGGCTCAAACGGCTGCCGGTTCGCATCACGCTTGTCGACAAACGCAATTACCACCTGTTCCAGCCGCTTTTGTATCAAATCGCGACCGCGACACTGAACCCGTCCGATATTGCGCTGCCTATCCGCAGCCTGTTCCGCGCAGACGGCAATGTCCGCGTGATCAAGGGCGAAGTGAACGCGGTTGATGCCGATGCGAGAACCGTCTCCTATTGCACCAGTGAGACCGATCACATCCAGCTGCTCACCTTTGACAAGCTGGTGATCGCGACAGGGGCAACCCATTCCTATTTCGGGCGTGATGAATGGGGGCCTTTTGCTCCCGGTTTGAAGACGATCGAAGATGGCGTGGCCGTGCGCGCCTCAATCCTCAACGCCTTTGAAGAGGCCGAAGCATCGGGCGATCCGGAGCGAGTGAAGCGCCTTTTGACTTTCGTCATCGTGGGTGCTGGCCCAACAGGCGTTGAGCTTGCCGGTGCGATTGCAGAGCTGGCCCGAGTAAGTGTGGACCGCGAATTCCGCACATTTGACCCGGCGAGCGCGCGGGTGATCCTTGTTCAATCAGGGGGCAGGGTCCTGCCTGCATTCCCCGAAGAGCTATCCGCCAAGGCGCAGGCTTCGCTTGAGGAGCTGGGCGTGGAAGTACGGCTTGGCGGACGCGTGACCGAAATTGCCGAAACCTATGTGAAGATCGGCGATGATACCGTCATCGACAGCGAAACCGTGCTTTGGGCAGCAGGCGTTGCCGCGTCGCCAGCCGCGGGATGGCTGGGCGCCAAGGCCGACCGTGCAGGCCGGATCGAGGTCAATCACAATATGCGCGTGATCGCCGCTGACGGCGAGGGAATGGAGAATATCTTTGCGATCGGTGATACCGCAGGCAGCAATGGCTGGGATGGCAAGCCAGTGCCCGGATTGGCGCCTGCGGCCAAACAGGCTGGTTTCCATGTCAGCAAGGTGATCGAGGCAGAGCTGCTCGGCAAACCGTGCCCGGGTCCGTTTGTCTACAAGCACCAGGGCAGCCTCGCGACGATTGGGCGCAAATCTGCGGTCGCTGATTTTGGCTTCTTCCGCATGTCAGGCGCGCTTGCCTGGTGGCTGTGGGGGCTGGTGCATGTCGGCTTCCTGACAGGCGCTCGAAACCGGGTGACGGTAAGCGTGAACTGGGCGTGGAACTTCTTTGCCAAGCATTCCGGCGTAAGGCTGATCACCGAAAAGCAGGTGTAGGGCGGACTACAGCAGGCCCTTGGCGCGAAAGCTCACATGCCCTTCGCGCCCGATCACCACGTGATCATGCACAGTCACGCCAAGCAGGCGCCCAGCCTCTGCAATCTTCTGCGTGATCTGCACGTCGGCTCGGCTTGGCTCTGGACTGCCTGATGGATGGTTGTGCACCAGGATCAGCGCTGATGCGCCCACATCCATCGCCTTGCGGATAACCTCGCGCGGGTGGATGGCCGCTTCGTCAATCGACCCATCGCCCACGTGGTGATCGTCAATCAGGCGGTTCTTGGCATCGAGATAAAGCACGCGAACGCGCTCGACTGTCAGGTGCGCCATATCGGTTGTGAGATAGTCGATCAGCGCCTGCCAACTGCCGAGCAGTGGCTTTGCCGCGATCTCACTGCGGGCCATCCTGCGCGAGGCGAGAGCAACGCTTTTGAGTGCGGCAGCGCTGGTCCTGCCGACACCTTTCACCCGCTGAAGCGCCGCCGGATCCGCGTTGAGCACGCCTGCAAGCGAACCGAAGCGTTCGATCAACGCCTTGGCCACAGGTTTGGTGTCGCCCTGCTTGATCGCCGCAAACAGCAGGTATTCGAGCACTTCGTAATCCGCCAACGCCTCTGCGCCGCCTTTGAGCAGCCTTTCGCGCAGTCTTTCGCGGTGGCCTTTGCCGGCCATCTTGCCAGCATCGGAGCCGGGAGAAGCGCTGTCAGCGCCTTCCAAGCCAAAATCAAAACTGTCTTCAGCTTTGGGCAATGCGGGTCCCGTCAGATGAAAAGTGTGCGATCTGTCAAAGTCATAATTGCCTTTGGCCGACGTTCTGCGCAAGTGAAGACATATATGCCCGCTGCTGAAACGCATTCTGATTCCGACACTAAGCGCTCCTTGCGAAGAGTGCGGGTGTGGCCGCAAGGCTGGGTATGGCGCTTTAGCATTCTGGCGCTGATTGCGATTATCGCAGTCGCGGCCGCTTTGTGGTTCGGCCGTGAAGAGATTGCAGGCGATCTGATTGATGATGCGCTGGCCGCCAATGATCTTGAGGCGAGCTATGAAATCATCGATGTCGGCCCGCAGCGACAGGTCATCGGCAATGTGGTTGTGGGCGATCCGGCGGCACCTGACCTGACGATCGATCAGGTCATTGTCGATATCGCCTATTCCTTTGGTGCGCCCGCGCTGAGGCGGGTCGAACTGGTGCGCCCGCGGATTTATGGCAGGCAGCAAGATGGCTTGCTCAGCTTTGGTGCGCTTGACCCTTTGATCTATGCCGAGGGCGATGGGACGACGGGGCTTCCGGCGCTTGATATCGCTGTCGTCGATGGGCGCGCGCGGATTGAAACCGATTACGCGGTCATCGGGGCAAAGCTCGAAGGGGCAGGGCGCCTTGATGATGGGTTTGCAGGCATGCTCGCGGCGACAGCGCCGGGGATCGGGACACAGACCTGCCGCGCGTCAGCTGCGACTGTCTACGGGTCGCTTAGCGTTGAAAGCGGGAAACCGATATTCGATGGGCCCGTTCGGCTGCGCGAGCTTGATTGCGAAGGTGCAAAACTTGCCAAAGCGGATGTGGCGGCGCGGATCGAGGTATCCGAGGCGCTCGATGCGATCGACAGCAATTTCGGGCTTGATGCCGGTCAGCTTTCCTTCGGCGACTATGCAGTGGGTGAACTGGGCGGAGCGGTAGACCTCCTGTGGCGTTTTGCTGGGGAAGGCGGTGCTGAGACCGGCGATATGAGCGTTCGCCATGATCTCACCGCGCAAAGCGTGATCAGCCCTTACGCAAAGCTGGGTGAGATGAATGCCAAGGGCACGCTCCGGCTCACGGGCAATATGGCCCGAAGCGAACTCATCTCGCGGATAGAAGGTGAACGGGTTGAGCTTGCGATTGATGCGACCAGCGCAATTGCCAATGCGCGCGCCGGGGCTGAGGGCACCTTTGCTGCCGCTCTCCTCGCCAAGGCAGAGCGCGGGCTGACATCAGGCCTTGCAGATGCGCGCCTTGTGGGTGACGTCACCATGCGCACAAGCCCCGAAGGCGTGCGCGTGATTGTGCCCGAGGCGCGCCTGCGCAGCGGCAGCGGCGATACTCTGATCGCGCTGTCGCGGCTAAGCTATGCGGCAAGCGATCAGCCGGGCGGCGACAGCTTTACCGGCAATTTCATCACGGGCGGCCGCGACCTGCCGCTGGTCAATGGGCGGATGGAGCAGCGCGGCAATGGCGCTCTCGCCTTGCGAATGGCAATGGCCGAATATCGCGAGGGCGTTGATGCAATCACGATCCCGCGGCTCGAACTGCGCCAGAATGCGAGCGGAAACTTTGCCTTCAATGGCATGGCCCAGGCCGAAGGGGCGCTTCCCGGTGGTTCGATCAGCGGCCTTGTGCTCCCGATCGAAGGCGGTTGGTCGTCTGGGGGCGGTCTCACCCTTGGCCGCGCGTGCACCGAAGTCGGTCTGGCAGGTCTTGAGCTCTATCAGCTATCGCTCGCAGGACAGCGCCTGACACTGTGCCCCGAAGAGGGGGCCAGCGCGATGGTGCGTTATGATGACACGCTCACAATCGCGATCGCAACCGAGGATATCGACCTATCAGGCGCGCTTGGCACCTCACAAACCCGATTTGCGGCGAGTTCCGCGGTCCTGCGTTATCCCGGCCCGTTTGAAGTCGCAGGGCTAGAGGCTGTGATTGGCGAGGCGGACAGCGCAGTCCGGCTCACCGCTGAAACATTGGAAGGCGTTTTTGCTGATACCATTGGCGGGAGTTTTGAAGGCGGTTCTGCGCAAATGGATATCGTGCCGCTCGACCTGTCTCAGCTTGGCGGAACATGGGCCTATAGCGACAGCGTTCTGCGAGTGGGCGAGGGCGCCTTCACGCTGACCGAGAGGATTGACCCCGCCAATGGCACTGATCCGCGTTTTGAACCGCTCAGCGCCCGCGGTGCGAGGCTGACGCTTGAAGATGGTGCCATTCGCGCACAAGCCGAGCTGCGCCATCCAGCAAGCCAGAGCTTGGTCACACGCATTGCCATCCGCCACGATCTGTCGAGCGGTGAAGGAGCAGCCGATATTGCTGTTCCGGGCGTGCGCTTTACCGAGGAATTTCAGCCAGACGATCTGTCGATCTTTACCCGCGGCGTAATCGCGGCGGCGGATGGCACGATAACTGGAAACGGTCTGGTCAGCTGGACCGCAGATGACATCACCAGTTCAGGCACGTTCGAAACCGATGAGTTCGACTTTGCAGCCGCCTTTGGTCCGGTGCGCGACATCAGCGGGTCGATCACGTTCACAGACCTCATCAACCTCACCACTGCGCCCGGACAGGTGCTCAATATCGGTTCGGTCAATCCCGGGATCGAGGCGCTTGAGGGGAGGGTGGTCTATTCGCTGACCGATGGAACGCTGATCACGATTGAGGATGGGCGCTGGCCATTTATGGGCGGCAAGTTGATCCTGCGCCCGACACAACTCAATTACGGCGGGAGCGGCGGGCAGAGCTATGTCTTTGAAGTTGTCGAGCTCGATGCAGCGACTTTTGTGAGCCAGGTCGAACTGACCAATATTGGCGCAAGCGGGACTTTTGATGGTACGATCCCCATCCACTTTGACGAGTTGGGCAATGGCTCGATTGAGGGCGGGCTGCTGATCTCGCGGCCACCGGGCGGCAATATCTCCTATGTCGGCGAGCTGACCTATGAAGATCTGGGGACAATGGCGAACTATGCGTTTCAATCGCTGCGCTCGCTCGATTTCCGGCAGATGAGCGTTGAACTGAACGGCAATCTCGCAGGCGAAATCATCACGAACTTCCAGTTTGACGGGGTCAGGCAGGGCGAAGGCGCCAGCCGAAATTTCGTCACCCGCAGGCTTGCTGAGCTTCCGATCCGTTTCAAAATCAATGTCCGGTCAGAAACGTTTTACGATCTCGCGCTGATCGTGCGCGGTATCTTTGACCCGCGGGTTTTCCAACGGCCCGATGATCTCGAACGGCTTGGCATCGGCTCCAGCATTTTTGTGCCGATTGAGGATTCAGGCTTTGCTCCTTTTGACCGCTCGCCCGATCCTGAACCGCAAAGCACTTCCAATCCAGGTGAAGCCCAACGGCGTGATGAACCCGCCGTTCAACCTCCAGAAAGCGATGAACTGCCATGACTATGCGTAAATTGACCCCGATCAGCCGCGCTGCCACACAGGCAAACATGCAAGTGGCAAGGCGTCAGAAGGGGCGAAATATGGCAAGGAACCGGTCCATTCAGGCCGGATTGGCAATCGCCGGCGCGATGGCGCTTTCCGGGTGCATCAATGTTTCAGCGCCCGAAGAACCGATCGTGATCGAGCTTAACGTCAATATCCGCGCCGAAGTGCTTTACCGGTTGGCAGAAGACGCCAACGAGACAATTGATGAGAATGCAGACATCTTCTGAGGCTTTTCGAGCCGGTGAAGATTGGAGGAACCGACACATGACCATGATCCGCAACACCATGCTGGCTGCCGCTGCAGGATTGATTGCCCTCACAGGCTTTGCGACAAGCGCATCGGCTCAGCGCGACCCTGCTTATGCCGCCGCGCGTGCCAATGGCAGTGTGGGTGAACAAACCGATGGCTATCTCGGCATTGTTGGCAATGCGACGCCTGAGCTTCAGCGTCTGGTGAACGACATCAACATTCGTCGCCGCGCGGTTTATGCTGAGCAAGCCCAGGAAAACAACGCCACGCTTGAACAATACGCAACCACTGCGGGCTGTGCAGCTATTGCGCGCACTGTGCCGGGTGAAAAGTATCAGGGACCTGATGGCAGCTGGAAAACCCGCACCGCGGCGCCCCCGGAACGCCTGCCGGTTTGCCCCTGAGATTTCCCAAGACGCCAGATCGCGTGCGGAAACAACAACACCCCACCATTGACTCGAGAATCACGCTCTTCTAGGGGGCACTCGCCCTTGGCGGGCACCTTGTTGCTGCGTGCATTGATCCTCTTGGGCATCCCTAGTGTAGGACGCATGCATGAGCGACGAGAAACCCGCCCGAGAACCCATCGCTGAGGATGCGCGAATTGACGCGCTCGAAGAGCGGCTTCAGGCCGCACGCGAGCGTGAAGAGCAGCGCAACCGGTCGCAGGTACAAGGGGCTGATGCGAATTATCGCAGCGGCAACCGGGTACTGGCAGATCTTATCGGCGGACTTCTCGGAGGCTGTGTGATCGGATGGGCTTTCGATGCCCTGTTCGGAACATTGCCATGGGGTCTGTTGGTTGGCCTGTTCCTTGGAATAGTGGTCGCCTTCAGGAACATTATTCGTGCGGCAAACACGGCTCCTGAGGACCCGCAATAGGTCCTTCACCCAAGGGGCCGCGTTTTTACAGGTATCAGGGATACAAGAGATCGTGGCAGCCGAAGAAGGCAAAGTCGATCCGATGCACCAGTTCCAGATTGAGCCGCTGTTCGGCTCCGCCTGGGACATTGCCGGTTTCAACATCGCATTCACCAATTCTGCGCTCTGGATGGCAATCACCACGGTTCTACTGTGGGTGTTTGTCGCTGGCGGCATGAAGCGTGAGCTGGTTCCGGGCCGTTGGCAGATGGCTGTGGAGACTTTCACTGGCTTTATCGACGACATGCTTGAAGCCAATATCGGCAAGGAAGGCCGCAAGTACCTGCCTTATATATTCAGCCTGTTCATGTTCATCCTGTTCGGCAACCTGCTTGGCCTGCTGCCGATTGGTCTGGCTTTCCTTCACCCGTTCACGTTCACCAGCCATTTCACGGTGACCGGTGTTCTTGCGGTGATCAGCTTCTCGATCGTGTTGATCGTTGGCTTCTGGAAGCACGGCATCAAGTTTTTCACCCTGTTTGTCCCACATGGCACCCCGCTGCCGATGATCCCGATCATTTTCCCGATCGAGCTGATCAGCTTCCTCGTACGTCCGTTCAGTCTCGCGCTGCGTCTGTTCGTTGCGATGATGGCCGGGCACGTGCTGCTCAAGGTTCTTTCCAGCTTCGTTATGGATGGCATCAATGCCGGCGTTGGTTTTGGCCTTCTGGTCAGCCTGCCGAGCTTCCTTTTGATGATCGGCATCTCGGCGCTCGAAATCCTGGTTGCTGGCATCCAGGCCTATGTCTTTGCACTGCTTACGTCGCTGTACATCAACGACGCGGAGCACCTTCACTAAGTTTTTCGAACTTTCCATTCCAACAGAATTGATTTTTAAGGAGTTTTTACAATGGAAGCAGAAGCAGCCAAGCTCGTCGGCGCAGGCCTCGCAGCAATCGGTGCCGGTATGGCCGCAATCGGCGTTGGTAACGTCTTCGGTTCGTTCCTCGAAAGCGCTCTTCGCAACCCAGGCGCCGCTGACGGTCAGCAGGGCCGTCTGTTCATCGGCTTCGCCGCAGCTGAGCTTCTCGGCCTGCTGGCGTTCGTCGTCGCGATGATCCTGATCTTCGTCGCCTAAAACACTTTCGGATTTCGGGCTGGTCGGATGCGTCTGTCCGGCCCTGAATTCCGGCATCAGACCTTCAAGACGGACTACAGTCCATGCCTCAGATAGCTCAGCTCGCCGAGACATATTCCAGCCAAATCTTCTGGTTGCTGGTGTTCTTTGGCATCACATTCTTCCTCATCGGTCGCGGCATGGTGCCCAAGGTGATGGAAACCGTGAGCAAGCGCGATCAGCAGATTTCGGATGACCTTGCCGCTGCGCAGGCCGCCCGCGATGCCGCTGACGAGCAGGAAGAGGCGTGGCGTGAGCGCGAGAATGCCAACCGTGCGAAAGCGCAGGGGCTGATCGCCGATGCCAAGACACAGGCTGCAGCAAAGTCTGAAAAGAAGCTTGCCGCAGCTCAGAAGCGTCTTGATACCAAGCTGGCCAAGGCTGAAACCGATATCGAAACCGCTCGCACCAGCGCGATGGCTGAGATTGAGGATGTTGCAGTCGAAGCGGCTCAGGACATCGTCTCGCGTCTCGCCGGGGCCAAGGTCGACAAGCGGACCGCTCGGTCTGCAGTGAAGAAGGCGCTCGCCAATGGCTAATCTCATTCTCCCACTTATCGCTGCTGGCGAGGGCGCGCCTTCGGCATTCGGTTTGCAGGACTATCAATGGGTCAGCCTCGCAATGGCGGTGTTGATCGGCGTAGTCGTGTGGAAGAAGGTTCCCGGTGCAATTGCTGGCGGGCTCGACAAGAAGATCGCCGAAATCAAGCAGCAGCTTGACGAGGCGAAGGCGCTTCGCGCCGAGGCTGAGACGCTTCGCGATGAATACGCTGCCAAGATCGCTGGCGCTGAAAAGGACGCTGAGGCGATGATGGAAGGCGCACAGCGTGAAGCAGATGCGATCCTCGCCAAGGCGGAAGCAGACAGCGAAGCCATGGTCGCCCGGCGCAAGCGTATGGCTGATGACAAGATCGCCGCTGCTGAACGTGAAGCGGTTGATGGCGTGCGGGCAAGCGCTGCCAACGCCGCTGCTGCTGCATCGCGGGCAATCATCGCCAGCAAGCACGACAGCGAGGCGGACAAGACGCTGGCTGATGAGATCATCGGCACGCTCTGATCGGTTGCGCGTCATTGCAGCTTTGAGAAAAGGCGGTCCCCAGTGGCCGCCTTTTTCTGATTGTGCCGCCCATTCAGCGCCCGGGTTCAAACACGACTTTGCCGACCAATTCGCGGTTCGCCATCGCTTCGAACCCTTTGCGCCACTGCGAGAGTGGCAGGACCCGGTCGATCGCAGGGCTGATGCGGCCATCCTTGGCCAGTTGAGCAATGGCTGCATTGATTGCGGCACCGCGTTCAGGGAAACGCCGCGCATATTCACCAGCGCGAAGGCCCACCACGGAAAAGCCCTTGATCAGCGGGATATTGGTCGCGATCTCGGCAATCCGGCCGCTGGTAAAGCCGACCACGATCAGCTTTCCGGCGAAGGCAACGCAGCGGGTCGATTCGTCGAAGACATCGCCGCCAACCGGGTCGAAAACGATGTCGCACAGCTGGCCATCGGTGAACTCGCTCACCTGTTCGCGAAAGCGTCCTTCGCTCAGGATTGTGGCGTCAGGGTTCACAGCCTGCGCGATTGGCTCAAGCTTGCTTTCAACCCCTGTCGCCGCGATGACCCGCGCGCCCAATGACTTTGCAAGATCGCACGCCGCCAGCCCGACACCGCCGCTCGCTCCGTGGACGAGGACGCTCTGTCCGGCTTCCAAACCACCCAGCTCGACAAGGCCTGTATAAGCGGTTGAATAGGCTGCTCCCATGGCAGACGCCTGCGCATCGCTGAGCCCGCCTGGCACCCTGGAGAGGCTGCGTTCGGGCAGGCAGATATATTCGGCAAAGGCGCCTGTCTTCTGGCCGCCCATCACTCTGTCACCGGGCGCGAAGCCGCTGTCAGGCTCCGCATCGATCACTTCGCCTGCCATTTCGAGACCGCTGGTAAAGGGGACGGGCGGTTTGAACTGATACTCCCCCCGCGTCATCAGCAGGTCAGGGAAATTCAGCGAGGCAGCGCGCACCCGCACAAGAACCTCGCCCGCCGCGCGTTCAGGCACGGGGAGATCGACCAGCTCAACGCCTGAAAGGTCATCGCTCAGCTTTGTTATGCGAAGCGCCTGCATGTCAGGTCAGCCGAATATCTTCGTGTCGAGCGGTTCAGACGGGCCGAACCACACCACGTAGCGGGTGTGATCATCAAGGTCGTTGCCGGAAAGGCCATGCGCAAAGATTGTCATCTCGCCGCGAGCCTCCATCGCCCACAGCGCGAAGTCCTTGAAGGTTTCAGGCGACATCGATAGCTGGCACGAACCGCGCGGATGCGGGCCGATAGGTTCAATGTGGAAACGGCCGATGGCGAGCTTGAAACGCGCCTTTGCGGCCTCTGCAAAACTCTTGGCTGTCTCCACATCATCGGCATCGTAATAGAGATGCGCGTGAAACCCTTTGATCGGGGATGTGTCTGTCACGGCTTAGAAACTGTCCTTGGCCGCGCGCAGGGCTGCAAATGTTTCATGCGGGCTGCTTCCGCCCCATTTCGCCTGCATTGCAGGGTCATCGGCGCGCAGGAAAGGATTGGTTTCAAGTTCGCGCTTGAGCACGGTTGGCACCGTCCATTCACCGCGAGCGCGCCTTTCATCGATCTCTGCCACGTATTCCTGAAGCGCGGTGTTGTCCGGATCAGCGTGCAGCGCGAATTTCGCATTGGCCTGTGTGTATTCATGCGCACAATAGAGCACGGTCGCAGTCGAAAGCCGCTTGATCCGTTCGAGCGAGCGCCAGAATTGTTCCGGTTCGCCTTCGAACATCCGCCCGCATCCAAGGGCAAAGACGCTGTCGCCGACAAAGGCGATGCCTTCCTCAACGATATGGAAGGCGACATGGCCATTGGTGTGGCCAGACACGTCGATCACATCAGCGCGGTGTTCGCCAAGGTTGACCGAGTCGCCATGCGCAACGACGCGGTCGATTGCCGCGATTTTCTCAACTTCCTTGGGGGCCAGAACGCGTGCGCCGGTCGCTTCGACAATCTCTGCATTTCCGCCCGCATGATCGGGGTGCCAATGGGTGTTCCAGATATGAGTGATGGTCCAGCCCTTGGATTGCGCCTGTTTCAAATACTCCTTGGCATCAGGCGTATCGATCGCGGCGGTTTCATCGGTGACCGAATTGTGGAGCAGATATCCGTAATTGTCGGAAAGGCAGGGGAATTGATGGACGGTGAGCATGGATTGGGTCCTCTCGCTTGGCGTCCAAGATAGGGCCCTGATCGCCAATAGGAAAGGCCCGCCTGCATCGTTGCAGACGGGCCTTTCCTAGTTCTTCATCCCAGCGAAAGCTGGGATGACGGCGGAGGGGAGGGTTACTCGCCCTTCTTCAGAGCTTCGCCGAGAATGTCGCCGAGCGATGCGCCCGAATCGGACGAACCGAACTGCTGCACCGCTTCCTTCTCTTCGGCGATCTGACGCGCCTTGATCGAGAAGTTGGGCTTCTTCGAACGATCGAAGCCGGTGACCATCGCATCGACCTTGGCGCCGACCTGGAAACGGTCAGGACGCTGCTCGTCGCGGTCGCGGCCGAGGTCCGAACGTTTGATGAAGCCGGTTGCGCCATCGTCGCCAACCTGAACTTCGAGGCCGCCATCGCGAACTTCGAGAACGCTGACAGTGACGGTCTGGCCCTTGCGCAAGCTGCCGGCAGCAGCAGCACCTGCTTCGGTCGGCGCGCCCTTTTCGAGCTGCTTCATACCGAGGCTGATGCGTTCCTTCTCAACGTCAACGTCGAGAACAACGGCCTTGACCTCTTCACCCTTGCGGTGAAGCGCGAGCGCGTCTTCGCCCGAAATGCCCCAGGCGATGTCCGACATGTGGACCATGCCATCGACGTCGCCATCGAGACCGATGAACAGGCCGAATTCGGTGGCGTTCTTGACTTCGCCGGCGACTTCGCTGCCAACCGGGTGCTTCTCGGCAAACTCGTCCCACGGATTGCGCTGAGCCTGCTTGAGACCAAGCGAAATGCGGCGCTTTTCGCTGTCGACTTCGAGCACCATGACTTCGACTTCCTGAGAGGTCGAAACGATCTTGCCCGGGTGAACGTTCTTCTTGGTCCAGCTCATTTCGGAGACGTGGACAAGACCTTCGATGCCCGGCTCGAGCTCGACGAAGGCACCGTATTCGGTGATGTTCGTGACGTGGCCTGAAAGCTTCATATCGATCGGGTACTTGGCTGCAACGCCGTCCCATGGATCGCTTTCGAGCTGCTTCATGCCGAGGCTGATGCGCTGCGTTTCCGCGTTGATGCGGACGATCTGAACCGTGACGGTGTCACCGATCGCGATGACTTCGCTTGGGTGATTGACGCGCTTGTAGCTCATGTCGGTGACGTGAAGCAGGCCGTCGATACCGCCAAGGTCAACAAAGGCACCGTAATCGGTGATGTTCTTGACCACACCATCGATCACCTGACCTTCAGCCAGCTTGTCGATCAGTTCGCTGCGCTGTTCGGCGCGGGTTTCTTCAAGAACGGCACGGCGCGAGACAACGATGTTGCCGCGGCGACGGTCCATCTTGAGGATCTGGAAAGGCTGCGGCACTTCCATCAGCGGGGTGACATCGCGCACGGGGCGGATATCAACCTGGCTGCCCGGAAGGAAGGCAACGGCGCCGTCGAGATCGACCGTGAAGCCGCCCTTGACGCGGCCAAAGATACGGCCTTCGACGCGCTTGCCTTCGCCGAATTCGTTTTCCAGCTTGTCCCACGCGG
>CAYUCZ010000051.1:0-19660 GCA_964443505.1 uncultured Porphyrobacter sp. | reverse complement strand
CGGTTACCGGAAGCTTTTCGACCTCGGTCGTCGCGAACAGGAATTTCACATGCGCAGGTGGCTCTTCCAATGTCTTGAGCAGCGCGTTGAAGGCATTGCGCGAGAGCATGTGAACTTCGTCAATGATATAGATCTTGTAGCGCGCGGATACCGCAGCATAGCGGACCTGTTCGATAATCTCGCGCACATCATCGACACCGGTATGGCTGGCGGCGTCCATCTCGATCACGTCAATATGGCGGCCCTCGGCAATCGCGGTGCAAAACTCGCACTGGCCGCACGGATCGATTGTGGGTCCACCATTGCCATCAGGCCCCACGCAATTGAGCGCCTTGGCGATGAGGCGTGCGGTCGAGGTCTTGCCGACCCCCCTCACCCCGGTCATCAAAAAGGCATGCGCCAACCGATCCCGCTCAATCGCATTGGCGAGCGTGCGCACCATCGGTTCCTGCCCGATCAGCTCGGAAAAGGTTTGCGGACGATATTTGCGCGCGAGCACGCGGTATGGCTGTGCACCTTCAGAACCGCTCACTGGCGCAGCAGTTGGCTCCTCGGCAGGCGGAGATTCCGGTGTTGGCGCGGGAGACGGAGCTGGGGCCGGTCCGCCCATGTCATCGCCGCCAAACATCGAATTTTGGCCAGCCGCCTCAAGCTCGGCCGCGCTGGGGGCTTGCTCCTCTTCGTTCTCAGGCAGATCAGGATCGGAATCAGTCACACCGCCACGCTAGGCGCTTGGGCGCGCTTTGTCATCGCATCGATCAGTTGCTGAATGGGGAAAAAGGAGCCGAGCGAGCATTGCCTGCGGCTGTGCCGACCCTGCTCCCCCACCCAGCCACCCGACAGGGTTCACAATCATCGGGTGGCTGGGTGGGGGAGAAGGGCTGGAACAGCAAAAAAGGAGCCGAGCGACCCGTCGCAATTCACCTGGGCTGCTTCCTTCCGGACCTGACCCGGTGAGCGAACGCAAACGTCCACCCGACTCCCGAAGCGCCATATGGCGAGCCCGGTGTGAAAAATCAATTACCGAAAATTGTCGGCGTAGGCCTGAAGCTTAAGAGACTTCGCTGGTGTCGCGTGGACGCGCGCGACAATGCCATATTTTTCAGCGTAGGCCTTGGCAGCGTCCTTGGTCGGAAAGTTCAGCTTTACCTGCGTTTGCGTATCGCCGCTGCCGGTCCAGCCCATCAGCGGGTCGGCCTTGCGCGCCTCGCTCTGTTCAAACTCAAGCACCCAGACATCGGTCTTTGCCTTGCCGGATTGCATGGCGCTTTTGGGTTGCTGATAGATGATTGCAGTCATTTTCTATTTGTCCTCGCTTACTGCGATCAAAGATCGCACCGCTGCGGGCGGGCGGTCGCCCTTGCGGTCCGCCTGCGCGGCCCGTTTCGATCCGTTGTGCTCTCTTTGGCCCTTAATCCAATATCATTTGCGATTGAAGGCGTTTTTGGTCTTCAATGAAGGCTTTTCCAGCCATGGCTGATCGGGCCAGCGATGCTTGGGGTAGCGCCCTTTCATATCCTTGGCGACATCAGCCCACGATCCGCGCCAGAAACCCGGCAGGTCGCGGGTCGATTGGATCGGGCGCCCTGCCGGGCTGGTAAGCTTGAGCAGCAGCGGCGTGTTTCCAATCATCGGATGCTGGTCGAGCCCGAACAGCGCCTGCACGCGCACTTCGACACTTGGCGCGTCATCGCCTGCATAATCGATCGCGTGGTTTGTGCCCGCAGGCGAGGCGAATTGGGTGGGCGCGCGACTGTCCAATTGCTGGCGCGCGTCCCAATCGAGCAAGCCAATCGCGGCATCGGCAAATCGATGCGGTGCAAGATCAAGATCGCGGCGCCCTTCGAGCAGTGGCGCAAGCCACAGCGCCGAAGCCTCCCTCAAGCTATCGTGCGACAGCGCCGCAACCCCCGCAAACTGAGCGCGAGCGAGGAACCCGGCTGGTAGACATTCCCCCAGCCTATCCAGAGCCTTTTCCACCAATATATCCACAAAGGCCTGGGGGTCGGGATCGGGGTCAGGACCGCTCGAAAGCGCAATTGCGCCCAATCGCCGTTCGCGCCGTGCCTCTGCCCGGTTTTTCTCTTGATTCCAGCGTATTGTCGTGCGCTCTTCCAACTGCTTGGCAAACAGGGTTTCGACCTGCGAAAGGGAAAGTTCAATCCCGGCGGTTACCCGCGCGCCTTTGGCCTGCCCCTGCGCATCACCGATTACGATCCATTCGGCTCGCGCAAGGGTCGAAGCGGGATCGAGCAGAAAACCGCGTCCGCCTGCGCTGATCCAGTTTTCGCCGTTCTTGTCGCGCCGCTTTGCCACGAAATCCGGACGGGCAAGCGCAAGGCACTCTGCCGGTTCGAGCTCAAGCCGTTCCCAGTCATCGGTGAGCTGACACGCGCTTGCCGCCCAGCGGCGAGCGGTCCCAGCTGCGCGCTCTGCCCTTCGCGAGCGGTCTCCTTGCCAGCGGCTCAAACGCTGGGCGAGATCCTCACTGCGCCCGCCAAGCCCGCGTTCCTGCAAAAGCATCACCAACTGGCCGACCTCTCGCTCACAGCCGCTTCGCGCTGCGTAGAGCATGGCGGCTGCCTGATCGGGGCTCATCGGCATAACCGAAATGCGCCCTCCCCAAGCGGTGATATGCCCGCTCGGCTCAAGCGCGCCCAACGCCTCAAGCCGGGCGCGCGCCGCCGCAATCGCAGGCGCGGGCGGCGGATCGAGCCAGTGAAGGTCAGCGGGATCGTGGACCGAACGCCGGGCGAGTTTCAGCAACAGACCAGCCAGATCGCTCGTTTCAATCTCAGGCGGCGCGAATTCGGGGCGACCCAGATGCCCGGCTTCTTCCCACAGGCGATAGGCAATGCCTGGCCCCTGCCGCGCGGCGCGGCCTGCGCGCTGACCGGCTGCGGCTTGCGACGCACGGCGAGTGACAAGATGCGTGGTGCCCGAGGCCAGGTCATATTCGGCCATTCTCGCAAGCCCGCTGTCGACCACCACGCTGACCCCATCGAGCGTAAGCGAGGTTTCCGCAATTGCGCTTGCCAACACGATGCGCCGCCTGCCTTGCGCGTCGCGCTGGATCGCAGCGCGCTGTGCGGCAGGCTCAACCTGACCATGCAGGGGCAGGATCGGCGTGTCAGGCAGCTTGGCCTCCAACCTCTCCCGCACCCGTTCAATCTCGCCCACACCGGGAAGGAAGGCCAGAATATCGCCTTGCTCCTCGCGCCATGCCTCCATCACGCCTTGGGCCACCTGATCCTCGATACGCTGCGAAGGATCACTGCCAAGCCATTTGATTTCGAGAGGAAAGCTGCGTCCTTCGCTCTCAATCACAGGCGCACCCCCGCCCAGCAGCCGGGCAAAGCGGGCGCCATCGATCGTTGCCGACATCACCAAGACGCGCAAATCCTCGCGCAGCACTTCGCGTGTCTCCAGAACAAGCGCGAGACCCAGATCGCTGTCGAGATGGCGTTCATGCGCCTCGTCAAACAGGACCGCGCTGACGCCTTCGAGCTCTTGATTTTCGACCAGCCGATTAAGCAGGATCGCCTCGGTCATGACAAGGATGCGCGTGTGGCGCGAAACCTTGGTCTCGAGCCGGGTCATATAGCCGACAGTTCGTCCCGGATGCTTCTCCCCCAGCATCTCCGCCATGCGCTCGGCTGCGGCGCGCGCGGCGACCCTGCGCGGAGAGGTGAGGATGATCTGGCCGGTGCACCACTCCTGCTTGAGCAATTCCAGCGCCACGCAGGTCGTCTTGCCCGCCCCCGGCGGGGCGATCAGCACGCCCGCCCCATTGGACGCAAGAGCCTCATTCAGCTCAGGCAAAACCGCATTTATGGGAAGTTCAAGGCTCACGCCTGATGCGCTAGCGCGATCAGTATCCGCGCGCGACCGCAAATTGCGCGGCTTCGCCCATCGCAGCGCGCGCCTTGCTGTCAGGGAAGATCGAAATCGCATCAATCGCCCGTTGAGCGAAATGGCGTGCCTTTTCGCGCGTGTCTTCAAGCGCGTTGTGCTTTTCGATCAGCGCAATCGCCTGCGCCAGATCATCATCGGATGCGCGGTGACCAAGGATCGCGTCTTTCCAGAACTTGCGCTCTTGTGCATCCCCGCGTGCGTGGGCGAGAATGACCGGAAGCGTCATCTTGCCTTCGCGGAAATCATCGCCCGGCTCCTTGCCCATTTGCGCGGCATCGGAATCGTAATCGATCGCATCGTCCACCAGCTGGAAAGCAACGCCAAGATTGCGGCCATAATCTTCAAGCGCGCGCTCTTCGTCTTCGCTGCATTCGGCAACGACCGCGCTGATCTGGCTGGCTGCTGCAAACAGCGCGGCGGTTTTGGCACCGATGATGTGGAGATAACGTTCTTCGCTGGTTTCGATCTGGCGCTGCGCGGTCAGCTGCGAGACTTCGCCCTCTGCAATCACCGCGCTGGCGTGGCTGAGGATTTTCAGCACGCGCAGGCTGCCATCTTCAGTCATCAGCTCAAACGCTCGGCTGAACAGGAAATCGCCAACCAGAACCGTTGCCGGATTGCCAAACACGATATTAGCCGCAGCCTTGCCCCGGCGCAGTTCGCTGCCATCGACCACATCATCATGCAGCAAGGTGGCGGTGTGAATGAATTCAACCGCAGCGGCGAGCTTGTGATGGCGGGTCCCTTCGTATCCCACCAAGGCTGCGCCTGCGAGGGTCAGCATCGGACGCAGGCGTTTGCCGCCGCCTGAAATCAGGTGGCCAGCAAGGCGCGGGATCAGCGGGATCTCGCTCTGCATCCGCTCCAGAATCACCGAATTGACCGAGTTCATGCCGTTCGCAGTCAGCGATAGCATCGGCTCAAGCGTCGGTTGCTTGCGGGGAAGAGGTACGACTTCGGCGGTCATCATTGCGGCCTTAAAGTGTGCCAAGCGCGGTTGGCAAGCGCTCAATTGCTGCTAGTTCTGCACCTTATGGCTGAAGATCCGCAACTCGCGAAGTTCCGCAAGAGCATCGACAATATCGACGCTGCCCTCATCCACATGCTGGCCGAAAGGTTCCGCATCACTCAGGCTGTGGGCGAATACAAGGCGAAGGTGACGCTGCCGCCGGCTGATCCAGCCCGCGAAGAGCGACAGATCGCGCGGCTGCGCAAGCTATCGGAAGAGGCGGATCTCGACCCTGAATTCAGCGAGAAGTTCCTGCGCTTCATCATCGATGAAGTGATCCGCCACCACGAAAAGGCGCGCAGAGGTTAATCAGGGCTGATCCGAGTTCGGGATGATTGAGCGTGCTTTGGGTTTCACGCCGCCAATCTGCGTACCCGTGGCGGAAGGATCAGGCGTCGCAAAATCGCCATTGCGAATTCGCTCATTCAGTTGAACAATGTCCGCCATATTCGGGTCATCCTCCAGGACAATCGTTTCGTTGTAAAACACACCGGCTGATCCAACCGAGGCCCCGCCAGCTGTATGCTCAAGTAGCGGATTGTGGAACGCGGTCCGCTGGTTTTCGAAACGATATTCGCCAGGGGTCGCGCATCCGGCGATGGCGAGAAGCAGGACAATCGAAACCCCGGCTTTTTTCTGCGATACCTTCATGACCGCTCCTAGCCGGGCGCGTTGTGCGCGCTGTCTTTGGCAACAGGCGGCGCGCTGGGTTGAGGCGGAGGAGGCGGCAGTTCTGCCTGCTGCGCGTTAAACTCCGCAATTCTTGCATCCTGAGCAGCCTGTGCCTGATTGGCAAAGTAGCGTTTTTGAAGCTCCCGCTGGTCTCGGCGAGAAAGCTGCACGCGGTTGCCTTCCTGGTCATAAGCGATGTCGCCTGCGCCGGGATAAAGCAGACCGTCCCGCCAGCGGCGGTTACCCCGTTCATCATCATCGTCGGGTGAATATGGCCCAACCAAGCGCCGATCCAGTTCGGGTGCGACATAGGGATTGCCGAAAACCGTCCGCTCTGCAGCAAAATTATTGGGCGTATCGGTGCTTGTTGCACAGGCGCCAAGACCCATGCTGACAGCGATCAGGATCAGATATTTTCCGGCCATACTGGACGCTCCCCTGCCAACAACCCTCTGTCGCCTTAAACCATTGAACGTGAGATGAATTATCCCGCCCGCGGCAGGCTTAGCTCAACCAGCAGCCCGCCTAGATCCTCGCTTTCGCCGAGTGTGACCGTGCCGCCGTAAATCTCGGCCACATCGCGCACGATCGCAAGGCCAAGACCTGTGCCCGGCTTGCCAGTGTCGAGCCGGGCGCCGCGATCAAAGATGCGCTCTTGCTCTGCCTCGGGAATGCCGGTGCCGTCATCTTCAACCCAGATCCGGCACAATTCGCTTTCGGGTTCGTGATCGACTGTGACAAAAACGCTTCCGCCGCCATATTTGGCCGCGTTTTCGATCAGATTGCCGAGGATTTCATCAAGGTCCTGCCGCTCGATCGCGACCAGCACATCCTTGCTTCCCGCGATATCAAGCCGGCCATCGGGATAGAGCCGCTCCACCGCGCGGCGCACCGCCTCGGCACTCTGGCGGACATTTGTGCGCGCCTGGCCCACCGCACGCCTGCCAACCGCGCGGGCGCGGGCAAGGTGGTGGTCAACATGGCGCTGCATCGTGCGGGTCTCGCGGAAAACCGCCTGATTGAGATCGGGATCGCGCGCTGTTGCCGCATTGGTGAGCACGGTGAGCGGCGTCTTCAAAGCATGCGCAAGATTGCCCGCATGAGTGCGCGCTTCCTCCGCCTGTCGCTCTGTATGCGCAAGCAATGCGTTCACTTCCTCCACCAGCGGCTGAACCTCAAGCGGCAGCGGCTCTGTAATGCGGTTGTCGCCCGTGGTGCGCAGTTTCTGGATCGCCGCCCTCACCCTTCTGAGTGGCGAGAGGCCATAGCGGATCTGGAGCAGCGCCATGACGATAAGGCCAAGGCCAAGTGCGGCAAAGCTCCAGATCAGGATCGATCGGACCTGCTGGACCTGCGCATCCATTTGTTCGGTCGCGCTGGCAACGGCAAAGGTCCAAGGCGTCTCGCTGCCGGGCAGGATCACGGTGCGTTCAACAATCCTGATCGGTTCGCCGGGGATCTGCGCTGAATTGTAGAAGTGCGGCTCTGTATCGAAATGTTCCGGGTCTGTCGGGCCGCGCAGTTCAAGCGGCGTATCCCACAGACTGCGCGAAGGATAGGGTTCATAGCCTGCACCGCTGATCTGCCAGTATAATCCGCTCCCCGGCTCCAGAAAGCGTTGATCGCCAAGGCTGCGATAGAACCAGACCTCTCCGAAACTGTCGATTTCGGCTGAAGCGATCATCGCGGTCAGCTGGTATTCGAGCTGCTCATCGAAATTGGCTTCGACCTGCCGGGTCAGCGTGCGTTCCAGCGCGATGCCGCCACCCAGCAGCAGCACAATGATCCACCCCGCCGCAATCAGCCCCATGCGCCGGGCAAGGCTGGCACGCGGTTTGTCGCTGGCGGGTTCGGAAAGCTGAACGCTCTCGTCAGCAGGCGCAGCCCCTTGCCCGCCCGGCGCAGCGGCCGGGTCGGCAGAGGGGCTCACAGCATCACGCCCTTGGGGCGTCTGCCGGGTCGTCGAGGCTGTAACCGAGGCCACGGATCGTCGTTATCACTTCTGCGCCAAGTTTCTTGCGGATGCGGGTGACAAAGACTTCGATCGTGTTCGAATCGCGATCAAAGTCCTGGTCGTAAATGTGTTCGATCAGTTCTGTGCGGCTCACCACCTTGCCCTTGTGGTGCATGAGGTAGGAGAGCAGCTTGTATTCCTGAGCGGTCAGCTTCACCGGCTCACCATCCAGCGTGACGCGGCCTGAGCGCGTGTCCAGCCGCACCTGACCCGCCGTCAGTTCAGACGAGGTGTTGCCAGATGCACGGCGAATAAGCGCCCGCAAACGGGCAATCAGTTCTTCGGTCTGGAACGGCTTTGCCAGGTAGTCATCAGCGCCAGCATCAAGGCCAGCAACCTTGTCTGACCAGCTGTCACGCGCCGTCAGCACCAGAACCGGGAAATCGCGCCCTTCCTTACGCCACATGCCAAGCACGCTGAGCCCGTCAATTTCGGGCAGGCCAAGATCAAGGATACAGGCGTCGTAATCCTCTGTGCTGCCAAGGAAATGGCCGTCTTCGCCATCGGTTGACAGGTCAACCGCATAGCCGGTTTGCTCCAGCGTCGATTTCAACTGCTGGCCGAGCGTGGGTTCATCTTCGACGATCAGGATGCGCATGGTCCACCATTCATCTGTGAGTTGTCGCCAAGGTGACTGCGCGTTTGTGTCTCTCGCGTCAAGCAAGCGCCCCTATAAGGCATAAGCTTCGTCCCCCGGCGAATGATCATGATCAGGAATTTGCCTTAGTTTGACCGGTTTATGATCCGGCCGGTGCGGGCATCAACATCGACATAGGTCACCCGGCCCTGTTTGATAAACTTGAGCCGATATGCGCGAGCGGTGCGATCATAGGAAGGGCCCAGATACTCGCTCCCGCGCATTTGCGGCAGAATGCGGCGCTCAATCTCGCGCAGGGAAAGCTGGTTTCCCGCGCGCATTTCACGCTGGGCATCGCCTTGATCAGAACGCGACTGCTCAACCGCGCCCGTGCTCGCCGCGACAAGCGCGCTCGACGTGCCAGCACCAAGGCCAACAGCGATCAATGCGGCGGCACAAGCGGCAATCAAGGGGCGGTAAATAGTCATCGTGTTGTCATGCCTAGAGCGTCAGCGTTGAACAAGCAGTGAATGCGGCTTCTTCCACTTGTTCAGCAAAACTCACTGATCGGTGCCAGCTTCCTCCACCATTTCGTACTTGATCGTGATCGATACGCCCGTGCTGACCTGACCGGGCTGAACCGGCGTGCTTTGCGCGGTATCAAGCGCCATCGCCTCGCGCATCACGACTTGCTGAACGGGGCCGCGACCCTGAATGCTTTCGCTGACTGATAGGACCTTCACTCCGTCATACCCGTACAGAGCAGCATAGGCATTGGCCCGTGCCTCAGCGCGTTCAACCGCGCGTTTTCGCGCAAGATCCTTGGCTGCATCATCGTTCTCGATCGAAAAACTCGGCCCGCTCAAATCGGTTGCGCCAGCCGCGACCAGCGCATCGAGCGCAGCGCCCGTTTCCTCTATCTCGCGCAGTTTGACGCTCACCCGGTTCGACACCTGATAGGCACGAAAGACATTGCGCTGGTTCTGACGGTCATAATCATAGCGCGCGTTGAGATTGATGCCGGTTGTCTGGATGTCTTCATCGGCGACGCCCAGCGCTCTGATCTGGTCGATCACTTGGGCCATAGCCTGCGCATTGAGGCGCATGGCCTCGACCGCGCTCACTGCTTCGGTGGATACGCCGGCGCCAATGGTCACAAGGTCAGGCTCTGCGGTGACGCTTTCATAGACTGAAAGTTCGATCACCGGGCCACCCGCTTCGATCTCCACTGTTTGCGCAAAAACAGCGGCAGGAAGGGTGAAAACACTCGCAGCAGCAAGAAGCGTAAGGGGCTTGTGGATCATAGTAGGGGTACTCCTTTGTGCATTGCCATGCAAATACGCGGCTTAGCGGGCACTGAACCGACTTGGCAGGCTTGGTGCAAGTCCCTACTTGCCCCCGTCTATGGCACAACCTCCAATCCTATCCTGGGAAGGCCTTGGTCTTCAGCAAGGCGGCCGCTGGCTGTTCGGCGGGCCGCAGCCGGGCGAAGGGGCTGAGCCGATAGATCTGCACGTGCTGCCGGGCGACAGGCTGGCGCTGATCGGGCGCAACGGCGCAGGCAAGACGACGCTGCTCAAACTGATTGATGACCGCATCGAAGCCGACCGCGGCCAGCGGCGCGTCAAGCCGGGCACACGGATCGTGTTTCTTGAACAGGAACCCGATTTCAGCGCTGCTGACACGCTGATGGATTTCGCGCTGGCCGGTGAAAACGCTCCAGCCGCGCACGAGGTTGAAGCGATTGCAGGCCAGCTCGGCATCGACATGGCAACCGACGCTGCCACTGCAAGCGGAGGCGAGAAACGCCGCGCTGCGATCGCCCGCGCTCTGGCGCAAGACCCTGACCTCTTGCTGTTGGATGAGCCAACCAACCATCTCGATCTGAGCGCGATTGACTGGCTTGAAGATTGGCTCAGCCGTTACAAGGGCGCCTTCATCACGATCAGCCACGACCGGACTTTCCTCAAACGTCTTACCCGCGCGACCTTGTGGCTCGACCGCGGAACCCTGAGGCGCAAGGAAGTGGGCTTTGGCGGTTACGAGGCCTGGGAAGAACAGGTCTATGCTGAAGAAGCGCGCGCTGCTGAGAAACTCGACGCAAAGCTCAAGATCGAAGCGCATTGGCTGGAACGTGGGGTGACCGCGCGGCGCAAGCGCAATCAGGGGCGGCTTGAAAAGCTTTACCAGATGCGTGCGGCGCGCGCAGCGATGATCTCTGACAGCGGCACAGCCAAGCTCAAGCTTGCCAATGACGAGGAATTCAAATCGAAGTCCGTGATCGTCGCTGAAGGCATCTCCAAAAGCTATGACGGGCGCGCGGTGATCAAACCGTTCACCCTGCGTATCCAGAACGGTGACCGGATCGGGGTCGTCGGCGCCAATGGGGCCGGCAAGACGACGCTGCTCAAACTGCTGACCAAGGAACTTGAACCCGACAGCGGCACGATCACCCATGCGCGCACTTTATCAGGCGTGATGATCGATCAGCAAAGAAAACTGCTCGAACCCGGTGCGACCGTGCGTCAGATCCTGGCCGAAGGTGGCGACTGGATCGATGTACGCGGGGTGCGCAAGCACGTGCAGGCCTATCTCAAGGACTTTCTGTTCGATCCCAAGCTGGTGGATACCAAGGTCGGCATCCTGTCAGGCGGGGAACGCTCTCGCCTGCTGTTGGCGCGGGAATTTGCCCGCACGGCGAACCTGCTGGTCCTCGACGAGCCAACCAATGACCTTGATCTTGAGACGCTTGACCTGCTGCAGGAAGTGATCGCCGATTTCGAAGGCACAGTGCTGATTGTCAGCCACGACCGCGACTTTCTCGACAAGACGGTGACGATCACGCTTGGCCTCGATGGATCAGGCAAGGTTGATATCGTTGCCGGTGGCTATGCCGATTGGGAAGCCAAGCGCCGAAAGCCGGTGACCGGTAAATCCAAAGCCAGCGCGCCTTTATCACCTGCCACAGCCCCTGCTGCCCCCGCCGCCCCTGCGCCCAAGTCAGACAAGCTATCCTACAAGGATCAGCGCGATTACGAGCAGCTTCCTTCGCGGATTGAAGAGCTTGAAGCGGTGATCGCCAAGGCTGAAAGCATCCTGGCTGATCCTGATCTCTTCACCACCGATCCAAAGCGCTTTGCGACGATCTCAAAGGGGCTTGAGAATGCGCGCAACCAGAAGGACGAAGCGGAAGAACGCTGGCTTGCGATTGCCGAACAGGTGGAAGGGTGAACGAGGCAGCCGCCAATCTTCACTCGCATATCGCAGCTTGCACTTTATGCGCCGAGCACCTGCCGCTTGGCCCGCGCCCGGTTGTCCAGTTCTCGCAAAACTCGCGCATTCTCATCATTGGACAGGCTCCGGGCACCAAGGTCCATGCGAGCGGGGTTCCTTGGGATGATGACAGCGGCGATCGCCTGCGCGAATGGCTGGGATTGGACAAGGAGCGCTTCTACGATCCCGAAACGCTTGCCTTGATGCCGATGGGCTTTTGCTATCCTGGCAAGGCATCAGGAGGAGACGCGCCTCCGCGCAAGGAATGTGCCCCCCAATGGCATGATCAAGTGCTTTCAATCCTGCCGAGCGACAGGCTTACCCTGCTTGTCGGCAGCTATGCGCAGGCTGCCTATCTGCCAGAGACCCGCAAGCAGTCTTTGACCGAAAGGGTTAAAGATGGGGCGAAATTTGCGCCGGTCTTCCCGCTTCCCCATCCCGCCTGGCGCGTGCGCATGTGGATTGCGAAGAACCCGTGGTTCGAAAGCGAAACCCTGCCGCGCCTGCGCCGCGCGATTGCTGAGATTCTCAGCTAACCACGCGGCGCTTTGACCGGTCAAACGGGGAGACATGGACCGCATGTTACACGGTCCTGAGCCAAAAGCCGTGAGCCTTGAGCCAGTCCCCCGATCACCCGTTGGCACGCGCCGGAAGCACGTTTGGATTGCGCAGGACCGCTGCAGAAATCAGCGCGACGAGCAAGCCCACGGGAAAAATCTCGACAAAGGTGATCGCAAGACGGAAAAAGAGATTGCGATACATCTCCATCGCCTCTTCAACCTCGGCAATGCGCGCGGCCTCTTCTGCCGCCGCCAGACCTTCAGCCCGGATCGAATTGATCAGCGTATCGCCATAGGTGTCGATGAAGGCGAAGTCGGTCGCTCTTAAGACACCTTCCCAGCCAATCGTGTAAAAGATGCCGGCGACAACCGCCATCGAAAGCCCGACCAGAAAGCCCTGACCAAAGGTGATCACGCCGCCGCGTTCGACATCGCGATAGCGCTTGACCCCGACAAATATGAGGCTGAGCCCTGCCAGCATGAAGGCATAGCCAGCCGCCTGCGAGGAACCGGCGCCCTCAGGTCCAGAAATCAGCATGACAGCGCTGATTGCGGCGATAACGATCAATCCGCCGATCGCGCCATAAGTGATTGCGTAACGAAGCATGATGTTCATTCCCTTCTGAGGATGGGCCGCGTTTGTCCGTCCAACCCAAGCCAAATTTATTTCTGTTCGGCTTTGCCTGTTATCCGGCAGGCTCCCACAACTGGATGCCATTGCCTTCAGGGTCAGCGAGCGTCGCGAACTTTCCATGCGGAAACTCTTCCAAGTCGGAAACCTCGATACCGGCGCTGCGAAGTTGCTCGATCATCTTGGCAAGGTTGCCGACGCGAAAATTGATCATCCAAGACTTCCCTTCGGGGATCATTGCATCGCCAGCGGGAAAGGGATCGAAAACCGTGTATCCCGCTTCTTGTTGCCAGGGCGCACCGCCAGAGAATTGCGGTGCCAGATCAATCCCAAGATGATCGCGGTACCAGTTCCTCAACGCTTCAGGATCATTGGACCTGAAGAAGAACCCTCCAATGCCTTGTACTTTTTCCATCGAACTGCCTTTCGCCTGAACAGCGTGAACTGGAGAAATCCCGGCGGAGACCGCAATCGGCAGAGCGACAAGGCCGGTTGCAAACTCGCGCTTGCTCACCTCGCCATTGCGATCAGCCCGTGCCTCATTCTGGTTTGCGCCTTCCACCAAGTTTCTCCCTGTTTATCGTCGCCGTCTCGCCTGTGATCGGTCGATTGTACCTGACCATCGAAAGCGTGACTTGAACGAGGCCACTTGTTGACCCGGTCGTCTGCCCAAATCCATCACCCATATGGGTGAATTCGCACAAATCACCCTTCTGAACGGGCGCTATTGGATAAGTGCAAGAGAGCGCGCAGCCTCGACCGCCTTGCCCCGTCCATTCACGTCCAACTTCATGTAAAGATTGGCGATATGGGTCTTCACCGTATTTGGAGACACGCCCAGATCGCGTGCAATTTCCTTGTTTGTCGCGCCCTTGGCCAGATGATCGAGTATCTCACATTCGCGCCGCGTAAGGCCAAGCGCAGCAATCGCCTTTTCGTTGCGTTCGAAAGGTGCTGGCTTTGCCTTGGGCGTAAGCTGCGCACCGACCCAGATGCCGATCACGACGAACACGATCGCGACTAGACCGATATACGCCTCCACCGGCATGCTCATGATCGCATATCGATATTGCGCCCATTGCAGCAGCATCGCGACCAGCGCGAGCGAAGCCCCATAGATCAAGCCATAGCGCAAGAATCCCTTCCCCATGGACCACCTCGTGCCAGATCGGCGCGCGATGTTCCAGATCAATGGATCTTGTAAAACTCCGCAACCCGTTCCAGCGCGAGCTTGAGCACCAGCTTGCCGCTGCGCGTCGGCCAGCCAAGCTGCTTTTCTGCCTGAGGCAGCCCCTCGCCCGCGCAAACGACCCGCCAAAGGATATCTTCAAGGCCCTTGCCTGCCTCTTTCATCGCACAATCGAACCGGCGTTTTGCCGCGATTTGCCGCTCGGTGGCGCTAAGACCGGTATCGCCCGTGGTTTTCACCCGAACCGGGTCCCAGCGCATTGTTACATTGGCAGACAGCTGAGCGTACTCATAATCGCTGCGCAGCGCCTCTCCTGCATCGAACAACCGGTCGGACAGATGCCCGCGCGAATGAAGCCAGGCAATCGGCGATTCTGCGACGTTGACCGTAACGCTGCGACGCCTTGCGCGCGCCTCGCCGCTGCGGCGCGGCCCTTCCGATGTAAGCTCGCGCTCGACCAATTTGCGCATCCTGATCACTCCTTTTCACCAAATGGGTAAATCAACGCTTGCAATCATCCTCGTCCTGTAGGAAAGTACAAATTGCCAAATTGGTACAAGTGAGGGTCACAATCATGATCAATCGCATCCGAGAGTTCCGCAAGGCGAAGGGCATGACTCTCGCCGATCTGGCCGAGGCCTGTAACCCGCCTACGACTGCGCAGACGATCGGCAGGTTGGAAACAGGAATGCGCAACCTCTCGCTCAAATGGATGGACCGGATTGGTGCGGCGCTTGAAGTAGACCCTGAATTGCTCGTGCGTTCCGATGCTCAAAAGCGTGCGCAGGTGGTGGCCGAATTGGGCCTTGCCGATCCCGAAGCCCTCAAAACGCCGCGCGAGGCAATCCTGCCAACCGAAATCGCTGCCCAGCAGGACGAGGCAGACATGCTGGTGGTCGAGGTTACCGCCTCCATCGGCGAATACCGGCCCGGCGACATGATCTGGTTGCGACAGATCCGGCCCGAAGATGCATCGGGCGCGATGAACCGGGATTGCCTGATCCCTCGCCCCGGCGGACGCTTTGCCTTTGGCAGGCTGATCGACCGCAAAGGCACGCTGGTGGGCCTTCTTCCGGCACAGGCGGGTCACAAACAGATGGTGATCGACAATCCTCCCTGGATCGCAGTTGCTCTCATGCTGGTTCGCCCCTTGTGAAAAACCGCGCGTCCCATCAATCTGTTTTAACAAACAGCCTCTATCCTGCGCGGATCAAGGGGGAATAGCGTGGAAAAACAGCGGCAAGGAGGCATTGCTTGAAGCACGTTCTGTCGCTCAGCACGCTCTATCCCAACGCTGCGAATCCGCGGTTTGGGACTTTTGTTGCAAGGTCGCTTGAAGCCTTGGCGAAACGCGGTGATTGGCGTGTCACGGTGGTCAACCCAATCGGGCTGCCGCCGATTGCGCTTGGCCGTTATCGCGCGCTCGCTCAGCTCGATGAGGTGAGCGAGGAGAACCATGTCACGGTTCACCGGCCGCGCTTCACCCTGCTCCCGGCAGTGGGTGCACGCCGCAATGCCATGGCGATAGCCAAGGCCGCCCTCCCCTTGGTTGAGCGTATTCATGCGGCACACCCGATCGACGTTGTGGATGCGCAATTTTTCTTTCCCGATGGGCTTGCCGCTGCATGGATTGCCAAGCGCATTGGCGCAAAGCTATCGATCAAGGCGCGCGGCAGCGATATCACCTATTGGGGCAAGATCGATTTTGCCCGCGACCAGATGCTCAAGGCCGCCGAAAGCGCCGATGGCCTGTTAGCGGTGAGCGAGAGCCTGGCCCGCGAAATGGCCGATATCGGTATGGACCGCAGCAAGATCAGGATCCACTACACCGGTCTTGACCGCGATCTGTTCCGTCCGCTCGAACACACCCAGCTGCGCGCACAGCTGGCGCGGGAATTGGGCTATGCCCTGCCCGACAACGCACCGCTGCTGGCCTGCGTGGGTGCGCTGATAGAGCGCAAGGGTCAGGACATCGCGATTGCTGCGCTCAAACACATTCCAGGCGCCCGGCTGATCCTGGTTGGCAAGGGCGAAGACGAAGCCCACCTAAAGGATCTCGCAGCCAATCTGAGACTGGCAGAGCGCGTGCATTTTGCCGGATCGCTCGACCACAATATGCTGCCGATTGTGCTGTCAGCGGCTGATATCATGGTCCTGCCGAGCGCCAATGAAGGGCTCGCCAACGCCTGGGTCGAAGCGCTCGCCTGCGGAACTCCCGTCGTCACCTGCGATGTTGGCGGAGCGCGTGAACTGATCACCAACAAGACGGCAGGCCGTCTGGTCGAACGCAATCCTGAAAGCGTGGCAACAGGCGTCAATGAGGTGCTCAACAACCCGCCCATGCGCGGCGCGGTGGCGGCGATGGCCGAACGTTTTAGCTGGGATACGAACGCGCTCGAATTGGCCGCGCATTACGACCTATTGACAGCGACGCGATAGCCCCAGGCAGAGCGCCTTACGCTTCGCCCAGAACCTTCTTTTCCTGCTTGTCGGCTTCGGTTTCCTTGGGAACGAAGCTGTCCGAGGTTACGCCAAGCCAGATCAGGATCGGTGCGGCGAGATAGACGCTCGAATAGGTTCCGATGAACAGGCCAGCCGTGATCGCCGCAACGAGGCCAAATAGGCTGGCCGGGCCAAAGAACAACAGCGGCAGCAGCGCAACGAGCAGCGTCAAGGATGTCATCACCGTGCGCGCCAGCGTTTCATTGACGGACAGGTCAAGCAGTTCGGGCAGTGGCATCTTGCGATACTTTTTCAGGTTCTCGCGGATACGGTCATAGACAACGATTGTATCGTTCAACGAATACCCGATGATTGCCAGAATTGCAGCGATGATCTGCAAGCTGAATTCAAGCTGGAACAGCGCGAACATGCCCAGCGTCAGCGAAACATCGTGGAACAGCGCGAACAGCGCGCCGACACCAAATTGCCATTCAAACCGGATCCAGATGTAAAGCGCGACCATGATCATCGCCGCCAGCAAAGCAACACCGGCATCGCGGCTAAACTCGCCTGCGACCTTGCCTGAAACGGTGTCGTTGCCGTCGGTTCGCACGCCTTCATATTCGCCCTCAATCGTGGCGATGACCTCGTTCCCGATCGCTGTGGCTGCGCCGGGCGTATCCTCAACATCAGCAGGCAGCGGAACTCGGATTGAGACCACATTGGGCGCGCCAAACTCCTGAACAACAGGCGTTCCGTAACCGAGCGCAGCAACTTTGTCGCGCAGGTCAGCAACAGGTGCCTCTTCGCTCTGTTCGAAGGTCAAACGCACTTCCTGACCGCCAGCGAAGTCAATCCCGAGATTGAGGCCGTTAACCGCCACAAGCCCCCAGCTTGCGACCATCAGGAGGATACTCATGATGAAGAACGGCAAACGCAGACGCAGGAATTTAATGTTGGTGTCCTGAGGGACGAGCTTAAGCAGTTTCATGTCTCTCTCCCTCGCTTAGATCGTAATGTCTTTGGGCCGTTTCGCGGCGAGATAGCCCGAAACCCACATCTTGGTCAGCGTCAGCGCGGTGAATACCGAAGTCGCAAGGCCAATCACGAGAACCACAGCAAAGCCGCGGATCGGGCCGGAGCCAAACCAGAACAGCAAGACACCAGCGATGAAGTTGGTGATGTTAGCATCGTAAATGGCGCGGCTGGCTTCTTTGTAGCCATTTTCGACCGCCGTCACGACCTTACGGCCACGCTTGCGCTCTTCGCGGATACGTTCGTTGATCAGCACGTTCGCGTCGACTGCCGCGCCAACCGTAAGAACAAAGCCAGCGATACCCGGCAGCGTCAGTGTAAAGTTCCCGATCGCCATCAGGCCGAGCAGGATCATCACGTTGAAGACCAGAGCAATCGTCGCATAGACGCCGAACCGGCCATAGGTCGCAATCATCAGCGCGATAACCGCAAGGCTGCCAATCATCATGGCGATCAGACCGCTGCTGATTGATTGCTCGCCAAGCTCTGCGGAAACGGTGCGCTCCTCGATCACCGTCAAGGGCACCGGAAGCGCGCCGGATTGTAGAGAGATCGCCAGCTGGTTCGCGCTGTCAGCGTTGAATGCGCCGGAAATTTGAGCTGAACCGCCAAGGATCGGTTCATTGAAGAACGGTGCGGAGATCACTTCGCCATCAAGGATGATCGCAAACCGCTCCCCCACATTCTCTGTCGAAAGCTGAGCGAATTTCTGTCCGCCCTGCTGGTCGAACTGAATTGTGACGACGTTCTCATTGGTCTGGGGATCAACGCCTGCGCGGGCATTGATCAGACTGTCACCGCGAATGCCGCCCAGCCGCTTCACCGCTTCGAACTGGCCTGCGAAATCGGTCTCGCTCGAATACGGGTAAATCTGGCTGCCCGGATTGGCGACGCCGGCCTGCGTGTTGGTCGGCAATGCCTGCTGATCAACCAGCTTGAACTCCAGCTGCGCGGTCTGACCGAGCTGCTCCTTAAGAGCCTGCGGGTCCTGAAGGCCCGGCACCTGCACCACGATGCGGGTCTGGCCCTGGCGGATAATGGTTGGCTCGCGCGTGCCAAGAAGGTCGATACGGCGGCGAACCACTTCAACCGCGCCTTCCATCGCGCTGTTGATTGATGTTGCAATCCCGCGATCGGTAGGCGTCAGCACCATGCGCTGGCCATCAACAACGGCAAGGTCCCATTCGCGCACAAGGCCATCACCCATCATCAGGGGTTCAAGCTCACCGCGTGCCCGATCAATGTCGCTTGCGCTATCAAGGATAAAGGAAAGCTGGCCGTTATTGCGCGAAGTATCGCCAAATTCGATCCGCGGATTGGCCTGCCGCAGCGCCGCAACGACCGATTCTTCCATATTCTCAAGCCGCTGACTGGCAACATCTTCCGGGTCAGCTTCGAGCAGGAGGTGCGAACCGCCAGCAAGGTCTAGTCCAAGATTGACCTGCGGAAGCGAGCTTTCTTCGCGCTCCACGACGGGCTCCGGGAAGGCCGGGGCTTCGGCGGTCACATCACCGCCGCTGATCGGCGCGGGATCGGGTTCGCTAATGAACGAGGCGATCAGCGATGGGATCGCCGCAGCCGCTAACGCCAGGGTGAAAGCCCATAGCGAAATCTTCTTCCAAAGAGGTGTATCAAGCATGGCGGTTACGTCTTGAACCTTGTGAAATGTACCGTTGATGTCTGCGAACCGGCTTGCGCAAATCCGGGTGGATCAGCGCCGGTCAGTCATTGGCAGGCTTGCTGCCCTTTTCGATGAGATCGGCGATGGTGTGCTTCACCGCTTTCACGCGAACATCCTTGGCAAGCTCGATCTCGGCATAGGTATCGTCAACTTTGACAACCTTGCCCACCAGGCCGCCCTGGGTGACGACCTGATCGCCTTTCTTCAGGCCTGAAACCCGTTCTTGATGCTCTTTCTGCCGCTTCATCTGCGGGCGAATGATCAGGAACCAGAAAATCGCAACCATGCCGATGATCGGCAGCCAGTTGATCCAGCCAGGAGGCTGCGCGGCAGCTCCGGCAGCGGCAAGTAGGTCAAGCATGTGTCAAAAGCCCGTTCGTTCTTGTGTTCTGTTCAATCCCAATGGGCCTGGATCGCTGCTTTTCAGCCCGGTTCCCGCCCTTTCCTGTTGGGTAAGTGGGCGCGGTTAGCAGCAATACAAGCGCCGAGCAATTCACCGTATGCAAGGCGCGGCAAAGCAGCCACACCTCTTGCGCTAAAGCGAGGCTCTGCGGAACCGCTTGCAAGCAGCAAGCACCCCGCTTATAGGGCGCCTCCTCCACTGGATACGGGAAGTAGCGCAGCCTGGTAGCGCATCACACTGGGGGTGTGGGGGTCGCAGG
>CAYUCZ010000050.1:19602-19821 GCA_964443505.1 uncultured Porphyrobacter sp. | reverse complement strand
CGACGTGATCCCGAACGCAAAGCTGGTTTACAACAACTCGCCTTCGTTCAACTGGACGCTGAACTTCCGCCAACAGGTGTTTGATGCCTGGGAAGAAGCCGGCAAGGATGTGTCGGCCTATGACCGCGCCAAGCTGATGAGCGTTGATTATGACGCGAGTGAGCTTGCAGCTGAGGCTGATGAGAAGATCCGCACCTTCCAGGCTGACGCGTCGAAGCG
>CAYUCZ010000050.1:0-19586 GCA_964443505.1 uncultured Porphyrobacter sp. | reverse complement strand
CACCTCATCACGCTGCCGACCTATCACACGGCTGCGCTCAGCACGGACAACCTCGCCAAGGAATACTTCGGTGAGCAGGCGATGCTCGGCTACGTCAAGAACGTGCAGCGCGAAGAAATCCGTCAGGGCATTGCCTGCGTGAAGCACCAGAACATGGCTGGCAGCGACATCGGCGATGACCACAAGGAATACTTCGCCGGTGAAGCCGCGCTCAAGGCGGGTGGCAAAGACAACACCATGAACCAGTTCGCCGCCGCATAAATGCGCCGGTGGGAACCAGTTCACCGCTGCCTAGATCGAGTTGGAGAGGGAGCCCGTGAGGCCAGTCTAAAAACTGGCCTTGCGGGAACCAATCCAGCCCGTCATTAGCTTTACTCATCACCCAGTCCATTTTCGGACCTTCGGAGACCAACGATGAGCGACACAGATACCCCGAACAAAGAACCCTCACGCGCCCGCGCGTTGCTTTCAACGGCAGACATGAAGCTTCTTCGCCGTGCGCTGGAAAGCCACGCCCGCGGCACCGAAGACCGTGACGAACTCGCCAAGATCAACGCCCTGCACCACCGGCTTGGCACCTACGTGCCAGACGCGGGCTAGGCGCTCCCGAGCACCTCACCTTCACCATTTCTCCTGGGGAGGAGAACACGGCCATCAAGCGGGATTTTCCTGCTTGGTGGCCGTAATTTTTGGGCAGGGCCGAACTCAAAACTTTCAAACACTTAGCTGAGACATGGACCGCATGTTACACGGTCCTGGAGTAAAAAAGCTTCACCTCCCAGCTTGGCCGATTTTCCGAGATGAAACAGCCGACATGCAAGGCGCAAACATGCGCTCATATTGCCGCACGAGCCGCGTGTAGGAAAGCAGGCAAGCCGCCCATTTGCTTCTAAGCTTGAACCAGCTCATCAAGCCAGTCCTCAAATCTGGGCGAGAGAAAGTGAAATTCCGACCAGTCATGATCTAGGTAATAGACAGCGCCATCATCGACCGAGATGCACATGTAATTGCCACCACCATCATCACCGATAGGGATGTACCTGTCTTGCAGGCTCGGGTGATTGCGCGCCACTGGCACAATCTCATCAGCCTTTACAAGACGCACAATTGGCAGCGACGATCCGAGTAATTTTGGCGCCTTGTCTTCTGGAAAATCAGCATCAATCCGAGCGCCAATATGCTCCTTGAGGAAGCGCTCGAATGATGTCGGAACATTGCGAAAATACTCTCGCATCTCATGAAGCGACTGCTCGGAAACGCGCTGTGCGCCTTCAAGCTGAATTCTCATCGCGCGCGTAAATTCGGCTGCCTACAACCCATACCAAAGCACCAGCAGGATCGAGAGTGTCGCCACCATCAGAACCACCAGCGGCACACCAGTGCGGATGTAGTCGGCGAACTCGTATTTGCCCTCGGCCATGATCAGCATGTTGGTTTGATACGCGATTGGCGTCGCGTAACACAGATTGCAGCCGAACAGCACGGCGAGCACCAGCGGCTCTGGCGGAATGCCAAGCTGTGCTGCGATGCTGAAGGCAATCGGGGTTCCCACGGTCGCAGCGGTCGCATTCGAGGCAAAGTTGGTGACAAAGGTCACAAACGCCATGATCGCGGCAAGGACCAAGGCTGGCGGCAACCACACAAGGCCAAGCGACAAGGCCTCGCCAAGCCATGCCGCAGCCCCGCTTTCATCGATCACCCGGCCAATCGCGATACTCGCAGCGACCAGAACGATGACTTGCCCCGAAAGTGCGCGTCCCACACGGTCAAACTTCACACAGCCAGTGACGAACATCAGGATCGCGCCGACAAGCGCGCTGATCGCAATCGGGAAAATGCCCAGCGCAGCTGTGACAACCGAAAAACCCATAATCGCCGTTGAGAGCAGCGCCTTGGACCGGCGCGGAAGCTCGCGCGCGCCTTCGAGCATCAAGAGGCTGTCTGCGCGTGCAAAGCTTTGCAGGTCTTCTTCGATCCCCATGACCAGCAGCACATCGCCTTCAATGATGCGCAGGTCCCCGCCTTCGGAATATTGCTCACGCTCACCCAGAAGCCGTTCGGGTCTGTGAATACCCAGCACCGCGACCGAATATAGGTCAGCGATCCCCGATGAAGGCAAGGTGCGCGAGATCAGCCGCGAATCTGCTGTGACAGTCATCTCCACAACCATCACGTCTTCGCCCTTGGCTGCAGAGGTGCGCTTGATCCGGTCAAGCACCCAGCTTGGCGCGAGTTCGCCCTTGAGCTCGCGCGTTGCATCTTCAAGCGCCTCGTGCGTGCCAGAGATATGGATGCGCTGTTGTGGCTGCATCGGCCCTGAGGGCGGGTTGTGAAAGGTGATCCCGCCCGGTAGCTTGTCTCGCACAGCGTCAAGCTCTGCCCCTGCCAGCATTGACTGCGTGCCAACGCGAAGGCGCGTGTGGAACATGCGCTGCGCTGCCTGCGTCTCGCTCGTGTTGTCATCAAGCAGGCGCGGCATGACCAGCCACATATAAGGCAGCGCAACCAGCACCGCGACGAGCACAATCGGCGTAAAATCGAACACGCCGATCTCGCGCATGCCAAGGTCAACCGCGATCGAGACGACGAGGATATTGGTCGAGGTGCCGATCGTGGTCGATAGGCCGCCCAAAAGGCTCGCCGCGTTAAGCGGCATCAGCGTCTTCGATGTTGGCAAGGCCCCTCTGCTCGCAAGCGCTGCAAAGATGGGGATCATCAGCACCAGAACCGGTGTGTTGTTGACGAACATCGACAGCACGAGCGCGATGACGAGCGACAAAAGCAGGCCAACCTGGACATTGAAGCGGAACAATCGCTCCAGCACCCGCGCTGCCGGTTCAAGCGCGCCAGTCACGACCAGACCCCTGCCCATGATCATCAGCGCACAGATCGTGATCAAGGCGTAATGGCCAAACCCGCCAAATGCGAGCGCAAGCCCATCAATCGGGCGCGCATCACCTATCGGGAAGAAATACAAGCCAACCGCAATCACCGCGATTGTGAGCAGCGACACGATCTCAATCGACATCCGCCCGCGCACAAAGCCCACGAACATCAGGATCGTAACGGCCATTGCCGCCATGGCGTGATAGGATGGAAGTTCCAGCATGAGTGCGCTCGGCTGTGAGATGTCTCAGCTAGCTGCTTAGTTTGCAAGCTATTTTGGTGCCCCTGGCCCGACTCGAACGGGCACTCCCGAAGGAAAGCGATTTTGAGTCGCTCGCGTCTACCAATTCCACCACAGGGGCACAGCCAAAGCTGGAAGCGCGGCTGTTAGCGGTCCGCTTCGTGCAAATCAACACCGTGCATGCGGGGCTGACTGCTTATCTCAACGAACCAGCGAGGATCTTGTGCAGCTTTGAATGCAGCGCATCATTTGCGGCAAGGATCTGCTTTGAATGGATCGGCTCTGACCGACCGCGAAAATCGCTGGCAAACCCGCCTGCCTCACGCACGAGAAGGCAGCCGGCAGCCGTGTCCCAATCGTTGAGGCCACTTTCCCAGAAACCATCGAAACGGCCCTGAGCAAGATAGGCAAGATCAAGCGATGCGGCGCCAAATCGGCGGATACCGGCAACTTCAGGGCCGATGGCGCCAAAGATGCGGCTCCATTCGGCAAAGTCACCATGGCCCTGGAACGGGATACCGGTCGCAATCAGCGCATCAGCCAGATGACGCCGCGCTGAAACCCGAAGCCGCGCATCCTGAAGCCATGCGCCGCGGGTCTTTTCAGCCCAGTACGTCGCATCCTCAATCGGGTGATAGATCACGCCAGCGGTGACCTCGCCCCAGCCTTTGCCATCAAGGCGCGGTTCCTGCACCGCAATGCTGACTGCAAAGTGCGGGATGCCGTGAAGGAAGTTGCTGGTCCCGTCGAGCGGATCAACAATCCAGCGCGGTTTGTCAGGATCGCCTTCGATCACGCCCGCTTCTTCCATCACAAAGCCCCAATCAGGGCGCGCATGGAGCAATTCGTCATAGATCGTGCGCTCAGCGCGCATATCGGCTTTCGACACAAAGTCGGCAGGGCCCTTGCGGCTCACCTGCAAGTGCTCAACTTCGCCGAAATCGCGCCGCAAACGCCCGCCCGCCTTGCGCGCGGCGCGCTCCATCACGCGGACTAGGCCAGAAAACATGCTCATAAGCGGTTAGCTGGCCTTCCCGACATAGGTCTGCTCATAAACATCAACGATGATGCGCGTACCGCTTTCGATATGCGGCGGGACCATGATGCGAACGCCATTGTCGAGCACGGCGGGTTTGTAGCTGGAAGAGGCCGTTTGACCCTTCACCACTGCGTCTGCCTCGACGATATCAGCTTCAACCTGTTGGGGCAACTGGACGCTGATTGGCTTTTCTTCCCACAGCTCAAGCATCACCTGCATGCCATCCTGAAGGAACGGGCGCGCATCGCCCAGAAGATCGCTTGGCAGGTTGATCTGCTCGTACGTGTTCTGATCCATGAACACGAGCATGTCGCCATCTTCGTAGAGGAACTGATAGTCATTGGTGTCGAGACGCACTTTCTCGACCGTATCAGCGCTGCGGAAACGCACATTGGTTTTGCGGCCATCCTGCAGGTTCTTCATCTCGACCTGCATATAGGCCCCGCCCTTGCCCGGCTGGGTGTGCTGGATCTTGGCAACTTTCCAGATGCCATTTTCATATTCGATGATGTTGCCGGGACGAATGTCGACGCCGCTGATCTTCATGGCTGATACGCTTTCTTTACGGTGGTACCGGGCGCGATCAGGAAACCGGGTGATGCGCAGCCCTTCAAAGTGATGCGCGCCAATAGCGGCTAGAGCCATCCACGGCAAGCTCGCGCCGAAATGGCCGCCAAGACATGGTTAATCAATTGGTCAAGCGGAATAGGGGATGGTACAGGCTTTCGCCAAGAGGTGCCCCCCAACCATGAAAACCACGCATGTTATCGTCCTGACACTGGTCGCCGTGATCGTCGCCGCTTCTGCGCCCGCGACCGGGCGACAGGATGCTGCCGATAACGAGGGTCCGACAGCTGCGCCCGTGCCATCAGGCGGGATGCTTCGCACCATGCCGCATGGCGATTATCAATGCGCGCTTCCCGGTGATGCAGGCGGCAAGGCATTTGTTGAGGTTGAAGCGGAGAACTTCCGTATCTCGACTGCGTCGCGATATATCAGCCAAGCGGGAACGGGCACGTATATCCTGCGCGGGCGTGATCTGACCTTTACCCAAGGCCCCAAAAAGGGTGAGCGTTTTGAACGCGTTGGCGACAACCAATTGCGCAAGCTTGATCAAGCAGGGGAGCGCAGCCGCCTCTTGTGCACTCGCATGCTGGGGCGGCGCTAAGCGTTCTCTATCGCCTTTGCAAAGGCAGCCACAACCGCAGCCTCATCGCCGTTCCACACCGCGCCTGACACCGCGAGAAAATCTGCGCCTGCTGATACGAGCGGCTGACAATTGTCAGGCGTGATCCCTCCGATCGCGACGACGGGGATTTCGAATAGCTTGACCCAGCGTTCAATCATCTCGGTGGTGGGACGCTCTGCATCGCCTTTATCTTTGGTCGTGCTGTCAAAGAAGGCACCAAAAGCGACGTAATCCGCGCCCGCTTCGCCTGCTTCCATCGCGAGGTGCATCGAGGCATGGCAGGTTACACCGATCTGCGCATCGCGCCCCAACTCTTCGCGCGCATCCTTAGGGTCGCCATCGTCCTGTCCCAAGTGCACTCCATCCGCTTTGAGGCGCTTGGCAAGCGGCACGCTGTCATTGACGATGAATGCAACGTCATGCGCGGCGCAGATCGCTTGCAACGGCTCTGCAAGGCGGGCCGCCTCGTGCTGGTCCAGCCCCTTCACTCGGAACTGAAACGCTGTCACCAACCCTTTGCCTGCCACAAGCGCGCGCTCAAGCCGTTGAGGGAAGTCGCCGCCCACTTGCAAGGGCGAGATCAGATACAATTGTGTGCCCGGATCACTCATGGCGAGCCTGATAGCGACCAAATCTGCGAGAGCCAATCCGCCTAACTGTCCGGCGACGGCACACCCTTGTCTTGTGCGCGCGTGAGGCGGGCGAGTTATGGTAGATGAAAGGTTAAAGGAGACGCTCCATGCCTCGCACTGCCTTTTCGATCGCCCTCGCGCTTACCCTTGCTACCAGCGCCGCTGCCGCGCAGGCCCGATCCGCCTTTGCCGAAGATGTCGCCTTCTTTGAACGGGTGAGCCTCGGCACGGTGGAGATTACCCCGATAGGGGTCGTTCGCGATCAGCGCTGTGCCGATCCGCGGTTCTGTTTCCGTACCAATGACATGCGCATCTCAGTGATCCTGCATGACCGCCGTATCCCGCGCGAAGTGGTGTTGCCGCTTGGCCAGGCGGTTGAAATTCCCGGCGGCTATCTTCTGCTGCGCGATCCGGGAACGCGACCACGCCAGCGAGGCGCACTGCGCCTCACTGACTATGCTCTCGATATCGAGTTTATCGCCCGCCCGCAGAACGAGCGCGGGTTCTAAGCCGAGCAGCTCGCAGACGCGATCTGATCGATTGCCTTGCCCAGTGCCGCATCAAATTCGGCATCGGATTGGCCCTTGCGCAGATCCTGCAAGAGGCCGCGACTAAAGCTTGCAATCATACCGGGATTTTTCGCGAGATGATCGCAAGCATCATCGGTTGAATAACCACCCGACAGCGCCACCACGCGCAGGACATTGGCATGCTCGATCAGCGGCGTGTAATGCCCCGGCTTCACAGGAATCGACAGTTTGAGCATCACCTTGCGGCCTTCGGGCAAAGCGTCGAGGCCCTTGAGAATTTCAGCCAGCAGAATGTCTTCACCCTCGGCGCGATCATCGGCTGTGATGTCATATTCAGGCTCAAGCATGGGCATAAGGCCCCCATCAGCGATTGTGTTGCCGACTTCAAACTGCTGCGCGACAATCGCTGCAATGCCTGCTGCGTTCGCGGACTTGATGACCGAGCGCATCTTGGTGCCGAACATGCCCTTGCCCACTGACTTTTCGAGCAATGCGGGAAGCTTGTCCAAAGGCTTCATCAGCTGCACGCCGTCCGCTTCATCGGCGAGGCCCTGATCGACCTTGATGAAGGGAACGATCCCGCGCGCCTTGAGAGCATCAGCGGTCGGCTTGCCGTCGACATCACCGTCCATGGTCTTTTCGAACAGGATCGCGCCGATGACCTTGCCGCTGCCAAAGCATGGCGAGGTGATAACCCGCGAACGCATAGCGTGGATCTGGGCGAACATTTCATCATCGCCTGACCATTCGCCGTCGTCGACGCCATATCCCCTAAGGGCCTTGGGCGTTGAGCCACCTGATTGGTCAAGCGCTGCAATAAAGCCTTCGCCAGTGGCGATCTTGGCGGTCATTTGTTCGTGGTTCATGGCGTGAGGGCGCCTTTCCTACTGGTTGTGATGTATTGTGTCCGCGCGCCTTAACCGGCGCCTGCAAAGCCCGCAACCGGGCGCAAGGTTCAGCGTTTTTTGAACCGGCGGATTATGCCGGTAAAGCTGAGGCAGGGTTCGCCATCGGCCGTGACAAGTCCGCGCACAAAGATCGTTTTCCCGCCGCCGCGCGTCACTTCGCCGCGTGCCTCGATCAGGGTGCCGGGTCCGCCTGTGCCAAGGAAATCGCCTGACAGGTTCATAGTGACGCCGTGGTCGCCCTGCATTTCGTCAATCGCGATTGCAAACAGGGCAAAGTCAGCGAAGGTCATCAGGCACCCGCCATGCAGGAAGCCGCCGCCATTCATATGCTTGTCTTCGGCGCGGAATGCGCTGACGATTGAGCCATCTTCGTCGCGGCGCATGAAGAAGGGGCCAGAACGCGTTTCGTAAGGGTCGCCCTTCCAAAAGTTCCAGCCTGCAAATTCGCCCTCTTCCATGCGCGAGGTGCCGCCATAGCTGTCTTCAAGGGCCGTCATTTCATTCATTGCCCGCCCTCCTTTGGCGGTTTCCTAGCCGCGATCAGATTGATCGCGATCGAGATGCGGGTGCCGGAACCGTAAAAGGCACGGACCGAATGTTGCAGCCAACTTGGAAACATTACGATCATGCCGCTTGAAGGCCGGATCATGGGTTCGTTGTTCTGCATTTGCCCGTCGGCTTCCTTGAGCCTGAGATCGAGCGCAGTCATGCGCACCATCGGCATGCGCGGATCAAGCAATTGCAGCTCTCCGCCCAGCGCCGGATTGGTGTCCCCCTGATAGCCATCATCGATATAGGCGACCGCTGACCAGAAACTGCCCGGATGCATGTGATATTGGTTGGCATTGCCGCGGGTCGAAACATTGGCCCACATCTCGGGCACCCAGCCATATTCGCGCCCTTGCGCAGCGCCGATATTTGCGGTCGCCGCATCAGCCATGTCCATTGCTTTAAGCGCCAGTGCGCGCGCCGCTTCGCCGCCCCAATCCAGCATCTGCGTGTTCGAATGCCATCCGCCGATATTGGAGATGTTCACGCCTGCCGCATCGCGGGCCTTTTCGGCCATGATCGTCTCGCGCAGCACTGCGATGCCTTGCGGGCTTTGCAGCCGGTCCATGACAAAGGGCGTGGAGAACAGGTGACGGGTTTCAGCCATGCACCCAGCCTTTAACGTATCGCCGCGCTATTTCCACAATTGAAGCGCACGAATGGCGTCAGACAGCTGGCTGTTGGTTTCAACCGGTGCGATGCTGCGCTCTGCCAGCTTGTACCGGCGTCGCACGGCCCCCTTTCGCCACAGGTCAGTGATAAGAAAACTGCCAGACCAGCTCTTTGCAGCAACTTTCAGCTCCAGCTCGGCATGCCCTGTAAACCACACGCTTTTGCCGTGCCGGCGTGCGGTGATCTCGTGCCAGCGAAAACCGGTGCAATTAAGCCCGCGCTCCAACCCCGCCACAAAGCTGGGGCGGTCGAGCAGGACCGGCGGAGCCGTGCCGAACATGAACAGGCAATCACTGAGAATCAGGTTTTTGAGCTCGCTTGGATTGTGGTGCATCCAGGCGCGCATCAATCGGTTTTCGAGGACTTCGATCTGGTTTTCTATGTCAGCCATAAGGAGGCTCTTCGTTTCCAGCTCAGCCGTTTGAGAGCGCCGCAACGCCGGGAAGCTGTTTGCCTTCCATCCATTCTAGGAATGCGCCGCCTGCGGTTGAGATATAGGTCACATCGTCGGTCACACCGGCTTGAGCAAGCGCCGCAACCGTATCGCCCCCGCCGGCAACGCTGGTGAGCGAGCCTTCCTGCGTCAAGGCGGCGGCATGGCGGGCAAGCGCAACGGTTGCGGTATCAAACGGTTCGGTTTCAAACGCGCCAAGCGGCCCGTTCCACACCAAAGTGCGACAGGTTTTCAGCACGTCGGCAAGCGCTTCTGTTGCTTGTGGGCCGATATCGAGGATCATCTCATCCTCGGCGACCTCGTGGACATTGCAGGTGCGCAAGCTGTCGGGGTTTGCGGCAAACTCTTTTGCGACCACCACGTCATAAGGCAGGTGCACCGTGCAACCGGCGTGATCTGCCTCATCCATGATCTTCGACGCGGTATCGGTCAGATTATGCTCGCACAGGCTCTTGCCCACATCGACCCCGCGCGCGGCAAGGAAGGTGTTCGCCATGCCGCCACCGATGATAAGGTGCTGCACGCGGCCAACCAGGTTTTCGAGCACGGCAAGCTTGGTTGAAACCTTCGCCCCGCCGACAACCGCAGCAACGGGGCTTTGCGGATTGCCAAGCGCGCTGTCGAGCGCTTTCAGCTCGCGCTCCATCGCGCGCCCTGCATAGGCTGGGAGCAGATGCGCGAGCCCTTCGGTCGTCGCATGCGCACGGTGAGCAGCGGAAAACGCATCGTTGACATAGAAATCCCCATGCGCGGCGATTGCTTTGGCAAAGTCAGCATCACTCGCCTCTTCACCTGGCCAGAACCGGGTGTTGTCGAGCAGGCCAATATCGCCATTGGCAAGGATACCGATCGACTGTTCAACCACAGGCCCTGCGACCTCTGGAATGAACATGATCTCCTTGCCGACCACGCCTTCGACATCGCCCAGCACCATGCTGGTGGAAAGCACGCTGGAACGCTGCCCCTTGGGCCGTCCGAAATGCGCAAGCAGCAGCACTTTCGCGCCGCGCTCGCTCAATTCAAGGATGGTTGGCTTCACCGCTTCTGCCCGCGTGAGATCGGTAGCAGACCCGTCCTTCATCGGCAGGTTGAGATCGACCCGGACGAGCGCGACCTTGCCGGTCACATCCCCAAGATCATCAAGCGTCTTGAATGCCGTCATAATCGCGCCCTTTCCAGCCCGCTCAGATCAGAGGAACTTCGCCATCACACCGGCAGTGTCGATCATGCGGTTCGAGAAGCCCCATTCATTGTCGTACCAGCTGACGACGCGGGCAAGCTTGCCTTCCATCACGCTGGTTTCAAGGCTGTCCACGGTCGAGCTTGCCGGATGGTGGTTGAAGTCACTGCTGACCAGCGGATCAGTCGTGTAGTCGAGCACGCCCTTCATCGGACCTTCGGCAGCAGCCTTGAGAGCCTCGTTCAGTTCTTCGACCGACGTGTCGCGGCCCGGTGTGAAGACCAGATCAACGAGGCTGACATTCGGCGTCGGCACGCGAACCGAAGACCCATCGAGCTTGCCTGCGAGTTCAGGAAGAACAAGGCCAACCGCACGGGCAGCGCCGGTTGTGGTCGGGATCATGTTCTGCGCGCCGCCACGAGCGCGGCGCATATCCTTGTGCATCTGGTCAAGCATGCGCTGATCGTTGGTGTAGGAGTGGATCGTGGTCATGAAACCGCGCTCAATCCCAACCGTGTCGTTCAACACCTTGGCAACCGGCGAAAGGCAGTTGGTGGTGCAGCTGGCGTTGGAGACGATTACATCCTCAGCGCTCAGAACATCGTGGTTCACACCATAAACGATAGTTGCCGACACGTTCTTGGCAGGCGCCGAGATCAGCACCCGCTTGGCACCAGCGGACAGGTGCGGTTCGGCAGCTTCGTGGCTCTGGAAGAAGCCGGTGCATTCCAGCACGATTTCCACGCCTTGCTGCGCATGCGGGAGATTGCCCGGATCACGCTCTGACGTCACCGCAATGCTCTTGCCGTTCACGATCATCGCGCCGTCAGCGACTTCCACCGTGCCGGGGAAGCGACCGTGCGTGGAATCGTACTGGAACAGCAGCGCGTTCGACTTGGTATCCGCCAAATCGTTGATCGAAACCAGTTCGAGGTCGTGATTGCTGCGCTCAAGAATAGCACGTGCGACAAGACGGCCGATGCGGCCAAAACCGTTGATGGCGACTTTGGTAGCCATGAGAGGGACTCCTGCTTAGTTGTTCAATTTGTTCTGAATTTTGGGGACGATGGCATCAGCTGTGAAGCCATAATGGGCAAACAGATCGCCCGCGGGTGCGGATGCGCCAAAGCTCTCCATTCCGATGTTCAGCCCGTCGCGACCGGTGTAGCGTTCCCAGCCAAGGGTTGAGCCTGCCTCGATTGAAACGATCAAGGCGTCGCGCGGCAGCATGTCGGACTTGTAAGCCTCATCCTGCGCGTCAAACAATTCGGTGCACGGCATCGAAACCACATCAGCGCCAATACCATCGGCTTCGAGCTGGTCCGCGCAGTCCATTGCGAGTGCGACTTCGCTGCCTGATGCAACCAGCACCACCTTGCGATCCGCATCGGCACTGCGCAGGCGATAGCCACCAAGCGCGCATTTGTTGGCATCGCCGCTCCAGCTTTCATCCCCCTCGCCGCGCAATTGCGGCAGACCCTGGCGCGTCAGCGCGAGGACCGAAGGCGTGGCAGCGGATTTCAGCGCAAGCGCCCAGCACTCCGCCGTCTCAATCGTGTCGCACGGGCGGAAGGTCATCAGATTGGGCACAAGACGAAGGCTCATCACCTGTTCAACCGGCTGGTGGGTTGGGCCATCTTCGCCAAGACCGATGCTGTCATGGGTCATGACATAGATCGCCTGCGTTTTCTGAAGCGCCGACAGACGGATCGCGTTGCGGCAATAATCAGAGAAGATCAGGAAGGTCCCGCCATAAGGCACAACCCCGCCGTGCAATGCCATGCCGTTCATCGCCGCAGCCATGCCGAACTCGCGGATGCCGTAATAGACATAGCGGCCCGAATAATCATCGGCAGTCATCGGCAGGGTCGATGGGGTCTTGGTGTTGTTTGACCCGGTTAGGTCTGCCGATCCCCCGACAAGCTGAGGGATAGAGGCAGTCAGCGGGCCCAGCGCCATTTCAGATGCCTTGCGGGTCGCGACTTTTTGAGGCTCTGCAGCAAGCGCGCGAATATGCCCTTCGATCGCCGCATCGACACGGCCCGCAATGCCGGCCATCTGCGCGTTGAACGCATCCGCTTGAGGAGAGGCTTCGAGACGGCCTTCCCATTCTCCGTGTGCCTGACGGCCCCGTTCAGCGGTGGAAGCCCAATCCGCGGCAATCGCTGCGGGCACAGTGAATGGCTCTGCATCCCAGCCCAGAACCTCGCGCGCGGCGGCAATCTCATCTGCGCCAAGCGGTGCGCCGTGCGTTGCGCTGGTGCCTTGCTTGTTCGGCGCGCCTTTGCCGATCACGGTCTTGCACGCGACAAGCGATGGACGCGGATCGGCCTTGGCTTCGTCAATCGCGCGCTCAATGTCGTCGAAATCGTGGCCATTGCATGAAACAACGTGCCAACCGGTCGCTTCGTAGCGCGCCTTGATGTTCTCGCTCGTCGACAGATCAGTGCCGCCGTCAATCGTGATCGCATTGTCATCCCACAGCACGATCATCTGACCCAGCTTCAAATGGCCTGCGAGACCAATCGCCTCGTGGTTGATGCCTTCCATCAGGCATCCATCGCCAGCAATCACCCAAGTCCGGTGGTTGACCAGATCATCGCCGAAGGTCGCGTTAAGGTGGCGCTCTGCCATGGCCATGCCAACCGCCATCGCCAGCCCCTGACCCAGCGGGCCGGTGGTGCATTCAACCCCTTCAAGCAGGAAGTTTTCCGGATGACCGGCACAAGGGCTCCCCATCTGCCGGAAATTGGCGATCTCATCCATCGTCGGGCGGGCGTATCCAGACAGGTGTAGCAGCGAATAGATCAGCATCGATCCATGCCCGGCGCTCAGCACAAAGCGATCACGGTCAGCCCAATCCGGGCGCGAGGGATCAAATTTAAGATGCCGGTCAAACAGGACAGTTGCGACATCGGCCATGCCCATGGGCATTCCGGGGTGGCCCGAATTGGCGGCTTGCACACCGTCCATGGAAAGCGCGCGGATAGCATTGGCCATCGGCTGAAGGCGGGCGGCGTCAAGTGTCATGGCGCTGATAAGCTCCTGCTGGCGCGGTTTGGAACGCGCCCTGTCGCGATTGTGAGGCTGATTTCGAGGCGCGATTCGTACCTGTCCACCAACGCAAAATGCCATTGCCGGTCCATCCAGAGAGGTCAACACCATGCCAGCTATGGTCCCCTAAAGTCTTGGTAAGCCCGCAACTCTCAAGAGCACTTATCAACAGGAGCCAGCAAAGCTTTGCGAATGCGCGCAAACTTGGTAATTTCGCGCCGCTATGAGCGCTGCCCGGATTGAACAGGCGATGACACGCATAAGTGCCGCGATGGAGCGGATTGACGCTGCTCGCGCGCAGATGGAGGCATCCTCTCCGGCATCAGCAGATCAGCAAGAGGCCGACCCCGCCGCATCCCAGCGCGTGCTGGCATTGGTCAATGCGCATGAGAAACTGCGCGAGGAAGTGGCTGATACGATTGGACAAATCGACAGTCTGATCGAGGAGCTTGAAGCGTGAGCCAGGTCAAGATCAAGGTCGGCCCTCGCACCTATTCGATCGCTTGCGGTCCGGGGGACGAGGAAAAGGTCGAAAAGTTCGGCGCCCTGATCGATCAGAATTACGCCAAGCTTGGCACGGCAAGAGCGCCGCAAGAGGCGGAAAATCTCGTCTTCGCGGCCCTTTTCATGGCGGATGAGCTTGACGAAGCAAAAGAAGCGCTTGCCGATAGTCGCGCGCAGCTTGCTGAAACCAAGGTGGAACTGCAACGCGCGCAGGACGATGCCACGAACGCGCTCAAGAAGGCTGAGACCGCGAGCGAGCACGACAAGGAACGCAGCGGGTCCAAGAAAGCTGAACTGCGCGCCGAGATCGCCACCTTGCGCAAAGCAGAGGAACGCGCTCGCAAGGAAAACAAGGCGCTCAAAGCGCAGGTGGCCGAATATGAGGACCGCGCCCGCCACCAGCACGACCTGTTTGGAGGCCCGGCGGAAGACGCGGCACACTCTGCAGCTTTGGCTGAACAGCTCGAAGCGCTGGCCGCGCGCGCTGAGGCGACTGCGGCTGAACTTGAAGGACAGTCAGGCGCGCACTAGATTGCGCGGCGGCGGGGCTGCCCGGCACGAGCCAAAGAATATCCCTGAGGCTATAAGCAATCCAAGGGAGCTGTCCCTGCTTTGATCCACCAGTTCGGCTGTGGGGTTGGAGTATACGGCGCCCACCTGACGTTTTAGGCGTCAGAGGATTTCCCGGCAACGACCCATGGTGGTCCCGTCATTTGCTTTTCCGCAGCGCATCCGCGCGGCGAACTCTTCGCTCACACGCCCTCAGGGCGCGACGCTGTGTGCGGCCCGTCGGCCTTGCGGCCCTGACAGGCCGAGCAGCGCCAACAGGCCGTTCTGACCACGTGACTTCCAAATCCGAACTTCGCAAAGCCTTGCGCAAGACCCGCCGGGAACACGCCGCAGCACAGCCAGATGCGGTGCGCGCGCTGTTGTTTAACCACCCGCCTGCCCCTCTGTTGGCAAAGATCAACCGCGCGGCTGTGATCGGGCTTTATCACGCCAATGAGGCCGAGGCTCCTGCCGGGGGCTATGCGCGCTTCTTTCAGGAGCAGGGGCACACAATCGCCCTGCCCTCGTTCGCTTCAAACGAGGCACCGATGGAGTTTCGCGAGCACATCGACCCACACGCCGAGAGCGATCTGGAAAATGGGCCCTTCGGGATCAGGCAACCGCAAAGCGATGCCGCGCTCATCTCGCCTGATATTGTGTTCGTACCTCTGATCGGCTTTACGGCCAGCCTTGCCCGGCTTGGCCAAGGCGGGGGTCATTATGATCGCTGGCTTGCCGCAAATCCCGGCACGATCGCGATTGGCCTCGCCTGGGATGTGCAGCTATGCGAGGCCTTGCCGATGGAGCCGCATGACATGTTGCTTGATGCCGTGGTAACGCCCACTCGAATGTACGGAATAGGATAATGCGCGAGACCCCAACCTGGCGAATTCCCATCGGATTGATCGGTCTGCTGATGGCTCTCACCATCTATTGCGTGCTGATCGCGGTCTATCTTGCCGATATCCTGTCGACCTGGCCGTGGTGGGGGCAGACCATTGTGTATGTCTTCCTTGGCATTGTCTGGCTTTTGCCCCTCGGCCGTTTCCTGATCTGGATGGAAACCGGCAAGTGGGGCGTTCCCGACGAATAGCCGCTTAAGCGATCATGCAGCTTTGACAGGCTATTTGCGCAGGACTAACTTTCTGTGTCCTCGGGAGAATGCGCACAATGCGAGAATGTTTCTGTCTGAGCTGGAGGCTGATGCTTGGCTTGGGGGCAGCGCTTGGCTCCTCCTCTCTCGCTGCTCAAGACAATGAGCAGGCACAAAGCGCCAACCAGAGCGAGGTCGAGCGAAAGTTTGACTATGTCGCAAACGTCTTTCCCGAACGCACCTTCTTTTGCCGAGTCACGCCGCAAGGCAGCGGCACCAGCGAAACCCGCATCAACTTCGATTTCGAGTTTGATGGTCCTGGCCCTGTCGATGCGCGGATGGAAGTGATCGGACGCGTGGCAGGTCGCCCGGTAAGCGCCCGGATGCGTTGGCGCGGCACAGCCAGCATTGAAGGCAAGGACGGACGCCACGCGGTTATCCGCCTGACCGAAATCTATGACTATGACGCCGACCCTTTGCCCGGAAGCGCGCGGTGGAGCGACCCGCAAGGCGACACCATAACGCTCAGGATCGAAAACTACGTCTCCTTGGGGACACAGCCCTATGTCCTGAATGGAACGCAGAATACCGAGTTCGGGATCAACGATCTAAGGTGCCTCGACAGCGCCCGGCGGTAATTGCGCGCCGATAATTCAAAACCGTAACCCAATTGCAGGGCTATTCCTCTATCGCCCCCGGCATGGCGGACCCTACAGGAACCGAGGCTGACGAACACGGCCGCATGGTGAAAGACCTTGCGATGACACCGCGTGATGCCCGCTCGCTCAACCTCTATAAGGAAACGAAGAACCTCGACCAGATCGGCGAGTTCACCGCAATCGAGGCGCTGCATGTCCGCGAGATCAAGCCGGCTGAGTTCGAGGCAATGTTGAAGGGCATGCCCAATCTGCGCGAGCTTAGCATTTACGGGACCCGCATCGAGGATTTGCAAGCGATTGCGTCACTTCCCCTTCAAAGCTTGCGACTGGTCTGGGCTCACAAGATCACCAGTCTTGAACCTCTCGCCATGCTGGACAGGCTTGAAACCCTTGCCATCGGTGACCTCAAGCAGGTGAGCGACTTTTCACCCCTTTCACAATGCGCCAACCTGACCACGCTCGACATCGAAGCGGGTATGTGGGCCGCTCAAGCCGTAGGCAGCCTCGGATTTCTCAAAGCCATGCCGCAACTGCGCGAACTCAGCCTGCAACAGCTGAAAATCGGCGATGGCGACGTGACGCCCATCTGTTCGCTGACCAATCTTGAAACGCTCAGCCTGCCGACCCGCTATCCGGTGCGCGAATATGCAAGGATGAGCGTGTGCCTGCCGGGCACGCAGTGCGAACAATTCGCCAGCCACGTCACTTTCAAGGTGCAAACCATGGGGCAACCGGGAAACGAGGCGCAATGGACCACCGGCGAACACGGGGTTCTGGTTGGCAAGCCCAGCACCGGGTTTGACTGCGCTGATCCCAAGGCAGAGCAACTGATCGCGAAACGCGCCGCCCTGTTGGAGAAATGGCGCGAATATTATCGCAGCCTTGATGATCCCGCATCAGACAAGCGCGAAAAGCTCAGTTAAGCTTGCCATTGCCAGCCTCTCAAAGACTGCCTAGCTACGCTGACGGAGAGAGGACAATTCATGGCATCCAACGCGCAAAGCGCGCCGAGTGAGATTGCCGACAAACCCCCTGTTGCAGTGAAACTGGCACATGGGTTTGGCTCGGTTGCATTCGGCGTCAAGGACGGCGGCTTCAACTATTTTCTGCTGCTGTTCTATGGCACCGTGATTGGATTGGAGCCCGGCCTTGTCGGTCTCGCTATCCTCATCGCGCTGGTGTTCGATGCCTTTTCTGACCCGGTGGTTGGATATTGGTCGGACAACCTCCGCTCTCGCTGGGGACGCAGGCATCCCTTCATGTATGCCGCCGCGCTCCCGGTTGGGCTTAGCTACTTTGCGCTGTGGAACCCGCCGGAACTCTCGCAAATGGGGTTGTTTCTTTACCTGACCGTGCTCGCAGTCCTGATCCGCACCTTCATTACATTTTACGAGACCCCCTCAAGCGCGCTCTTGCCAGAACTGTCGCGCGATTATGAGGAACGCACCAGCATTCAATCCTATCGCCTGTTCTTTGGCTGGGCCGGGGGCAATCTGATGAGCGTGCTGATGTTCGGCGTGCTGCTGACCGGGCCGCTCGGCATGCGCGACCGCGCTGGCTTCGAGACTTATGGCATTATCGCCAGCGTCCTCATCTTTGCCGCAATCATGATTTCGGCATTGGGAACCCATCACCGGATCCCGACCTTCAGCAAACCGAGCGAGACCAGTGAACCTTTCAGCTTTGGCAAGGTCCTTCGCGAAATGTTCGAAATCCTGAGCGAGCAAAGCTTTATCGCGCTGTTCATCGCAACCGTCATCTTCTCGGTTGCGCTGGGTCTCAACACCTCGCTCGCCTTCCTGATGCTCAACTACTTCTGGGGATTCAGCGAGTTTCAGATCTTCATCTGGACGACAACCGTGTTCATCTCGGCCGGCATTGCGTTCTTTATCGCACCCTATGTCACGCGCAAATTCGGTAAAAAGCGTGCGACCATCGGGCTTGGCCTGCTGGCCTTCTCAATCCAGCCTGCGCCGTATCTGTTGAGACTTGCCGGACTGATGCCGGAAAACGGTGATCCGATCCTTTTCCCGCTGATGCTGGGCGTGAACATCATCGATCTTGCTCTGATCATTGCGGTTCAGACTGTTTCCTATTCGATGATCGCGGATCTGGTGGAATCGAACCAGGTGAAAACGGGCCGCAGGAACGAAGGCGTCTATTATGCGGCGATGACCTTCACGCGAAAAACCACGCAAGGGCTTGGTGTGCTGGCTGCGGGGATCATCTTGTCTGCGATTGCCTTTCCCGAAGGCGCTGATCCGTCAGAGGTGCCCGCAGAAACCTTGTGGTCGCTCGGCGCTCTCTATGCGCCATCATTGCTGTTCCTGTGGATGGCCGCGCTCTATTGCCTCTCGCGTTACAAGATCGACAAGGCCCAGCACGAAGCCAATCTGGCCACGTTATCGAAGGAGGCAAAAGCCGCGGGCTAGATGCGCTCAGCGTATTCGGCCTCAAGCCTTTGATCGACTATCCAAAAGTCGCTCTTGCGCGGCCCGATCAGCACTTCGCCCAAGAGGTCGAAATGGCCGTGCCAGCCTGCAAAAACGCCCAGCAGCATCTCCCTGCCGGTTACGCCTGAATGCGCAAGGTGCAGTTCGGTTGAATTGTCCCCAAGCGCGGTGAGCGAGATCACAACCTTGCTCGTCTCGTTTCCTGCGGATTCGAACCAGGTAAAGGCAAGGCGATGCGGAGGATCATACTCAAGGATCTCGGCAAAATGCGATGCGACTTCTTCTGATGCATACTTTTCAGGCGGCGCGCTTTCTGAAAGGCGCGTGTGATCAAAATCCATAACGATTGTGCCGCCGACAAAATCATCGGTCTTGCCACCGCAGAACCAAAGCTTGCGCTTTTCCGGGTCAATCAGAAACTGCCAGACCTTGTCGATCGGGGCCGCAAAGACGCGGTTGAATTCAAGGCTGTCAGGTCCGGTTTGCCTGCCATAGTCACTCATTTCCATCCTCCCTTAAGGCCTCTTCCAACGCATCAAGCCGCGCGTTCCAGAATTGCGAGTAGTGTTCGACCCAGTCGCGCGCAGCGAGCAGCGGCGCGGGGTTCAGCGTGCAAACCCGCTCGCGCCCGCGCTTCTCGCGCAGGACAAGCCCGGCTTTCTCAAGCACGCCGACATGTTTTGAAGCCCCTGCAAGCGTCATCGACAGCGGCTGTGCGAGTTCCCCAATCGTCATCGCCCGCTTCGAAAGGCGCTCCACCATCATGCGGCGGGTCGGATCACCCAGCGCATGAAACACGAGATCTGCATCGGATTTTTGCTCAACCATTTGGTTAAGTAATCACAAGCGCAATCAATAGTCAACCATTTGGTTTAATATTGATCGCGAACGCAACAAACCGACCGCGCATGGCACGGTTGGTAAGTTCCATCATGTGAGATGTCCCAAGTGGCGCGAGTGACGGGACTCGAACCCGCGACCCTCGGCGTGACAG
>CAYUCZ010000049.1:0-21114 GCA_964443505.1 uncultured Porphyrobacter sp. | reverse complement strand
ATTCGGTCGTGGTGATCGAGCACAATCTCGACGTGATCAAAACCGCCGACTGGATCGTGGACTTGGGCCCCGAAGGCGGCGTTCGCGGCGGCGAAATCGTGGCGAGCGGGACGCCGGAGGTGGTGGCTGAGGAGCCGCGGTCGTTTACCGGGCAATACCTCAAGCCGATGCTAGATCGCCAAAAGGAAGCGGCTGAGTAAAGTCTTTCGTCATTGCGAGCCGAAGGCGAAGCAATCCATCACTTGCCGTTTGTGCTTTGTACAAGGCCGGTCGATGGATTGCCGCGTCGCCTTCAGCTCCTCGCAATGACCAGTGTGGCTGACGTTGGGGGTTGGGGTGGGGTTGTGGCGAGCGGGACGCCGGAAGTGGTGGCTGAGGTATCGCGGAGCTTTACGGGGTCGTTTTTGAAGGGGATGCTGGCGAAGGCGAGCGGGGCGCGGGAGGCGGCGGAGTAGGCATCCGCGCAAGGCCGATCGGTCGCCTCATGCCATTCAGGATAAAGCGAAGTTTGCCCTTGAGTTCTGGTCACATAACCATCCAAATTTGCCCTAACACCATGGAAAAGGCCATTCCAAAACCATCCGGCCAATTCGGTGTGGATTCTTCCCATGCAGCCCATTCCATCGCGGTCGAGAAAAATTTCGATGAGAATACTCGATTAATACTTGGAGACTACACGACCTTTCTTGTCTTATGCTAGATCAGATGTTACTTTGTAAATAGCCAAGCTAGACAATACGTCTGTTGCAGGGGGGCAGCAATGGCGGACGATAATAAGTCGCTGGAAAATTTGACAAAGGCAATTGACGAACTGAATAGAATATTCAAGTTCGACAGATATTTGTATCTCATTCTTGCTGCCTCAGCGTTTATATTTTTGCTCGTTTTCGTGGGAAAGATTGCCTTTGGAAATGAACTTCCTCCACAACAGATTGTCGCGCTGTTCGGGTGCGGAGGGGCGATCGGCATTTCCCTTGCTCAGATACGTTATTTCTCCACCGAAGCGTTTGGGCTCCTCAAACTCGTATTGATCGAGATTCACAAGAATGAAGAGGGTTCGAGTGATGACAAGTCAACCTGAGCAGATAATCGAGAAACTTAGCCGTACGTCGAGACGGTGGAGATTTATCTTCGTAACATCAGCTTTAGCTCTCTTATTCTCGGTCATCGTTAGTCTATTCGTGGTTCAAGATATGATTGATCAAGAGAGAGATTTTGCTCGGCAAAAGGAAGAAGAAGCGCGCCAAGCCTTGGCTGACAAGCAGCTTGTCGAGAGCGAGAACAAACTTCTCCAGTCGCAGATTGCTGAGCTACAAGCGCTTTTGGATGAGCTTCGTAATTCAGGAGCGGGAAGTCGCGAGCTAGAGCGAGCGCAAGCAGTATTAGATCGTATCAAGGGGGACATTGGAGGCTTGTCTGTCGGTTTTTTTTACTGCGAGGCAAATAGTGAAGCCTCTAGAGAACTTGCGGAGCGATCTGCGCAAGCCAAGCCAGCTACGTCGAATGGGGTTTGGACGGCACGTATTCTTACAGATGAAACAAACAAAACGCGCCCCTACCGATTGAACGCCAACGTAATCCGCTACGAAGATGGAGAGCGGGAGTTTGCAAGCACTCTAAGGTCAGAACTAGAGAGAATTCTTGATGTTGAAATTGGGATTAGCCGAAGGGGAAGCGTTCAGCCGTCTACAGAGAACTACGTGAGCGTCTTCTTTTGTGACGGTGCGCTCGGATAAAAGGGGGAACTGAATTGGCCTTTTTACTCCTTGGGCGGAAAAGCATATTGTTTGAAACTTATTCATGCATGAGGTGGTTTGACAGCAAATACTGCTTTGCTGAACCGCGTTTTGCCTCAGTCTTCCTACACGCCCTCCAAAAGCGTGACACCCCCGGTTCCCACCCCCTAGTCCGGAGCCTCTATCGCCCACGCCCCTGACCAAGCAGACCGTTCGCCTGCGCTCCTCCGCTGCGCCCAATCATCAGAATCCCGCAAGCGGGAGGGCTGGGGCGGCTAGGCACGGTGCTTTGTGGCTCTGGATCCCAGCCTGCGCTGGGATGACGGGATGGGCCCATTAATTCCGCCTCCGGCCAATTCCTTAACCTGCGCCCATTATTCTATGCGCTATGACCAGACACGCTGCGCTCCTCCTCGCCCTGCCGATCCTCGCCATCAGCGCTTGCAACGCGCCTGACCCTGAGGACTATGGCGGCGGGGCCAAGGGGGAGGCGATTGCCAAGTGCATCTCCAAGACAGAGCGCGCGGACAGCGCCGTCACCCGCGCGCAGGCGGGGGAAATGTGCACCTGCCTCACCGACAAGACCATGGCGTCGCTGACCGGCGGGGGTATGAACAAGGCCTCGCTTGAGCGCGCCTTTATCAGCTGCGCCAAACAGGCCGGGGTCGAAATCACCGACTGAGCGAGCCGCTGGCCCGCGCGCCCATTTTCCTACTCGCCCCGATTGTCCTAAATACTCCGGCACTCACCCGCGCTTTGTTTTGCCGCAAGCGCCGGCGCGGGCATCCGTCTGCTCAGGCTTTTCTCGGCCCTGTCGGCTCTGCGGGCGGCCGGTCGGCCTTGCGGTGGCTTGCGCAATTGTTTCGGCCAGCACATGCAAAACACCCCGTTCAATTCTTCCCTCAGGACCGTGTAACATGCGGTCCATGTCTCCCCCTTTTTCGCATCCTTTGTGCCGCTCACCGCGTAGTTCGCTTTGGTGGGATCAGACACAGGAGCTTGAATGATGCGTATTTCTCTTTCGTCCCGCCCGTCCCGATCTTCAATTGCCAAGGCCGCTGTGGTGGCGGTTGGTGCGGCCGCTGCGCTGGGGGTTGCCAGCCAGGCGCTCGCGGCGATTTCTTCCAATGTCTATATCGAGCCGGGCGCGACCTTCGTGCTGGGCGGAGCGCAGCCGGGGGACTTTGCCGTGCGCGGGCAGAACCGCGGCGATGTGACGGTTGAGGTCTATGTCCGCGAAGACGGCGCCAATGGCCCGCGCGACACGCTGATCAGCACGGTTGAGCCGGGCGGACGCTTTGACGCTGGCTTTGTCGAGGGTGAGGGCGCCTTGCTGCGCAACACCTCTGGCGATGCGCGTGCGCATGTCCGTGTGCGGATCACCGGCACAACGCGCAATCTGGGCATGCGCTACGAAGGCGAATAAGCGCGCCCGGGGACACCGCGCGCGCCGAGTATCGGGGGGAGGGCAGCAGGCGCTCCGCCCATGCTCGGCGCCCGCACGGCTCCCTTGCAACGTGCGTTTACCGCTGTAGGCTCTTATCCGGTCGCCATGGGTGTGACCAAAGGGGGAGAGCCATCACCATGCTGTACACTGCCAAACCGATTCTGGTTCCAGCGCTTGTCGGCGTGATGCTTCTTGCAGGATGCGATCAGAGCACGCCGATCGTCGAGGCTGAACCGATCCCGCAAGCTGAGCCGATCGAAAGCCCCCCGCTGCTCGACGGGTTTGAGGAAGTGTGCGAGGCAGGCTTTGCCCAGGAAGGGGTTGCGCCTGATCTTGCGAAGCAAGTGTGCGCCTGTTCCCTCGCCACGATTGAAGAGCAGGAGCTTGGCGCGCGCGATCTGGTCGATGCTGAGAAAATGGCAGCGATCGGCCAGGCGTGCATGAACGAGGCGATCTCAGGTGACAGCGCGCCCGCAGGCTAACCCCCGCCGCTCAGTCAGACAGCTGCGCCCCGCGCCGTGCCGGGCGATCCAGCGCTGACTACGAACAATTGCCCGCGATCTCTTCGCCCGCAAACGCTTTGGCCACGAAAGCTGCGGCGTCCTCCATCGACTGGAGCAGCCCGCCAGAGTGATCCGCGCCCGGATATTGCCGTGCTTCGATGGTCGAACCTGCCGCGCATGACGCCCCGACAAAGGCCTCCTGCATGGGCAGCGGGGTCACCGTGTCAACCTCGCCAGTGCCGACAAAGGCGGGCACACCGAGGGTGAGCGTGGGATAGGCAAGCGCTTCGAAGATCATCGGCTGACGCTTGGCGATCTCCGGCGTAGTGATGTCAGCAGGGGTCAATCCTTCAGCCATAACTGTTTCTGTCAGTTCGAAAACGCACTCATCATACGCTTTCGCAACCGTAGGCCAGACCGAAGGATCAACCGCGTCCTCCAGCGAGAAGGTGGGGTCGAGCTCTTCGGCAAGGATGCCGAGATAGAGGCTATAGGTGTTCTGCGGGGTCGGCGTATCGGGATCGATGCCCAGCATCATCTCCTGGATCGCTGGCGGGAAGAAAGGCACGCCCGTGGCGGAGATCGCGCGCAGATCAATCTCTGGCGCATACTCGCTGGCAAAGCCTGCGGTTGCGATAGCGCCTGCTGCGCCCTGCGATTGGCCTGTGACGACAACGGCATCGGTCACCGGGAAATCGCCCGCTTGCACCGCGCGGATCGCATCAAGATTGCTGTAAGCCATCGGGCGAGCGGCCATGTAAGGGTGCACGCCTTCGCTGCCCAATCCCTGATAGTCGCTCGCCACCACGGCATAGCCTTGCTCAAGCCACCCGCCGAGATAGGTGAGGTCTCGGTCCGAGCGGCCATTGGTTGACGGCGCGCAGCTATCGGCAACGCCTACGGTGCCGTGCGACCATGCGATCAGCGGCCAGCCGCCTTCAGGCGCTTCGCCTTCGGGAAGATAGATCGCGCCGGTGACAGTGATCGGCGTTTCGCCATCAATCCCATTGGTTGAGGTGTATGAAAAGTTCGCGCCGCTTGCCGCGCCCGGGATCAACCCGTCGGCGGCAACCGCTTCCTGAGTGATAAGCGTGCCCGGCGCAGCTGCCGCGCCCGCTTCCTTGGCAGCATCATGCTCCGGCGCGCAGGCGGCAAGGCCAAGCGCGATCATCGCGGTGAGACACAGGCCGCCGATGGGGCGGGGCGAGAGCGGGTTGAGCGGTTTTGTCATGCGCACTGCTTCCCTGCCGCCAGCCGCCTTGTCAACCACAAGCGGCGGGCCTTGAAGGTTGCCCTTGCACAAGGCCGCGGGCGGCGGGGGCATTTTCCTACTCCGCCGCATATGTGTAGTTGGAATGGCTCCCCTCCCAAGGAGCCATAGCCCATGCCGCCTGACAATTCCTCTCACCGTCCTGATACGTTTGCGACCCGCAGCGCTGCTCTGCCGACCATCATTGATGCGCTGCCGCTTGATCAGGAGCGCGCCGCACAAGCGCAGTTTACCCGCATGCGCCAGGCCCAGTTCCTCAAACAGCTGGCTGAATGCGGCGAAGTGCGTGCCGCCGCGCGTGCCTGTTCTGTCTCGCATCAGACCGTCTACCGCTTGAAGCGCACATCGCCCGTATTCAGCGCGGGGATGGATGCAGCCTTGGTGATCGCGCGCGATGTGGCCGAAGAGATGCTCGCCTCGCGCGCGCTCCACGGAACCGAGGAAGCGGTGTTCTATCACGGAGAGGTAGTCGCAACGCGCACCCGGTTCGATTCGCGGCTTTTGCTCGCTCACCTCGCGCGGCTTGATCGGCTGGCAGAGCGCGAGGACGTGGCAGCGATGGCGCAAGGCTTCGACACGCTCATAGACGCGCTCGAAGAAGCGGGGGATGAGAGCGAAGAGGCGCTCAAACAATTTACGCCAGGACCGTGTAACATGCGGTCCATGTCTCATGAGGATGAGGCCGAAGACCGCGCCGATGCAGCGGGCGAAGAAACCCCGATAGAGGATGACAGCGAGGCCTGGCTTGAGGATCGGCTCACCGCGATGGAGGAAGCGCGGCCCGAACACGCGCCGCCAATCCATCTTCAGGCGAGCGGGGTGAACGGGATTGGGCGGCTCGAACTGGTGCAACTGGCCGCATTCGAGGCGGGCGAGGATCTGTGGTGGGAAGCAGGCGTTGTAACGCCTTTCGATCCCGCGGTCGATGCAGAGGGCCAAGCGGAAGGCGAGACTGACGGTGCTTCAGACGAGCAATGGCCCGATCTGGAGCGCAATTGCGCGTCGCCGCCAACGGGGACCTTGCGCAGTGAGCCGCTAGGGCTTCACCAAATCCATCTGGACCCGCGCATGGCCGCTGGCGATCATGCCGATACGCTCGGCTGCACCGCGGCTGAGATCGATGGTGCGCCCGGCAATGAACGGTCCGCGATCATTGATCCGCACCGTGACCGAACGTCCATTGCGCGGGTTGGTCACTCTCACAAAGCTGCCAAAGGGCAAGGTCTTGTGAGCGGCTGTCATGGCGCGCATGTCAAACCGTTCGCCATTGGCGGTGAGACGGCCATGGAAGCGGCGGCCATAATAGGACGCGACACCCGTGCCGAGGCTGCGCAGGATTGCGGGGCCGCGCGGTGGCTCAAACGTGGCGAGATCGACGGCATCGTCGGGGACCCTGAGGTCAATCGGCTGTGCATCAGGGGCGAGCGGCGCGAAGGCGGTGTTGAAATCCGTTTGAACGCGCGGCGAGAACTCGGCCGCGAGGGGTTCACTTTCAGCCCGCGTGTCGAAGGATGCCTGTGTTGGAGAGGTGAGCGATTGCTGAGCGTGCAAAGCGGCGGTGGGAGCGACTGACAGCGATGCGGCCAAGGATAGGGCCAAAGCTGTCGGCAAGGCTGCGTCACACGCCAGAGAACCGGCGGGTCGCTGAATGCGCGAGCGCGCCCTGCGATGCGCGCTTTGAAAGTGGTGACTGTGTCCCATCCTTCGCATTGTTTACACGAGACAGCTTGGCCTGCGCAAATCGGGCCGGGATAACTCGGCGTGTTTCTGCGCCGGATCGGAGGCAATTGGTGCTTGCATGCGCTGGGTGGAATGGAGGCAAAGCGGGCAATGCGGCTCGCCCAATAAAATGCGCCTGCAAATGCGCGAGCGGGCGCAAATGGTCCCGCAAAAGCAAATGGGGCCGGCATTTCTGCCGACCCCACTCTCACCAGCGCGTGGGCGCCTCGGTCTTGCTTTCGGTTTGGCAAGCCTCCCCGTCCGCCTCCGTCTGCGCACTTGGCGCCCGGTGTCTAACCCGCGTCCGGTTATGCTGGATCGTCCGTCCCCTTGCGGGTTCTTTCGTTCCTGCACCGCCTTGCTTCGCGGTTCGTCACCGGCGCTCGCACCGGCATCCGACTTTGCTTCGTGACCATCCGTTCGGGTTCAAGCCGGGGCCTTCTCCCTTACTGACAGCCCCTTCACAGAGCCGTGACCGCAATCCCTTGGTGGCTGACGGGTCAAACACTGAAAGGTCCGTGCTCGAAAGCTCTTTCCTACAGCTATCGCCAACCGGCATTGTGGCCAGAACGATGACGTCGCTTTCGCACTTTCCTCAAACGATCCGATTTGCTTCGTGCTGATGCATTCCGCATACCGTCTCTCAGACAGCGCGTGGACAGTCGCCACCGTATCTTCGCAATACAAAATGCTCTGGTTTTCAGTGCCTTGCGGCCCCTCAATCAGTGCCTTCCGTGTTCCGAAGACAAGCCAAGACTGCGCCCGAATCCGCATTCTCGCAAGCCGCGCAAGCTCGGGTTTTCCACTTTTGCTCAGATCAGCTGTGGAGGACGGTGGACAACTCAACGGTTCATCGCATTTGACAGCGAGCGCACATGCACCGTGCGACCAGTTGTGAAGCAAGCGGCAAGATGGGCTTTGCGAATGTTACGTTTTTGAGAAACGTCTTTCAGGCGCCGATCGGGCGGAGTGAGTCGTCAAACCGCGAGTCGCCTCGTTTGCGACTCGATTCGCGCCTCTATCCGCGGGTCCTGTCACGCTGGGCCAGCAGCTTCAAACGCAGCGCGTTGAGTTTGATGAAGCCTTCAGCGTCGTGCTGATCATAGGCGCCCGCATCATCTTCGAAGGTGACATGCGCCTCGGAATAGAGCGAATGATCCGATTTGCGCCCAACAACGCTGGCAAGGCCTTTGTAAAGCTTGAGCCTGACTGTGCCGGTGACCTTCTCCTGGGAGTGGTCAATCGCGGCCTGCAGCATCTCGCGCTCTGGCGCGAACCAGAAGCCGTTATAGATCAGCTCGGCATATTTCGGCATCAGCTCATCCTTGAGGTGAGCCGCACCCCGATCGAGCGTGATCTGTTCGATCCCGCGATGCGCGCGTGCGTAGATTTCGCCGCCCGGTGTCTCGTACATGCCGCGGCTCTTCATGCCGACAAAGCGGTTCTCAACCAGATCAAGCCGGCCAATGCCATGCTTTCGGCCAAGATCATTAAGAGCGGTGAGCAGCGTCGCCGGGCTCATCGCCTCGCCATTGAGCGAAACGCCATCGCCGCGCTCAAAACCGATCTCGATATATTCAGGCGTGTCAGGCGCGCTTTCGGGATGATCGGTGCGCGAATAGACATAGTCAGGCGTCTCTTCCCACGGATCCTCAAGCACCTTGCCCTCAGACGAGGTGTGAAGGAGGTTCGCATCGGTGGAGAAGGGCGCTTCGCCGCGCTTGTCCTTGGGAACAGCGATCTGATGCGCTTCGGCCCAGGCGATAAGAGCGGTGCGGCTGGTGAGGTCCCATTCGCGCCACGGCGCAATCACCTGGATCGCCGGGTCCAGCGCGTAAGCGGACAGCTCGAAACGCACCTGGTCATTGCCCTTGCCGGTCGCGCCATGCGCAATTGCATCAGCGCCGGTTTCATGCGCGATCTCGACCAGCCGTTTGGAGATCAGCGGGCGCGCGATCGAGGTTCCGAGCAGATAATCGCCTTCATAGCGGGCATTGGCGCGCATCATCGGGAAGACGAAATCGCGCACAAACTCTTCGCGCAGGTCCTCGATGAAGATGTGTTCGTCCGGGATGCCCATGGCCCGCGCCTTGTCGCGCGCAGGCTCAATCTCTTCACCCTGGCCAAGGTCAGCGGTGAAAGTGACGACTTCGAGCCCTCGCTCAACGCTCAGCCACTTGGCGATGACAGAGGTGTCAAGGCCGCCAGAATAGGCAAGGACGACTCGTTTGATATCGGACATGGGGGGTCAACTCCTGAATTCGCTGCGCCCCATGCCGATAAATGCGCGTCAAGGGAAGGGGGCTTACTCCGCCGCTTCCTTGAGCTCTGTGTCAAAGCGCCAGTCGGGCACCTCTCCGATCTCTCTCAACCGCGCGCTTTCATGCATCATGTAATCGCGCGTCATCGGGATCGCGCTCCTGTCCTTTACATATTGCAGCTGCCAGTTGACCATCGTGCCGTTGCGGAAGCTTTGTTCGGCTCCGGCGAGATAGAACAGCCACATCCGGTAGAACACCTCGTCATACATCTCGGTGATTTCTTGCCTGTGCATGACCGTGCGCGCATACCATTCCTGCAGCGTGTGGCTGTAATGGTACCGCATCGCCTCGACATCCATGACCTGCCAGCCGTTCTTCTCGCTTTCGGTGACGAGTTCGGAAAGGGCAGGGATATAGCCGCCGGGGAAGATGTATTTGCGGGTCCAGGCATCGGTGTAGCCGGGCGCGCCCGAACGACCGCAGCAATGCGAAATCATCACCCCGTCCTTCTTCAAGAGGCGGTTGGTGTGCTCAAAGAATTGCGGATAGTGGATCGTGCCGACATGTTCGAGCAGGCCGACGCTGGAGATGCGGTCAAACTCGCCTTGAACATCGCGATAATCGCACAGTTCAAACTTGACCTTGTCATCAACGCCAAGCTCTTTGGCGCGCTCGTTCGAAAAGGCGATCTGGTCAGGCGCCAGCGCCACGCCCAGAACTTCGCAATCGTACATCTTGTTGAGATAGAGCGCGAAACCGCCCCAGCCGCAGCCAATGTCGAGCACCCGCATGGGCTTGCCGCCATTATCCTCTGGCCGCTTCATATACAGCTTGGAGGCAAGGTGGGCTTTCTTGTCCATCTGCGCCTGTTCGAGGCTGGTCTGAGTGGGATCATCCTCGCGGTAATAGGCCATGGTGTATTGGCGATCTTCATCGAGGAAGCGCTCATACAGCTCACGCGTCAGGTTGTAGGTGTGTTCGGCATTGGCGCGCGCAGAACCGCGCAGGTTGATGCCGTCGAGCGCCGCCTTGACCTTTTGCAGGCCTTTTCTGAGCGGACCCTTGGCCTTGAGCGAATTGTCGCCCAGCCGCTTGGCGTTCATCGTCACCATCAGGATCATGTCGCGGATGTCGTGCGGCTCTTCGACAACCAGCCAGCCCCACATGAACGCTTCGCCTGCGCCCATCTGCGGATAACGCACAATATGGTTGGCGGCCTTCTTGTTAGTGAGACGGATACGGATCGGTCCAGGACGACCACCGACCAGCGGATCATACTCTCCGCCCGGCCCGTATGTGTGTTCATTGCCTTCGTGGTCAGTGACGATCAGCTGACCCAGTTTGATCGCTTTTGAAAGAAACTTATCGAGTAGCCACATATGTTTGCTTGGTCCCCTGTCCAATTCCCCGCTCTGATCTGGCGTGCGATGTGTTATGCTGTCAATCGCTGTTTGCGAAAGTGTCATCAGGGGAGACAGCTGTGAGCGAGGTGAAAACGGTCCCGACAGGCGTATCGGTTGAAGAGTTCATCGCGGGAGTGGAGCCCGCTTCCAAGCGCGAAGATGCGAGGATACTCGACGCGCTGTTCCGCAAGGTTACAGGGCAAGAACCGCAGATGTGGGGGCCTTCGATCATCGGTTATGGCGCGTATCACTACAAATATGACAGCGGGCGCGAAGGGGATATGTGCCGCGCAGGGTTCAGCCCAAGGAAAGCCAGGCACTCGCTGCATCTAATGGGGCGTTATTGCGACGACGCAACAGGCAAGAAAGTGGACGCTCTCCTTGAGAACATGGGCAAGCACAAGACCGGCGCAAGCTGCGTCTATGTCAACAAACTGGCTGATATAGACCTGGACGTGCTCGAAGAGATTGTCAGCGAATGCTGGGATGCGATGAACCGGATCTATCCGGAAGGGGGTGACTAGATTCCTGCATACCACTGATAATCGCCGAAATCCTCCCAGAAGCCGCCCTTGCCATCATAGATATCGTCAAAGCTCGCCACCGCCTCGATCGCGGTCAGATATTTGGCGTGTTTGTACCCAAGCTGGCGTTCGATCCGCATCCGCAAGGGCGCGCCGTTCTTTTCAGGGATCGCTTCGCCGTTCAGCTGATGCGCGATAATCGTTTGGGGGTGGTAGGCATCGACCATGTCGACGCTCTCGTAATAGTCACGGCCATACAGCCGGTCTGCGCAGCGAAAGACGATGAAGTTCGCCTCTTCGCGCACCTTGGCGGAATCGAGCAATTGCGAGAGTTGCGGGCCTGTCCATTCAGCAATCGCACTCCACCCTTCGACACAGTCGTGGCGGGTGATCTGGGTGCGCTGGGGGAGGGCCTTGATGTCGTCCATGGTAAGGCTCAACGGATTGTCGACCAGCCCGCGCACCTCAAGCCGCCAATCAGCAAATCCATTTGCGAGCTGGGCGCGATAATCCGGGGTATCGACGGTGATAGAGCCATTGCCGCGAATATCGGGAGAGCGGTCCTCAGGCGCGTATTCGCGGGCAAGCGCCTGCTGTCCGGCCAGCGCGCGGTGAGCGGTTCGGTGCCAGCCTTCGGCGGTATCGAACAGGTCCCCGACAGGTCCCGTCTCGGCAAGCTCGGTGCAGGCAGCCGCTGGAAGCGCGGCCATCCCTGCGATCATCGCGCGGCGGGTGGTGTCAACCATTGCCATTCTCCTTCTTGCCGCCGGTTACCATCGCCATCAGCTCCTTCCACTGGCTCGGCATCAGAGCGAGCAGGATGTGCAACACGGCAAACCCGAACAAGGCCCATGCCGCGAGGAAGTGCAGGCTGCGCGCGCTCTGCCGACCGCCAAGCAGGTCAACCATCCAAGGTGCGGCTGGCTCGAAACCCGGGCTGATCGCAAGGCCTGTGACGATCATCAGCGGCAGCAAGACGCCCAGTACAAGGCCATAGACAATGCGTTGGAGCGGATTGAACTTTGTAGCCTGCTCATGTGATCCGGACAGGTGCGATCGGATCACGCCAAGCCATGTGCGCGGTGACCAATCTGTGCGCGAAGTTGCAAGATCGCGCGTGAAATGGCGGTTCACAAGGCTTGCTATCCACATGACGAGCAGGCCAACCGCAAACACCCATGCCGCAAGGCTATGCCAGTCGCGCGCTTCGGCAAGGTCATAACGCTGCGGGATCGTTGCCCAAGGCGGGAAGCGCATGACTATGAACCAGGCATCAGCCGGGTCATAACCAAAGTCGCCCCAGTACAGATATCGGTGCGCGTTGGAGATGTTGAGCCCGCTCATGAACAGCACGGCAAAAGCGAGCGCGTTGATCCAGTGCCAGATCCTTGTGGTAAGCGCGTGGCGTTTCATTGTTCAGTTGCCCCGGCTTTCTGCCTGTTCGCGCGCAAGGTAAATCACGTCGCGATCCTGGCTCAACAGGTGCTGGCCGCTGTCGATGAACAGGGTGGTTCCGCTTGTGAGCGTGCCGCTTGCAAGGAATAGTGCGGCGTCCACGATCTCATCGGCTGTGGTCTTGCGACCAAGCAGGTTGAGGCGGTGCGAAATCTCGGTTTCTTCCTCGCTCTGATCGTGGCTCGCCAGAATTGCGCCGGGGGCGATGCCGTAGACACGCACATCCTCAGGCGCGCTCATCGCTAACATCGGGATGGTTGCAGCAGCTGCGTGTTTGGACATCGAATAGCTGAAGAAGTCGGGGTTGGGGTTGTCCAGCTTCATGTCTGTGACCTGGATCACGCAGCGCGGCGCAGCGCCGCGGCTGTGCGCGATGAATGCCTGCGCCATGCGGGCAGGGGAAAGAGCGTTGACCTGCATCGCCTCCCTGTTCGTATCGGGATCAAGTTTGGTTGCATCGTCATAGCGAAAAACCGAGGCCGAATTGACGAGGCATCTGAAATTGGGGAGGCGACCGGCAAGTTCCTCGATCAAAGTGGCGGCAGCTTCATCATCAACAAGGTCGCACTGCACCGTTTCGGCAGAGGGCAATTCGCGCGCGACCGCCTCTGCCTCTTCGCCAGAGCTGAGGTGATGAATGACGACATGCCAGCCATTGGCGCCAAATCCGCGCGCAATCTCTGCTCCGATGCGGGTCGCGCTTCCGGTGATGAGTATCGCGGGAAGGTGTGCGTCAGCGGCCATGCCAACGCCCTATCAGCGAGCGCCCGCTTTGCACACTGCAAAGCGGGCGCTGATCGAAATCGGCTGGTTGTTGTAAGGCGCGCGGCTGCGATTGCTGGTTTAACGGCAGCGCAATTCGCCACGGTCAATCTCGCGGCCCAGCAATCCGCCAGCCAGAGCGCCCAGCAAGGTGCCAGCGGTGCGATCGCCGCGCGTATCGATCGAACGGCCCAGCAGCGCGCCTACACCTGCGCCGATGACAAGGCCGGTCGTGCCGTTGTCGCGCTCGCAGTAATACTGGCCATCGCGGCCACGCCAGACGCGATTGCGGTTGACGCGGCGCGGATTCACATAACGGCCGCGCCGGTCATAGATCACCTCGCGCGAATAGATGCGGCGTCCGTTCCGGTCATAGCGGTCATGCCGAACCCGGTGGCCATAGCGATCATCGTCGTAATAATCGTCGTCATAACGATCATCATCGTCATAGTTCTGCTCGTACTCTACCACAGGGCCAATATCGAAATTGGTGCCAGTTGGCGCGATCATGGCGCGAGTCTCGCCGGCTGCAGGAGCGATGCCAAAATCGGCAGCAGAGGCAGGTGCAGCAATCGCGGTCAGCGAAAAGATGGCAGCAATCAGAGCAGTCTTTGTCATGTCCGGTTTCCTTCAATCGACCCATCCGTGTGGCGAGTGCTGTTTCGTTCATTTAAGGCGAACGTTAGCTGAACGATGTGTTGGGAATCCGGTCAGGAAGATGAAGTGTGGCTGCCGATAGGCGAGCCGAAGCCGCTTAAGCAGACTTCAGTCTGGCCGCTGCACGTTCGCGCAGCCGAGGTGAAAGTCGCTTCATTTCAGCGAGTTCGGCATAGTCCTCGCGGCTGCCCTTACCAGCGACCAGCGCGGCAAAGGCGCGCAGAATGGTCCAATCGCTTTCGCCGATCTCAACCCGCTCAAGCCGATCGCCCGCCTGCGCCTCTCCGATTTCGAGCACGCGGAAGTACCAACCAGACCGCCCGGTTTCGATGATCGTTGCGACCATGCCTTTCGATTCGCAGTGCTGGCCAAAGCGATGTTCTATCTTCCAGCACGGCTGACGCGGCTGGCTGACTTCGATCAGCGCGCTGCCAAGGCGAAAACGATCACCAATATGTACAGCCTCCTCTGTCAGCCCGCTGACCGCGAGATTGGAACCAAAAGCGCCGGGGTGATCGAGAAGATCGATATCGCCCAATCTTTCACGCCAGAACGCATGGTGATCGAGCGGGTAGAGGTGAAGCGCCATCTCAGGACCGCCATGGACCCGGCGGTCAGCCTGTTCATCAGGCGCAAGCCCATCTTCAAGGATCTGCACTTTGCCCTCGCGCGGCTGTTTTGCGAAGGCGCTGAGTTCCGCTCCATTAAAGGGGCGGGCGGTGCCGGTGCAGATCGCTTCGAGTGTGTGTTTCATGGTTTCCTTACTGTGACAGCGAGCCAGTCGCGCTGTGTGCCATCGCTGCCCTTCCCGGCGAAGATTTCATGCTCAATCTCTTCAAAATGGGCCGCGCTGTAAACATCCAGGAGCCATTGGGACGAGGGAAAATTGTGCAACCGGCCCAACAAATCGCGACCTTCGCCATTGCCTAGCTTAAAGCTGGCGTAGTGAACGCCGCCCGGGATCAGGGCGCGGTGAATGCGGCTCAGCACCTCTGGCAATTCGGCTCGAGGGCAGTGAAGGAGGCAGGCATGGGCCCAAACGGCGTCATACGCGGCATGTGCCTCTAACTGGTCAAACCGCATCAGCCGCGCGCCGACATTGTGCCGTTCGTTCGCTTTCGCGACCATAGCCGGGATGCCATCGGTTGCATCAAGGTCGAAGCCGCGTTCCAGGATCCGTGCCGCATCACGGCCTCCTCCGCAGCCAAGTTCCAATATTCTTGCGTCGACGGACAGTCGGTCCAGGAACCCATCCAAATGGCGTGAGTGGCTAACCGCTGCGCTCAGAGAAAAATGTGGAGCCTGACTCTGATAGAATTCATAAGTCGCTCTATCTATTGGAATATTCATAATATCGCGCCTTGCCGCTTTTTGGCCCTACTCAGGATGATAAAGACCACCAGGCTCAACACTCGGGAAGCAATCAAGATGAAATTTTTCAAAAATGGCAATCGTGTTTGTGACAGGCACGGCGCTGTTTGCGCAAGGGGCCAACGCGCAAAGATTGCGCGACTTTCAGCATGACAGCGCGACCGATACGCGGGCGAGCGCCGCGATCACTATTCCGCTTGGCGCGCGTCGCGGTAGTGCTGAGGCGAAACCGCGGCTTGATTTTGCACTCGAAACCCATGCCATTGGCGCATCGCAAACGGTCACGCCTTTGCGCTTCGAGGCCGACTATCAGTGCCAGCGTCTTCAGGCGACGACGATCTCTTTTACACTGGAAAACAATCCTCAACTTGCGCTCAATGGCCGGCATGTGGCGACTTTCGGGCCGCGCCTTACCGATGACGATGAAGATGGAAGCGATCGCGAAAGCAGGGGTCTGAGCACGGGTGAGGGCGTCCTCATCGGACTTGGCGTGTTGAGCGGGGTTTTGCTTTTCGCGACTTTGGAGACAGCGGACGAAATCACCGATCTCGTTGATCCAGACTAGGTTCCAGACACATTAGCCGCTGCATCCTGTGCTCTTCCGGACCGGTCGAGCAAAGGGGCGCTGCGGCGACCTGTATCATGCCTAGACAGAACCGGATCAGCGGTGGCGTCAGGCCAACTCTCATGCAAGCCTTTGGCCTACATTGGCTCTGAGTGGAGTGTTTGTCATGGTCAAGGGGCTGATCCCTAAAGACAATGTTTCAATGAAGCGACCTGATCCCTTGAGGGTCAAACCTGCGATCGGGAAACGCGCAAAGCGCAAGCCGCTTCCTCCGCAGCACTTGTCCGCCGCTTTGCTGTTGCATCTGGCGGACCAGCGAACAGGCCGTCGGCGCTTTGTCTTAGGCCAACACGGCGCGAAGAAAAGCGAACAAAAACGGCTGACCGAAGAACACGCGCAGACCGTCTCTGGTAATACGCACGAATCAGAGCACACAATCGGTTTTGAACCGCTGAATCAGACATCGGGAGAGAAGCGCGGCGGATCAAAGCGCATGCGTGATCTCGAAAACCAGGCGCCAGCTTATCAGGAGGTTAAAGCGCTCCACCGCCAGCACATCGGAACCGGCACGACCAACACAGCCGATTGTTCTGGCATGAATTCCGAGCAATACCGCAGCGCTCAACGTTCGTTGCTCGAAGCGGGCGATGTCAGCAGCGCGGTTCAACTCAACCAGCTCGGCTATGCATTCGATCCCAATTTCGCTCCAACTTTACAGACGACGCAAGGCAAGGCGGCGACCGATTCTTACGGCCAGATGGTCGCGAGCATGTCTGGCGTGACCTATGCCAATTACGGCAACAACGTGACAGTGCCGGTTGATGCCAAGCAAAAGGCAGAAATGGTGCTGGCGCGCTATGCCGCCGCATCGGGTGAGTTCCCAAGCCTATCGTTTGAGAACAAAGTTCGGGGCCATTTTGGTGTGCCCGCTTATAACCCGGATGCGATGGATACGAGCGACTAGCAACGCGCCGCATAAATCGGGCGAACTGGCCTAAACCCCGGCTGCCTTCGCCGCTGCCTCACGGTCGCGCTCAGCCCGGCTTTTCTTCTCCGCTGCCGTCTTGAGCTGACCGCAGGCTGCATCAATGTCGCGCCCGCGCGGTGTGCGCACGGGGGCACTGATGCCGCCTTCAAAGACAATGTTCGAAAACGACTTGATCCGTTCTGGCGTTGAACACTCATATTCCGCGCCCGGCCAAGGGTTGAACGGAATGAGGTTGACCTTGGCTGGCAGGTCGAATTGCTTGAGCAGACGCACCAGTTCGTGCGCGTCGGCATCGCTGTCATTCTTGTCCTTGAGCATCACATACTCAAAGGTGATGCGCCGTGCATTCGACGCGCCGGGATAATCAGCGCAAGCCTGAAGCAGCTCTTCGATCCCGTACTTCTTGTTGAGCGGCACAATCTCGTCCCGCACGTCCTTGGTCACTGCGTGAAGGCTGACCGCGAGATTGACGCCGATCTCTTCACCGCAGCGCTCCATAGCCGGGACAACGCCGCTCGTTGACAGAGTGATGCGCCGCTTTGACAGGGCAAGGCCGTCGCCATCCATGACAAGGTTAAGCGCGTCGCGCACATGGTCGAAATTATAGAGCGGCTCACCCATGCCCATCATCACGATATTGGTAAGAAGGCGACCATCAGCAGTGTAGTGACCTGCATCTTCCTCATCATCGAGGCCGTCCATCACGCCCTTGGGCCATTCCCCCAAGGCATCGCGGGCAAGCATGACCTGCCCAACGATTTCACCCGGTGTCAGATTGCGGACAAGCCGCATGGTGCCGGTGTGGCAAAAGGTGCAGTTCAAGGTGCAGCCGACCTGGCTTGATACGCACAAGGTTCCCCGATCAGCATCGGGGATGAAGACCATCTCGAAATCGTGGCCATCATCGGTTTGCAGCAGCCATTTGCGGGTGCCGTCGGATGAATGCTGGGCCTCGACGATGTTCGGCCGGCCGATGACGAAGCGTTCAGCAAGCCAGGGGCGCATCGTCTTGGCGATATCGGTCATCGCGTCGAAATCGGTGACGCCGCGGTGATACAGCCAGTGGAATACCTGTTTGGCGCGCAGCTTTGCCTGACGCGCGTCTAGCCCGGCTTCGGCAAACAGTTCGCGGATGCGGGGGCGGGGCAGGCCGATGAGGTCAATACGCCCATCCTCGCGCGGCGTGATGTCACGCGCGACGGGTACCGGGTCCACGTGGCCCGCGATGCTCATGAGGTTCGTATCTGCCATGATTGCGTACGCATATAAGGGCGCTTGCAGCGTTTGACCAGTCAGCGCGATCCGGCGCAGCCAACCACCGCAGCATCGATCGCGGTGGCGACCCCTGCCAGATCATATCGGTCCAAAAAGCGTTGTCCGCGGCTGTCGCGGGCAGAAACGGTCATGCGGCTTGCCGAGCGCACGGCAGCGATGATGGCGGCATCCATCCTCGCGTCCTGCGCCCATGCATTTCGGCCATTTGCAGCGAGAGTAAAACGCTCCGATCCCACCGTCAGCGTAACAGCGCTTTCCTCACGCGTGTCGCGTGAGAGGCGGATATGGACCTGTGTGCGGATGTTTTGCGAAGGCCAGCTTGCAACGCTGGCAAAGGGGCCTGTGTCCGCGCCGCGCTGGGGTTTGGCAATCGCATAGCAGCGTGTAGGGCTGTCATCACGAAAAGCAGCCCAGTTGGAATAGACGCCCAGGCTGTCCTTGGCGGAAAGCGGGGCCGCAAGAACGGCCGCGATGAGCAAGGGCAGGGCGCATCTAGTCATAATCAATGCCAACAACTTCCCATTCCTTGAGCCCGCCGGGAAGCTTTACCGTGCGACAATCCCCGATTCCCGCACCTTTCAGCGCCTTTGCGAGTGGGGAAGACCATCCGACCTTGCCTTTGCTCGCATCCTGTTCGTCATCGCCGACGATCTGCACCATTTTGCGCTCGTCATCCTCATCAGCAAGTTCAATGCGCGCGCCAAAAAACACCCGCGCCTTGTCCGGCTGGTTCGCGGGATCAACCACGCGGCAGGCCTTCATACGGCGCGCAAGATAGCCAAGTTCGCGGTCGATCTCGCGCATGCGCTTGCGGCCATAGAGATAATCACCGTTCTCGCTGCGGTCGCCATTGCCCGCCGCCCAGCTGACGATCTCCACGATCTCTGGCCGTTCGGTGCCGAGCAGGTGGTCATAGCGCGCCTTAAGCGCAGCCATGCCAGCTGGCGTGATAGGTGGACCGGGTTTGCTCGCCATAAGCGCGGCTTATGGCAGGAAATGGTCGACCGTGCGCGGCAGACCCGCTTTTTCAGGGTACATGTGCGAATAGCTCACCGCATTGCCTATCACCCGCATGACGTAATACCGGGTTTCGAAATTGGCAGGAATCTTCTCGATCCAGGTCACCCAGTCGGTGTCGCCCCGGCGAGGATCCCCGTTCAGGCGCAGCCACTGGCGCACGCGGCCCGGGCCTGCGTTGTACGAGGCAATCGCGAGCGGATAGGCACCGCCATACAGGCTCATCCGCCGTGCGAAATGCGCATCTCCCAGCTTGATATTGTATTGCGGGTCTTCGGTCAGGTTGGCGCTGAGATACTGAATACCCAGTATGCCGGCTTCCTCGCGCGCAGTGCTGCGCAGCAATTGCATCATGCCGATCGCGTTGGCGTGGCTGCGACGGGTGCGGTCAAACTCGCTTTCCTGGCGCGCAATGGCGTGGACCATCGTCCAGTCATTGACGACCGGGGTCGGCACTGTCGGAAAACCAATCCGTTCGAACCCGGCCAAACCGTTGGCGCCCGCTTCCATCCCGACAACGACAGCCATTTCTTCCAGCCCGGTTTCGGCGGCCAGTTGATTGACCATCAGCAGTTCTTCAGGCGTGGAGGCGCTGTTGCCGATAGCCTGGAAGAAGCGGCGCTCTGTACGCCAGTCGCGGCGATTGGCCGCCATGGTGCGGATCGCGCGGACCAGCGGGCGCGCCTCAAATTCGGCGCGGGTCTCTGCATCAATCTCTACCGGCGGGATGGCGGAAAAATCGGGCATTGGCTGGCCCAGTGCGTCCAATGCGAGCTGGCCATAATAGTAATGCGGATATTCGGCAGCCATCGCGAAATAGCGCGCGGCGTCCTGCGCAAGACCGGCCTGACGCGCAGCGCGGCCAGCCCAGAAGAACCCTTTCGAACGGGTCAGCGGGGTGCGCGCTGCCTTGCCATAGCGCAGGAACAGCGGGGCCGCCTTGGCACCATCGCCCATCTGCCAAAGCGCATTCGTCCCGCCCAGCCACATGAGATCGGTGTAACGATCGCGCAGGGCGAAAGAGCCTTTTGAAACATCGGTGCCGGGCGCAAACAGATCATCGATCTTGCTCGCGATCCGCACCGAATTGGTCGCGCCCGACGCTTTTGCAATCGCCAGCATATCGCCCACAAACTCGGCCGGATCGAAAGCGGGCTTGTCGAATGTCGGGCGATTGGCGAGCGCGTTGATTGCCGCCTGTGTCATGCGCTTGGACCGATAAAAATTCACGCGGTTGAACAGATATCCCGCATCACGCTGAGCCGCTGACGGTACAGGCACGCCAGCTTCCGCCGGTGTGGAACCGCGAATGAGAGCGATGCGAGCAATAGCCAGATCGCGCTCGCCCTGTTCTATGTTGACTAGGTGCCGTTCCGCCGCATCCGCCTGACTTTGCCACAAGAGCGCGTCCATGCGCGCAGCGTGATCGTCTGCGGTGAAGCGCGAACCGAACAGACCAAGGATATAGGCTTCGGCGGTCGCGCTCATATCTCCGCCGCGCCAGGCCTTGCGCGCCATGTCTTCTGCTTCGTCGCGCTGAGCGGCAACAAGCGTCAGCGCATAAAGCGCGCGGCCATGATTGGTAAGCGGCGGCATGGCATCGAAGAATGCAAGGACATCGGCCTGCGCGGGGACAGCTTCATCGAGCGTCTCTTCCGCCTTGATCCGGATAACTTCCATTCTCGGAAAATCGGGATAGGCGAGCGCAAATCCTGCGTAATCGGCAAAGCCGAAACTGAGATTGCCGGACAGCCGTTCCCATTTGGCGATGGCCGCGCCGATCTCTGATGGCTGCTGCGCCACCAGATTTCCGCGCTCGGGAACACCGCCCATTTGTGCCGATGAAGGGGTCGAAAGCGCTCCCACTGATGCCGCGGCAAGCGCCGCAATCGCTATCGGACGGGAAAGCAAATTTCTGACCATGCTGGACATAGTGCCGATCGGCTCCTTATCAGGCGCTTAACAACCGGGCTTCGTTCATTTCGAAGGCCCCGTTACAATGTATTGTCTGACACAGGAATATTGCAATGTTCAGCGGTTCCATACCCGCTCTGGCGACTCCTTTTCGCGACGGATCGTTTGACGAGAGCGCTTTTCGCAAGCTCGTTGACTGGCAGATCGAAAACGGAAGCGCTGCGCTTGTGCCTTGCGGGACAACCGG
>CAYUCZ010000048.1:0-21354 GCA_964443505.1 uncultured Porphyrobacter sp. | reverse complement strand
ATGACAAGCTTACCCTTCTTTTCAATATAGGTCTGATCCGGGCCGTTGACCATGATATCGGACACGTCCGGGTAGTTCAGCAGCTCTTCCAATGGACCGAAACCGAGCAATTCGTCGATCAGGACCTTTTCGAGCGCAAATTGCTCACGGCGGTTCAGTGTGACCTTCAGTTCGGCCAGCACTTCCATGATGATCGGCCGGAATTCTTCCGACAGCTCTTCCTTGGAAAGCGTTGCCGCGGCTTCGGGATCGACGCGTTCGAGCAGGCGCGGAAGCACCTGTTCCTTGATCTTGTGGACGCTGGCCTCAAAGCCGCTGGCTTCGCTTTCGGCCGCGTTGACCGCGTTCATGCGCTCGGCAAGGCGGTCCATCGCATTAGCGGTGGCATTGCCGTTTGCCTGAGGTGGAGGCGGCGCTTTGGGCTTGGCGGGTTCGGCACTGCTGCCGCCTTCGCCAGGAAGCGGTGGGAATTGTTCACCGCCACTGGAATCTTCAGGCTGCGCACTGCCGCCCTTCATCGGCCGGGCTACGCCGAATGCGGGCTTGGCGCCCGGTCTCATTCCGCCTGCGCCACCCTTTTTGCCGAATGCGCTCATTCTAAAGCCCCCAAGGCACTACTCAAATCCATGCGCTCAATCGCGTTTCATCGCGAAGAGCGCCTCTCGAAATGTGGTGAATAATTTGGAAAGCTTATTTTTTCCCTAAGCTCCTCTGCTCAATCCGCTATCGATTGGCACCTAGGGACTTGTGCTGGGCCATTAGGGAGAAAATCCCCTAATTTCCTTGTTTATCAATGCCCCAGAAGGCGCGGAGCCCGATGCCGCAGGCGCGCTTGCTGACCAGCGCCAGAAGCAAGCCTCGCACGCTCATCCCGGCTGCCACCGCAAAGGCAGCGCCCATCAGCCCGAAATTGAGGATCAAAACCGCTGCAAGCACCACTTCGACAACAACGCTGAGAGCGGTTGCTGAAAGCGCTTTGCCTGTCTGACCCATCATTGTGAGCAGGGGTAGGGCTGGGCCAAAGGCGGTCATCGCGATCCGGCCAGCGACCACAATCCAGACGAGCGGCACGCCGACAACGAACTCTTGCCCGAACAACAGCAGCAGCCAGGGGCTGGCAAGACCAATCGCTATCCCGACCGCGATCATCACCGCCATCGATGCCCATGTGTATTTGCGCGAAAGCCGCGCGATATCAGCTTGCTGGCCCTGGGCATGGAGCGAGGCAATGCGCGGGTTGAATCGCAGGTTCAGCGCATAGGCTGGTAGTAGAAGGACGACCGAGATCCGGCCAATCGGCTGGAACAGGCCGGCTGCCTCTGGCGACGCAAAAATACCCAGCATCAAGGTTGCGAGTTCGACTTGAAGGATCGCGGCAAGATGCATGCCGAGGAATGGCAAGGTCGCCCGGTCCCATTCGGATGTGAGCGCAGCGGCCTCTTGCGGGTTTGCAGGGCCTGCTGCCGTACCGCCTGTCTTCACCGATGAGCCAGCGATTAGCAGTGCAGCAACAGCGCTCGCGATATAAAAGACCAGAAAATTGAGAGTGTTGACTTCCAGCGTCAGCCACAAGGTGATGAGCGCGGTCAGGAACAGCGTGGGGCGTACAATCTCAATCGGCAATTGCGCCTGAATGGGCCGTTCCAGCCCCAGTGCCACGCCGCGAAGCAGCTGCAGCGCGGCAAGCAGGGGTACGATTGCGACGCCAAGAAGGGCGATCAAAGGCGGTGCATCATCAAGGATCGCCAAGATGACAACGCCGGTGATCGGCAGAACCAACAGGCAGGCGAGCGCGGCGCGCGAGAACGAGTGATGCAGGAAGGCAGGCACGACGCCGCTCACGCCTTCCTGAATACGGCGCGGAATCTCCGCCACCGCGAAATTCGCAAATCCGCACAGCACCACGACCGCGGCAACATGAGCGATGGCGAGAAGGATGGAGACAATGCCGTAACGCTCTGCGCCCAGCATCTGCGCTGCGAGAATGGCCTGCGCAAACAACAATGCCATGCCTGAAAGGCGCAGCACCATGCCGGAGATCGCGCTGCGGGCAATCGGCCCGCTGATCACGGTGCGGGCTTCAGATAATGTTGAAGCGATGTGCCCCATTGTCTTGTGACCCGGTCCTTATTCTGACCCTGCATGGGCATTCAGGCGCTCAATGCGCAATTGTGCCATGGTTACTAAATCGCAAACCTTATTTTTCTCTCAATCGCGGGCTGTCCCTAAATCCTCCTTTCCCGTGAACAAGCTTGCTGGCGTGCTTTTGGTATCAGGCGAAGGCGGCTATCGGCGAGAGGCGCGCGGGCGTTTTGACCAGGGAAAGGGGCAGCACAGACAATGCGGATCGCCTTTCTTGGCACTTTCGATCTGTCCAAGCCGCGCACGCGGATGCTGCGCGAAAGCCTGCGCCAGATCGATCCGGACCTCAAAGAGATTGGATTTGATGTCTGGCGCGGGGTCGGAGACAAATCGCTTGTCACCGGGATCGGCGCGCGTGCCCGCATCCTGTTCCGGATGATCGCTGCGTACCCGGTGCTGATCGCGCGATATCTGTTTGCGGGCCGCCATGATGTTGTCGTCATCGGCTATATGGGCCTGTTCGATGTTCTGGTGCTTGCGCCGCTTGCCAAGCTGCGCGGAAAACCGGTGGTGTGGGACGCGTTCTTGTCGATCTATGACACCTATGCGCGCGACCGCGGCCTTGCCCGCGAAAGCAGCATAGTCGCAAAGGCGCTTAGAGTGATGGAGCGGATGGCCGCGCGCCTTGCCGATTATGTTGTGCTCGACACAAAGGCGCATGCAGCGATGATGGGCCGCATTCACCAGATCCCTTCGCAAAAGCTCGCATCGGTTCTGGTGGGCGCGGAAGCTGGCAGCTTTGCCAGCGGTGATCGCGCGCTTGCCGGTCCAGCAGGTGACCGGGTCAAGGTGCTGTTTTACGGCCAGTTTATCCCGCTCCACGGGATTGGAACGATTGTCGATGCGGCGCTTGATCCGCGTGGGATGGCGTTTGATTGGATCATTGTTGGCACCGGTCAGGAGGCAGCATCAATCGACAGGCGGCTGGACGAGGCTGGGGCAGATCACATCACACGGATCACCTGGATCGAGTATGAGGAGCTCCAGCGAGCAATTGGCGATGCGGACATCACGCTCGGCATATTCGGCACCAGCGAAAAAGCCGCCAGCGTCATTCCCAACAAGGTCTATCAGGCGCTCTTGTGCGCAAAGCCGATTGTAACGCAAGAATCCGGCGCGATGCGCGAACTTGCAGGGGAGGGAAGCGCGGGGCTTTACCTTGTCCCGCCCGGTGATCCTGCCGGCTTATTGGACGCGCTTGAACGCTTTGCAGCCGAGCGCGGATCCTTGCCCGGTGATCTGTACACCGATCTCATCCCGCGCTTTGCCGCTTCGAAACGGACCGAGGATTGGCGCGCCATTCTTGAACAGGCGACCGGGCGACCGGCGTCTGAGACACAGGAGGGTGCGCAATGAGCCGGATCGACATCCTGCTTGCGACTTACAATGGCGCGCGGTTTCTGCCCGAACAACTCGCCTCACTCGCCAACCAAACGCATGATGACTGGCGGCTTCTCGTGCGCGATGACGGGTCCAGCGATGCGACGCTCGATATCATTCGCGAATGGGCCAAAGGCGTAGTGCAAGAGGTTGAGATCATTGAGGATGGTCGCAAGGGCCTTGGCGCTTCAATGAATTTTGCAGCGCTGATGGAGCATGCCAGCGCGCCCTATTTCGCCTGCTGCGATCAGGATGATGTCTGGCTTCCTCACAAGCTTGAAACGCTGCTAGGCGCTGCGCGCGAGAGCGAGGCATTGCATGGGGAGACGCATCCGGTTCTCATCTTTGGTGATCTGTTTGTCGTTGATGAAGCGCTTGCCCCGATTGCTCCCTCCTATTGGGCCTTGAGCAACCTTGATCCGGATCGCGATGCAAAGCGACTTGCTGATATCATGGTGCGCAATGTTGCAACCGGTTGTGCGACGCTTGGCAATGCTGCGCTGCTGCGGGCGGCGCTGCCGGTTCCTGACGGTGCCCGCATGCACGATTGGTGGCTGGCACTTGCCGCTTTCTCGCTCGGTTCGCTTGTCCCTGTGCAAGAGCCCACCGTTAAGTACCGCCAGCATGGCAGCAATACGATCGGGGCCAGCAAGGCAACACCGCTTGCGATTGCAAAGCAATTTTTCGGCGCGCCTGTTGCTGCGCTGGAGCGGACCGAAAGACTGCTTGCGCGAAGCCAGAAGCAGGCGGGCGCTTTCGTGGATCGGTTTGGCGATGCCTTGAGCAAGGAAGATGCAGCACTGCTGCGCGGCTATGCCAGCCTCGCTGACCAAAGCTGGACGGCGCGCAAGAGGTTCCTTTTGGAGCACGCGATCATGCGCGATCACCCATCGCACCGCATTGCTATGCTGCTTTTGGGCTGACCTCTTCAAGCAAGGCGAAATCGCGCGCGTAAAATTTGCGAACGAAGCTTTCCACGTCCTTGCCGAACAGGTCAGAGAACGGTTTTGGCTTCTCAATCCGGATGATCCCGGTGCGGGTCAGCGCTGAATGCGCAAACAGGAAGATCGGTTTCCACACTGCGCGCGGCAGGATCATTTTCAGCCCCTTTTGCACGCCTTCGCTCACGCTTTGCAGCGCGCCAAAACGATAGGACATGCGCTGATTGCGCGGTGAATGATCCAGCGCCGTGCCGGTGATGGCAGAGATTTCCTCCATCATCTTGCCGATCCCTTTCACCGGGTAGACCGAGGTGACGATCCGCTTTCCATCAAGCTCAACATAGTCTGATTGGCGCGAAAAGTGGATCAGAGCTGGGTCCGTGACAGGCTCACTGTCGCCAAGCGAGGACAGCTTTTCGATCACTTGCGCCACGAATTCTTCCCTGCGCTGCGGGCTGACTTCGGCAAGCTTTTCGTCCGTGTTCCAGTGCAAATATTCATGCAGCGAAGATGAAAACCGCGCCATCGGATCGCGGATCAGCGCGAAGGAGCGATAATCGGCAAGCAGCGCGAAATCATCAGGGTAAAGCTGCTTTACCAAAGCGAGCGGAAGGTGCGCGAAGTCGAGCATGCCAAGGCCGCCATGCTCGCGGCGCGACTGGTCGAAATAGCGTTCAGACCGCTCGTCAAGTTCGGCAAGTGCGAAACGCACCGTGGTCCCGGCGCTTTTGGGGATATGGACGAAGGCAAACTTGTGTTTGTCGCTGATCAGCATTGTCTGTTTCTCAAATCCCTCGATCAGAAACCGCGCCAATATGGGCGTTCGGGGACCGGCATGTCAGGCGTTTTGGGGTTGTCGCCCCAGATGATGCCCGCGTCATTCTGACCGGCATTGCGCAGTTCGACAAAACCGCGATCAAAATTGCGCACGCTGCCCGGTTCAAGCGCTTCGCCGTTTACGTAAAGCCCCGCGCCTGTGACAGTGTAGTCACCGGGGACGAGCACTTCGTATGAAAGGCTTTCTCCTGCGGCAACCTCAGCTCCGGCGATCCAGTATGGCCCCCAGAACTGGCGATAAGTCGCGCGCAGGGTTTCGCGGTCTTCTTTGTGGAAGCGCTGTTCTTGCGGGAGCCGCGTCATGATCGCGAGCAGGGTGGGGTTCATTTCAGGCTCTGCGGTCAGCAGCAGCGGCACGACCTCGTTTTCAAGGATTGTGCGATATTCGCCGGCACCGCGCTGATAATAGCTTTCGATCCCCCAGCGTGAGAGGAACGTATTGGCCTTGCGGTGATCTGGCAGCATTCCGGGAAAGTCGAGATAGCCAACCGGCTCTTCAAAGATCGTGTCGGCTGCGGTTTGAATATCGCGCTGTTCATCCATGCGCGATGCCTTGTCAAAACCCCACACAATCGCCGCGCTGATGATGGTGTAAAACAGCAAGCGTTGAAGCCCGTATCTCTCGGCAAAGGCGGCAACGCCAATCGCACTTGCTGCCATCACTGGGGCAAGCATGGTCGGGTAGAAATAGGGCAGTGAATTGCGATAAATGACAAGCGCTGCAAGCGGAGCCAGAAGCCCTGCAAGCGCCAGCGTTTCAATCAACGGGCGGCCCTTGATCGCAAAGAAGGTGATCACGAGAATGGCAAAGGCTGGCAGCGACAGGATCGCCCAGCGCGGCACAAAATGCAGATAGATGGGCCAACCGGCAAACAGCATCGAATTGCTGGTCGCGCCGACAAACCCGTTGGCGCTTGATGCATCGGTTTGCGGCAGATTGCCCGCATGCCAGAACACAAGCGCGCCGAGCGCTGCGACCGCCACCGCTGGAACAGCAGCAATGCGCAGTGCACTGGGCCATGCATATCGCACCTCTGACCACCGCAGCAGAGCAATCCCTGCAAAAGCGGGCAGGTAAAGGATCGCCTTGATCGTCACGAAACCCGCGATCCCGACCAGCGCGCCAGAGACCAGCGCCCAGGCAAACGTCAACGGTGCGCGGGTGAGAACCGCCAGCGATGCCATCGCAAAGGCGGTCGCCATCGGATCGGTGCGGAACGACCAACCATGATGAAGCGTAAAGCCTGATGCGAGCCACAAGAGCGCAGCGACAATCGCAAATCGGCGGTCTGCAAATCGTTCTGCGATCAAGGCAATCGCGCCTGCTGTCACAAACTCGCACAACAGCATGAAGACGCGGCCCACGACAATTCCGTCAACCCCGCTGGAGACGGCATCGGGCAGCCAGAAGAACAGCTCGACATGCAATGTCTGGAACACCGGCAGCGGCTCGCCGCGGTTGAATTCCACGATCTGGCGGAAGAAGTGAAACTCGTCCCAGTTGATCGTCCGGGTCAGCGCGAGGTGAATGTTGAAGAACACAACCAATGCAGCGCAGGCATAGAGCAGCGTCTTTTCATCAGGCAATGACAGGGCAGCAAGACCCGTTTTGCCTTTGTCAGCGGCAGGCGAAGGGGATTGAGCGATCGTATCCACCGGGTTCATCGCCCCTGTCAGCCTGCTTTGCGGACAGGCTGGGCTGGGGCGCCTCGCTCCTGTGTCTCGCCGCGTTCGCTCGCCACCTCGGCATTTTGCTTTGCCAGGGTTTCTTCGATCCGGCGCAGTTTGAGCATGTTCGCTTCGAGCAGCTTGCGATTGGTCGCGATCAGATCAGCCAGAATGCCAAGCGTTGCCACCAACACGCCAACCGTCAACAGCGCGCCGCCGATTACCAGCGACTGGATATGGCCGCTGCCATCGCCGTTGATGAAGAACCACAGGAAGCGTCCGATTGGGAACAGGCCGATAATCGTCGCCAGCGCTCCAAGCCCCACGAACACGCGGATCGCGTTGAACGTGGTGTAAGCGCGCAGGATCGTGACGCCGGTCTGCTGGATAAAGCGCGGGATCGACTTGAACAGGCGAGAAGGGCGCGTTGCCGCATGCGTGCGGATCGGAACGCTGGTGATGGCAAGCCGTTTGCGGCCCGCCTGGATCAGCATGTCAGTGGTGTAGCTGAAATCGGTCGTGATGTTGATCCGCTGGGCGGCATCGCGGCTGATCGCGCGGAAGCCGCTCACCGCATCAGTGATATCCGTCGAAGACAGGGTGCGAACAATGTAGGAGCCAAAGCGCTGCAACAGCCGCTTGCCCGCGCCGAAATGCGCATTGTTGCCAACCGAGCGATCGCCAATGCAAATGTCAGCTTCACAAGCGACAACTGGCGCGACGATCTTGGCGATGTCTGCCCCTTCATATTGGCCATCGGCATCGGTGTTGACGATGATATCTGCGCCTTCGGCAAGGCATTTGTCGATCCCTGATCGGAATGCTTCGGCAAGGCCGCGATTGCGACGGTGGCGCACCACGTGATGAACGCCCCAGCGCTTTGCCACGCCTGATGTGTCGTCCGAGCTGCCATCGTCGATGATGAGATATTCGATTGTGTCGATCCCCGGCAGGCTGCGCGGCAGCTTGGCCAAGGTGTCCGGCAGGACCTCGGCTTCGTTAAGGCAAGGAATCTGGATGATGAGCTTCGTCATGGTCTCGTGTTCGGCCCCCGTACAGCGCGTCAAAAGCGCCGTTTCAAAGCGGTGCTACAGGGAGGGGCTTAAGCAATCGTAAACCATGAATTGACCGGGTGAATTTACGGCTGCGCAATGCGGGCCTTGCGTTTGGCAAGTCCTTGCTCCACCGGGGCGCGTGATCATGATCAAGGCACTTTTGAAATGACCCCGCGCGAACGCAGCGGCGTTGCGATCGCGGTGGTCGGATTTGCGACCCTATCGATTGGCGACGCGGTGGTGAAAACCATGGCCGATGATTGGCCTGCTTTTGCGGTGGCCGCTTTGCGCTTTACGCTGGGCGCGCTGGTCCTGTCGGCATTGTTGTGGCGCAGCGAGGGGGCGGGTGCGTTTGTGCCGCAAAGCTGGAAACTGCAGGCCGCGCGCGGGGTTTCGCTGGCAATGGCATCGGTGTGCTTCTTTTCCGCGATCTACATTATGCCTTTGGCGGAAGCGATGGCGATCGGATTTCTGGCGCCAATCCTGACGCAATTGTTCGCCGGACTGTTTCTGGGCGAGAAGGTCAGGGGCAAGGTCTATCTCATCTCGTTGATTGCGCTTGCGGGCGTTGTGATCATCCTGCGGCCCAATCTTGCCCTGCTTGGATGGGCGGCAATGTTGCCGTTTGTGTCTGCGGTGTTCTTTGCGAGCCTGATGGTCCTTAACCGGCTAAGCGCAGGGCAGGGCAGCGCCTTGTCTGCACAGGTCTTTGTCGCGCTGTTTTGCGCGCCGGTCCTGATCATCGGCTCTACCGCAGCGCAATTGTCAGGGGTGCCTGAACTCAGCTTTGGCTGGCCGAGCTGGGATGTCGCCGTGCGCTGTGCGATTGTCACAGTCACGGCCAGCACGGCGCACTGGCTGGTCTATGTCGGCACGTCGCGCGCGGGTGCATCGCAGGTCGCCCCTGCAATCTATGTGCAGATGCTGATGGTGATCGTGCTTGGCTGGGCAATCTTCGGCGATGTACCCGATCACTTCACGCTGCTTGGCGCGGGGATGATCATCGCCTCGGGCCTTTACCTATGGCGCGACAGTCTCAAACCGGTTGAAGAGGCGGTTGGTGAACCAAGGAAGGCCTAAATCCATCCCCAGCGGCGCTTTCTTCAAGTCTTATTCAACCTTAAACGGTTAACGGGACCAAATCAGGTGTAGGCCAACACGCGGCCTTAAACAGGGAAACAGTCAGCTTTATGTGCGGCATTATCGGGATCGTGAGTTCTTCGCCGGTGTCAGATCGTCTGGTCGATGGCTTAAGGCGCATGGAATATCGCGGGTATGACAGCGCGGGTGTCTGCACGCTCAATGACGGACAACTGGTCAGAAGGCGTGCAGAGGGCAAGCTGCTCAATCTCGTCGGTGTGCTCGCGAATGAACCGGCTCCGGGTAATGTTGGGATTGCTCACACACGGTGGGCCACACACGGCGCGCCAACCGCCGCCAATGCACATCCACACGCAACCGGCGAAGTGGCGATCGTGCACAATGGCATCATCGAAAACTTCAAGGAACTGCGCGCTGAACTGGCAGAGGCCGGGCGCACTTTCGAAAGCGAAACCGACAGCGAAGTCATCGCTCATCTCGTATCGCAGCTATTGGAGCGCGGGATTGATCCGATGGATGCCGTGCGCGAGGTTCTGCCGCGCCTGCGTGGTGCCTTCGCGCTTGCGATGACATTCCGCCAATATCCCGATCTTCTGGTCGGCGCGCGCCTCGGCTCACCGTTGGTTGTTGGATATGGCGAGGGCGAGATGTTCCTTGGCTCAGACGCGCTGGCACTCGCCCCGCTTACCCAACGAATTTCTTATCTCGAAGAAGGCGATTGGGTGGTGGTCAGCCGCAAGGATGCCAGCATTTTCGACCGTGAAGGAAACCCGGTTGAACGCGCGATCCAGCCATCGGGCGCTTCAGCAGCGGCGGTCGAAAAGGGCAATTATCGCCACTTCATGCAGAAAGAGATATTCGAGCAGCCAACTGTCGTTGCGCAAACGCTCGCCTCTTATCTCAGGCGCGAAGATGTCTCGGTTGCTCTGCCGCAGTTTGACTTTGACCTGTCCGCGATCCGACGCCTGACAATCGTTGCCTGCGGAACGTCTTATTACGCAGGACTGGTGGCAAAATACTGGTTCGAACAATTTGCCCGCGTCCCGGTTGATATCGATGTCGCCTCGGAATTCCGATATCGTGAACCGGTCCTTGAAGATGGCGGGCTTGCGCTGTTTATCTCCCAAAGCGGGGAGACTGCTGACACGCTTGCCGCATTGCGCCATTGCAAGGACAATGGCCAGGTGATCGCGGTTGTCGTTAACGTGCCGACCAGCACGATGGCGCGCGAAGCTGATCTGCTGTTGCCGACGCATGCCGGGCCAGAGATTGGTGTTGCCTCGACCAAGGCCTTCACATGCCAGCTTGCCGTACTCGCTGCGCTGGCGGCGCATATGGCAGTCGCCAAGGGCCGCATGACCCGCGAGGAAGAGCGCGAGGTCGTCAAACACCTGCTTGAAGCCCCTGCCGCGCTGAACGAAGCGCTGTCGCATGATGATGACATTGCTGACATGGCACCGTTGATCGCTCCGGCGCGCGATGTGCTTTATCTGGGGCGCGGTCAGGACTTTCCGCTGGCCCTGGAAGGCGCGCTAAAACTCAAGGAAATCAGCTATATCCACGCAGAAGGCTATGCTTCGGGAGAGATGAAGCACGGGCCGATTGCGCTTATTGATGACGATGTTCCGGTCGTGGTGATTGCGCCTTCCGGGCCATTGTTTGAAAAGACCGTCTCCAACATGGAAGAAGTGCGCGCACGCGGCGGCAAGGTTGTGCTGATTTCGGATGCCGATGGCATTGCAGAAGCGGGTGAGGGATGCCTCGCCACGATCGAGATGCCGGTGGTGCACCCGTTGATCGCACCACTGGTTTACGCGATCCCGGTGCAGTTGCTTGCTTACCACGTCGCTGTTGTAAAAGGCACCGATGTGGACCAGCCGCGCAACCTTGCGAAGTCAGTCACAGTTGAATGACGCTTTTTTACAAGGGTTTAGCCTGCACTCAAAATTCCTCGAGAACGGAGTGCGGCTTTACCGTGTTCTAACCTTTCGGGGTTAATTTGCGTTCTTGTGAACGACCAGTCTTCCCCTGTTTCGCCGACGATCGAAAAAGAACTGTCGATCGCCGCGGTGTTCGGCCCTACCGATAAGGGGGGTGAGGATTGGTCGCGCCTGCGCGGCTTGCAATCCGATGGCGCTGCAAAACTGTCCTTCTACCGTGCCTGGGTCAATTGCGCGCTGGGCGTGTATGTGGCGCAGATGTTCCTGCTTTCGGTTGGCCCGCTTTGGGTTGGCCTGTGGTTCGGGGCGCTGGTTGTCTATCAGGTATACGGAGCGATCAGCGATCGCCGCGCGGCATCGGCTGGCGCGCAGGCAGAAGGCAAGCCGATGTCTCGCCGCATGGCGAGCACCGTTATCAGCGCTGTGATCTGGTCAGTTGCGCTTGCTGTCTTCACACCGTTTGCAACGCCCGAACAGGCGACCGCGGTTCTGCTGGTTGGTGCAGGCTTGATCGCCTTGAGCGTCTATTTCTTCGTCAACACCCCGCTCAACATCCTCATTTTCACGCTGATCCTGACATTTGCAGCGATCACGCCTTATGCGATGACGGGCCAGTGGACCGTGTGCGCTGCGATCGTGTTGTTCGAGGTGGGGACCATCCTTGGCACTTTCGAGGTCGGCCGCAGCTATCTGTCCGCGCGCAATGCCGAGGCTGCGATTGCGGAAAAGGAAGAGGTTGTCTCGCTGCTTCTGCGCGAGTTTGAAGAGAACGAGGCGGATTGGCTGTGGGAAGTGGACCCGCGCCGCCGGCTGCGTTCGGTCAGCCCACGTTTTGCCTTTGCGCTCAGCGGGAATGAGAGCGAGCTTGAAGGTCAGCAACTGCTTGAACTGATCGCCGGAGAAAGCTGGGGCAGCGGCCAGTTTGCGCCCAGCCTTCACGAACTGGCTGAGAAACTTCGCAACCGGGAGAATTTCTCGAACCTGATCGTTCAGGTCACGATCAAGGGCGAAGAACGCTGGTGGGAGCTATCGGGCACACCGATCCGCGATGATCGCGGCAAGTTCACAGGTTTCCGCGGCGTGGGCTCGGATGTCACCGAACAGCGCGAATCGTCCGAAAAGATTGCCTATCTCGCTCGCTACGATACGCTCACATCTTTGCCTAACCGCCTGATGCTGACCGAAGCATTGGGTGATGCGCTGGAATATGCGCGCCACTGGCGCACGCGCTGCGCGCTGCTGATGGTCGATCTCGACCGGTTCAAGGCGGTCAACGATTCGCTTGGCCATATGATCGGGGACAAAATGCTCGCGCAGGTGTCTGCGCGGCTTGAGGCGCTGATGGGTGAAAACTCGATGGTCGGGCGTCTTGGTGGGGATGAGTTTGCCATCGTCATCCGCGATGCCAGCGACCCGGACTTCCTGCGCCAGCTGGCAGCGCGCGTGATCCAGTCGCTGTCAGAACCCTATCAGGTCGACAACCACACGCTTTATGTCGGCGCCAGTGTCGGTTCTGCTGTCGGCCCGCGTGATGGCAAGACGGTTGAAGAGCTGATGCGCAACGCTGACCTTGCGCTTTACCGCGCAAAGGATGTCGGCGGCGGCGAACACTGCCATTTTGAGCCTGTCCTGCATGCCTCAGCCGAAGAGCGCCGCCAGCTTGAAGTATCGCTGCGCAAGGCGCTGGGTCTTGATGAATTCGTGCTGCACTATCAGCCGGTCGTCGATGCCCGCAGCGAAAACATTGTCAGTTTCGAAGCGCTGGTGCGCTGGAACAGTTCCGAACACGGCTTTGTAAGCCCGGGCAAGTTCATTCCGCTGGCAGAAGACACACGCCTGATCGTGCCAATCGGCAAGTGGGTTCTGCGCCAGGCATGCCACGAAGCGCGCAACTGGCCTGAACACGTCAAGGTCAACGTCAATGTGTCGCCAGAGCAATTGCTTGAACCTGATTTCCATCAGGAAGTCGTCGACAGCCTTGCCGCCAGCGGCCTTCGCCCGGAACGGCTCGAGATTGAGGTGACAGAGAGCATCTTCCTGCGCGATGCGAGCATTGCCCGCAATGCGCTTGAACAGGCGATGGCGCTGGGTTGCTCAATCGCGCTCGACGATTTCGGCACCGGCTATTCCTCGCTTGGCTATCTGCGCAAGCTCCAGTTCTCGACGATCAAGGTCGACCGCACTTTTGTTCAGGGTGCATCGCAAGGCAGCAATGAAAGCCTCGCGATCATCAACGCCGTTGTCGCGATGGCGAAGAGCCTTGAGATGACGACCACCGCAGAAGGCGTTGAAAGCGGCGACGAGGCAGAGCTCATCCGCAACCTTGGCTGCGACAAAATTCAGGGCTTCTATTTCGGACGCCCGATGTCGAGCGACGAGGCGCGCCGTCTTTTCGCTGTGAAACCGGATACAGGGTCGCGCCTGAGAGCCTAAGGTTGGGCGCCCCGGATCGCGCGGCGCAAAAGGCTTAGGCGGCCACCAGGTTTTCAATCACATTGGCAAAAATGCCGCGACCGTCTGCTCCGCCAAGCGAGGGGTGAGCAGCGTCTTCGATCGCGCGTTCAGGGTGAGGCATCATGCCAAGGATGCGGCCATTCGCGCTCAAAACGCCGGCAATGTCACGGCGCGAACCGTTGGGATTATCGGTATAGCGCAAGGCCACGCGGTCTTCGCCTTCGAGCCGGTCGAGCGTCGCCTCGTCAGCGAAGTAATTGCCATCGTGGTGGGCGACGGGGATGCGCAGTCTGGCCCCCGCTTGATAGCCAGAGGTGAACAGCGAGCTGGTGTTGGCAATGTCGAGTTCGACGGTGCGGCAAACAAAGCGCTGTCCGGCATTGCGCATCAGCGCGCCCGGCAGAAGGCCGCTTTCGGTCAGCACCTGGAACCCGTTGCACACGCCCAGCACCGGCACGCCGCGTTCGGCCGCAGCGATGACAGCGCGCAGGACCGGGCTTTTCGCGGCCATCGCGCCGGAACGCAGATAGTCGCCATAGGAAAACCCGCCGGGCAGGGCGATGAAGTCAAGATCGCCCGGCAGATCAGCATCGCCGTGCCAGACACGGATCGCCGGCTCTCCTGATACAGCTTCAAGCGCTACCGCCATGTCGCGGTCGCAATTGGAACCGGGAAAGGTGATGACAGCCGCGCGGAACGCCATCAGGCTGGCTCCGCCTCGGTGTCGAGCCGTTCGATCGCGAAATCTTCAATCACCATATTGGCCAGCAATTGCTCGCACATCTTGGTCAGGGCTTCGTCGCTGGTGCCGTCGGCGACGTCCATCTCGATCATCCGGCCGATGCGAACATCTTCGACGCCTTCAAAGCCGAGACTGTCGAGCGAGTGGTGCACCGCGCGACCTTGCGGATCGAGCACGCCGGGCTTGAGACGGACGAGAATGCGAACTTTCATGAGCTGCTGATCCTGCTTTGGAATCTGACTTGCGCGGGCAAGCCTATAGCGCAGGCGGCGAAAGCTGCAATCGGGGTTCGGCGCTTCTCAACAAGCCTCCGGCCGACAAATGTGTAACCCAGTTGCAACAATCGTCAGTAGAGTGACGCCAAATGGACACCCTCCCGCAGGAATCTCGCCCTGCGCCCTCGCAAGAATCGCTCAAACATGTCAGCGGCGAGACACCTCCACACTCCATAGTGACCAATCCAAAGAGGCTCACATGTCGCATCGCATCATCAACGCTCGCCGTTTCTGGGCAAGCTCTACCATTCTTACTGTCGCTGCCATCAGCATGGCGGCTCCTGCTGCTGCGCAGGACAACGAAGAAGAAGCCAACGAAGGTCAGCTCGGCTCGATCATCGTTACCGCCAACCGCCGCGAAGAAAACCTTCAGGATGTCGCCGTTTCGGCTGATGTTCTGGGCCAGGGCCGCGTCGACAACATCTTTGCCGCAGCCGCAGACACCACTGCGCTTGCTGGCACGGTGCCGGGCCTCAACGTAGAAAGCTCGAACGGCCGTGTCGCCCCGCGCTTCTACATTCGCGGTCTTGGCAACACCGACTTTGACCTTGCTGCATCGCAGCCGGTTTCGGTCATCATGGACGACATCGTCCTTGAAAACGTAACGCTCAAGAGCTTCCCGATCTTCGACGTTGAACGCATCGAAGTTCTGCGCGGGCCGCAGGGCACTTTGTTTGGCCGCAACACGCCTGCTGGCATCGTCAAGATCGACACCGTCAAGCCGAGCACGACCGAAACCAGCATCAATGCTGGCCTGTCGTTCGCTTCCTTCGGCACGATCACCGGCGATGCTGCGCTGGGCGCACCGATCATCGATGACAAGCTGGGCCTGCGCGTTTCGACCCAGCTTCAGCGCCGCAGCGACTGGATCGACAACGGCTTTACCGGTGAAAACAACGCTCTTGGTGGCTACACCGATATCGCTGCTCGCGCTCAGCTGCTGCTGACGCCTGATGAAGATAAGCGCTTCTCGGCGCTTGCTTCTGTTCAGTTCCGTGATCTCAACGGCGCCTCGACCTTCTTCCGCGCCAATGCGATCCCCGCTGGTGACAATGAATTGCGCTCTGACTTCGATCGTGAAGTCGTGTTCTATGATGGTGGTGGCGGCAACAACGCCAACTATCAGCAGTTCGGTGCTTCGCTGAAGCTCGACTATGAATTCGACGGCGCGACGCTGACTTCGATCACCGGCTATTATGAGAGCGAAGGCTCAAGCCGCGGCGACGTTGACGGTGGTAACCTTGTCACAGGTCCGGGCTTTATCCCGTTCCCATCGGATACGCAGGACTCGATTGATCTCAACCAGATCACTCAGGAAATCCGCCTTGCATCGAACGGCGATGGTCCGTTCAGCTGGCAGGTCGGCACTTTCATCTTCCACAGCGAATTTGACGTTAGCACGGTCGGCTTCACCTTCCCGCCGCCTGTAACCGTCAACCACGAAAACCAGTCATTCGCACTGTTCGGCCAGATGTCTTACCAGTTGAGCGATATGCTGCGCGTGACAGGTGGTCTGCGTTATACCGACGACAAGAAGGACTTCTTTGTCGTCTCTGGCGCGGCGCCTCAGCCGGTGACGGTTGAAGACGACAACATCGACTGGGATATCAGCCTGTTTGCAGATGTTTCGGACAACACCAGCATTTATGGCCGGGTCGCCAATGCGTTCCGCGCTCCGACCATTCAGGGCCGCGACGTTGCCTTCTTCAATCCGCCAAGCACGGCTGGCAGCGAAGACATCACGAGCTTTGAAATCGGCTTCAAGAGCGAGTTTGCTGACCGCACGATCCGTATCAACGGCGCTGTATTCTACTACAACGTGCAGGATCCGCAGTTCACCGCTGTTGGCGGCGGCGGCAACTTTGTCCAGCTGATCAACGCCAATGAAGGCGAAGCCTATGGCTTCGAACTCGACACCGCGTTCCAGATCACGCCGGACTTCCTCGTGACGCTGGGCGTTGCTTACAACGACACCGAAATCCAGGATCCGAACCTTGAGGTCGGCACTTGCGCACAGTGCACCGTGACCGATCCGACGCGCACGGCTCCTGGTGCGTTTGGTCCGGTGACCTTCGCCAGTGTCGATGGCAACCCGTTCCCCAACGCGCCTGAATGGAGCGGTGACTTCACCGCTGAATATTCGGTTCCGGTTGGCGACAATGACGAATTCTTCGTCTTCACCGATTGGACCTTCCTCGGCGACACCAACTTCCTGCTTTACGAAAGCCTCGAGTTTAACTCCTCGAGCCGTATCGAAGGCGGTCTGCGGGTCGGGTATCGCGGCAATGGCGGTGAGTATGAGCTCTCGCTGTTTGCGCGCAACATCACCGATGAAGTGAACGTGCTGGGTGTGGTTGACTTCAACAACAACACCGCGTTCGTGAACGAACCACGCGTCATTGGCGTTTCTGTCAATTTCAACTACTAAGCGTGATTGCAGGCACTGACCGGCTCATCGGAGCCGGGAGGGACTGAAATAGGAAGGACCGGCAGGAGGCGACCTGCCGGTCCTTTTTGTTTGGCTATTGAAGGCCCCGATTGTCTGTGTGCCGACCCGGCTAGCCTCGCCTGTCGATGATCACGGCGGGCGCTCTTTGCGGCAGTTCATCGAGATTGGCAGGCGGGCGCGTGATGTTTTGAGGCCGCGGCAGGACAAGGAATTCAACCGCGTCTTCGGGCGCAAGATAGGTTTGCGCAGCCGTTTGCAGATCGGTCGCGCTCACGGCCTTCAACGTATCGGGACCGTCGAACCAACGTTCGAGACGGTCAGGCCGGCTCTGCGCGCGTCCAGCAAGCCTCATCCATCCGCCAAGCCCTTTGAGCGCGTTGTCATAAGCCTCCAGCATGGGTTGGCGCGCGCGTTCGATCAGGTCTTCGTCAAACTCGCCTGAACGCAGATCATTGACGAGATCGCGAAAAACGCTGCGGACGGTTTCGACCTCGCTCGCTCCGACCGGTGCGAACAGGGTGAAAGTGCCATAGCCCGGATACACCCGGCTGGGCGAGCTGGCGGCCTGTGTCGAATAGGCCTTGCCCAGATCCTCGCGCAGCCGGTCGGTCAAGGCGATGCGCATCACACGGGCGAGCAATTGCAGCTCTATCGTCTGAGTAAGGTCGCTGTCATCGCGCGTGGGCCAGATCATGCGCACCCACGCCTGATCGGGCTCGCCCCCATGGCGGATGATCTGTTCGCCGCGCGTTTGCGTGAAACTGCGTTGGCGCGCGTCCTTGCGTTCAAGAAAGTCTGGTTCTCGCGCGGGCAGCGCGCCTAGCGTGGCGGCGACAGCGGCAATTGCGGCGTCTTCGTCAATGTCGCCGACAAGCGCGACTTCGATTGCGCCGTTCGCAAATCGATCGCTCACCACCTCGCGCAATTGTTCGTAAGTGCGCGCTTTGAAAGATTCACGCGATTGCAGGGTAAAGCGCGGGTCGTTGTCTGACAGGATCGCTCCGCTGACTTTGCCATAGGCGCTGGCCGGGGTTGATCCCAGAGTGTCAAAATAGTCGTCGATATTGCGCTTGAACTGGTCGAGCCCTTCAGGCCGATAGCCCGCATCGGTCAGCCCCGCGGTCACCAATTGCATCTGCAAGGTCAGATCGCGCGGCGTGGTTGCGCCGTTGAAGCTGAACGCTTCGGATGAGGTTCCGATATTGAAGCCCACGCTGCGCCCGGCAAGAATGGTCTGCAATTCATCACGGCTGTGCTGACCCAACCCGCCAGCGCCCAGCGAGCCTACCAGATACGTCGCAAGCGGGTCTTCGCGGGTGTTCAGCAGCCTTCCACCGTCCACCCCCACTCGAAAGCGCACTCGGTCTTCGCGAATGTCGGTCTGTTTGATGGTAAGCCGCACGCCATTGGCAAAGGTGATGTAGCGAAAGCCGAGCCGATCCTCGCGCGTGTCAGAGATGACCTCCCCCGGCTCACCGAAATCGGTGTATGCGAATTGCGCTCGCTCGGTTTGTTCGGGCGCAGCGATGGGAAGCGCCATCGCCTGGGCAAAGGCATCGCGCAAGCCTGCTTCGCCCCCTTCGGGCGCTGTGCGTCCCTGAAACCGGATCAACGGGTTGTCGAGCGGCAGCGCATCCGCTTTCACGGCCTCGAACACCATTTCGGGCGTCAGGCCCTCAACAGCGGCGTTGAACCGCTCAAGCGTGTCTTGCGGGGTGGTTGGGACCACGTCATCGGCGACCAGCCTCAAAGCGCCGCTGACAAAGGCATTGTGCGAACGGGTTGGAGCGCCAGCAACCTGATTTTCTAGGCTGGTGCGGCCATTGGCCACCTGCTCATCCACTTCGGCCTGGGTAAAGCCGTAAGTCAGCGCCTGGTTGACCTCGCGCACAGCGGCAAGCAGTCCTTCGCGCCACTCGCCATTCTCGCTCGAAATCGTGATCGAAGTGGTCCGCGCTTCTTCGAATATCTCACCAAAGCCGAAGCGCGCGCCTTTGAACGGGGCATCCTGGCTGCGCGCGAGCCGCGAAAGCCGCCGGGCGATGATGTTGAGCCCGATTGACCGGATCAGGTTCTTGCGGCGGCTCGCCACGCTGTCGGGCCGGTCACGCCATGATCCCAGAGCCGAGATCGAAACGCTCTCTGATAGTGCAGGGTCGAGATAGATGTCAGTCTCACCGCGCCGCGTGACATCGATTGGCCCTGCGACAGGCTCTTCGGGAGCAGCGGCAGCGGCCCAGTCCGCGAAACGTTTCTGGATTGCTGCTTCCATCACCTCGACCGGAAAGTCGCCCACGATCACAAGCACGGTGTTCGATGGCGTGTAGGTGCGTTCATACAGGCTGCGCAGCTGGGCAGATGTGGCCCCTTCCAGCGCCTCTAGCGTGCCGATCGGCAGGCGGTCGAGGAAGCGCGCTCCAGGCGCTGTGAAAGCGAGGCTGTCTTCGCGCGCTTTCTGTGCGAAATTGCGTCTGTCCCGCCTTTCCGACAGCACCACGCCGCGTTCGCGCTCGACCGCGTCTTCGGCAATGGTCAGCTCGCTTGCGGTCTCGCGCATCAGCATCAGCGCGGTGTCCAGCAAGTCCTCCTCATTGCGCGGCAGGTTGAGCATGTAGGTGATGGCATTGTAGCCGGTGGAAGCATTGGTATCCGCGCCAAAGGCGAGGCCTTCGCGTTCAAGCAGGGCCACCATCTCGCCTTCGGGAATGCCCTTTGACCCGTTGAACGCCATGTGTTCGAGATAATGCGACAGGCCGCGTTCGGTATCCGTTTCAGCAAGCGAGCCTGACCCGATCCGCATCCGTACCAGAGCTGTTCCGGCAGGCGTTGCGTTCTCGCGCAGGACATAGCGCATACCGTTTTCGAGAACGCCGAACGTGTAGCCGGGATCGACTTCAAGATCGCTTTTCTCAAAGTACCAGACCGGCTCTGTATCAGGCGCGGGCGCTGCTTCGGCAGGCGCGCTTTCCTGCGCGGCGATCGCGCTCACCAGAGCGATATTGGGAACAGCAAGCAGGAGGCCGGCTGCGATTGCGCGGGTCTTAAACTTCATAAGCAAGTGGTGCCCTATGGCATCACAGATAACAAGGCGATGAACACGGATTAAGGCGGCGTTTCGCGAGCAAGCGCGTCAGGATCGTCCAGCGCTTCGCGAATAAGCACGAATTTGGCCGGGAAGGGGAAGGTGGCGACGCTTACATCCAGATTGCCATCGTCGCGCAATGTCATGGTCGCGTCGCCGTTCAACAGTATGTCTCGGCCAAGATATTCACCATCCTCGCCGCGCCTCATGTTGATCATTGTGACCTGTTCAGGCTCCACGCGGAACAAGAGCACGTGGTTCCACCCATCAACCGCAAAGGCGCGCCCGCGTTCGATCCTTAGCCTCTTGTCATTGGTGGAAATGCGCCAAATCCCGTCAATCGGCAAAGGCACGCCAAGGTCCACAGCATAACGATCAGGCAATGCCGCACCCAGAGAGATGATCCACGGTTTCTCGCTGTCGAGCTCGCCGCCCGTTGCAGTGGGGTCGAGCAATTGCGCAATGTTCGCTTCGGCAAACGCTGCGTATGCCCCTTGCGGATATTGATCGAGATAAGCGCGAAAACCGGTCACATTGTCGGCCTTGAGCGCTTCGAGCCACAGCTGCTCTTCCAGAGCAGCCGGGTCCTCTTCTGCCCGGGTTCGGCTGCCCTCCAAAGTCTCGACCGCATCGCCAAAGTCGACAAGCCCCGATGAAGTGGCCGCGTTCGAAACCTCAGCGCCGCTCAATTCGCCCTGCGCAGTGCGATCTGGCGAGCCGGATGGCTGGCTGTCTGCGGAATAGAGCTCTTCAAACCAGTCCATCTGCGTGTCCGGCCCGCTAACAAGGAACAGCGGGCGTCCGGTCATCGAAGCGGAGATAAACGGGCGCTGTTCCCCATCGGTCGCGCTCAGCACATCGTCGCGCACCATCCCGCCAAGCAGTTGGACCGGAAGGCCGGGCTGGACAATCCGCCGGGCAAGCGCGAGCGCGAAAGGCGAATTGCCGCCAGCCCCGTCAAACGCGAAATTGCCCGGAGCCGCCGCATAGATGACCAGCATGTCATCGACTTCGAGCGGCGCAAGCCCGCGCGACACGCTGCGGCTGTCACTCGACCAGCGGCCCGCAAACGGGTTGTTGCGGCACGCATCGAGCACCGCGATCCTCAGCTTCGCGCCTTCTATCGTGTCGAGGATACGGCCAAACTCGACCGCTTCGAAGGGCAGGTCTTTTTCAGCATCGAGCGCGGCATCGATCGGCAACAGCCAGTTGATCCCCTTGCTCTCGATCCCATGGCCAGCGAAATAGACGAGCGCAGCATCCGCGCCATCGGCCATCGACCGAAACT
>CAYUCZ010000047.1:0-21583 GCA_964443505.1 uncultured Porphyrobacter sp. | reverse complement strand
GGCTTCATGTGGCCATGAATATCGTTGGCATAGATCCCGGCCTGATGTTCGTCGGGCGCGAGGATCATGAGAATGTCAGCCCATTTGGCCGCTTCGGTGTTGGACAGCACCTTGAACCCGGCGGCTTCGGCTTTGGCTGCGGTGGCAGACCCTTCGCGCAGAGCGATGGCGACCTCTTCTACACCGCTGTCACGCAGGTTCTGCGCATGCGCATGGCCTTGCGAGCCATAGCCGAGAACGGCGATCTTCTTGTTCTTGATGAGGCCGAGATCAGCATCGGCGTCGTAATAGACTTTCATTGGGTATTCCTATTTGAAAAGCTTCCAAAAACCATGACGACCGTTGTCGAGAAGACCACGGTCTACAAGCTCCTTACGCGCCCACTGAACTCGGTTTTGCCAGTGGTTGCGATCATCGTTCATTGTGGCTGAAAGTGCGGCTTTCGATAAACCGAAGTAGTCAGCAAGTTCATCGTATGCTGCAGAAGGGCGGATCCAATCGTTCTGCCTAAACAAAAAAGCGAGCAAAGCATCTGTCACATCCGATTGCGGCGGCAATCCATCGGCATCAAGCGGCACACCTTTGGTGCGTCCAGCGAGAGGCGAGGGCTCAGTTGCTTCCTTTCCGTCTGACGCAATTGGCTCATTTTTTTGGGAAGTGGCGCGCTCCCATTCCCCAGCTCCGCGCATCATGCCGACGACGCCCGATCTTCCGACGCTGACGAGGCCAAGTTCGCGCATCAGAGCGATGAAGCTGTCAATCTTGTCGGGTGATCCGGTGAGTTCGAAAACGAAGCTGGCTGGCGTGGTGTCAACAACATTGGCGCGGAACACTTCGGCGGTGCGCAAGGCTTCGACCCGAGCCTCTCCCTTGCCCGCTACCTTGATTAACGCCAGCTCCCGCTCAACATGCGGGCCGGCGGCGGTGAGGTCGGTGACTTTGTGGACAGGCACCAGCCTGTCAAGCTGGGCTTCGATCTGGTCGATGACTTCGGGCGGGCCATTGGTAACGATTGTGATCCGGCTGACGGCGTGGTCATCGGTGATGTCAGCCACGGTGAGGCTGTCGATGTTATAGCCGCGCGCGGTGAACAGGCCGGTGATCTTGGCCAGAATGCCCGGCTCATTGTCGACCGTGACAGTCAGAACGTGGCGTTCGCTCTGTGCGGATTGGATCTTCATCTTAAGGTCAGCCCCTTACACCAACGCTTTCGCTTCGTCGTCCATCGTGCCATCAACCTGATCGCCATAGAGCAACATCTCGGTATGCGCGGCGCCTGACGGGATCATCGGGAAGCAATTGGCATCCTTGGCAACGCAGCAATCGACAATGACCGGGCCATCATGCTCGATCATCGCCAGGATTCCAGCGTCAAGCGCGGCTTCCTCCGTGATGCGAATGCCTTTCCAGCCATAGGCCTCGGCAAGCGCTACGAAATCGGGCAGACTGTCGGAATAGCTGTTCGAATACCGGCTTTCATAGGTCAGTTCCTGCCACTGGCGGACCATGCCCATATATTCGTTGTTGAGGATGAAGATCTTGATCGGCAGGCGATATTGCGAGGCTGTGCCGAGTTCCTGAATGTTCATTTGAATGCTGGCTTCACCAGCAATGTCGATCACCAGCGCATCAGGATGGCCAAGCTGTGCGCCAATCGCGGCAGGCATGCCGTAACCCATGGTGCCGAGGCCACCCGAGGTCAGCCATTTGTTCGGTTCATCAAACCCGAAATACTGGGCCGCCCACATCTGGTGCTGACCCACTTCGGTGGAAACGATCGGCTTTGTGTCCTTGGTAAGCTCATACAGCCGCTCCACCGCCTTTTGCGGCATGATTGCCTCTGGGTTCTTCCTCGAACGTTCCGGGTAAGCCAGACATTCGCGCGCGCGCCATCCGGCGATCCGCGCTTTCCATTCCCCAAGATCGCGCGGATTGCGAGACCCCCATGCCTCGATCAACTGTTCCAGAACGGTTGCGCAGTCGCCGACAATGCCGATGTCTGCAGGCACCGTTTTGTTGATCGAACTGCGATCAATATCGATGTGGATCTTCTTGGAATCGGGAGAAAAGGCGTCGAGCCTGCCGGTCACGCGGTCATCAAACCGGGCGCCAACGCACACCATCACATCGCATTTGTTCATCGCCATATTGGCTTCGTACGTGCCGTGCATTCCCAGCATTCCGAGCCAATCAGGATGCGTGTTCGGAAACGCACCAAGTCCCATCAGCGTCGAGGTGATGGGGGCGTTGGTGATATCCTGAAACTGGCGCAGCAACCGGCTCGCCTCTGGCCCGGAATTGATCACGCCGCCGCCAGTGTAAAGGATTGGCGCATCGGCGTTTTCGATCAGCTCGATAGCCTCTGCGATCTGGTCAGCCGGTGCAACCATTTGCGGCGCGTAGCGGTGCGATCCGGGTGCAACGAGCGATTTGCTCTCCGAAGGCACTGCAATCTGCACGTCCTTGGGAATATCGACCACGACTGGGCCGGGGCGGCCCGTGGTGGCGATGCGAAACGCCTCTTCAACCGTTGCAACAAGGTCTGCCGGGTCTTTAACGAGGTAATTGTGCTTGGTGCAGTGGCGGGTAATGCCAACGGTATCGGCTTCCTGAAACGCATCGGTCCCGATAAGGCCAGTGGGCACCTGCCCGGTGATGACGACCATCGGGATCGAATCCATGAAGGCATCGGCAATCCCGGTAACGGCATTGGTTGCACCCGGGCCGCTTGTCACGAGCACAACGCCGGGCTTGCCTGTGGCGCGGGCATAGCCTTCGGCGGCATGAGCAGCGCCTGCTTCGTGGCGCACAAGGATGTGCCTGATCCGCTCATCGCCAAACAGCTCGTCATAGATGGGTAGGACCGCGCCACCGGGGTAGCCGAATACGAATTCGACACCCTGATCGACCAGGCATTCCATCAACAAGGCGGCTCCAGAGCGCTGCGCCAACGTTACTCTCCTTACAAACAAAAACGGCCCGAAGCGCATATTCGCATCGGGCCGGTCGGGGTATTCAATATGAAGAATCCCAGATCAGCCCGTTCCCACCACGATAATAAGAAGCGTCATGACCTTTAGTGTCCTTCACCTTTACCTAGCGTCACGCGGACTAGCCGCAATCCGTGACAAAACCAAGAGGGTTTGCGGCATACGAGTGCCGTTGGCCCGTCGAGGATCCGCTATACGCCACTTTCTATCGCGTCAACCCTTAAAGTTGTAATAAAGATGCGAAGAATTCGTCCTTAGCGATATTTTTTGATTCAGAAGTGGATTCGACGCGCCTCCAATCTGGGGGACATTGATTGCGCAGCCAGGTGAACTGGCGCTTGGCATACTGACGGGTTGATTGTGCCCCGCGCGCGATTGTGTCCTCTTTCGAGATTTCTCCCCGCACAAGCGCGGCAATCTCGGGCACGCCGATCGCCCGCATCACGGGAAGTTCAGTGGAAAGCTCGCGAGACAACAGCGCCTCGATCTCTTCGACAGCGCCTCCATCAACCATTGCGGCAAAGCGTGTGTCGCAGCGGTCATAGACCCATTGGCGTTCCGGCATCACGACAATCGGATGCAAGGTCACTTCGTCCCCGATGCCGCCGGTCTTCGCCTGTTGCCAATCTCCAAGCGTCACGCCTGTTGATCGCTTGACCTCCAGCGCGCGCGCAATCCTCTGGCTGTCGCCCGGTTCGAGTTCGGCGGCGCGGATCGGGTCTTCGATCTGGAGCGCGGCATAGGCAGTTTCTGTGGCCATTGCGCGCACGACCTCGCGCACTTCTGGCTCAATATCGGGAATAGGGGCAATCCCTTCGAGCAGCACTTTGAGATACATCCCCGTGCCTCCGACCAGGATCGGCACCGCTTCTTGTGCGTGACATTGCTCAATCTCAGCCTTGGCCTTTGCGGCCCAGTCTGCCGCAGAGCACGCCTCCGCTCCGTCCCATGCGCCATAAAGCCGGTGTTCGCACACGGCACGCTCCTTTGCATCAGGCGCGGCGGACACAATGGGAATGTCAGCATAGACCTGCATGCTGTCGGCATTGATGATGACGGGTGTGCGGCCTTGTTTATCCAGCGCTTTGGCCAAAGTGAGTGCGCCTGCGCTCTTGCCGCTGGCTGTCGGTCCTGCGATTAGCGCGACAGGCCGCGCATCAGCGGTGTCCTCAGGAGATTTCTTAGTGCTCATCGCGCGTCTGATAGCAGGTTCATCGGATTGGGAAACACAGCTTCATTCAGCCCACGTCGCTTTCGCGACCGCTGGCGTTTCGCTTGTGTCCGGAAAGAAGCTGGGATCGGCGAGTGACGTGATTGAGCTGCGGCTTGCAGATGCCGACTTCGGCTCGGTGCATTCGGTGTTGAACATGACCTTTGGAAACTGCGATGCCTTGGTGGCGCGCGGAGAGATCAAGGTGCCTTCGCTGTTTGTTTCCGACATGGATTCAACCATGATCGGGCAGGAGTGTATCGACGAACTGGCTGATTATGCGGGCCTTAAAGACCGGATCGCCGACATCACTGAGCGCGCAATGCAAGGCGAGCTCGACTTTGAAAGCGCCTTGCGAGAGCGGGTTGGGCTGCTTGAGGGTCTTGATGAAAGCGCAATTGCGCAATGTCTGGAAGAGCGGATCTCGCCAATGGACGGCGCAATGACGCTTGTTTCAACGCTCAAGGCGCACGGCTGCCGGTGTGTGCTGGTGACGGGGGGCTTTCACCACTTCGGTGACCGTGTGGCCGAATGGCTCGACTTTGATCGCGTAGTGGGCAACCGGCTTGGCGTGGCGGAAGGCAAGCTCACGGGGCTGCTCGACGGACCGATCTCCGATGCCAACACCAAACTCGCGACTTTGCGCGAAGAGGCAGAGCGTCTTCCCCAAGGCGCAACCATTCTCGCTAGCGGTGACGGCGCGAATGACATTCCCATGATCGAGGCGGCGGATTACGGCTTTGCGTTCCGCGCCAAACCCAAGGCGCGCGCCGCGGCCAATGGCCGGATCGACAAGGGTGATCTTACAAACATCCTCTCGCTGCTGGGCATTGATCGCAAGGACTGGGTCGAGGCTTGAGCAGCGCGAGCCAACCTTTGCCGAACCATCGCCCCGATATTGAGGGTCTGCGTGCGGTCGCGGTGATCGCTGTAATTTTGTTTCACCTCGGATTTGAAACCGTCAGCGGCGGTTTTATCGGGGTCGACATATTCTTTGTCATATCAGGCTTCCTTATCGGCGGCATCGTTGTTCGCGAGGTTCAGGCAGGTCAGTTCAGTTTTGGCGGATACCTGTTTCGCAGGGTGAAACGGATCGTCCCTGTCATGCTGTTGGTGCTGTTTTCGGTGACACTGGCGGCCTGTCTAGTGCTGATGTCGCAGGAGCTTGAAGGCTATGCCTGGAGCCTTGGGTTTTCTGCTTTGTTTCTGGGCAATTTCCATTTCTGGCTGCACCGCGGCGCCTATGCCGAAAGCGAGCATGAGGTTCTGCTTCACATGTGGACGCTTGGGGTCGAAGGGCAGTTCTACGTGCTGCTGCCGGTTATAGTGCTGGGCCTCATGCGGTTTGGAAAAGCGGGTCTGTGGCCTGGGCTGGTTCTGATCGCGTTTGCATCAGCGGCAGTCTCGCTGCTCTATCCCGGTGCAAGCTTCTATATGCTGCCTGCGCGCTTATGGGAGTTTCTCCTGGGCGCACTGATCGCGATTACGCCTCTCCCCTTTGTTCAGCGGCGCTGGGCGAGGGAAACGTTGGCGATTATCGGTCTTGGCCTCATCCTTTATGCAGCGATCGCGTTTCACTCTGATACGCCGTTCCCGGGATGGCGAGCGGCGATCCCGTGTCTTGGGACAGCTGCGATCATCGCTGCAGGATCAGCCGGACCTTCGCTGGTGAGCCAATTGCTGGAAGCCGCGCCCATGCGGTTTGTCGGCAAGATCTCCTATTCGCTGTATCTGTGGCATTGGCCGGTAATCGTACTTTTGTTGCTGGGGCTGCCGGCAGCAGAACTGAGCGCTCCGCTTCAAGCATTGGCGCTCGCGCTGTCGCTTGGTCTTTCCGTACTCAGCTGGAAGTTTGTCGAAGAGCCCTTCAGGCGCGGAGCATGGCCTGCGCGACCTCTGCTGCTGGCCAGCAGCAGTTTGACTGCCTTGTTGGTCGCCATCTCGCTGGCGCTGTCATTATCGAGCGGTTGGCCGCAGCGATTGTCTGAGAGAGGGCAGGACATTGCCTCTGCCATGGATTACCCGCTCCGCGACGTGTTCCGCTCGGGCGAATGTTTCATCCATCACCGCAGCCAGACGCTTGATGAAACCGCGTGCCTTCTTCAATCAAAGGGAAGGGCGCGGATTCTGGTTCTGGGCGATAGCCACGCTGCCCACCTTGTGCCGGGCCTTGCCGCAAGCTTTCCGCAAAGTGCGATCAGCCAGGTGACCGCAGCGGGTTGTCGTCCCGTGCTTGATCAACCCGCGAGCGACTATCCGTATTGCAGCGCGCTGATGGATCAGGCCTATCGCACTTGGGTGAGTGAATATGGTGCTGACCTGGTGGTTCTTGCGGGACGGTGGGAAGAAAGGGATATCAGCGCGCTTGGTGATACCTTGGCCGGATTGAAAGCGCAGGGCAGGGAGGTTCTGCTTGTCGGACCAGTGGCTGAATGGGCGCAGTTCGTACCGCGCCTTCTGGCTATCGGTCATGAACGCGGAATGTCGGGCGAGCTTGCCGATGCCATGCAGCTTGAGGAACGACAGGCGCTTGATCAGCGCTTGGCCATACTCGCGGGCCAGACCGGAACCGATTATGTCTCGCTCCATTCGCTGCAATGCGCTGACACGTGCGCGTATTTTGACACAAACGGGGCGCCGCTGATTGTCGACAACAGTCATTTTTCGCTCGAGGCGAGTAAGGTTTTTGCAAGCCAGTTTGAGCATGGTGCGCTTCGACGCGCGGTGGATTGAGAGGATTGTTCGGCAGTTTGCCTTTCGATGGGTCTTGATTTCGAACCGAATTGCGTTATTTACATAGTTGTAAGTAAGTGATGTTAGCTGATCCCAACCCAGCCCTCAGGTGAGATAAAAGCGTGACCAATTACTCAGAGCAATTCGCCCCCGATGGAACCGTCCTGCGCCACCCCGACCGGCCGCAGCCGCGCTACTCGCTGCCGCGCGCGATCAAGAATTTCCGCCTGTTGATCAAAGACAAGGAAGACACCAGCCTCGTCTTCAAGATCTTCGAATCGCTTCCGTCAAAAGACTTCATGCCGCGCGTTCAAGAGCTCGTTTTTTCAGAGCGCGGTGAGATGCTGCGCGAAACCGAGCCACACCTCCCTGAAATTCTCGACAACCATGCCGAACTTCGCAAGACGCCCAAGGGCAGCCTCGCGCATGCCTATTGCGATTTCATGGAAAGCGAAGGGCTTACCGCAGCCGGTCTCGTCGAAGAGGCAGAGCGTCTTGGCCGGCCCAAATATCCTGATCTAGTGCAGTGGTTTGCAGAACGGTCACGCGACACGCATGATCTGTTCCATGTCCTGACCGGTTATGGCCGCGATGCGCTTGGCGAACAATGCGTGCTGCTGTTCACACATGGCCAAAGCCCAAGCCAGGGTCACTTGCTGATCGGCTATGCCGGTTCGGCGAATATCAAGATGCAGGTCAAGGGAAGCAAGGCGCCGATCTTCAAGGCGGTCAATCAGGCTCGCCGGACCGGCAAGGGTGCACCGCGCCTGATCGAACAGCCGATCCGCGAGCTTCTCAAGCAGCCGGTCGATAGCGTGCGCGCGGCGCTCAATATCCCGGAGCCGACGCAGTATCGCGAATGCCACCGCATTTGGCGCGAAGAGGGGATCGATCCCTACAACCTTCTCGCCAGCGACAACACGCCGCAGGAACTGGCATCAGCCTGACTTTCCGCAAACCGCGTTAAAGCCAGGTCGCGATTTGGCTGAGCGGTTTCTTCTTGAGCGCATGCGCAGGCACGGTCGCATCTTCGGTCGGCCGGCCCACGACAACGATCATCAGCGGTTTTTCCCATTCGGGTCGCTCGCATGCTTCGCGCAGGAAGCCCATGGGTGATGGCGTGTGCGTGAGCGTTGCAAACCCTGCTTCATGCAGTGTCGCGATCAGCATCCCGCAGGCAATGCCGACACTTTCGTTGACGTAGTAATTCTGCGTCTTGCCGTCCTCTTCGATCCCGCCCTTGCGCTGTGCGAACACGACAATGAGATATGGCGCGGTTTCAAGGAACGGTTTGTCCTCGTCTGTGCCAAGGTCTTTGAGCGCGCCGAGCCATTCGTCGCTTGCCTTGGGATCATCGCCATCCGCACCGTAAAACCGGCGTTCTTCGGCTTCAGCCGCTTCGCGGATGGCGCGCTTCTTTTCGGGCGAAGCGACAACAGCGAAATGCCATGGCTGATGGTTGGCCCCGTTGGGTGCGGTTCCTGCCGCCTCGATTGCCGCCTCGATGGCTTCGCGCGGGACAGGTTCGTCAGAAAAGTATCGGCACGTCCGCCGCTCTTTCAAGCGGTCTCGCAGCGAACGGGCGCGGGCGATGCTTTCATCATCGGGAAGGGATTTCAGTGAATAGGGGACAGTGTCGTGCTCTCTCATACGCGCCCTATGACGGGGGCGTGCGGGAAAGGGAAGGGATTACCCTACGGAACCCACACTTGACCGGGTACTGACACCAATGTAAGTTTCATAAAGCGAACTTAAATCGAGTCGTCCAGGCGACCGAGATGAGAGGAAAAGCAAATGGCCCTGATTGATCGCCCGCTGGTCGCTTCTGAACGCGAACTGACCGGTTTTCAGCCGCTCAAGGTGCTGCACCACTTCGGCAAGCTGGTTGAGGACAAGGAAGACACCGAACAGGTCTTTCACATTATCGAGGCGACCAAGGGCAAAAAGAGCGTCAATCAGGCCTGGGACTTCATCCGTTCGCCAGAAGGCCAGCGGTTTATCGAGCAAGAGGTCGATATCCCCGCGATGCTTGATGATCATGAAAGCTGGGCGGACTTGCCGGACAATTCTGTCGGCAAACACTACATGGCTTTCATGAAGCGCGAAGGTCTCACCGCCGCTGGTTTGGTTGCGGAAAGCCACAAGTGGGCGCCGCCTGAAAAGCTCCCACAAGACCTGACCCAGTGGTATTATGATCGTCTGCGTGACACGCATGATCTGTTTCATGTGCTCACCGGCTATGGCCGTGATGCGCTGGGCGAGGCGTGCCTGCTCGGTTTTTCTTATTCGCAGAACTTCAACCGCGGTATTCAGTTCATCGCTTATGCGGGCGCTCGTCAGATTAAAAAGACGACCGGGACCAGCGCGCCGCTATACGCTGCCGTGCGCGAAGGACAGCGGCTTGGCAAAGCTGCGTCCAAGCTTGCGCATATGGATGTTGAACAGGTCATGCGCGAAGACATCTCGCAAGCGCGCAAACGTCTCGGCATCGGCAAGCCGGAAATATACCGCCAATGCCTTGCGACGTTGGAAAGCGAAGGCAATCTGGCAGAGGATCTGAATCTGTCAGAGCCTCAGGCAGCTTAAGACGCACGCAGCTTCGCTCGCATGGCCGATGGCTTGCAGCTCCTCAGCAAATCAACTTTGCGCTGATTGTGCATTTGGCTGTGTCTGTGCCTATGTACAGGCCATGGCCGAGCAGTCGCCGTAGTCCACGGCAAGGTGCCACAGCGCGCCAAGGCCGAACGCGCGTGTCCACCAGCGCGGGATCAGCAACAACACACCATAGGCAAGCGCCGCTTCCCAGCCGTGGAGCAGGTGAAATCCGATCGAACAGCGATCCGGATCGAAAATCGGGTCAGCAAGCAGGTGATCCAGATCAATGAGGTTGGCAGCGACCATCACCGCGCCCGTCTTTTTCCACTCCTCACGCCACAGCAATGCGGCGATCAGAAAGGGGACAACAAAATGCCCCCCATAATGCAGCGCGGGTTGAAGCAGCTCTATGCTTCCATCCAATCTGCAAAGAAGCTTTCGTGAGCGGTCCGCATATCGTCCAGCGAAACGCCGAGCAGGCTGTCACCGCCGACCGTGCCAATCCGGTGGAAGCCGACCAGTTCGCTTTCCGCGGTTTCTGGCGCGTCGCTGACGAGGCGGTTGAAGGCCTCCATCTGATCAGGCGAAACGGTGATCACATAGCGCGACTGGTCTTCGCCAAACCACCATTGTGCAGTGGTGTAATCGTCATTGGCACTGACCTGCGCGCCAAGTTCACCTGCCAGCGCCATCTCTGCAAGCGCAACCGCAAGACCGCCATCGGACAGATCGTGGACCGCGTTCACCAGCCCATCAGCGATGAGCCTGCGCACGATCTGGCCGGCCCCGCGTTCAGCAGCAAGGTCAACCGGCGGCGCGCGGCCTTCGTCGCGGCCTTTGACCACATCAAGCCAAAGCGATTTGCCAAGATGCGAGCGGGTCGGATCAGGCTTTGCCCAGAACTCTGGAGCAATCAGATAGATGGCATCGCCTTCTGATTTGAAGGCGCTGGTGACCATTCTGCTCGCCTTTGAAAGAATGCCGACACCGCCAATCGCGGGGGTGGGGAGGATCGCAGAACCACCGCCTGTCGCCTTGCTTTCATTGTACAGGCTGACATTGCCGGAGACGATCGGGAAATCGAGCGCGCGGCAGGCATCGCCCATGCCTTCAAGAGCGTGGACGAACTGGCTCATGATTTCAGGGCGCTGCGGGTTTGCAAAGTTCAGGCAATTGGTCACCGCCAGTGGCCGCGCGCCCACCGCGCACAGATTGCGATAGGCTTCGGCAATCGCCTGTTTTCCGCCTTCATATGGATCAGCATAGACATAGCGCGGAGTGCAATCTGTGCTGATGGCGAGCGCCTTGTCCGTGCCGTGCACACGCACGACTGAGGCATCACCGCCAGTTTGAAGCGTATCCGCCATGACCTGGCTGTCATATTGTTCAGCAATCCAGCGCCGTGAGGCGAGGTTGGGGCTCGCCAGCAGCTTCAGAAGGTCCGCGCCCGGATCATCACAGTCGGGCACGTTCTGCATCGCGGTGATGCCTGCCCATTTGGCGTATTCATCCTTTGAGATGTAGGGCCGGTCATATTCAGGCGCATCTGCTGCGAGCGGACCAAGCGGAATGTCGCACACAACCTCGCCATCGAATTCAAGCACCATGTGCTGAGTATCGGTCACCTCGCCGATGACTGCGAAATCGAGCTCCCACTTTTTAAAGATCGCAGCAGCCATTTCTTCCTTGCCGGGCTTGAGCACCATGAGCATGCGCTCCTGGCTTTCCGACAGCATCATTTCATATGGCGTCATGCCCTCTTCGCGGCACGGCACCTTGTTCATGTCGAGCCGGATGCCGGCCTTGCCGTTGGTTGCCATTTCCACGCTCGAAGAGGTGAGCCCGGCTGCACCCATGTCCTGAATGGCAACGATCGCGTCTGTCGCCATCAGTTCAAGGCAGGCTTCGATCAGAAGCTTTTCTGTGAACGGGTCACCGACCTGAACTGTTGGCCGCTTGGCTTCTGCGTCCTCTTCAAAGTCAGCGCTGGCCATGGTTGCACCATGAATGCCGTCGCGGCCGGTTTTTGAACCGACATAGACGATCGGGTTTCCAACCCCGGTGGCAGCGGAATAGAAGATCTTGTCAGCATCCGCGATGCCAACCGTCATCGCATTGACAAGGATGTTCCCGTCATAGGCCGGATGGAAGTTGGTTTCGCCGCCAATCGTGGGCACGCCTACGCAATTTCCATAGCCGCCAATGCCCGCGACCACGCCTTGGACAAGGTGTTTCATCTTGGGGTGATCGGGACGGCCAAAGCGCAGCGCGTTCATATTGGCAACGGGCCGCGCGCCCATGGTGAAAACATCGCGAAGGATGCCGCCAACCCCGGTTGCCGCACCTTGGTAGGGCTCAATGTAGGAGGGGTGGTTGTGGCTCTCCATCTTGAAGATCGCAGCCTGCCCGTCACCGATATCGATAACCCCGGCATTCTCACCCGGGCCGCAGATCACCCAATCCGCTTCGGTGGGCAGTTTCTTCAGGTGCAGGCGTGAGCTCTTGTAGGAACAATGCTCTGACCACATGACCGAAAAGATGCCGAGCTCAACCAGATTGGGTTCGCGGCCAAGACCTGCGAGCACGCGCTCATACTCTTCCGGGGAAAGACCGTGTTGTTCGACAATGTCTGGGGTGATTTCGCTCATGCGCCTTCCTTATTTCAAGGCGCCCATAAGTCACAGGCTCGCTGCCGCCAAGCCACCTCGCTGGTTGAAATAGCGATTCTCCCCGACCCAGGCCGCGATTGCCGTCAGAACGCCAAATGCGATCAGCGCCTGTAGGTAGATTCCAAGGCCTGCCTCGTGCGGATGCGGGGCGAACCAGTTGATCATCTGAAACGCCAAGAGCGCAATGATGAGCAATAAGGGCTGAGCGATCGGCCCGCGTGATTTGGCAAGATAGAAGAAGAACGCCGCAAGCGTGATACCGATCTCCAGCGGCATTGCGACTTCAGGATGGTTCCACAGGCCAAGACCGAATTTCTCGTCCCCCCCGGCGAGCGTAAGGTCGGGCGCATGGACGACCCAGTCCAGAACCCAGTGAGAGACCACGACCAGACTTGTCAGCAGACCAGCCAGTGCGTCACGGTGCCAGATGAGCACGATCAGCCCGAATGCCAGTGCCCAAGCACCAGCGCCCGCAAGGCTGTGCGTGAAGGGATAAAAGTGCAGATCAAACGGCACCATAACCGTCGCTGCCGGATCAATTCGCATCTTTTCGACGCCCACAATCGCGAGCGCAAAGAAACCCCAATCAATCAGCTGGGCCGCCAGAAAGTATGTCCCCAACTTTGGTCCGCGTGAATATGCTGCGGCCGCGACAAATGCCGGGGCGAAGTGACCGATGAACATGCCTTACCCGTTACCCCTGTTTAGCTCGGTTCAGTCTTTTGCCGTGAAACGCAGTGCGATCCCGGTCGCCAATGCGCTCGTCGTCCCCGTAGCAAATGCGCCCCACATTATGTCGAGTAGCGTCACATGGGTTGCCCACACCATGAAGACCGCTTGGCTCGTCAGATCAAAAGTGGCGTAGCAAAGCGCGCCCAGAAGCGCTCCATTGAGCAATGCAGTGGACGCTTTGCCGTCTGACAGTCCGGGCCGAATCGCAAACCATGTCATTCCTGCGAGATAGATCAGGTAGAACGCACCAGCAGCGCCGACGTTGAAATTCTCCGCCATGATCGCGCCGATCGTGGGCTCATAGAGGTTTGGCCCAGCCCAGCTGAGCCACATGGCGTCCAGAATGCCAAAGATGATTGCCGCTGAAACCACAGCAAGTGAATATCTGGCCATTATGCGTGCTTCCCCTTCGCTGCTGGCCTTGACCGGGCACACGCGCAGCGTCAATGCTCGCGAACATGGATGAGGGAAACAGTTCCAATGCGGGCCAGGTGCCAATCGCGGAAATGAGCTTTGAACAAGCGTTGATTGCGCTTGAGGAAATCGTTCAACAGCTGGAACGAGGCGACGTGCCGCTTGATCAGTCGATTGATCTGTATGAGCGCGGCGAGGCTCTGCGCGCTGCGTGTCAGAAACGGCTTGATGCAGCGCAGGCCCGGATTGAGAAGATCGTGGCGGGCGCTGACGGGAAACCGACGGGCACTGTGCCACTAGATGGGGGCAATTGAAGTGGGTTTGACGAGTGTTGACACCGACTTGCTCGGTCAGGCTCTCAAGCGGGTTCAGGGTGAGATCGACTCGGTCTTCGATGCATTTCTGCCTGTGCCGGATGATACCAGCGCGCGCCTTGTCGAAGCGATGCGATATGCCGCGATGGGCGGGGGCAAGCGTGTGCGGCCCCTGCTGCTTGTCAGCACGGCAGAGCTATTCGGCGTTGATCGCACCGCTGCGCTTTGTGCAGGGGCCGCGGTGGAGGCTATACACGTCTATTCGCTGATCCACGATGATCTTCCGTGCATGGATGATGATGATTTGCGCCATGGCAAGGCGACCGTTCACAAGGTCTATGACGAAGCGACTGCCGTTCTTGCAGGCGATGCGCTTCATGCTCTTGCGTTTGAAATTCTTGCCGACAATCAAACCAGCGCTGATCCGTTTGTTCGCAGTGAGCTGATCGCGACGCTTGGCAAAGCAAGCGGTATGGGCGGGATGGCTGGCGGCCAGATGATGGATATGGTCGCTGATGAAGAAGGCGTGGTCTATGATCTTCATACAATCACCCGCCTTCAGCAGCTGAAGACCGGAGCGCTCTTGGCTGCCAGCGTCGAAATGGGCGCGGTCATGGGCAAAGTTCCGCCAGAAGGTCGGGCGCATCTCAGAGCCTATTCGCGCGATATCGGCCTTGCATTCCAGATTGCCGATGACCTTCTCGATGTCGAAGGCGACGCTGAAAAAGCGGGCAAGGCGCTGCGCAAGGATGATGAACAAGGCAAGCAAACCTTCGTCACTCTGATGGGCGTGGACAAGGCCCGCGAACAGGCCCGCGCGCTTGTTGATCAGGCGGTCTCACATTTAAGCAATCACGGCAGCGAAGCGGACACATTGCGCGCGCTTGCCAGGTTTATTGTTGAGCGGGACCGGTGAGCTTGCGTCCTTACCTTGCCACTTTGCTCGCATTCGCAGTTGCTGCGTGCACATCACAGATGTCTGACCCGACAGGTGATGCGGCTTCGAGTGAAGCGAGTACTTATTCCGGTCAGGATAGGATCATCGCATCGACGCCTGAAAAGCACTTCCTGGTTAACGCCTTGGTGGATCGCTTTGCGGTCAAAGACTGCCTCGAGGCGCGGCTCGTCTATGCAGGCCGCGAGAACGCCGAGCAGGACAGAATTTTCCATCTGCGCGAGTTTCAGGCCCCCGATTCTTGCGCACAGGGACTGATTGCTGCGTTTGACGATGTCGGATTCTCGGCTAACGGCGCCGGTGTCTTTGCAGCTGGTGTGTATGGCGGTTTGGAAGAACGGGTCAGGATTGCCTCGACCTCAAACCCGGGACTCGCGCGCATCGAATGGGAGGTTGATTTAGAATGACACGCCGTGTCGGGATTTACCCAGGAACCTTTGACCCTATCACTCTGGGCCATGCCGATATCATTCGGCGCGGTTCCAAACTGGTGGATGAGCTGATCATCGGGGTCACGACCAACCCTTCGAAAAATCCAATGTTCTCCACCGAAGAACGCTTCGCGATGGTCGAACGCGAAGTTGCTTCACTCGGGCTCGAAAATGTCCGTGTGGTCGGGTTCAACGCCCTGCTCGTAAAATTCGCCCAGAAACAGGGCGCCAGCGTGATCATCCGCGGTCTGCGCGCGGTCGCAGACTTCGAGTATGAATATCAGATGGCAGGCATGAACCAGCAGCTGGATGAAGAGATCGAGACGGTTTTCCTTATGGCTGACGTCTCGCTTCAACCGATCGCGTCCAAGCTGGTGAAGGAAATTGCCGTATATGGCGGGGACATCACGCCGTTTGTAAGTGCGCCAGTTAAGGACGAAGTGATCGCCAGGGTCGAGAAAATCGGTCGCAAGGGCGATTACTAGACTGTCGAGAGGTGCTCACTCATTCATTGAAGTGTCAGCCAGCCACGGTTAGACGCTACAACCTGACTTGGTTTCAATTATGAAGACGGCCCCAAACTTGAAGACCACAATGATCAAATCGACCCTCGGCTCGCTTGCTGCTCTTGCCGTACTTTCGCTTTCCACCACTGCCAGCGCGCAGGCGGTTGATGAAGCGCTCAAAGATGATCGCGACGAAGATTCGGTAAGCGAAGCGGTCGATACGCGCACCTTCCCGCCGATCAATTTCGACGCGAGCGCTGATACGGACAGTGTCTGGGTGCTCGACCTGTCAAACGGCGAGCGGGTGAAAATCCGTCTGATGTCCGAATGGGCGCCAAAGCATGTCGAACGGATCAAGGCGCTGACCAAGGAAGGCTTTTACGATGGCGTGGTGTTCCACCGCGTGATCGACGGCTTCATGGCGCAAGGCGGTGACCCGACCGGTACTGGGCAGGGCGGTTCTCAGCTTCCTGACCTCACCGAAGAGTTTAACCCTATGCCGCATGTGCGCGGTACGGTTTCGATGGCGCGTGCAACCGATGAAAACAGCGCAAACAGCCAGTTCTTTATCGTGTTCTATCCACGTTTCAGCCTCGACAAGCGCTACACCAATTTCGGCCGTGTGATCGAGAATATGGGCGCAGTGGATGCGATCAATCGCGGCGAGCCGCCGCAGAACCCGACCCGCATCCTTCAGGCGTCGCTCGCAAGCGACAATCGCCCGCAACCTGTTCCCGCGCCGGTGCAGCAGGTTGATCAGGATATCACGGCCGATCTGCTGAACGCGCCGCTTCAATAGGACCAATTGGCGGCTTGGGCTTCCTGTGAGGGGCCCAACTGATTATGGCCGGGCGCCATGCGCGTTGACCTGTTTGATTTCGACCTCCCGCAAGACCGGATTGCGCTGCGCCCTGTGCGCCCGCGCGATGCTGCGCGCATGTTGCTCGTCAGAGGGACACAAGGACCGTTTGAAGACAAGCATGTGCTCGATCTTCCCGGACTGCTTACGCCCAAGGATGTGCTGGTCTTCAACGATACCCGCGTGATTCCAGCGCAGCTTGAAGGGCGTAGGGCTGGGGGAGAGGCCAAGATCGGGGCGACCTTGCACAAGCGCGTTGATCTGCGCCGTTGGCAGGCCTTTATCCGCAATGCGAAACGCGTGAAAGATGGCGATCAGCTGGTCTTTGGCGGCGGTGTCACAGCCATTGCTGAAAGCCGCCAGCGCGATGGATCGATAACCCTGTTGTTCGAAGGGGATGAGCCGGTTGAAGTCCTCCTCGACCGTGCCGGGACCATGCCGCTTCCGCCCTATATCGCGGGCAAGCGCGGTGTCGATAAGCAGGACCTCACCGATTACCAGACAATGTTTGCCGCTGAGGATGGCGCGGTCGCAGCGCCAACCGCATCGCTCCACTTCACAACGCGCCTGGTCGCTGCGCTCGATAACGCAGGGATCAAACGCGAAGTCATCACGCTGCATGTTGGGGCAGGGACGTTTCTCCCGGTGAAGGCTGATGACACGAAAGACCACCAGATGCATTCCGAATTCGGGCGCATCAATGCCGGTACGGCTGCGCGTATCAACGAGGCCCGATCAGCAGGCGGACGAGTGATTGCGGTTGGCACAACTTCGCTGCGGCTGCTCGAAAGCGCGGCAACCGAAGATGGCAAACTCAATGAGTTTGCAGGCGATACCGACATATTCATTACGCCGGGCTACACATTTCGCGTGGTCGATGGGCTTATGACCAATTTCCACCTGCCCAAATCAACCTTGGTCATGCTGGTCAGCGCATTGATGGGACGCGAGCGGATGATGGATGCCTATGAGCACGCGATCGCGCAAAATTATCGTTTTTACTCCTATGGAGATTCTTCTCTGCTTCTACCCTGATTGTGTCGGCACCGCGCTTGCAATCGCCGCAAGCTGTGCCACATCGCGGAGATGAGCGAAACGATCCTGGAAATCACCGGCCTCACAAAGGTCTATGCTGGCGGCACCAAGGCGCTCGACAATGTCGATCTGTCGATCCGCAAGGGTGAGATTTTCGCGCTTCTCGGGCCGAATGGGGCAGGAAAGACCACGCTGATTGGGGCGGTGTGCGGTATCGTGCGGCCTTCCTCCGGCACAATCACCGCTTTCGGTCATGACCTCGCGAAAGACTGGCGCAGGGCGCGTGCAAGGATTGGCCTGGTGCCTCAGGAACTTTCAACCGACATGTTCGAGACAGTGTGGCGCGCTGTTTCCTATTCACGCGGGCTTTTCGGCCATTCGCCAGACAAGAGGCGGATCGAGGAGATTCTCCGTTCGCTCTCCTTGTGGGAGAAGAAAGACAGCCAGATCCGCGAACTGTCAGGCGGGATGAAACGCCGCGTTCTGATTGCAAAGGCGCTCGCCCACGAACCTGAACTGTTGTTTCTGGATGAACCCACAGCCGGCGTGGACGTAGAGCTGCGCAAGGGCATGTGGGAACAGATCGCAGCTCTGCGCGAACGCGGCACGACGATCATCCTCACCACGCACTATATCGAGGAAGCCGAATTGATGGCTGACCGGGTTGGCATCATTCGCGGCGGCAAGATTTTGATGGTCGATGACAAGGACGCGATCATGCAGCGCATGGGGACGACCGAAGCGGTTCTCAAACTCGCCTCTCCGTTAGCCGAACTGCCGCAAAGCATCGCCGCATTTCCTGTCACTCTGAGCGAAGACGGGCTTGAGCTGTGTTATCGCGGCGGCGATGGATCGGGCAGCGGTAGTGAGGAAGTCGCAGCGCTCACCAAGGCGCTAATCGCAGCCGGGATTGATTATAGCGGGCTCGACATTCACGATTCCTCGCTCGAAGACATTTTTGTCGACCTCGTCAATCAAGAGGAGGCCGCGTGATGACCTTCAACCTAAGAGGCGCATGGTCAATCTATCAGCGCGAGTTGATGCGCGCGCTTCGAACAGCGTTCCAGTCGATATTGTCGCCGGTGCTTACGACATCGCTTTATTTCGTGGTGTTCGGCACAGTGATTGGCGCGCGGATGGAACCGATTGATGGGGTTGCCTATGGCGCCTTCATCATTCCAGGCCTTTTGATGCTGACCTTGCTGGGTGAAACGACGAGCAACTCATCCTTCGGGATCTATATGCCGCGCTTTACAGGCACGATCTATGAATTGCTTTCGGCTCCTGTCGGTGTGGCAGAAACGCTTATCGGTTTTGTAGGAGCAGCAGCAACCAAGGGGCTGATCCTTGCGGGCATTATCCTTGGGACAGCGATGTTCTTTGTCGATTATGAGATCAAATATCCGCTGTTCGCAATCGGATACATCATGCTGATCGCGGCGAGTTTTTCGCTCTTTGGCTTTATCCTTGGCATCTGGGCAGACAGCTTTGAAAAGCTTGGCATTATCCCTCTGTTGATCCTGACGCCGCTGACATTCCTTGGCGGCACCTTCTATTCGATCGATGATCTGCCGGGGATTTGGTCGACGATTGCGTATGCCAATCCGATTGCGTTTCTGGTCAGCGGGCTGCGCTGGACGTTTTACGGCACGTCGGATGTCTCGATTTGGGTTTCGCTCGGCTTGACGCTTGGCTTCCTTTCACTGTGCACCGCGATCATCGCTTTCATCTTCAAGACCGGATGGCGCCTGAGAGAATGACCGCGCGTTTTCAATTCACGCTCCATGCTACCGACGGCAAGGCTCGCACGGGCACAATTGCTATGCAGCGCGGCGATATTCGCACCCCTGCCTTCATGCCAGTGGGGACCGCTGCAACAGTCAAGGCGATGAAGCCTGAGGCAGTGCGGGCGCTTGGGGCGGACATCATCCTTGGCAACACTTATCACCTGATGCTGCGTCCGGGTGCTGAACGTGTGGCGCGGCTTGGGGGCCTCCATAACTTCATGCGGTGGGATCGGCCGATCCTGACTGATAGCGGCGGTTATCAGGTGATGAGCTTGTCCGAGCTTCGCAAACTGACCGAGCAGGGCGTGGAGTTCAGAAGCCATATCGATGGCTCCAAGCATATGCTCACCCCGGAACGATCAATAGAAATCCAGCGCCTGCTTGGCAGCGATATCGTGATGTGTTTCGACGAATGCCCGCGGGCAGATCGTCCGCGCGATGAGATCGCGGCTTCGATGGAACTGTCGATGCGCTGGGCCAAACGCAGCCGCGAAGGTTTTGATAGCGGGGAAGAGCATGCGTCGCGATCGGCGCTTTTCGGCATCCAACAAGGTGCACTCGACGAGGACCTGCGCAAGATCAGCGCGGATAAACTCGTCGATATCGGTTTTGATGGATATGCGGTCGGTGGCCTTGCCGTGGGTGAAGGGCAGGAGGCGATGTTTGGTGTGCTCGACTATGCGCCTGATATGCTGCCTGTGGACCGGCCGCGTTATCTGATGGGTGTAGGAAAGCCTGACGACCTTGTGGGAGCGGTCGAGCGCGGCATCGATATGTTCGACTGTGTCTTGCCCACGCGATCAGGCCGCAACGGTCAGGCCTTCACCTGGAATGGCCCGCTAAACCTCAGAAATGCGCGCTTTGCAGAGGATCAGCAGCCGCTTGACCCCACATCAGATTGCTCTGCCTCGCGCGACTATTCCAAGGCCTATCTGCATCATCTGATCAAATCGGGAGAGATGCTCGGCGCCATGCTGCTTACAGAGCACAATCTCGCTTTCTATCAGGCCTTGATGCAGAAGATGCGCGATGCCATTGGGGAGGGGCGATTTGCCGGGTTCGCAGCGGATTTCCGGCGGAATTATCTTGGAAGTTCGTGATTGATGCCCAAACTGCCTGAAGACTGCGAAACCATGCTTGATGTGCGTGCGGGTGTTGATGCGACTGATCGCGCGCTGGTTGAATTGTTGGACCGGCGGTTTGGCTATATGCGGGCGGCGGCGCGGATCAAACAAACGCGCGAATCCGTGCGGGATGAAGAGCGTAAGGCCAGCGTGATCCGTGCCGCAGTGGCCGAAGCCGAAGCGCGCGGCATACCCGGCGATGTGATCGCTGATATCTGGGAGCGACTTGTCGAAGGCTCGATCGCTTACGAATTTGTCGAATGGGATAATATCCGCGACTAACCGCCGTTGGGGTTAAGGAAGCTTGCCAGCCGGGCCTGTTTCTTTTCCGGCGATTTAGGCCGAATTGAGCGGGCCATAGCCTCAATCTTGCCCTTCCATTTGGCAAGGTTCTTTTCCGCGCCGCCATCCTTGATGACGCCGCAAGGCAGGAAGCGCACCGGAGCAAAACCAACAAATCCAAGAACCTGCCCTTTCCAACGCCGGATAATCGAATTGCCATAGAGCAGGCGAAGGAAAAACGGGGGTGTATCCATGGTGGCGATCACATCAGCCGATCGCCCTTCCAGATATTTGTCCCACAAGGATCCCTTCTCGCGGAACTGATACATGAAACCGGGCAGGAACAGCCTGTCGATCAGACCTTTGAGCTCAGCAGGCTCTGCACCCCACCACATGGGAAAGGCAAACACGGCGTGATCGCACGCGTCAAATTTCTCCGCCAGAGCCGTGATATCCGGTTCCCAATCGGTGCGTTTGAGATAGCCATGGCGCAGGATCGGCGTGAATTCCATGTCGCGCACATTGACCCTCGTTATCTCCGCATCAGCAGGAAGTGCGGCCTGGTAAAGGTCAAGCAGGTGCGATGAGAAGCGTCCCTCATCCGGATGTCCGTCGATCAGCAGGATATTGAGCGCCATAGATCCCCCTCATTGCCGCGTGGCGACAAGGTGTCGCACTGTGCCGTTCAAAAGAAAAGGGGGCAGACGCGATCTGAGGCGAAACGAAAAGGGCGGCCCCGCAGGACCGCCCCATTCTTGTCAACCACTGTGCGGATTAGCGCGAGTAGAACTCGACCACGAGGTTGGGTTCCATGGTGACCGGGTAAGGCACTTCGTCGAGCTTCGGAACGCGGGTGAACTGCACCTTGTCGTTGCCATCGGGCGCGACGTAATCGGGGATTTCACGCTCGGGCAGGCTCTGCGCTTCGATGACGAGAGCCATTTCCT
>CAYUCZ010000046.1:0-22783 GCA_964443505.1 uncultured Porphyrobacter sp. | reverse complement strand
CGCGCGCCAGTAGCTCAGCTGGATAGAGTACCTGACTACGAATCAGGCGGCCGGAGGTTCGAATCCTTCCTGGCGCGCCAAGAAAGCCCATCCCTTGCGGGGTGGGCTTTTTTGTTGGCGTCGGTCTTCGGCCATTTCTTCCAAGGTATGCGTGTCTTCGTCAGAAAAGCCGAAACGATACTCCGCTTCGTGGATCACCGCGTGCCGGACCAATTCCTCTAACCCGAGGCTGGTCTTGCGCATTTCGCGAAGGAGCGGTTGACGAAACAGGCTGATCACTGGCGGCATTTGCGATGGAGACCACAAGCTCTGTTCGATCAGGGGAGTGCTCTCACACAGATTGGCAAATTGCCAGGGGCAATCCATATCGAGCGATGCCAGCTGCGCAGGCGTGGCGAACTGCGCGACCCCAAGCAGGACATCAGCCACTTTCTGGAGGAATTCCTTGGGCGTCCGGGGCGTGCGTAGCACGAGCAGATCGCTCGAATTCGGCCCCTGAGGGACCTTCAAGGGGTGCAATTGGTGAATTCATACCTATAATAGAGGTATGGGAGGCCAATCGCGCGCTCGCAATTGATGCAGGCGATGCAGTTGCAAATTTTGCGCGGAACGCTTTGAAGCGTTTCTGGTTTTTTACTTGGGGATCAGGACAATTGAGTAGCGGACCAGGAACCGGGTCCAACTGCTTGCCATGAATAAGCCGGTGAACGGCTACAGAAAGGTAGCGCGATGAATTATATGAGCCCCTGCGACCACGACGAGTTTGACCCGGATAATCCATTGAACAAGCCTGACGTCCCGGAAGAGGTCCAAGATGCCATTCGCACGCTCATTCGCTGGGCGGGCGATGATCCGACGCGCGAAGGCCTGTTGGACACGCCAAAACGGGTGGGGCGCGCCTGGCTTGAATATTGCTCTGGCAATCAGGAAGACCCCTCTGTCCATCTTGCCCGCATTTTTGAAGAAGTGGGCGGCTATGACGAGATCGTTCTGTTGAAGGACATCCCGTTCCAATCGCACTGCGAGCACCACATGGCGCCAATCACCGGCAAGGCGCATATTGCCTACCTTCCTGACAAGAAGGTCGTTGGCATCTCAAAGCTTGCGCGTGTGCTGCACGGTTTTGCCAACCGGTTGCAAGTGCAGGAACGGCTTACCGCGGAAGTGGCTGAGTGCATCTGGAACAATCTCGAACCGCGCGGTGTTGCCGTGGTGATCGAGGCTGAGCATGGATGCATGACCGGACGCGGCGTGAAGGTGCACGAGGTTGAGATGCTCACCAGCCGCATGATGGGCTGTTTCCTCGAAGATCATCGCAGCCGCAAGGAAGTGATGAGCTTGATGGGCTATTGAGCCCGGCAGTGTTCCGGGCCATGGTTTACCCATGGCATCCGGCATTCACGATCCCGTCCTGACCACGCAAGAGCTTGCAGACTTCTTTGTCGAGGCTTTTCCGGGTCAGGACCGCTCGTTCCACGACTTTATTGAGTTGCGGCCCGGCTTCATGCGGCTAAGGCATGCGGCAGGTTCTGCGATGCTTAGGCCCGGCGGCATTGTGTCTGGTCCAACGCAAATGGCCTTTGCCGATAGAGCAGCTTATGCGGTGATCCTGGCGCATATTGGCATCGTCCCGATGGCAGTGACCAGCAATCTCAATATGAGTTTCTTGCGCGGATTGGAGAATCGCGAGTTTTTTGCCGATGCCGAGATCATCAAGCTCGGCCGACGCCTCGCGACTGTAGACGTGCGCATTTGGCAGGATGAAGCCGCCAACATCGCCGCGCAATCAACCGTGACTTACGCGCTTCCGGGCGATCAATCCCAATGACAGCAATTCATGCCGTCAGCGAGAAGCTGCAACTGCTTGAAGTCGGGCCCTGGGAAAGGCATCGCCACACGCATGCGTATGGGGCGTTCGTCCTGGAAGGGGGCTATCTCGAATACGGCGATCACGGCCGGTTTCGCGCTGAACCGGGTCAAATTGTGGCGCATGATGCACTGGATGCGCATGCGAACACAGTCGTGAACGGGCGGACTCGCATCATCAACTTTGCACTTCCCGCTGACCACCAATTGCCGCGCGTGTTTGAAGTGGCAGATGGCGCGGAATTGGAACGCGCGCTGCTTTGCAATCAACCGATAGAGGAGTACCTGACTAGCGCACGCCCGGCCCGCGCCGAGGTGTTTGACGACTGGCCTGACAAGCTTGCTCGCGATCTTGTGGAACGACCGCTGCGCCTGCGCAATTGGGCTTGTTCACATGGTGTGTCGGCATCGAAGGTCAGTCGCGGTTTTGCGCAGGCCTATGGCATCAGTCCGGCACGCTTCAGGCTTGAACAGCAGGTCCTGCGCGGATTTCGCCTTTTGTCGAGCGAGCGCCTCGGCATCGCCGAAGCTGCGCATGATTGCGGCTTTGCCGATCAGGCACACTTCACGCGCGCTATGCGGGCCGTGCTTCGGACGACCCCTGCGCGGGTGCAATTCTGTTCAAGAGTAAGAGGATCGTCCGCGCATAATTAGGGCTCACCAAGAAGGGAGCCTTACACGTGAAAACCCCGTTTCTCGCCTTGCTGACGCTTGGCCTTTCTACAGCTTCTCTGGCGCAGCAAGAGGCGACAACTTCTGACACAGCGCGAGCCACGATCAACGCAGCTTTGTCCGCAGCGCTTCAGGCGCAGGGAGACGAGGCACACGCCGCGCTATCCTCCCTCGACCCAGCCGATTTGAGCGAGACCGATCAAGTGTTTGCCGCCTGCATGATGGATCGCCTTGACCGGCGTGATTGGAGTGATGGCCTGCCATCTGATGCGTTGGACGATGCGCCGCAGACCGCCGCGATCCTCGCGCTGTTTCGCAAATACTGGTCGCGCACAGTCCGCGATCCAGCAGATCGAGATGCCCACGAAAATGCTCTGCGAGAAGCCTTGCGTGAAATTCTTGACCCCGTTCCCGGGGCAAATCCGTCAGACACAATAATCGCCGCGATCGAGGCAGAGGGGCTTCAGGCGATTGCCGGTCGGACGGGACGACTGCTTGATCTGATCGTATGGAAGGAACAACGCGAGGTCACCGAACATGTTCTCTTGCAGCACGGCATCCAACAGGTGACGGTCAACTATCTCGACCAATTCCCAAGCCGCGGATGGAGTAACTTTCTGTCCTGTGATCGCAGCGGAACGGGCGGCTGGGCGACCAAGTCTGCGCTGTTTGTCATTACACCTGCATATGACAGCCTGACCGATGAGGCGTTTCAGGTGAGCTATCTCAAACATGAAGCGCAGCATTTCTCTGACTTTGCGCGCCTGCCTGAGCTGGCGGGGTGGGAGCTTGAATATCGAGCAAAGCTTACCGAACTGGCCTTTCTGGCCGAGGTTCAGCAGCGAACCTTGCGCCGGTTTGCGCACAATCAAGGTGATGATCCGGCAGACGCACACTCTTATGCGAATGCGAAGTTGATGGCAGCGCTCGTGACTGAGCTTGGTCTTGATAGTTCTGCAGACCTATTCGATGTGCCCGCACATCAGATACAAAGCGCCGCTCGAAACATCTTCGTTGAAGACACTGCAGCACGCTCCACACCAAGCTGAAACGAAACGGGGCAGCCTGCGCGGCTGCCCCGTCTGAAAGTTTTAGCTGGAATCAATAGGCCTAGATCTGGCCAAGCATGTGCTCTGCGCTTGATACCTTGAAGTCGCCAGGGGCTTCGACATTCAGTTGCGTGACCGTGCCGTCCTCAATGACCATAGAGAAACGCTGGCCACGCTTGCCCATGCCGAAACCGGCGGCATCCATGGTCAGGCCAACAGCTTCGGCAAAATCGCCATTGCCATCTGCGAGCATGGTGATGTCATCAGAGCCTGCGGCCTCATTCCATGCGCCCATTACAAATGCATCGTTCACTGCGGTGCCGACAATCTCGTCTACGCCCTTGGCTTTGAGATCGGCTGCCTTTTCTACAAAGCCGGGAAGGTGCTTGGCTGAACAGGTCGGTGTGAAAGCGCCGGGGACAGAGAACAGCGCGACCTTTTTGCCTGCAAAATAATCTGACGAAGTAACCTGCTGGGGGCCTTCGGCAGTTGCCTTGACCATGGTGACCTCTGGGATTTTGTCGCCAACCGAAATCGTCATCGCATTCTCCATTCACACTGCTTGTGCGTCAGGCAATCGGTTTTGCGCCTGACGCTTCACGCACTCGATATAGAACGCCTTGTGGGCGGGGCAATGACAATCGTCTGCCGCCGGCCAAGTGAGGCGGGCTGAGTGCAAACGTGATTAAGGCTGCTTTACTGTGTGCCTTGAAGAACGGGTAAACACATGCGTCCAAAACCCTAAGTGCCATGTTCCATGTCTCTCGGGGGAGAATTCGAGATGGGCCGTTCTATCAAGTTTCACTGCGCACTTGTCGCTGGCGCGATCTTGTCTGCGCCCGCTGGCCTTGCGGCCCAAGGAGTGCCGATGGTCGCGCAGAGCACTGCGGAAGAATATGTCAGCCCGGTCACGGCCAATGCTGCCAATATCCGCAGTCTCAATATCATGCTGATGGTGACTTCGCTGCGATGCCGTCAAACTGTGCATGATTTCCAGAGCGAATATGATCTGTTTGCACGAGCGCATCAGCAGAATCTCGAAGAAGCGCATGAGGCGCTGAGCCGTGAAATGGCGGCCGAGCATGGCGAGGCTGGGATCAACCGCGCGCTAGACCGGATTGGGGTCGCGATTGCCAATCGTTATGGTGATGGTCACCCCACGCTTGGATGTTCGGATCTGAAGGAAGCGACATTGATGCTTGCGATGAGCCAGGATCGCCTGCGCCTGTCGCAAATGGCGGATGATCTGCTTGGAAGGGAACCGCCTCCGGCCTCGAGCCCCGAGGGTAGCGAAGCCGCGCCTGAACCACAGCCAGAGATTCGCCCGCCATACATACCAGGTGCGCAGATTCCTCATTTCGGTAGAGGGTGAGTTCTAGGGGATTGGGTCAGATAGAGATATAAAGATAACTTTATATTTGCTTGTCAGTGGTGAGGCCGCTAGGGGCGCGGGAGAATTCCAAACGCCTTAACGGAGACTCCGATGGCCACTGCCGCTCCCACTCAGGAACATATCATCAAGGACATCTCGCTCGCGCAGTTCGGCCGCGACGAAATTGCCATTGCCGAAACCGAAATGCCGGGCCTGATGGCTCTGCGCGAGGAATATGGCGATGCGCAGCCCTTGAATGGCGCCCGTATCACCGGTTCGCTGCACATGACGATCCAAACCGCTGTTCTGATTGAAACGCTGGTGGCTCTGGGCGCTGATGTGCGCTGGGCGACCTGCAACATCTTTTCGACGCAGGATCATGCCGCAGCCGCTATCGCTGCGCAGGGCATTCCGGTGTTCGCGATCAAGGGCGAAACGCTGGCGGATTACTGGGACTATGTCGGTCGCATCTTCGACTGGTCAAGCGAAGGTGATCCTGATCTCACCGCAAATATGATCCTCGACGATGGCGGCGACGCGACCATGTTTGCGCTGTGGGGCGCTCGTATTGAAGCGGGCGAGGAAATGCCTGCACCAGCCAATGCTGAAGAGATCGAATTTCAGCGGGCGCTTAAAGCGTTTGTAGCGGCAAAGCCTGGTTATCTCACCAAGAGCGTGAAGACGATCAAGGGTGTTTCGGAAGAGACCACCACTGGCGTTATGCGCCTCTATCAGATCGCCAAGCAGGGCAAGCTCCCGTTCCCGGCAATCAATGTCAATGACAGTGTGACCAAATCGAAGTTCGACAACCTTTATGGCTGTAAGGAATCGCTGGTCGACGCGATCCGCCGTGCAACCGACGTAATGCTGGCCGGTAAGGTCGCCTGCGTTGCGGGTTACGGCGATGTGGGCAAGGGTTCTGCTGCCTCGCTGCGCGATGGTGGTGCCCGCGTCATGGTGACAGAGATCGACCCGATCTGTGCCCTTCAGGCCGCGATGGACGGTTACGAAGTCGTCTCAATGGACGAAGCGGTATCGCGCGCAGATATCTTCGTGACTGCAACCGGCAACGAAGACGTGATCACCGGCGAACACATGAAAGCCATGAAGAATATGGCGATCGTGTCCAACATCGGCCACTTCGACAGCGAAATTCAGATCTCCGCGCTCGACAATTACGAGTGGAAGGAAATCAAGGACGGCACCGACATGGTGACCTTCCCTGATGGAAAGTCGATCCTGATCCTCGCCAAAGGCCGCTTGGTGAACCTTGGTTGTGCGACCGGTCACCCCAGCTTTGTGATGAGCGCGAGCTTCACCAACCAGACGCTGGCCCAGATCGAATTGTTCACCAAAGCAGACGAGTATGAGAATGACGTCTACGTCCTGCCCAAGCACCTCGATGAAAAGGTTGCGGCGCTTCACCTTGAAAAGCTTGGCGTGCAGTTGACGCAGCTAAGCCAGAAGCAGGCAGACTATATCGGCGTGCCGCAGGCTGGCCCGTTCAAGCCGGATCACTATCGCTACTGATCCAGCATTACTGAACAAACCAACGCAAAGCCCCCGCGATTGACCGAGATTGCGGGGGCTTTTCGTATCTGTACCCGTTGCATGGCGGCTTTGTCCGGCATAGCTGAGAGAAATGGAATTCTCCCCGATCGCTCTTGTCGCAATCGCGCTGGTGCTCGCCGCATGGACAGTGGCGGCAGCGGTGTTGGTTCTGCGCGCTGGAGCGAAGACCCGGCGGACGAAAGCACTGCAAACTTCGCTCAAGCGGATGCAGAACCTGCTCGACGTCGCGCCGACGATCCCTTTGCTGGTCAGGGTCGATGGGCGGATTGAGGCGCCTGAGCGTCTGGCGCGCTGGCTTGGGCTTGAAGCTATGCCCAAGTATCTCAGCGAACTGGAAGGCGACGAGGAAACCGGGCTCTCCAAGGCGCAGGTCGATGCCTTGTGGGAGAAAGTGCAGGTTACGCAGAAGAGCGCCGCGCCGTTTGAGATGGCGTTGACCCCGCCAGGATCACAGCGCAGCCTGTCCTTGCAAGGTGCGCTCGCCGATCCGCAGGTATCGCCAGGCGGCGCTGCGATTGTATGGGTGTTCGATTTCACCACAAGCGAGACTGAGCTGGCCCTGCTGCGTCAGGCAGAAAGCGCGGCAAAGGCCGATTTTGCAGCGCTCATCGGGCTGATCGAAGCGGCCCCCATGCCTATGTGGTTCCGTGATCCCGATATGCGTCTGATGTTGGTCAACCATGCCTATGTCGAAGCGGTTGGAGCTGGAAGCTTGGAGGCCGTCGTCGAAGGTCAGATTGAACTGCTTGAACCCCACGGAGGCGAAACACCGGCCAAGATCGCGCTCAAGGCATTCGAGGCCCAACGCGAAGCTCGGCGTGATGCGGCTGTCACGATCGATGGGTCGCGCAGAAGCGTGCGCGTGACCGACCTTCCCTTGGGCCGTGATGGTGTCGCTGGTTATGCGATGGACATCGAAGAGCAACAGCAGGTTGCGCGGGAATTTCGCGCCTTTCGCGATGCGCAGCGTGCGATGCTTGACCAATTGTCGGTTGGAGTTGCTCAGTTCAATCCTGAGGAACACCTGTCGTTTGCCAACCGGCCTTTCCGGCGGTTGTTTGGTCTTTCAAACGAAGTGGCAGAGAGCCGCATCGGGTTTGAACGGTTTCTGTCTGAAGCGCGCGAGAACGGCAGCACACCTGAGGTCCGCGATTTTCCCGAATGGCGCCGGGAACACGCCGCCTGGTTCGATCTGCCGGATCTGGTCGAGGAAAACTGGCCGCTTCCCGGCGGCACGCATCTGCGCATCGTGGCACAGCCCATGCCTGATGGCGGTCTTGTAATGATCGCAGAGGATCTGACGGAGAGCCTGGCGCTTTCCGCGACGAGAGACACGCTGCTGCGTACCCGCACGGCAACGCTTGATAGTCTTTTCGAAGCTCTAGCCATCTTCGCGCCCGATGGGTCGGCACAGCTGTGGAACCGCAGCTTTGGCGGGATGTGGGGCCTTGAGAGCGAGTTTCTCGACACGCATCCAAGCGCCGAGGTTTTGCTTGAGGCGATCGGAAAAAACCTCCGCAAACCCGAAGAGGCCGAAAAGATTGGCGCGATTGTGCGTGCTGCGACACTCGACCGGCGAGAGAAGGAAGGCCAGGTTGTGCTAGCCGATGGCCGAACCCTGCGCTTTGCCGGCGTGCCGCTTCCCGATGGCAATGGGCTTTTAACCGTGCTCGACATTACGGATTCGCAGAAGGCCGAACAGGCGCTGCGCGAACGGGCTTTGGCGCTTGAGGAGGCGGACGCGGTCAAAGCGCGCTTCCTTGCCAATATGTCTTATGAATTCCGCACTCCGCTTACCTCAATCGGAGGATTTGCCGAGCTTCTCAAAAGCGGTGCAGCCGGTGAATTGTCCGAGGGCGCTGAAGAATATGTCGATGCGATCCTCACCTCGGTCGAGCGCTTGACCGAGCAGGTCGAAAACGTGCTCGACCTGTCGCAAAGCGAAGCGGGACTGCTCCCGATCGAGAAGGAGGAAACCGACCTGCTGGCGTTCCTGACCAAGCTCGTGCGGGAGCGCGAACAGATCATTATCGGGGCGGGGTTGGGACTTGATCTGAAGGGGCGGCGTGGCCGAGTGGTTGCGGCTGATCCACGTCAATTGGGCCGCGCGGTAGGCAACCTTCTCGACAACGCGATTGAGGGAACCGCACAAGGCGGCAAGATCCTGATCGAAATTCCAAAGCCGGGTCAGGGCGATGCATGGCGTGGCAAAATCGCGATTTCGGACAATGGAAAGGGCATGTCTGCCGAAGAGCTCGCGAGGGCCGAAGGCGAAGAGGCCGCCGAAGGCAGCGGTCTTGGAATTCGCCTCGCGCGTCAATTGATCGAGGCGCATGGCGGTACGCTTGAACTCACCAGCGAAAAGGGCGTGGGCACCAAGGCGGTCATTACTCTGCCGTGAGCAAGCAAACGCTTCATGATCTGCCTGATCTTGCGGCAATGGATGCATTGGGCGTGCGGATTGCCGAACACCTGAGGGCTGGAGATGTCATTGCGCTCGAAGGCGGATTGGGCGCTGGAAAAACGACGCTCGCCCGCGCGATCATTGCTGCTCTTGGTTACGATGGCGAAGTTCCATCGCCGACCTTCACGATTGTTGAGACTTACGATGCGCCTGCGCTTCGTGTGCCGGTTGTCCATGCCGATTTCTATCGGCTTGAGGACCCATCAGAAGCGCAGGAGATTGGTCTTGATGACTATCGCGAAGGTGCCGCGCTGATTGCCGAATGGCCCGGTCACGCAGGCGGCTTTGCGCATGAAGTGGCATGCCTTTCAATCCTGTTGGAAACCTATGGCGAAGGCAGACGGGCGATTGTGAAAGCCGGGGCAGATTGGGTAGGGCGGATGCCATGAGCGAATTGCCCGAAGGTCTTACCCAATTTGTCGCGCAATCTGGCTGGGGCGATGCGGCCATCGAACCCTTGCCCGGTGATGCCTCTTTCCGGCGGTACTTCCGCTTGCGCCAGTCATCTGGCGAAACAGCCATGCTCATGCACGCGCCGCCGCCAGAAGAGGACCCAAAGCCATTTCTGCTGGTTGCGCAGTGGCTCACCGCCAATGGTATGCGCGCGCCTGATATCCTTGCTCAGAATCCAGACGAAGGCTGGCTCTTGACCGAGGATTTTGGCGATGATCGCATGCGTGACTGGCTCGATGCTCATCCCGCTGATGAGACCGACGCATACGAAAGCGCTATCGATGCTCTGGTCGATCTTCACAGGCTGCCCGCTGGCCCGTTCGCGCCCTATGACATGCCGACCTATCAGCGCGAGGTCGCCCTGCTCACCGAATGGTATTGCCCGGCTATCGGGATCAGTGTTGATGAGGCTGGATATGAGGCAGCATGGGGTGCAGCGCTCGTCCCTGTGATCGAGCGTCAGGCTAAGGCTGTGACTGTCCTTCGCGATTATCATGCAGAAAACATCATGCTTCTGGGTTCGAAACCGGGCGCACCGCAGGGGTTGATTGATTTTCAGGACGCGCTTGTCGGGCACCGCGCATACGATCTGGTTTCGCTGCTTCAGGATGCCCGGCGCGATGTGCCGATCATGCTTGAGACAAGGATGCTGGCCCGGTATCTCAAAGCAACTTCGTCCGATGCCGATTTCATTGCCGACTACGCTATCCTTGGCGCGCAGCGGAACGCCAAGATCGTGGGCATCTTCACCCGCTTGTACAAGCGCGATGGCAAACCCAAATATCTTGGGCTGATCCCGCGTGTCTGGGCCTATCTGGAACGCGATCTTGCACATCCTGCGCTTGAGCCTGTTGCAAATTGGTTCGCTGCCAATATCCCTGATGATCTGCGCATGAGTGGCGGGGGAACGATCACGTGAGCAAAGATGCCGCATTAGCCAGCGACACTGCAATGGTCATGGCTGCCGGACTTGGCAAACGCATGCGCCCGCTAACAGCGACCCAACCAAAGCCGCTGGTCCGGGTCGCAGGCAAACCTCTGGTCGATCATGCACTCGACCGGCTTGCAGAAAACGGCGTCGCTAAAGCCGTGGTCAATGTTCACTATCTTGCTGACGCGCTTGAGGCACATGTTTGTGAGCGCGCAGCACCCAAGGTCACTATTTCCGATGAGCGCGAGCAATTGCTGGAAACCGGGGGTGGGCTGATCAAGGCGCAGCAGCACCTGCCTGATCCGTTCTTTTGTCTGAATGCAGACAACATCTGGCTCGACGGGCCGAACGATGCGTTTCACGACCTCTCACAGCGGTGGAATCCGGATGAGATGGACGCGCTTTTGCTGGTGGTCAGCCACGCGCGCGCGGCCAATTTTGCGGGACCGGGTGACTTTTACATGGACCCGGTTGGTCGCCTGAGCAGGCGTGCGCAGGGCCGGATCGCTCCGTTTATCTACACCGGTATCCAATTGATCTCGCACCGCCTGCTGCGCGATGCGCCCGAAGGCAAATTTTCAACCAACATATTGTGGAACCGAGCGATCGAGGAAGGGCGCCTGTTTGGCCTTGCTTTCACCGGTCTGTGGTTCGAAGTTGGCACACCGCAATCCATCGCGCCGACCGAAGACGCGCTAAAGCGTGGGTGAGGGGCGCGGACCTCAAGTCTATTCGATCGCGGCGCATCGCGGGTTCGCTGATGCGCTGGTTGCAGGGCTTGTCCCGCGCTACCGCGAAGACGGGCTTGGCCTTGCGCGGTTGACGCTTCTGGTTCCAAGCAGCAGGGCCGCGCGAACAATCAGCGAAGCTTTCATCCGCTGGTGCGGCGAGAATGGCGAAGCGGGCATACTCATGCCTCGCATGGTCACCATCGGTGATCTCGATCTTGATGAAAGCCTTGGCGCTCTGCTTGATCCGCTTGGGGCGAGCGATATCCCGCCCGCTGTTGAGCCGACCCGCCGCCTGCTTGAGATTTCGCGCCTCGTTGATGAAGAACGCAGCGAACTTGACCAGCCCGATCTTCCCGGTGCCGCGCGGCTGCGCTTGGCGAGCGAGATCGCACGGACGATGGACCGGCTTTTGGTCGAAGAGAAAACGCCAGAAGACCTCACGGGTGAGCCTGTGCTCGATATGCTTGGCGACTTGTCCGAGCATTGGAAGAACTCGCTAAGGCTGTTTGCAAGGGTGCAGGCACGCTGGCGTGCGCGGCTGGATGAACGCGGCGAGGTGGACGCTGCGACCCGGCGCAACCGTCTGTTTGATCGGGCAGCGCGGCGGTGGCGCACATCGCCCCCTGACACGCCAATTGTTGCCGCCGGCGTGACCAGCGCATCCCCTGCGCTTGCCCGTTTGCTCCGGGTTATCGCTGGTTTGCCCAAGGGCGCTGTGATCCTGCCTGATCTTGATCTGGTCCTGCCTGATGAAGCTTGGGAGGAATTGGGTAGGGCCGGTTCCATGCCAGAGCCGGGCGGGGACGTGTTCGGCCAGAAAGACGCGCTCACTCACCCGCAATATCACCTCAAACTGCTGCTTGAGCGCATGGGCATTGCGCGCGGCGAAGTCCGCGACTGGCATCGCAGCGGAATAGGCGCGGCCGAGCCTGCGCGCAGCCGTGCGATCTCTTCGCTGTTTCTGCCACCCAAGGCGAGTCGGTCATGGATCGGTCTGGAGCCGGACAATCGCCGCCTTGCCGGTGTTCGCTTGATGACAAGCGCATCGGCTGAAGAAGAAGCGCAGGCGATCGCGCTCTTGGTGCGGGAAGCTTTGGAGGAACCGGCCAAGCGTGTCGCTGTTGTAACCGCTGATCGCAGCCTTGCGCGCAGGGTCGTCCAACATCTTGAACGCTGGAACATTGCCGCTGACGATTCCGCCGGTCGCGCGCTCTCGCTTACTCCTCCGGGCCGATTGGTGAGCCTGCTTGCCGAGATCGTCTCTCACGGGCTTGCACCGGCGGTCTTGATTGCTGCGCTGGGGCACCCGTTGGTGCGGCGCGGTGACAATGAAGCGAGGCGGGTGTGGTTGAGGAACCTCAGAGCCTTTGACCGGAGCCTGCGCGGACCATCCCCGGCACCCGGACTTGATCCGCTGCGTCAGATTGGGCGCGAGGCAGGAGTACCAGAATGGTGGTCGCAAGCCGAAGCTGTCCTCAACACACTGCTTGATTGTCCCGGCGACCTTGCGCTGTCGGACGCGCTCGACTGTGTGGCCGAGGCGGGAGAGGCGCTTGCCGGTGAAGCCTTGTGGGCGGGTGAGGATGGCCGAGCGCTTTCTGCCATGATCGAGGATCTGCGCCTTCATTCGCGCTCGCTCGGGACTGTCATCGCGCCATCGGACCTTGCCGCTGTTCTGCGTGATCGGATGGATGAGATTGCGGTGCGTCCCCCTTATGGCGGCCATCCGCGCATTGCGATCCTTGGTCTGCTCGAATCGCGCATGGCGCGCGCTGACCTCGTGATCTGTGCGGGCCTCAACGAAGGCAGCTGGCCGCAGGCTCCGGGTTCGGACGCCATGCTTGCACCCGGTGTGCTGAGGGCATTGGGTGTGCCGGGCGCGGAGTTCCGGATCGGCCTGTCAGCGCATGACCTCGCCAGCGCGATGGGCGCGCCGCAAGTTGTGCTTAGCCGGGCGCAGCGCGATGCCGAGGGCCCGACGTTGGCGTCACGTTTTGTGTTGCGGGTTGAAGCCTTGCTGGGTGAACTTGCCCCGGCGCACAGCGAAACGGCTATCCCTGATATGCTGCCCAGGCTTGATCGCTCTGCGCCTGCGGCAAAGCCTTATCCAAGGCCCATGCCGCGCCCGGTATCAAGCCTGCGCAAGGTTTCGATCAGTGCAACCGCGCTCGACCGGTTGCTTGGCGATCCGTATCAATTCTATGCGCAGCAGATTCTGGGGCTGCGTCCGCTCGATCCGCTTGCCGCAGATCCCTTTGGTGATCCGGCACTGCGCGGCACTTTGGTCCATGCGATCCTTGATGCCTGGCACAAACAGCGCGAGGCCAATCCCAGCCTTGCCATCGTGCCTTTTGCGCAGCGCATGTTCGCCGAGGCGCGCGTCCACCCCCTGTTCAAGGGACTGTGGCAGCCGCGTCTTATTGCCGCGCTAGAACGGTTCGAACAACGGATCGACAAAGCCGCGCTCGAAGGGCGCACGGTCATGGTCAGCGAAACCAAAGGCGCGATGGAAGTTGACGGCATCATAGTCCACGGCCGTGCAGATCGGATCGACAGGTTGCCCGACGGGCGACTTGTTATCGTGGATTACAAGACCGGTGGACCGCCTTCAGCAGCGCAGGTCGAAGAAGGCTTTGCCCTGCAGATGGGCGTGTTGGGCCTGATCGCGCGCGATGGTGCATTTGCGAAAGGCAGGCTGTCGGGTGAGACGGCAAGCTATGAATACTGGTCGCTTGGCAAGGATGATGGCGCGTTCGGTTACACCGATGTGCCGATGAAGACCGGCAACAAGAAGAAGGGTCTGACGCCGGAGGAGTTTCTGCCGCGTCACGAGCAATTTCTGCACGAAGCGATCAGCAAATACCTCAATGGCAATGCCCCGTTCACAGCCAAGGAGAACCCCGAATATCCCGGATACGGCGACTATGACCAGTTGATGCGGCTTGAGGAATGGCTGGTGCGTCTCAATGAAGCAGGCGGGGAGAGCGGGGCATGAGCGGCGCTGTTTTCCCACTAGCCGATAACCAGTTGGGGGCCGCCAATCCGCGCGACAATGTCTGGCTGTCTGCGTCTGCGGGAACGGGCAAGACGCAGGTGCTGTCAGCGCGCGTCCTGCGGTTGCTGCTGACGCCGGGAGTTGATCCTTCGCAGATCCTGTGCCTGACCTTCACCAAAGCGGGCGCAGCGGAAATGGCCAATCGCATCAACGCCGTGCTGGCGCGCTGGGTGCGGCTTGAACCGGGCAAGCTTGCGCAGGAGCTCCGCCATCTTGGCGCTGACATCGATCCTGACACGCAGGCCCACGCCCGGACCTTGTTTGCAAGCGTGCTCGATTGTCCGGGCGGCGGGCTAAGGATCGATACGATCCACGCCTTCTCGCAGTGGCTGCTCGGGAACTTTCCCGAAGAGGCCGATCTCACTCCGGGATCGCGACCGATGGAGGATCGTGAGCGAGAACTGCTTGCGCGTGAAGTTCTGTCCGAGATGCTGGAGGAGGCCGAACAATCCGGCGACAGCGCGCTGCTTGATGCGGTGGCTCATTTCAGCCTTGTGAAAAACCCTGATGCGCTGCGCAGCTGGATGATCCGGTGCGCTGGCGCGGCGGAGCTGTGGGAAGGGCCGGGCGGGTGGCAGAACCCCATGCGCGAAAGAGTGCTGCGACTGCTCGACATGCCTTCTGATGCTGATGCTTCGTGGGCAATCGAAGTGCTGCACCCCGACACTTTCCCCGATCATCAGCTTTCAACGATGCTGCCCCTGATGCAGCAATGGGACACCAAGAAAGGCGCCGCGTGTGCCGACTTCATCCCGCAATGGCTGGCTGCCGCGATTGACGACCGGGCCGAGCTCGTCCCCGGTTTCTTCGACACGATCCTCACTAAGAAGGGCGAACCGCGGGCCATGGCAAAGCCTGCCAAGACCGACCCCGCGCTTCCCGATCGCCAGCGCGAGATTGCCGAGGCGATAGCGCTCCACTTTGAACGCAAGACATTGTTGTCGCTTGCCGAGTTTCTGACCAGCGCGCTCGAGATGGGGCGGGCCTTCGCGCTGCGATGGGAGAAAGCCAAGGCGCGCGAAGGCTTCCTTGATTTTGACGACCTTATCCGCAAGGCCGCTATGCTGCTTGGCAACAGCGATGCCGCTGCGTGGATCCGCTACAAGCTTGACCGCAGTTTCGATCACGTTCTGATTGATGAGGCGCAGGACACTAACGCGTCGCAGTGGGATATCGTGTTTGCACTGATCGACGATTTCTTCGCAGGCGAAGGCGCGCGCGGGGACAAGGTCCGCACCATCTTCACCGTGGGCGATTACAAGCAGGCGATCTTCGGGTTTCAGGGGACCAGTCCGGACAATTTCGAAAGTGCACGATTGAAGGTTGAGAAGCGGATCGCCGATGCGCGGTCCAATGCGGCGGGGATGCGCGACAATCGCCGCCTGCCGACGTGGAACGATCTCGACCTTGGCCGTTCGTACCGTACCGCTCTCCCGGTGCTCGATTTCGTCAACCGAGTGATCGAGGCGATTGGCCACGAAGCCTTTGGCCTTGCCAAGCCTCCGGCGCCGCATGTCGGCGCTGACAGGGCCGGTCTTGTCGCCATGTGGAATCCGGTAATGGGCGCAGCGGATGATCCGGAGGAGGATACCGAGCGCGATTGGCTGCCTGCGCATGACACCCTGCTTGCTGACAAGATTGCCGAACAGGTGCGCCGCTGGGTGAGTGATGAAGAGCCCTTCGTGCTGGAGAAGGGCGAGCGTCGGCACGCACGTGCGGGCGATGTCATGGTGCTGGTGCGGCGGCGCAAGGAGCTTGCGAGCCAGATCGTTGCCAAGCTTCATGCCAAGGGGGTTGCGGTTGCCGGGGTCGACCGGCTGCGGCTTGGCGCTCCGCTTGCGGTCAAGGATCTGATGGCGGCCTTGCGGTTCGCCTCGCAGCCGCTTGATGACCTGATGCTAGCGAACCTGCTTGGTTCTCCCTTGATTGGCTGGTCGCAGGACGACTTGCTGGCCTTCGTCCCGCGCGAGCGGGGCAGGAGCCTGTGGGATCACTTGCGCTCGCACGAGGACTCCCGTGTTGCTGAGACTCTGGCCAAGCTTCGCGAGCTTTTGGCAAGAGCAGACTTTGAAACTCCGCAGACCTTGCTTGCCTGGTTGCTCACCGGCCCTTGGCAGGCGCGGCATCATCTGATCGCGCGACTGGGGCGCGAGGCGAATGATCCGATTGACGAGTTGATCAACACCGCCTTCGCGTTTGAGGCGTCGCACACGCCCAGCCTTGCCGGTTTCATTGAGTGGTTCGACGCGGGCGAAGGCGAGCTCAAGCGCGATGCCGACGAAGCCAGCGGTCAGGTGCGGGTGATGACAGTGCATGGTTCCAAGGGGTTGCAAGCCCCGATCGTCATCCTTGCCGATGCCACCGGAGAGCCGGGACAGGCAGGCTCGCTTGATCTGGCGGATGATCCGCTTGGCACGGGCGAAGCGGCGCGATCGGTTCCGCTTCCCTCGCTGTCGAAGGAAGAACGCGTTGGCCCCATTCGTGCAGCAGAAGAGAAAGCCGCGATCGCTCAGATGCAGGAGCATTGGCGGCTGCTCTATGTTGCGATGACGCGGGCCGAGGAAGCCTTGTTCATCGGCGGATCGCTTGGCCCGCGGCAGGCGGCAAAGGGCGCGGCGCATGAAGACAGCTGGTATGCCCGGCTTGAACCGGTGTTTGACACCCCGCCGCTCGAAGACCCGATCTGGGGCGCGCGGCGCGAATGGGGCGTGCGCGCTGATCCACTGGTCCGCGCCGATACCGCTCCAGCCGTTGACGAGAGCGAGGCGCTGCCCGCATGGGTGACGCAGCCAATCGGGCCCGAGCCGCGCCCGCCCAAACCGCTTGCGCCAAGCAGTGCAGGCGAAGACCAGGGCGCTGATCCGCCGCTTGCCCCTGATGCAGCAAAGATCGCTGCGCGCCGCGGCACCTTGATCCACCGCCTGCTCGAACGCCTGCCTGATATTGCCCGCGATGACCGCGAGGCCGCCGCGCTCGCTTGGCTGGAAAGGCAGGCGAGCGACCTTGATCCCGCCGTGAGAGAGGAATTGCTCACCAGTGCAATCAGCGTGCTTGATGAGCCGGGCTATGCGGACATCTTCGGCCCACAAGCGCTGGCTGAAGTGCCGCTTGCTGCAACGGTCGGCGGCGTTGTCATTGCCGGAACTGCCGACCGTTTGCTGGTGACAGAAGAGGCGATCACGGTCGTTGATTTCAAGACGACGCGCCGGCCGCCTCAAAACCTTGATGCCATTCCCCGCGCAACCATTCGCCAGATGGCCGCTTATACAAGCGCGCTTGAGGTCATCTATCCGGGCCGCGATGTGCGCGCGGCTGTGCTTTACACGCAGACCCCGGAGCTGTTCGAAATCCCCAAGGTTACACTCGATCGCCACAAGACAAGTTTGGGCGATGCAGAGGATAACTATGCGCCGCTCCCACTTGAGTGAATTTCAAACCCGCCTAGATTGATCTCAAGCCAACTTTAGGAGAAGCCACCATGGCAACCGTCAATGTCACCGATGACAGTTTCAAGAGCGACGTGCTCGAAAGCGACAAGCCCGTCCTGGTCGATTTCTGGGCCGATTGGTGCGGTCCGTGCAAGATGATCGCACCTGCGCTTGAGGAAATCAGCGAAGAGCTGGGTGAAAGCGTCACCATCGCCAAGATGGACATCATGGAGAACACCGGCATCCCGGCTGAAATGGGTGTCCAGTCGATCCCGCTGATGGTCCTGTTCAAGAATGGCGAACCGGTCGCCCGCAAGGTCGGCGCGGCTCCCAAGAGCCAGCTTAAAGACTGGATCGAAGGCGAAATCTGATGCCTGAGGGCGGCTCCTGCAACGCGGGAGCCGCCTTTGCCCTGTCCGCAGGCATTTTGCGCACAGATTATGCGCAGACATTGCGCACAAACATGGACCGCATACCGCGCCGGTTTTAAAACTTGGCCTTGCCTCTAAGGCGCTGAAACATTTCCAAAATTTCGCGAATTGCGCAGGTCAATGTGTGACCTTTCGCTTTTTGCGCGAAATGCGCGTTTTTTTGGCGCTTGATCGCCCCGTTCGGCTGTGTCCATTTGCATCCGGCTGCCAGTGATTTCAAAGAACCACGCACAGCCTATCAAGGCACGGCCAAGTAGGAAATCTCAGGCCAGGACGCGCGCGACAAACTCATCCCAGATTGCCGGGCTTGATGCGCCGACAAGGCCCGGCTTCGAGGCTTCATCCACCCGGTACTCGCTGCCGTCGAGACGCGCCGCTTTTCCGCCCGCTTCATTGAGCCACAGCACCCCTGCTGCATGATCCCAGGCGAGCGTTCGCTTAAAGCTCGACACGTCATTTTCGCCCAAAGCGAGGCGCGGATATTGTTCGGCGGCGCAGCGCGGAATGTCGACCAGCGTGTAATGCGGGGCAAGCTTCGCATCGACCATCGCGCTTTGTTCTGGCGTCAGGAAGATTCGGCTGACCGCGGTGACAGGCTGTGATTGGCCGGTCGTGCGCGCGGTGATGCGTTCGCCGTTCACAAACGCGCCTTCGCCGTCCCTTGCATGGCACAGCCGGTCTTTGTTGGGGTCATAGATCCACCCCGCCACGGCCTTGCCCGCATCAGCGAGCGCGACGATCATGCCGAAGGGTTCCTTGCCCTCGGTGAAGTTTGCTGTCCCATCAAGCGGGTCGATGATCCAGCATTGGCCAGAAAGGTGTTCGAGCACGCTTTCATCTTCAGCCACTGCCTCTTCGCCCACGACAGCGACGCCGGGCGCAAGCTTTTGCAGCGCGTCTGTGAGGAAGCTTTCGACTTCGCGGTCGACGACGGTGACCGGGTCGTCCTCTCCCTTCATCTCGATCTCGTCATCGGCCAGTGCGCGGAAGCGAGGCAGCATTGAACGCTGGGCTGCAAAGCGGAACAGGTCGCGGATCTCTGCGTCGAGGGCGGATAGGTCGTTCATGATCGGTAATCCGCGTTGATTGAGATATAGCCGTGAGTGAGGTCGCAGGTCCAAACATTAGCGCGTCCGTCACTGATCCCAAGGTCCACCGCAATATCGATGTCCTGACCTTTGAGATGTTCGGCAACCGGTGTTTCGTCATAATCCTCGACCGGCAGCCCATCGCGCGCCGCCCAGATGCCGCCAAAGCCGATTGAAAGCTTGTCGCGGTCGGCTGGCTCACCCGCTTTGCCAACTGCCATGACCACGCGGCCCCAATTGGCATCTTCACCCGCGATGGCGGTTTTGACGAGCGGCGAGTTGGCAATAGCAAGGCCAACCCGGCGCGCGCTTTCATCGCTTGCCGCACCGGTTACGCGCACGGTGATGAACTTGCTCGCCCCTTCGCCATCGCGCACGACCAGTTGGGCGAGCTGGCGGTGAACATCGGTGAAGGCAGCTGCGAAGGCATCGGCGCCGGGGCTATTCCAGCTCTCTATACGCGTATGGCCCGCTTTGCCGGTCGCAAAGGCGAGCACAGTGTCACTGGTTGAGGTGTCCCCATCAACCGTGATGCACGAATAGGTCTGGGCATTGGCGCTTTCGAGCAGGTCCTGAAGGAAGCCGGGCGCAACATCGGCATCGGTAAAGACATAACCCAGCATCGTGGCCATATCAGGCGCGATCATGCCTGATCCCTTGATGATCCCGGCAATCTCGACCCGCGTGTCGCCGATCATCGCGCTCGCATGCGCGCCCTTGTTGAAGGTATCAGTGGTGTTGATCGCGGCGGCGGCATCCTCCCACCCGCACAAAGGCGCGGCAAGCGCATTTGCGACGCCTTCGCGCGCGCGGTCCTTGGGAAGCGGCACGCCGATCACGCCGGTAGAGGAGACCAGCACCTCAGATGCAGCGCAGCCAAGGTGGTCTGCGACCTGCGCCATGATCTGTTCCACCGCCTCGCGCCCGCGATATCCGGTGAAGGCGTTGGAATTGCCGGCATTGACGATCAAGGCGCGCGCGCTGCCCGATTTGACCTGTTCGCGCCCCAGCTCAACCTCGCTCGAAGCGCAGGCGCTTTGCGTGAAGACGCCTGCGACGACAGTGCCGTCATCAAGCTCGACAAAGGTCAGATCGCAGCGATCCCATTCTTTGTAACGCGCCTTGGCCACGCGCAGGGTCACTCCGTCAATCGCGGGGATTGCGGGGAAGGGACGGGCAAGGGGGGAGCGTTCGAGATCCATTGACACCGGTCCGTATTGCGCGTGAAAGCTCCGGGCAAGAAGGAGTTGAGCATGCGTATCGAATTTGTGACGGTTTTGATCGCTGCCATAGCGATGACCAACACAGGCTTGCTTGCTCAGACGTTGCCTCCCGTCGTCGGGGTTGCACCACCGGAAGAAGAGGTCGATGTGGCCGCGCTTTGCGGCCCGAGCCTATACGATCCAGCTGTAGACCAAATCGCCTGTATCAAAGTGCTCGTAACTGTCGATGGACACGGTACGAACTGCGAGGCGGCTATCTCAAGCGGTGATCCAGCGATCGATCAGAGGACATGTCTGTGGGTTGAAGAGCACGCAACCTTCAGCCCTGCGCTCGACGCAATGGGACAGCCCGAGCAGCAGCCCTATCACATGTGGATCAAGCTGGGTGAGGATGGGAAACCTCATGCAGGAGATCCCTGGCCTGACATCGCCTATTCCTATCCCGCGCGCTCTCTGCGTCAGGAAGAGGAAGGGTCCGTCGGCATCCGCGTGTGGGTCGGAACAGATGGTCGGGTCCAAAGCTGCAAGGTGTTGGTTTCGAGTGGATCGACCCACCTCGATCAGGCCTCCTGCGATCAGACCACGCGCTATGGGCAATTCGACGTGGCATATGATGAGACCGGCGCGCCGATTGAGGCGACCTACAGGAAGATGCTGCGATGGTCGCTTTCATACGATGTTATCGGGGAGCCCGAAGCGGAAGGTGAGAACGAAGGCGAACCAGAAGTCCAATCCCGCCTTTGATACCCAAGGTTAAAGACCGCAAGGCACCCTATTGCAGCCCATTTGGCGCAAAAGGTGGCGTCACAGGTGGACGATCTGGCACAGATGCACTATTTAGGTCTGCCATGATGGTTCGTCATCTCCTTGCGCTGTTTGCGCTTTTGTCCGGTATTGCCGCGCTTCAAGCGCCTGCGCATGCTGGAGAGGTGCAATCATCGGTCCAGAACGCCCGTTCTGTCGCCGGGGCCAGCGAACAATCGGCAAGCGAAAGCTGCGATTGCGCAAGCCGTGAACGCGGGGAAAACAAGACCCGCCCGAGGCGCGAGAAAAGAACAAGCTGGTCCTGGCTGCCCGCATGGCTGCGGCCAAGCGTCCTTCTGGGCAGTGACCGCGCGCTGGAATAGCGCGACCCCAAGAATTTCTATCGTAACGCGCCGGCGGTAGCCGCGCGAACCCTCCCTATATCCCGTGCAATTCAAGCTGATATCTCGCGCCTGCGTGTGTAGCTTTTAAAAGCAAGTTCAAAGGCTTAACTTCAAGATGTTTGAAAAACTCGTCAAATCCGTGTTCGGCTCCTCGAACGATCGCTACGTCAAGTCGATCGGCAAGATCGTGGAGAAGATCAACGCGCTCGAACCGATGATCGAGGGGCTTTCAGACGAAGCGCTGCAAGCCCAGACCGCCAAGTTCCGCGAACAGCTCGACAATGGTTCGACGCTTGATGACATCCTGCCCGAAGCCTTTGCCACTGTGCGCGAAGCGTCAAAGCGCGTGCTTGGTATGCGCCACTTCGATGTGCAGCTGATCGGGGGCGTTGTGCTTCAGCGCGGCGAGATTGCCGAGATGCGCACCGGTGAGGGCAAGACGCTGATGGCGACGCTTGGCGTCTATCTCAACGCGATCGAGGGCAAGGGCGTTCACGTTGTAACGGTCAACGATTACCTCGCCCGGCGCGATGCGGAATGGATGGGGCAGCTTTACAACTGGCTGGGCCTGACGGTTGGCGTGATTGTCCCCAATATGATGGAGCCGGACAAGCGCGATGCTTACAATGCCGACATCACTTACGGCACGAATAACGAATTCGGGTTCGATTATCTGCGCGACAATATGAAGCATGAGCGCAAGGCCATGGTGCAGCGCCCGTTCAACTTCGCGATTGTCGATGAGGTGGACTCGATCCTGATCGACGAAGCGCGTACCCCGCTGATCATCTCTGGCCCAACCGAAGACAAGTCCGACCTGTACGTATCGCTTGACGCGGTGGCCAAGGAAGTGCCCGAGGAATGGTACGAAAAGGACGAAAAGACCAAGAACATCCAGTTCAACGAAGAGGGCCTCGACGGGGTTGAGGCGCTGCTGGCGGAAAAGGGTCTGCTCGAAACCGATAACCTTTACGATATCGAGAACACTCAGGTCGTCCATCACCTCGATCAGGCGATGAAGGCGGTGCATATGTTCAAGCGCGATGACAATTACATCGTGAAGGACGACAAGGTCGTGATCATCGACGAGTTCACTGGCCGCATGATGGATGGCCGGCGTTGGTCAAACGGTCTGCACCAGGCGGTTGAAGCCAAGGAAGGCGTCAAGATCGAGCCTGAGAACCAGACTATGGCCTCGATCACGTTCCAGAACTATTTCCGCATGTATCCCAAGCTGTCTGGCATGACCGGGACCGCTGCGACCGAAGCATCGGAATTCTGGGACATCTACAAGGTTAAT
>CAYUCZ010000045.1:0-23781 GCA_964443505.1 uncultured Porphyrobacter sp. | reverse complement strand
CCCATCCGATTGGCGCCTTGCGCATAAGAGCTCGGATCGCAGCTTTTACGAAGACGCGCTCGCCGCTGCGCGCGGGATGGACGCAAAGGAAGCCATTCTCGTTCGCGAAGACGGCCTCGTCACCGAAGGCTGCTGGAGCAACATCTTCGTTGAGCGCGACGGAATTCTCCTCACTCCGCCCACCTCGCTTGGCCTACTTCCGGGCGTCCTACGCGCGTTCCTGATCGAGAAGGGTCAAGCCAAAGAAGCCGAATTGACGCTTGATGATCTGGTGAATGGCTTCCAGCTCGGCAACGCGGTGCGCGGGCTGTTTTCGGCGAAATTGGTTTAGCTTCGCCCCCTTCTCCTTCGACAAGCAAGGGGCGAACGGATAGGGCAGCGCGATGAACACCCCTGACATCCTATTCGAAGACGGCGAAGCGCTTGTCATCGACAAGCCCGCTGGCCTGCCCATCGACCGTCCGCGCAAGGGCGGCGAATGTCTCGAGGATCATCTCGAAGCGCTCAAGCTGGGCTTCCAGCGCGCGCCCGTCCCCGTGCACCGGCTCGACACGGACACCAGCGGCTGTCTGCTGCTCGCGCGCAATCCCAAGGCGCTCAAACGCTTCAACAAGGCGTTTGAAGAACGGCTTGTGACCAAGACCTATCTGGCTGTGCTGGCGGGCCATCCGCCGGGCGAAAGCGGTACGATCCGTCTCAAGCTCGCCAAGATCAGCTCTGAAGCCAAAGGCTGGAGAATGATCGCAGCGAAGAAGGGCAAAGAAGCCGTCTCGCACTGGGAGCTGGTGCAGGAGCTCGGCTCCCATTCGGTCATCCGCTTTAGGCCCGAGACCGGCCGCACTCACCAGCTGCGCATCCACGCGCATAAAGGGCTGGGCGCGCCGCTCTTAGGCGATCCGGTCTATGGGTCCGAAGCGCAGCGCGGCAAAGGCGCCAAGCGCACCATGCTCCACGCCTCCAGTCTATTTGTCCCTCGCGACGGCAAACCCGCGATTGAAGCACACGCGCCGCTTCCGGCCGATTTCACCGCGCTGGATGTTCACGAGCCTGAGGCCAATGGATAAGGACCTCCTCGATCGCGCTCACGCTATTGCAGAGGAGAGCTTCCTTGCAGGCTCTGGCCCTGGCGGTCAGAACGCCAACAAGGTCGCAACCGAGGTTCAGCTGCGCGTGAACATCTACCAGCTGCGCCTGCCCCCGCCCGTCTTTGCGAGGCTGCGCGAAGTGGCGGGCTCCAAGCTGACCGCTTCAGGCGATCTGCTTATCACCGCGCGCCAGCACCGCACGCAGGAAGCCAACCGCCAGGCCGCACGCGAGAAGCTCGAAGAAATGCTGGAGGCCGCTCACCGCGCGCCAAAACGCCGCGCCAAAACGCGCCTCAACCGCGTGGGCAAGGTTCAGCGCTTGAAGTCCAAGAAGGCGCGCGGGGCTGTAAAGGCCAATCGAAGCAAGCCCAGCCGGTCGGATTGGTAAGCCGCCCAGGCCCGATTCCATTTGACTTTTACCCCAGAATCACTCAGAGGCGCGCGTCTGTGAGGCGGTGCGCTGCGCCGCCCTTTTATTTTTGGCTCACACCTGAGCCCTTTTGGCAATTTAGGAACGCAAGCGATGGCAAAGCCCGCAACCGTCAAGATCAAGCTCGTCTCGACCGAAGGCACGGGCTTTTACTACGTGACCAAGAAGAACCCGCGCAACATCACCGAGAAGATGGTGTTCCGCAAATACGATCCGGTTGCGAAGAAGCACGTCGAGTTCAAGGAAGCCAAGATCAAGTAAGATCTGGCCGTCCGGGCTCGCTGACAAAGCGCCGGTGCACATACAATTCATCGACAGTTCAACGCGCACAGTATAGCTGAGCGGTCATGATGACGCTTACCATCCTGCGCCGCACAGGCATTGCTATCGCTGTGGCTGGCACACTCGCGCTGGGCCTTGCTGCACCACACGGCCAAATCGCGCAGCCTGTCGCCGCGCAGAGCGCGCAAGACCTTGACCGTGCGGTTGCTGCGCTGCGCGGAATATCGACCATGAAGGCCGATTTCACGCAAACCGACCGCGCCGGCAACATGGCGCGCGGGACGATGACGCTGAAGCGGCCGGGCAAGATCCGCTTTGATTATGGCCGCGATGCTGACCTGCTCGTCGTTTCCAACGGGCGTTCGCTCTACATGGTCGATTATGAGGTCAATCAGGTCGAACGCTGGCCAATCCGCAATTCACCCCTCGGCGCGCTGCTCGATCCCAATCGCGACATGAAGCAATACGGTACGCTTGTCCCGACAGGCAGTTCGGAAGTGCTGAGCATCGATGTGCGCGATCCGAACAAGCCGGAATTTGGGAGGATCAACCTGATTTTCGTGCGCAATGCGTCGGCTCCGGGTGGATTGCAGCTGACCCACTGGGTCGCGCTTGATGCGCAGAATCACCGCACCACCGTGCGGCTGACGAATCACCGCTATGGCGTTTCGGTTCCTGACAGCACGTTCAATTTCCGTGATCCGCGCCGCTCATCCCGTCGCCCACGCTGAACGCCTTACCCTCGAAAAGTTGTAGGGATACGACAAATCTAGGCCCGCGTTCATACAGGCGAAAGCGAATCCATCGTATTTCTAAGGAACAAGGCGGACGAAGGAAGGGTTTCCCCCCTGTTGCCCTTTCACCGAGAATCCCCCGCCTTGCAAAGCGTGACGAACGCTAACACCGAAGCCCCTGTGCCATCGCCCCCGGCACAGGGGCTTTTTTTGGCCTAGTCCCAGCCAAATGCGCCGCGAATGATGTCGTAGATCAGGTTCTGCTCGATCACACCGCGCGCTTTGTCTGCGCCCGGGCCCTGCGCATAAAGCGCGACATCTTCACCGGCATGGGTTTCGCTGCGAAGCGGGATAGCGGACTGTTGCCGGGCCTGAATTCCCAGTTCTGGCATGCGCCGCGGGTTCTGACCCACGATAGAGCCCGGCCCATTGGCATAGCCAAGCGTCGTATATGGCACATCGTCTTCGGCAAGCATTGGCTCATCGGGATTGCTGAGCTCGCCTTCAGGCGGCACGACAAGGCCCAGTATGTCGTTGCCGCGGCGCGGATAGCCAGCGATGGTGAAAACATGGCTGTGGTCAGCCGTCACCATGATCAACGTGTCTTCGGGATCGGTGTTGTCGATCGCGTATTGAATGGCACGCGCAAATTCGACCGTTTCTTCAAGCGCGACACCAGCACGCCCGGCGTGGTGCGCGTGATCGATCCGGCCCGATTCCACCATGAGATAATAGCCATCCGGATCGCTGCGCAGTCGCGTGATCGCTTGCGCGGTGAGATCGGTGAGGGTCGGTTCGCTCGACCCTTCTTCGCGTTCCGCAGAATACGTCATGTGGCTGGGCGTGAAGAGGCCCAACACTGGCTTGTCCATACTGGCTGCTTCAAGTGTCGCCTGATTAGTCACGAAAGTGCCGCCGGTGCGCTCGACCCAGCGTGCAGGTAGATCAGCGTCTTCTTCCAGCCGGCCTCCACCGCCTGCGCTTCCGTAGAACGCGACGCTTCCGCCGCCCAGCGCCACATCCCAATCCGCTTCGATCAATTGCGTTGCGATGTCCTTGCACCCTTCGCCGCGCTGATTCTGGAGGATGGCAGCATCGGCTTCCCAGTTGCGATCAGCGCTGCGAGCATAAACGCTTGCAGGCGTCGCATGCGTGATGCGCGCGGTCGATACAATGCCGAGCGCCAGCCCGCGCTCTTTCACCTCTTCGCCCAATAACGGGAGCGGGTTGGCAAGCGCAGTCTTGCACTGCGTGCGGATGGCATCGGGGCCGACCCCCAACACACCGATACGGGTCTTCTGGCCCGAATGCATCGCGGTCGCTGTTCCGGCGCTATCTGGCACCTGCGCATTGGTGTTGTAGGTTTTGACCAGCGCGACATTCTGGAAGTTCTCGAAAGGCAGGACATATTCCTCGCCGGTCTGACCCTGCTTTTGTCCCGCATAAATGCGCGCGGCAGTGATAGTGGAGATGCCCATGCCATCGCCGATAAACAGGATGACATTCTTGGCGCGCGGCTCCTCAATCTCGGTAACACTTGTAGGCGGGGCAGCGCTCGATACGCTTGCCAGCTCGGTGGGGCCTGTGTCGCTGGTACAGGCGCCAAGCGCGAGAGAAGTCGTGGCGAAAAGCGCAGCGATCGTGCGGGTCATGGCGTGTCTCCGAATTTCCATGACGCTCGCTATCGCGTCTCAATGCGACGGGAAAGTGAAAGGTGGTGTTTTGCGAATTCGCTCCCTAAATCCGCCTCTATGATTTCTGTTGCCACCTGGAACATCAATTCGGCCCGCCTGCGCCTGCCGATCATCGAAAAATACCTACGCGAACAGGCGCCTGACATTTTGTGCCTGCAGGAAATCAAGTGTCAGGAGCACCAGTTTCCCGCCGAGGCTTTGGCCCAGCTTGGCTATGAGCATCAGGCGATCTGCGGTCAGAAAGGCTATCACGGCGTTGCCACGGTAAGCCGCGTGCCAATCCGCGAAGTTTCGCGCCATGACTGGCAAGCCAATGGCGAAGCGCGCCATGTCGGGGTTGAAGTGGTCGGTTCCGATATGGTGGTCGAGAACGTCTATGTGCCCGCAGGCGGCGACGTGCCTGACCGCGAAGTGAACGCGAAATTTGGGCAAAAGCTCGATTTTCTGGGCCGGATGACGGAATGGGCGGACAAGGTTGACCGACCGACGCTGATCGTGGGTGATTTCAACATCGCCCCTCTCGAAAGCGACGTGTGGAGCCACAAGCAACTGCTCAAGGTCGTCAGCCACACCCCGATCGAAGTCGAAACGCTGCAACGCTTCAAGGATGCGCATGGCTGGGTTGATATCGGGCGCGAACATATCCGCGATCCGGAACGCTATTTCAGCTGGTGGTCCTATCGTTCGCCTGACTGGCGCAAGAATGACCGTGGCCGCCGGCTTGATCACATGTGGGCTTCACCCGAGCTTGCAGCGCAAGCCAAGGCGCACCGGGTGCTCGAAGATGCGCGCTCATGGGAAAAGCCGTCCGATCACATCCCGCTTGTCACCGAGTTCGACATTTGAGCGGACAAGGCCCTTCTCCTTCCCGGCGAGCAGCGCAGGCGGTGGACGCTTTGCGCCATGGCTGGCCGATCGCTTTTGACAATGGGCCCACCCTGCTTCCGGTCGAAACCGCGATCGCGCGCGAAGCGACCGCTCCCTTGATGCTGATCTCGGCTGCCCGCGCAGCGACGCTCAAACTTGCCAACCAACGCGAAGCCGCCGTGCCGCACGCCCCGGTACTGATCCGCGGCGGGGAACCATTTGGCATGCGCGATGCCCTGCCGATTGCCGACCCCGCGCTTGATCTTGGCAATCCGCTCAAAGGTCCGTTCAGAGCCGAAGCGCTCGAATGGAGCGGTATCGCTAGCGTGGCGATGGAGCTTGCTCGCATTGCTGGCATCTTGCCGGCTTTCCTCGTTGATCCGGTTGATGCTGGCGAGCCGCACGGTCTTATGGCGGGTGATCTTGACGGCTACACGCAGGCTGGCGCCTTGCGGATTATCACTCGCGCGCGCCTTCCGGTTGTCGGCAGTGAGGAATCAGAGATCGTTGCATTCCGATCCTCTGCCGACACGCGCGAGCATGTTGCGCTTATCATTGGCGAACAATCGGGCGACCGCGAACCGCTGGTCCGTGTTCATTCCGAATGTCTGACCGGGGATGTTCTCGGCAGCCTCAAATGCGATTGCGGGCCGCAACTTGACGCAGCGATTGAAGCTATGGCGGATCATGCGCAGAAAGATGGCGGCTGGGGCGCGATCCTTTATCTGCGTCAGGAAGGGCGCGGGATCGGCCTTATCAACAAGCTGCGCGCTTATCGCCTTCAGGATCAGGGGTTTGACACCGTCGATGCCAATCAGCGGCTCGGCCTGCCTGATGAAGCGCGCGATTTTCCGGTTGCAGCGCGGATGCTTGACCTGCTTGGCGCTCACAGCATCCGGCTGCTGACAAACAATCCCAAAAAGGTCGAAGCGCTGAGTGCAGCCGGGATCGAGGTGAGCGAACGCGTGCCTCACCAGCTGCCCGACAATCCGCACAATGCGCGTTATCTTGCGACCAAGCGCGACCGCTCAGGCCATCTGCTGACATGAGCGGGGCTGCACTGCCCGTGTCGATCCGGCCCGAGGCACCGGGCGATGAGGCGACGATCTTTGCTCTTACCCGAGCCGCCTTTGCCGATATGGAGTTCAGCGATGGGGACGAGCAACACGTCGTCACCCGGCTGCGCGATGCAGGCGATCTTACCTTGTCATTGGTCGCAGAAGACGAGGCGCGCATTGTTGGCCATATCGCCTTCTCCCCCGTCACGATCAGCGATGGCGCACAAGATTGGTTCGGGCTTGGCCCTGTGTCCGTCTTGCCGCAGATGCACCACCGCGGAGTTGGCAGCGCGCTGATCCGGCGCGGGATTGCAGACATGCGCGAGCGCGGGGCCAAGGGGATCGTTCTCTTGGGCAGCAATGTCTATTACCCGCGTTTTGGGTTCGTACACGAGCCGCAACTGGCCTTTCCGGGCCCACCGCCCGAATACTTTCAGACCTTGCTGCTTGATGGCGAGCTTCCCAGCGGAACAGTCAGCTATGCGCCGGGCTTTTACCCATAGCGTCTAGCGCCGCTCATACCCGGTAACGCCGCGGGCGAGATTGTTGCCTGACATCGCTACACGCGCGCCCACCCAATCGGCCAGAAACACACTTGAGCGAGTGAGGCCGGGCACAAAGCGCGCTTCATTGTCGCGCAGGATCAAGCCGTCCGAGGAATGCATCACTGTTTCCGCACCAAGCGCGATGAAGGCTGAATAATTCTCTTTATCACGCCCCTGGACAAACCAATTGCCAGCGATTGATCCGCGGCTGCCAGCAGGAAGGTCGATCATATAATTGGTGCCGCGACCGGCGGAATCGTCGAAGGAATTGTTCTCGATCACCACATTGGCGCTGCGCGCCTTCACGTAATGCCCGCCTGTGCCGCGTTCAAACCGGCTGTCCCGCACGGTAAGCTCGCCATAATTACCGACATAGATCGAATGGGCACAGCCGGCCGAATTCTCGCATGTGCCAAGCCCGCTGAAGGTTGAACGCATGATGTAGATGCGCCCCTCGGGATCGTTATTGCTCAAAATACCTTGCTGGCTGTCAACAAAGCGCGAGAACGCGACATTAAGCGCGCCTTTCTCAAGCCGGATCCCCGCGCCATTGCCATCAGATACGGCAAGGTTGGCAAAGGTGATCCCGCGCACTTCAGCCCCAAGCCCGCGCAGCACCAGCGAGGCCTTGCCTTCGCATACGGTGCGATCGAAGGTGACGGTGCCGTATTCCTGCGCGGTATAGATAATCACGCCTGCGCGCTGGACGGCGCATTGGCGATATGTGCCCGGCGCAATCTCAATCGTTCCGCGTTGGTCACCGATCGCGTCCACCGCCGCTTGCAAGGTCGCATAGCCGCGCCCAGTTTCGAGGATAGTGAACGGGCGGCTGCTTGACTGAGCGCTCGCCGGGCTGGCGAAAATCGCCGAAGCTCCCAGAACGAGCAGCGCGAGGAGAAACAGGCTGTCGAGCGCGTTTGCATAGCGGAGCGAGCGCGACGTCGAACCGCGTCGCTGTGTAGCGAAGGATGTTGCGTGAGCCATAAGCCCGATCATACCGCAAAACCGGACCGCGACATGCGTTTCCATCGGCACTGTGCCAGTTCGGCGCAGCAAAAGGCGCTTGGCTTAACCGGGCTTACCCCGCTACACCCTTTCACCAACACCAAAGGGATCATTTGAGGAGGAGAACCCGATGAACAAGCTATCCGGAATTGCAGCTTTGGGCGCGCTGGGCCTTGCGCTGGCGGCTTGCGGCAGCACCGATGATGCGTCGAGCGAAGCAACACCTGACACGGTTGAAATGCCAGCCGACGAAGCGCTTGAACCGATCGTGGAAGAACCGGTTGAGGACCCAGAGGCGCTTGAACCGATCGACCCGGCAGACACAGCGCCTGACCTTCAGACCACCGAGGCCGCAGCAGACGCTGCCGCTGATGTTGCCGCTGAGGCCGCAGCAGCTGCCGAGGCAGCGGCAACCGAAGCGGCTGATGCCGCTGCTGCTGCCGCAGCTGATGCCATCCCAGACGAATAAAGCGATGGCTGCACGGCTGTCCTTGACCCGCGCGCTGCCCTTGCTCGCACCTGTCTTGCTGCTTGCCGCCTGCGATATGCCGGGCGGTTCAGGCAGCGGGCCGGGAGAGGTCAGCGAAGGCGAAGCGCGCGCGCTCGATGAAGCAGCCGAGATGCTGGAGGAACGCAGCCTGCCCGATGGCGTGCTTCCTCAAACAGGCGAGGGCGCAGCACCGCCACAAGCACCCGCGGAGGAGAGCGAAACCGAATGAATAGCGAGCCCGCACAAAAGCTCGGGGCCAACCCGGGCATGGATGACGATACATTTGAACAATTTGCCGAGCAGCTTGAACGCTATGTCCGCGAACGGTTGATCCCGGCGGAAAGCGATCTTGTCGCTCTCGACAAGGTGCCAGACGATATCGTCGACGAAATGCGCGCCATGGGCCTGTTCGGTATAAGCGTGCCTGAAGAATATGGCGGGGCGGGGCTCAACATGACGCAATATGCCCGCGTTGTGAACATCATGAGCTATGCCGCGCCTGCCTATCGTTCGATCTTCTCGATCAATGTCGGCATGTTTGCGAGCGCGCTCAAGAATGGCGCGACCGAGGACCAACGGGCGCATTGGTATCCGCAGCTGGTTGAGGGCAAGATTGCGTGCTTTGGTCTGACCGAACCCGGTTCCGGGTCGGACAGCGCAGGGCTGCAAACCAGCGCAAGGCCCGATCCTGATGGCAATGGCTGGATCCTCAACGGGACCAAGCGCTACATCACCAATGCGCCGCATGCCGATGTCGCCTTGATCATGGCGCGGACCGAGAAAGAGAACCTGCCCAAGAATGCGCATGTCAGCGCATTTCTTGTGCCGATGAACGCGCCGGGCGTCTCCACCGGTTCGCCTGACAAGAAGATGGGACAATCGGGATCGCTGATCTCGGATATCATGCTCGACGATGTGAAGGTCCCGGGTGAGGCGCTTTTGGGCGGGGAGACCGGTCGCGGCTTCCGCTTTGCGATGCAAAGCCTCGACAATGGCCGGATTTCGGTTGGCGCAGCGGCAACAGCCTATGCCCGCCGCGCGCTCGATTCAGCGCTGCGCTATGCCAATGAACGCAAGGCCTTTGGCGAACCGATCGCAAACTTCCAGCTGATCCAGCAGATGCTGGCGGACAGCGAGATCGAAATCTACGCTGCCGAAGCGATGATGAAAGACGTCACCTCCCGCGCCGACAAGGGGGAAAACATCCTTGTAAAGGCAGCCGCCTTCAAGGTCTTTGCTTCGGAAATGTGTGGGCGCGTGGTTGACCGGGTGGTCCAAATCTATGGCGGCGCTGGCTACCTTGCCGAATATGATGCCGAGCGCTTCTTCCGCGATGCGCGCATCTATCGGATTTACGAGGGGACGACACAGATCCTTCAGCTACAGATCGCAAAGCATACGCTGCGCGAATGGGAAGCTTTGAACGGATAAGGCTCGATAACACTCACGCCGCTGCCGCCGGCTTAAGGATTGCACGTATGTGCCGTCCGCACCCAACAGGGATACAGATGTACAACCTCCTAAACGACCTCTCTATCGTCGAGGTCTCCAGCTTTGTCGCTTCGCCTACGGCCGGCCTGTATTGCGCACAGATGGGCGCCGAGGTAATTCGTGTTGATCACAAGGCCGGCGGGCTCGATTATGATCGCTATATGCTCACAAGCGAGGGCCGCTCGCTTTCATGGGAAAATCTGAACCGCGCCAAGAAATCGGTCGCGCTCGATTTGCGTTCAGGCGAGGGCCGCGAACTGTGCGTGGAACTGGCCGCAAGGACCGGCCAATGCATCACCAACCTGCCGGAAAAGAGCTTTCTCAGCCACGAAGCGTTGAAAGCAGCGCAACCGAACGGTGCCCCGGACATGACCTCGGTTCGCATTATGGGCTGGCATGACGGGCGCCAGGCAATGGATTTCACCGTCAATGCCGCCTCGGGCTATCCGCTGATGTGCGGGCCGGAAGAATGGGAGCTGGAAACCGCGCCGCCGGTCAATCAGGTGCTCCCGGCCTGGGATTTCATCACCGGGGCATACACGGCCTTTGCTCTGCTCGCCGCGCTGCGTCACCGCGATGCAACAGGCGAAGGCAGCGAGCTGCGCATACCGCTTGGCGATGTCGCAATAGGGACGCTCGCCAATTCAGGGGCGATGGCCGAAATGCTTCATCGCGGCGGCGATCGCGAACGGCTCGGCAATGCGATCTGGGGCGCGTTCGGGCGTGATTTCAGGACCAAAGACGGCGTGCGCTTCATGGTCGCAGCCCTGACCGCCAAGCAATGGGACGGGCTGGTCGAAGCCTTTGGCCTTGCAACCCCGATCGGCCAGCTTGAAGCGGAGCTTGGCGTGAAGTTCTCAGACGGGGACCGCCCGCGTTTCGAACATCGCCACCGCTTGTTCGACTTGTTTCAGAATGTCGCCAGCAGCCATGAATACGCCTCGCTAGAGGCGCGCATGGCGGCAGGCGGGTGCACCTATGAACGCTATCGCACCGCTTATGAGGCTGCGAATGACCCCGTGCTGGTGGCAGAGAACCCTCTCTTCGGGCCGTCGCCTGCGAACCCATCGGGCCTGCAATATCCCGCGACACGCTCATTTGCGAACCTGCCCGCAAAACAGGCGGGTGATCCGGCCCCTGCACCTTATCTTGGCCAACATTCCGAAGAAGTGCTGGCCGAAAAGCTTGGGCTCGCATCTGGCGCAATCGGCAAACTTGTCGATGCCGGCACTGTTGCGCTCAGCGATGAGGGTACAAGCTACAACCGCTAAGGAAACCTGTATGACCAGAAGAGCCGCAATCGTATCCCCCCTGCGCACCCCGGTAGGCAAATTCCTTGGCGGGCTGTCGAGCCTTAACGCGGGCGAGTTGGGCGCGGTAATCCTCAAGGCTTTGGTAGAACGCTCAGGCATCGATCCCGAGCGGGTCGATGATGTTGTCTTCAGCCAGGGTTATGGCAATGCGGAGGCGCCAGCCATCGGCCACTGGTCATGGCTTGCAGCAGGTCTTCCGCTCGAAGTCCCCGGTTTCCAGCTCGACCGGCGGTGCGGGTCAGGGGTGCAAGCGGTCGCGACCGCTTCGATGATGATCGAAACCGGTATGGCCGATGTCGTTGTCGCCGGCGGGTGCGAGAGCATGTCGAATGTCGAACACTATACGCTGCAAGGGCGCGGCGGTGCGCGTATGGGCGACATCACCCTGCACGATCGCCTGTCGCGCGGACGTCTGATGAGCCAACCAATCGAACGTTTTGGTATCATCACGGGCATGATCGAGACGGCAGAGAATCTCGCCAAGGATTACGACATCTCCCGCGAAGAGGCCGACGCCTTCGCGGTCCGATCGCACCTCAACGCGGCCGCCGCATGGGACGATGGCAAGTTCGATGATCACCTCGTCACCGTCGATGTACCGCAGCGGCGCGGCGATCCGATCACCTTTGCCAAGGACGAGGGCTACCGCGCAGACGCCTCGTTAGAGACACTGGGCAAATTGCGCGCGATTGATCTGAAACGCGACCCGGACGCTATCGTCACGGCAGGCAATGCGAGCCAGCAGAACGACGCAGCCGCCGCTTGCCTTGTGGTCGCCGAAGACAAGCTTGAAGAACTGGGCCTTGAACCAAGCCTGTGGTTTGGCGGCTGGGCCGCAGCTGGCTGCGATCCCTCGCGCATGGGCATCGGCCCTGTGCCTGCGGTGGAGCGGTTGTTCGAACGCCGCGGATACAGCTGGGATGATATCGGCCTTGTCGAATTGAACGAAGCCTTCGCGCCTCAAGTGCTGGCAGTGCTCAAAGGCTGGGGCTGGAGCGCGGATGACAGCCGCCGTGAAATCCTTAACGTCAATGGCTCGGGCATCTCGCTCGGCCACCCGATTGGCGCAACCGGCGGGCGCATTCTTGCGGACATGGCCGCTGAAATGCATCGCCGCGATGTGCGCTTTGGGCTTGAGACGATGTGTATTGGCGGCGGTCAAGGCATTGCCGCCGTGTTTGAGCGCGCTGCATGAGCGACTTCGACGCCTGGATCGGGCGCGAGGTTGAGGCCAGTGACCAGCTGGATGAAGCGCTCGCGAACCGCTGGCTGGCAACCTTTGATTTGCCTTCGGCTGACCCGATGCCTCAGGGGGTTCACTTTGTCTTGTGCACGCCTGACACGCGCAGCGATGCGCTGGGTGAAGACGGGCATCCCTTGCGTGACACCAGCGATGCAAGCTTTCTCCCGCCCTTCCCCATGCCGCGCCGCATGTGGGCATCGAGCACGATCGAGTTCATCGCGCCGATCAGCGTTGGAGCCGCGATCACACGCACCAGCCGTGTCGCTTCGATCAAGGAAAAAGAGGGCGGTTCGGGCAAGCTTGCCTTTGTCGATATCGAGCATGTGACAAAGGCCAATGCGCAAACCTGCGTGCGCGAGATGCAGACGCTGGTCTATCGCGAGGCGGCTGCGCCTGATGCGCCGCTTTCCCCGCCTGAAATTGGCGATGATGGCTTCGATGCGTCCCAATGGGACAGCTATGACATTATGCGCCCTGATGAACGGTTGTTGTTCCGGTTTTCAGCGTTGACCTTCAACACCCACCGCATCCACTATGACCTGCCCTACACGCGCGATGTCGAACGCTATCGCGGTCTTGTTGTCCATGGTCCGTTGACCGCGAGCCTGCTGTTGCAGTTTGCCGCGCGCGAATTGGGTGACAACCGGCTGTCGCGCTTCGCGTTTCGCGGGGTATCACCTGCGATCGTAGGCGAGGCGCTGTTCCTGACGCTGCGCCAGCGCGGTGATGGCTATGAGATCGGCGCCTTTGCTGGCGACGGCCGGCAGGTAATGAAGGCAGACGCTGCGCTTTAATCGGGTTTTGCCGGTGGGCGGCCACGGCGAGGGGCCTTGGTCTGGCCCACTTCGATCCCGCGGCCTTTGAGCGCTTCACGCAGCAGGACCTCGATCTGGGCGTTGGCAGAACGCAATTCGGCCCCCGCGAGCCGCTCAATCGCAGAGTGAACCTCTGGATCAAGCCGGAGCGCGAAGGCCTTTTTTGCCGGTTGTTTTGGAGTGGGTGCAGCCATGGCTGCCTCCTGGCATTGTCTTTACTGGTACAGGGTTCCGGAATTCACCACTGGCTGAGCTTCGCGATCACCGCAAAGGACCACCAGCAGGTTTGAGACCATCGCCGCCTTGCGTTCATCATCAAGCGAAACGATTTCATCAGCGGCAAGCTTTTCGAGTGCATCTTCCACCATCGAGACCGCACCGATGACAACCTTCTTACGCGCAGCGATCACGGCGTCTGCCTGCTGGCGGCGCAGCATCGCGCCTGCGATTTCGGGCGCATAAGCGAGGTGAGTAAGCCCGGCCTCGTCGACCAGAATGCCTGCGACCATCAACCGTTCGTTGAGCTCTTCGCGCAGCTCGCCATTGACCACGTCAGCACTGCCGCGAAGCGTCGTTTCATCTTCGTCGGACATATCATCATAGGGGTGACGCGCGCCGACCGTGCGCAGCCCGGCCTCGATCTGGATGTTCACGAATTCCTTGTAGTCATCGACGTCGAAGACGGCCTGTGCGGTGTCATCGACGCGCCATACGACATTGCAGGCGACTTCGATCGGGTTGCCGCGCAGATCGTTGATCTTGACCTTGTCCGAATGGATGTTGTGCGCGCGCACGCTGAGCTTGTTCTTGCCGATCCACGGCCAGGTCCAGTGCAGGCCTTCCTTGCGAACGGTGCCTTGGTACTCCCCGAACAAGGTGAGCACGACCGCCTCGTTGGGCTGGATCATGAAGAAGCCAAGCACGACAAAAAGGAAGGAAATGACGCCGCCAATAATGCAGCCGATCACCACGCCTTCATCGAAAAAGTTGAATGCCAGCGATGCGGGGATGACCACGGCAGCGAGCAGAACCAGCAGCATTGCATAGCCGTTGAAACTGCCAGCGCGCGATTCGGCGCTCGCCACGCGGGGGGTGTCGTCTTGAGTCATGGGGCCTCCTGTTGTTGCGATATAATTATGATATCATATTTATATCGTGAGGAGGAATTTGTCAATCTTCAACCGGAAAATCGGCGATCGGTTGCAACACGCTGTAGCTTTCTGCGTGAGGGTCATGGCCAAGCTCGGGAAAGTCGATCGCTGGCGGTTCGCAATGCGTATCAGGCAGACGGTCAAGCATGTCGCGGATCAGTGTCAGCCGCCCGCGTTTCTGGTCGTTGAAATCCACCAGCGTCCACGGCGCATGATCGGTATGCGTTGCAGCCAGCATGGCTTCGCGCGCCTTGGTGTAAGCATCGTATTTCTCGCGCGCAGCCAGATCGACAGGCGAAAGCTTCCAGCGTTTGAGCGGGTCCTCAAGGCGTTCTTTCAGCCGCTCTTCCTGGTTCGCCTGATCAGTGGTGAGCCAGTATTTGAACAGCAAGATGCCATCATCGGTAAGCTGCTTTTCGAAGATCGGGGCTTGCTCAAGAAAGGCCTCTGCCTGCGCTTCAGAGCAATAACCCATCACTCGTTCTACCCCGGCGCGATTGTACCAGGACCGGTCGAACAGAACGATCTCACCGGTTGTGGGAAGGTGCGGGATATAGCGCTGGAAATACCACTGGCCCTGTTCATCTTCGGTTGGCTTGGTCAGCGCAACCGTGCGGCATTGGCGCGGGTTCAGCTTGTCGCGCACTGCGCGGATGGCGCCGCCCTTGCCCGCCGTATCGCGCCCTTCGAAAATCACCACGATCCGCGCTCCCGTCACCCGGGCCCAGCGCGCCATGCCGACCAGTTCTTCTGTCATCGGTTCGAGCAGCTTGCGGTACTCTTTTCCTTTTAGACCCATTCGTTTCGTTTCCCTCTTGGCCTTTCACAGCTTGTCCAGCGCCATCAAATTTAGTATCAAATGCAACTATGGCGACTTTGGCAGATCCTGACACCGACTTTACCAAGCTCCCCGAGCTTGACGAGAGCGTATTCACAGCCCCGCTGCGCCGCCCTGCGCATCTGGGCAAAGACTGGATCGAGCCCGAGCAGACCAATTATTCAGCCGATGACCACGCGATCTGGGATGAGCTGTTTGCCCGTCAGATGGACGTCTTGCCAGGCCGCGCGGCCAGCGCCTTTATGGCAGGGCTTGAAAAGCTTGACCTGTCGCGCGGTGGCATCCCCGAATTTGGCGCGCTGTCACAGGAACTGAACAAGCTGACCGGGTGGAGCGTGGTGCCGGTCCCGATGCTGATCCCTGATCACGTCTTCTTCTGGCACCTTGCCAATCGCCGCTTCCCGGCAGGCAATTTCATCCGCACACGCGAGACATTCGATTACATTCAGGAGCCCGACGTCTTCCACGATGTCTTTGGCCACGTGCCGATGCTCACCGACCCGGTCTATGCCGATTACATGCAGGAGTATGGCAGGGCCGGGTGGAAAGCCATGCGCTACAACCGCTTGAAGGCGCTGGGCGCGCTTTACTGGTACACAGTCGAATTTGGCCTGATCGAAGAGGAAGAAGGCATCAGGGCCTATGGCGCGGGCATACTGTCAGGCCCGACCGAGGCGAAATTTGCAGTCGAAGCAAAGAGCCCCAACCGCATCATGCTCAATGTCGACCGGGTGATGCGCACCGATTATGTCATCAGCGATCTGCAGCCGACCTATTTCGTGATCGAAAGCTTTGAAGACCTTTATCGCCAGACGGTGGAGCGTGATTTCGACCGCCTTTATCGCAATCTTGCGCCGAACTTCACTTATGCCAATTCGGCGATCATCGATGTCGATTATGTGGTGAGCCGCGGGACGCAGGAATACCATTTGCGCGGCGGCAGAGGCTCGGGCGCGAAGGCGGTCTAAGCCTCAGCGTTGCGCTTGAAGTAGAGATGGTATCCCACCAGTGCCAGCGCGCTTGCGCCAAGCGCTGCCCCCATGGCTGTCCAGCTCAGACTGCCCAGAAACGTGCCGCTATTGACGACCAGGCCGACGACAAGGCTCGCAGCAAGCCCAATTGCGATCTGTTTGAGGATGGGGCCGCGTTCTTCGGTGCGCGCAACGATGGAACCGAACCATCCGGCCAGCACACCCATCACGAACAGCATAATCAGCGCCACAGCACCTCTCCCCTTCAGTCCTAGAAGAAATAGAACAGCGCGCAGCCCATCGCTACCCGGTAGAGCACAAAAACCAGCATCGACGCGCGTTTGAGGAAGTTCATCAGGAACGCCATTGTCAGGAATGCTGCGACAAAGGTGAGAACGCCTGCGACAAGCGCGTCCCATGCAAGATCAGTCCCGGCCTCGAATATCTCCGGCACAATCAGGACGCCCGCCCCGGCAACCGCCGGGATCGACAACAGGAAGGAAAAGCGCGCAGCTTCTACTCGCTTGTATCCAAGGAAACGCGCGGCTGTCATCGTGACACCCGAACGCGACGTGCCCGGAATGATCGCAAGCGCTTGAGCGATCCCGACGATCAGCCCGTCACGCCAGCTCATATCCTCAAACGCCTTCACCTCCTTGCCGATCCAGTCGGACAGACCCAGCAGCAGGCCATAGAAGATGAGGTTGAAGGCGATAAGATCAGTAAAGCGGATCGAGCTCATCAGATCATCATCGATAATCTCAACCCCGAAAACATCGGCCGCGATGCCGTTGAACAGCCCCAGCTTGATCGAAAGACCGAATGCAACCGCCGGGATAGTGCCAAGCACAATCCACCATAACAGCCGTTTTTCAGCAGGCGCTTCGGGCCGGTTCGCACCCATGCCGATGGTGGCAAAGCCGCCGCGTGCCAGCACGAGGACGTCTTTGAAGAAATAGACCACAATCGCAAGCAGCGATCCGACATGCACGGCCACATCGATCAGCGGACCCTGATCGGAAAAGTCCGTGAGATAAGGGATCAGGATCAGGTGCCCTGACGAAGATATCGGCAGGAATTCGGTGATCCCCTGAACCACCGCGATGATGAGAAGCTGAAGGAACGTCATGAGAGACGCTCCTTGGCAGGCGCGCCTCTCATGTCAATTTTTTTGCGCCATCAAGCGCCGGGCAGGGCGGAAGTTGCCTACCAGATCTTCACGCGCTTTTCTGGCGGCAGATACAGCGCATGGTCTTCGGTCACGCCAAAGGCTTCGTACCAGGCATCGGTATGGCGCACAGCGTTGTTGAGGCGGAATTCACCCGGCGGGTGGTTGGCTGTCATCACACGGTTGCGCAGGCTCTCTTCGCGCTCCATTCCACGCCAGATCTGCGCATAGCCAAGGAAGAAACGCTGATCGCCGGTCAGGCCATCAATCACCGGCGCCTCTTCACCGCCAAGGCTCATCCGGTATGCCCGATAAGCCATCTGCAAGCCGACCACATCGCCAAGCGTTTCGCCCATCGACTGGCCAGCACGCAGGCATTCAGGGCCTTCCGAGCCTTCGACCGGGCAATAGGCTTCGATGAATTCGCCCATGGCCTGTGTGAATTCGACAAAGCCTGCGCGGTCTTCATCCTGCCACCAATTGCGCAGCGTGCCCGAGGCATCGAACTGCGAACCCTGATCGTCATAGCCATGGCCGATCTCGTGGCCGATCACCGCGCCAATGCCGCCATAATTGACCGCCGGGTCAGCATTGCCATTGAAGAAAGGCGGTTGCAGGATCGCAGCAGGGAAGACGATGCGATTGGTAAGCGGCGAATAATACGCGTTCACCGTCTGCGGGAACATGCCCCACTCGGTCGGATCGACTTCGGTGCCAAGCCGTGAACGGCTGTCCTCATCGTTCCAGCGCGCGGTTGCCATGCGGTTGGCAAGCGGATCATCGGCAGTGATCTCAAGGCCCTCATAGGTCTTGAACTCATCGGGATAGCCGATCATCGGGACAAAGCCGTTGAGCTTCTCGCGCGCCTGCTCGATCGTGGCCTCGGTCATCCATTCGTTTTCATCGAGAGCAGCGTTCATCGCCTTGGTGAGATTGGCGACCAGCTCATCCATGCGCGCCTTGCTTTCAGGCGGGAAGTGCTTCTCGACATAGAGCGCGCCAAGCTGTTCGCCGAGCGATCCCTCAACAACGGAAATCGCACGCTTCCAGCGTTCTTGCTGTTCTTCGCGCCCGCTGATCGTCTTGCCGTAGAAATCGAAGACCGCGGCATCGAGCTCGCTCGACAGGACCGGAGCGTTGTTCCCGAGGAACTGCGCTGCCATGAACGCCTTGATCGTTTCGGTCGGGGTGTTGGTCAGCAGCTCCATCATCGCGGGCAGGCCGCCGCCGATCATGTCGATCTGCGCTTCGGTCAGGCCAGCTTCGGCGATTTCTTCATCGGTCGGCGGAATCTGCGGAGCGAGGAAACGCGCCTGCCCGTCAAGCTGGGCCGAGGCGAGCAGAGTGTCGATCGGGAAATCGCCCGCATATCCGCGCAGATCGTCAGGAGACAACTCGTTATAGGTAAGCGTCGGGCGGCGGAAAATCTGCCGGGCCCATTCAATCTTCGCGACCTGCGCTTCGAAGGCATAGACCGATTCGGCAGCAGCAACCGGATCAGCATAACCAGCCGCGCCGAGAAGCGTTGCAAGCAATTGCTTGTACTTCTCGCGGATCTCCAGATTGCTCTCGCTGTCGACGAGATAATAATCGCGATCAGGCAGGCCCATGCCGTCAAAACCGATGCTAACCACATATTGCGTGGGGTTACGCGCATCGATCGACACACCAGCGCTCACAAGCGAAGGATAGCCGGTCTTGCCAAACAGCGTAGCGAGAGCGTTGAGATCAGGGGCGGCAAAGATTTCCTGCAAATATGGCTGCGCAGGTGCAAGGCCGCTCGCATCGATTGCATCGACATTGATATAGGCGTTGTACGCATCGACGATCCGGCGCGCCTGAGTGCCCTCAGCCGGTTCAGAGGCGACCAGCGTATCAACCAGAGCGCGCACATCCTTGATTGAACCCTCGCGCAGCATATCGAACGCGCCATAACGCTGGCGGTCGGCGGGGATTTCGTTGGCGGCAATCCACTTGCCGTTGACATAGGCGTTGAAATCGTCGCCCGGCCTTAAGGTATCGTCGATCTCGGCAAGGCCTACGCCCCAGGTTCCGAAATCCATCGTCGGCGCCTGCGTTTCGCTTGCACCAGATTCTTCGTGCGCTTCGAGCAGGTTGTGGTCGTGCTGTTCCCCATGGGCCAGCGCGGCCGTGCCAAGAGCAAAGGCGGCGGTTCCTGCGAGCAGGAGCTTGGTAGTACGGATCATGAGTGTCCCCGTGTGATGTGTTTGCAAGGATCGTTCCCTGTCCCTCTGGTAGCGCACGCGCACAGGCAAGGTTGCCGCTTGTCGCTGGCGAGCGTCGCTTCGTCGAAATCTGCCGAGGGCAAGCGGCGTGAGGAAAGGGCTTACCCGGCGGATCAGGCGGCTTCGGCAGCAAACTGAAGCGAGGCAAGGCGCGCATACAGGCCGCCGGCTGCGCTGAGTTCTGCGTGAGTGCCTTGCTCTGCAATCTGCCCTTCATCGAGCACGATGATCCGGTCTGCTGCGCGCACAGTCGCAAGCCGGTGAGCGATCACTAACGTCGTGCGCTCCTTCATCAGCTCATCGAGTGCCTGCTGCACCAATTGCTCGCTTTCCGCATCAAGCGCGCTGGTCGCCTCATCAAGCAGCAGGATCGGCGCATCGCGCAAAAGAGCGCGGGCAATCGCCACACGCTGGCGCTGGCCACCTGACAATTGTGTGCCGCCTTCGCCAAGATAAGTGTCGAGCCCTTCAGGAAGCGCTTTGAGGAAATCTTGCGCGTTGGCAGCGCGCGCGGCTTCCCAGATATCCTCTTCGCTCGCATCCCAGCGGCCATAACGCAGATTGTCGCGCGCATTGGCGCTGAACAGCACGCCATCCTGCGGAACGAAAGCGATGCGATCGCGGATTTCGGCAGGGTCCGCCATGGTCAGCGGCACGCCATCAAGGCGAATGGTGCCGACCTGCGGATCGTAAAACCGCTCTACCAGCTGGAACAGTGTCGACTTGCCTGCCCCTGAAGGGCCGACAATCGCGACCGTCTCTCCCGGTTCGATCTCAAGGGTGAAGTCCTTGAGCGCGGGGGTTTCTGGCCGCGCGGGATAGCGGAAGGTGACATTGCGGAAAGACAGGCTGCCGCGCGATGGCGAGGGCAGCTTTTCCGGGCGTTCAGGCGCGGCAATTGCAGGTTTCGCTTCGAGCAGTTCGGCAAGCCTGCTCGCCGCCCCTGCCCCGCGCAAGAGATCACCATAAACCTCGGTCAGCGAACCAAACGCGCCAGCGACAAGCCCGCCGGTCAGCACGAAGGCAGCGATAGTGCCGCCGCTGATCGCACCTTCGGACACGGCAAGCGCGCCGTTCCACATCACCAGAGTGATCCCGCCAAAGATCAAGAGGATCACGATCGATGTCATCGCAGCGCGCAGCAGGATGCGGCGACGCGCTGTGTCAAAGGTGCGCTCAACCACACCGCCAAAGCGTTCGCCCTCGCGCTGTTCCTGGCCAAAGCTTTGCACGACCTTCATGCCCGAGAGCACTTCAGTGACATACGCGCCGACATCAGCGACCCGGTCCTGGCTCGAACGCGACACGGTGCGAATCTTGCGTCCGAAAAACACGATTGGCGCAATCACCAGCGGGATCCCGATCAACAGGCCCAGCGTCAGCGTCGGCGCGAGGTAAAGCAGCAAAACAATCCCGCCAATGCCGGTCAATGTGTTGCGCAGCGCCACCGATACAGTCGTGCCCACGACCGTTTCGATGATCGCGGTGTCCGATGTCATCCGGCTCGAAATTTCCTTGGGGCTGTTCTCTTCATAAAAGCCCGGCGAAAGGCGAAGCAGGTTCTGCTGCACCTTGAGCCGGATATCGGCCACAACCCGCTCTCCAATCCAGCTGACAAAGTAGAACCGCGCAGCTGTACCAAAGCCGAGGATGACGACGATCATCAGCAGGTACTGGAATGCGTGGCCGATCTCTTCGGGCCCGGCGACACCGCCAAAGGCATCGTCGATAATGACCTTGAACCGCCAGGGAATCGCCAGCGTCGCGAGCGCGGTTACCAGAAGAGCCGCAAGCGCATAGCTGATCTGGCGCGGATATTTGCCTGCCTCGCGAAAGACCATGCGCAAGGGCGCCAGCGAGCGCGGCTTCTTCGGCGCACCCGCCTCCGTTTCGGCTGCATCGTCCTGCGCCCCATCCAGAACGTCATCCTGCTCCGGATTTTCGGTAATTTCGCTGAGATCCCCGGTCATATCTCGGTTGATCTAGCGACGCTGAGTCCGAATTTCACGTGCAAAAAGCACACTGGCTTGGCCCATATCGGGATTTGCGTGGCATTTGTGCATTGCACAATTAACTCGGAAGGCGCATTTGGGTGCGAAGTTTTGATGCCGCACCGCGCCGAAGAAGCGCAGGCGCGCAAACCCACAGCGGGAATCAAGGAACGTGACAGCCGATGCTTTACCAAGCCTATGAATTGCAACGCAGCTGGATGAACTCGGTCAGCTCACTGGCCTCGATCAGCTCCGAAATGCTCTCCAGCCCGGCCAATCCGCTCAGCTATTGGGGCATTGGTGGCATGGCGGCAAACGCGCTTGACGTGTTCGCTCATGCGACCGCCCATTATGGCAAGCCTGCCTTTGGCATCACCGAGGTCGAGGTGGATGGCGAGCTTCACCCTGTCGAAGAAGCAACCGTCGTCAATCGCCCGTTCGGAGACCTCAAACGCTTTCGCCATACCGGCCTGCCGGAAAGCTCGCCGCGCCTGCTGATCGTTGCCCCGATGAGCGGGCATTACGCTACGCTGCTGCGCGGAACGGTTGAGCGCATGCTCAAGAGCTGCATCGTCTACATCACCGATTGGGCCGATGCGAAGCTGGTGCCGGTCCATGAAGGCCGTTTCGATCTCGATGACTATATCGACTATCTGATCGACTTTCTCGAACAGGTGCGGCTGGAGTCCGCTAACAAAGGGGGCGATCGGCCGCATATGATGGCGGTTTGCCAGCCTTCGGTTCCCGCCTTTGCCGCCACAGCCTTGCTCAATCAGCACAATTCGCCCGCGACGCCGCAAACGCTGACGATGATGGGCGGGCCAATTGACACCCGCGAGAGCCCGACAACGGTCAACGATCACGCGATGAACCGCCCGATCGAATGGTTCCGCCAATCGGTGATCGCCCGTGTGCCGATGAATTATCGCGGCGCGGGACGGCTCGTCTATCCCGGCTTCATGCAGCTTTCAGCCTTCATGAGCATGAACCTGCAAAGCCACATGATGAGCCATTACGAGATGTTCAAACACCTCACTCTTGGCGATGAGGAAAGCGCTGATGCGACCAAGGCGTTCTACGATGAATACCGCGCGGTGTGCGATATGACGGCGGAATTCTACCTTCAGACGGTCGAGGAAGTGTTCCAGAAACACTCGATCCCCAATGGCGAGTTTCGCCACAAGGGCGAGATTGTCGACCTCTCGCAGATCACTGACACCGCGCTGCTCGCGATTGAGGGAGAGCGCGACGATATCTCAGGCCTTGGCCAGACCAAGGCGGCGCTCAAGCTCGCGACCGGCCTCGATGACGACAAGAAGCGCTATTACATGGCCGAAGGCGCAGGACATTACGGCATCTTCAACGGCAGCCGCTGGCGCACCAAGGTCGCCCCTGTGGTTGAAGAGTTCATTGCAGCGCACGGATAGGGGCTGAACTTCCCCTGCCCCGTCGTGCCGCGCTGCGCTGCTTCGGCTGATCAAGCGGTGTGATCAAGGTCCGGATCAGGCGCATCGCCATCTTCGAGCTGAATGCCAAAGCTGTTCAGCATCATCGAAACCTGCGTGTACTGGCCAACGGTGAACACCAGATCCATCCGCCCCTTATCGCCCAGTTCGGCAAGCTCGGACCAGGTCTGATCAGACACGAACTGGTCTGCGTGAAGCTCGTCCGCCGCGCGCAACATTGCGCTTTCGATATTCGTCCAACCCGGCGCATCAGGGCCGAGCTTGATCCGCGCGATCTCTTCACCGCTCAGCCCGCAATTGCGGCCGATGCGCGTGTGCTGCGCGAATTCATAGCCTGACCGACAATTCCAGCCGGTACGCAAGATCACCATTTCTCGCTCGCGCTCAGGCAGGTCATTGCGGCGCGAGAGGATGTAATTCCCCCAGCCCAGAAAGGCGCGCAATGCCTTGGGGGCATGGACTAGCGTGCGGAAGATGTTGAGCACTTTACCGCCGCCGACCATGTTTTCAGGATTGGCAAAAGGCGCAAGCACCTCCCGCTGCGTTTCGTCGAGCTGGTTGAGATCAACCGGCTCAATCCGGGGATGTTTCAGTCGCATGCTTTGCCCCTCCCTGGCACTGCTTTGCTCTGGCTGGTGGCATAACTTGCCTCGCACACCACCGCGCCCGCAGTGCCAATGGTAACGCGGATGGGGGAACGGACAAACAAAAAGGCGGCGCGAGAATATTCCCCGCGCCGCCCTTCTTGAAGCTTGGTTGAGCTGTTCGGTTTAGAAGACCTCGAACAGGCCCGCTGCGCCCATGCCGCCGCCGACGCACATAGTGACGACAACATACTTCGCACCGCGGCGCTTGCCTTCGATCAGCGCGTGGCCGGTGCAGCGCGCGCCGGTCATGC
>CAYUCZ010000044.1:0-24426 GCA_964443505.1 uncultured Porphyrobacter sp. | reverse complement strand
GGGCCCGGGGGGGCCTAGCAACAGAACCCCCCACCTTGCTTTTGGTGGGAGTGGCCAGTGAAACTTGGGTTGAGCCAGTTTATCCTTGCAGTGATGGGGTTTGTTGCCGTCTCGCTCAGCGCTCCAGCCCCTGCCTCAGCTGAAACCTATCAGGAATATCTCTCGCGCCTCAGACAGGTGTGCTCGGTCGATTGCCTGCAACCGCGCGATTTTCAACGCGCGGCACGCCGGCGCGGCTCTGACAGCGATGCTGACATGGCCTTGATCATGGATGTTGTTGCCGTGCGCCGCGTTGATGATCATTTCGAATTGCTCAGCATGGATATGCAGGGCAACCCTTTGGAAGAGCTCGCGGTGCTGGGTTCTGCCGGGATCAACACATCCAGCCGTTCTGGCATTGGCGGCCTGCCCAGCGCCCGGCGCAGCGGCAAGCATCCCAATCTCATCATCATCGAGATCGACGAACAAACGCTGTACGACATTCTCAATGTCGCAACCCCGTTGGTTGAGGGCACGATCGAATATGATGACGATGCAGAGATTATCGTCGAGGCGGATCGCGAACGGCGCGTGGCAGAGCCTTCGCTTCAGACCCTGCGCAGCTATTTCCGCAATCGCCGCGTCGTGGTGCGCGGCCAGACCCGGCTTGAAGCGGTGTTTGTCGGCGCACGGCGCGATTTCCGCCGCAAGCAAGTGACCCTCGTGGTTGATGATGCAGACGAGATCGTGCTGCTGCCGCGCTATGACGAGGACGGCGAAGCGATTATCACATCGGAATAGACAGGTTTACTGAGCGTCCAACTGGCGGTTTGTGTCACCACCAGCAATCTGTGCTTTCAATTCCGCCAGCTCTGTCTTCGCCTTCAGAGAATCCAGAATAGCCGCGCCTGCCAGCATCACGGCGGCGCAGGCGGCAAGGAACAGTGCCTCACCCCAATAGGGCGGATATTGTTCGAGATAGGCAAGGCCGCGCGATGTTGCCCCCAGAGCAAGCGCATAGATGATCACAAACGCTTCAATGCGATTCTTGATCACAAAAAGCCGTCCGATCTTTCGCAGCATGCTTACTCCTTCGTTAGGAATTCGGAGCAAAAGGCGTGCCAAATCCGGCAATCCGCGGCTTCGAATGGTTAACGTGTTGGCAAGTGTAAGCGCAACCGACGCGGGCTGGCAAATGCGTTAACTGTGATTGTGCGGTGCCTGCGGAAAATTATCCGAGTTCGCCAAGCCCAAGCGTATCGAGCAGCGCCTCTCTCGCGGCGATAACCTGCGCGCCAAGCGCTTCGCTGCCGAGATCAGTGGGGTCGATCTGTTCAGGCCAGCTTTGTGCGATCACCGCCTCAAGCGCATCGGCCTTTGCCTCATCCAGCAGGAAGCGTGGGTCCACTGTCGCCGGATCGCACACGACGCGAAGGCGCAGACAGGCCGGGCCGCCGCCATTGGCCATCGATTGCCGCACATCAACCGGGATCACCTCGCGGATTGGCCCGTTCGAGGCCATCATCGCCTCGCAATAAGACCACACGCTGGCGCTTTCGCGGCATTCCTCGGGCACGATCAGCACCATCGCGCCATCGGGCAGCGTGATCAGCTGCGCGTTGAACAGATAGGTCCGGATTGCCTCTTCGATGCTGACCGCGCTTGAGGGCACTTCGACCACTTCAAGCGCGGGGAAAGCGGCCCGGATCGTGTCATAGGCGCCGGCCTGATCGGCGAAGGCTTCTTCGTGCGTGAACAGCACCCTTTCGTTCACCACAGAGACCACGTCATTGTGAAACGCGCCCGCTTCGATCGCAGCCGGGTTTTGTTCGATGAACACACAGCGCGCCGGGTCAAGCCCGTGTTTGCGCGCGACAAGGCGGCTTGCCTGTTCGTGCTGGCGCGCGGGGAATTTGCCGCCCGTTCTGCCATAAACGAACAGTTCGACGCCAACTTGCCCATGGCCTTCGCAAAAGCGCCCGTGATTGGCAGCGCCTTCATCACCAAAGGTCGGCGGGACAGGGCCGTGCACGGTGAAGTGGTCGGGATCGCCAAAGGCAATGTCGAGCTGGCGCAGCGTATCGGGCCATTCCTGCGCGCGGTGCAGCATGGTCACAAGGTTGGCAACGGTCAGGTGGCATTTGCCATCGGCTGTATCAGGCGCGGGCGACACCGTCGCAGCGTTTGCGGTCCACATGCTTGATGCTGACCACGGCGCTGCGCGCAGGGCTGCAGCCTCGCTCCCATCATAAGCGAGCACGCCTTCGAGCAGCGCATTGGGACGCGGCAACGGCAACAGGAAGCCCTGAACACCAATGCGGGCGAGATTGCCGCGCATCTTCTCCACCCCCTGAAGCGCGGCAGCGCGGGGGTAGGAGGGATCGCCCTTGTGGCTCGCGCTCGCAATATTGCCGAGGCTGAGGCCTGCATAATTGTGCGAAGGGCCGACAATCCCGTCGAAATTGATCTCTTTGAGGGTATCAGGCCCGCTCATCGCGCAACGCTCCACACTGTGTCGCCAACACCCACGTCAAGCGCATCAGCCGCCGCCGCATCGATTGCAACGCCGCTATCGGTGTCGAGCAGGCGCGCGCCATAGCAGGCCCGGAACGTCTCAAGCTGCCCCGTTGCAAGGATCGCGCGTTCGCCTTCCTGCAGATCAACATCAACAACCTTGGCTTTGACCGAGTTCTTGACGCTGGTCACATCGTCAGTGCGGGCAACCATGCTGGGGCCGCCGTCGAAAATGTCGACATAGCCATCATAGCGAAAGCCCTCATTCTCGAGCATCCGCATCGCCGCGCGCCCGGTTGGATGAGGGACGCCGATGACGCTGCGCGCGTCTTCTGACAGCATCGAGATATAGACCGGGTGCTTGGGCATCAGGTCAGCGATGAACTGATTGCCGTTGATCGCGTTGAAATAATCGGCTTCCTGAAAGCCCATTCCGAAAAATCGCCCGGCAACACCGTCCCAGAAGGGCGATCCGCCGCGTTCATCGATAATGCCGCGCAGTTCGGCAAGGATGCGATCGGCAAAGCGTTTGCGGTGCATGGCGACAAACAGATAGCGGCTGCGCGCCAGCAGCAGGCCAAGCCCGCCCGCGCGTTCATTGGGATGCAGGAACAGGCCGCCAACCTCGCTTGACCCTTCAAGATCGGTGACAAGGCTGAGCATTTCCGCGCGCACTGTGCGATCAAGCTCTTTCGAATACTGGGTCAGCGTGTTGAGCCTGTAGGAATAAAACGGCCATTGCTGCCCGACCTTGGTCATCAGCTGGCAGGTGCCGACGACCTTCTTTGTCGCGAGGTTTTCGAGCACGAGGACAAATTGTTCATCCACCAACTCATCTTCGGTGTTGGCGAAGGCTTCTACGGCGCGCTCAAGCTTGGCGGTGAGGGCAGGGCGATCAGGCGGGAGGTTGGTGAACCCGCCTCCGGTGAGCTTGGCCATCTCATAAAGATGCTCAAGATCGGAAGTGCGCGCGGCGCGCAGGCGAACGGTCAATTGATCGCTCCTTCGGAAAGGCGTTGGATGACACGCGCAGACAAAGCGGCGCGTTCGGCAAGGCTATCAGTGATGAGAAATTCCTGCGGGCTGTGGATCGAGCCGCCGCGCACGCCCATCGTATCGACCACGGGGACCCCGCAGGCGGCAATGTTGTTGCCATCGCACACTCCGCCCGTTGATTTCCACTTGATGTCGAGACCCAGTTCCGCCCCGCATTCGCGCACGAGGTCGAACAGTTTCTGGGCGGTGTCGTCAACCGGCTTTGGCGGGCGGGTGACACCGCCATGGCGATGCGTACCAACCTCATGTGCCATTTCAACCATGGCCAGCAGATCATTCAAATCCTGATCAAATTTCTCTGCCGCCTCATTGCTTTTGGGGCGAATGTTGAAGCGCAGGACCGCATGATCGGGAACCACATTATTGGCAGAGCCGCCTTCGATCTTGGCCGGATTGACGGAGATTTCCTCGCAATGGAGCGCCTTTAGCCGCACTGCCAGATCAGCCGCAGCGACAATCGCATTGCGGCCATCATCAGGGTTGCGCCCGGCATGAGCGGATTTGCCGGTGATGATGACCGAGTAATTGCCGCTGCCGCCGCGCGCATGGGCGAGCGTGCCATCCGGCAAGGCAGCCGGTTCAAAGGTCAGCGCGGCCAACTTGCCCCGCGCCAATTCCGCAATCAGATCAGCGCTGGCAAGCGATCCGGTCTCCTCGTCCGAATTGAGCAGCACATCATAACCGAGCGAGCCGGCTGATGCGGTTGTCTCAAACGCCATAAGCGCATGCAGCATAACGGCGATCCCGCCTTTCATATCGGCAACGCCCGGCCCGCCAAGCACTCCGTCTTCAAGCCAGGTGAGCGTTTGGAAATGGTGGTCCTTGGGAAACACCGTGTCCATATGACCTGTTAGCAAGATCCGGCGATTGGCGGTTGGCCGCACCCGGACCACCAAATGCTTGCCATGGGGCTTTTCGACCTCGCTGCCATCAGGGGCAATGACAGTGACAGGGGCAGGATCAACCAGTTCCACCGTGCCGGGAAGCGCAGAGAACGCATCTGCCAAAATATCGGCCTGCGCTGCCAGCCCATCGAGATTGGCCGTACCGGTGTTGATCGCGCACCATGACATGACCTGATCAAGCATGGTTTGAGCGTCGATTTCGGAAAGGAATGCAGGTTTCATCGGAAACCACCTCTAGCGCTGCTATTCGCCACTTCCAACCCGTTGCAATCCGGCCTCGCTTTGGCCATAGGCAGCAGCGTTCTCCTCCCCCGGGACCGGTTACCAACCTTATCGAGTCTTGAGGACATACATGACCAGCATGACCACCCGCGCCGGGCTTTGCGTAGATGAAAAGCTCGCAGGCTTCCTTGAAAACGAGGTTCTCGGCCCGCTTGGCCGCGATGCCGACAGTTTCTGGCAGGGCTTTGCCGCGCTGCTGGGTGAAATGGCGCCGCGCAACGCTGCGCTTTTGGCCAAGCGCGAAGACCTTCAGGCGCAGATCGACACCTGGCATACGGGCCGTGCAGGCAAGCCGCATGATCCGGTGGCCTATCGCGCCTTTCTCGAAGAGATCGGTTATCTCGTTCCTGAACCCGGTGACTTTCAGATCGGCACGCAGAATGTCGATGCCGAGATTGCGACCATGGCCGGGCCGCAGCTGGTTGTGCCGATCCTCAATGCGCGGTTCCTGCTGAATGCAGCCAATGCGCGCTGGGGTTCGCTTTATGATGCATTCTACGGCACCGATGCGCTTGATGCTCCGGCGGCGCGTCCGGGCGGCTATGACGAAGAGCGCGGCGCAGCGGTGATCGCGCGCGGGCGGCAATTCCTTGATGAGGCGCTGCCGCTGGTCGATCAAAGCTGGGCTGATCTTGCTGATGAAAATGACGGCAAGCTGGTCGATGAAAGCCAATATGTCGGCAAGACCGAAAAGGGTCTGCTGTTCGTCAACAATGGCCTTCACATCGAAGTCGTGTTCGACCGCGAGGATTCAATCGGCAAGACCGACAAAGCGGGCATTGCGGATATCAATGTCGAAGCGGCGCTCACCACGATTGCTGACTGCGAAGATTCGGTTGCCGCTGTGGATGGCGAGGACAAGCTGCTCGCTTACACCAACTGGCTCGGCATCATTCGCGGCGATCTTGAAGAAAGCTTTGAAAAGGGCGGGGTGACGCTGACCCGCAAACTCAATGGCGACAAGAGCTACACGGATCGCGATGGCAATGCGCAATCGCTGGCCGGGCGCAGCCTGATGTTCGTGCGCAATGTCGGCCACCTGATGACCAATCCGGCGATCCTGCTGCCTGATGGCTCTGAGATCCCCGAAGGCATCATGGATGCGGTGTTCACCTCTGCGATCAGCACGCTCGATGTTGAAGGTCATGCGAAATACGGCAATTCCAGGCACGCCAGCATCTACATCGTGAAACCCAAGATGCACGGACCGGAAGAATGCGCGTTCACCAATGATCTCTTCGATGCGGTTGAGGACCTGCTTGGCCTTGCGCGTCACACGATCAAGGTCGGCGTGATGGATGAAGAGCGGCGCACGTCGGCCAACCTTGCCGCCTGTATCCATGCTGTGCGCGACCGGATCGTGTTCATCAACACCGGCTTCCTTGATCGCACGGGCGATGAAATCCACACTTCGATGCGGGCGGGGCCGATGATGCGCAAAGGCGCGATGAAAGGTTCGGACTGGCTCCAATCCTACGAAGCGCGCAACGTTGCGATTGGCCTTGCGCACGGGCTTTCGGGCAAGGCGCAGATCGGTAAGGGCATGTGGGCCGCACCTGATCTGATGGGTCAGATGATGGTCGAAAAAATCGGCCATTTGCGCGCCGGGGCCAACACAGCATGGGTGCCGTCACCCACCGCTGCGACGCTCCATGCCCTGCATTATCACGCAGAAAACGTGTTCGACATTCAAAAGGCCCTGCCAGAGCCCGCCGGGCTTGATGCGCTGCTCTCGATCCCGCTTGCTGACGGGGTGAACTGGTCGGATGAGGAACTGACCGAGGAACTCGACAACAATTGCCAGGGCTTGCTTGGCTATGTGGTGCGCTGGGTCGATGCCGGTGTTGGCTGTTCCAAAGTGCCTGACATCAACGATGTGGACCTGATGGAAGACCGCGCGACCTTGAGGATTTCGTCACAGCATATCGCCAATTGGCTGCTCCACGGTGTTGTGACCGAGGAACAGGTTATGGCCTCGCTCACCCGCATGGCGGTCAAGGTCGATACGCAAAATGCAGGCGATCCGACCTATCTGCCGCTTACCGGCAATGAAGATGCGCCCGCCTTCAGCGCGGCGCGTGATCTGATCTTCAAGGGTGTCGAGCAGCCTTCGGGCTACACCGAACCGCTGCTGCACAGCTGGCGTCAGGTGAAGAAGGCGGGGTAAGCGCCGCTTAGGGGTTGATCTCAACCGTTTGATAGACCGGCGTCCCGCCAGTCAGATGCGCTTCGACAAAGTCGAAGGTGATCTCGTGCAGGGTCTGGCCGTCAACCGTGTTGGTGTCGATCCCTGTTGCGCGTCCGCCATGCCCGGCTCCCAGAACGGTGTAAAAGGCATGGCTGACCGCGACGATGTTGGCGCGGTTGGTAAGCAACACCGCATTTTCATAGTCAACCGTGTTGTCTTCGGTCCCGTGGATCACAAGGAAAGGCGCTTCGCCCACTTCAAGGTCAGAGGGTCGCAGCAACGCGCCCCAATAATCGATCACAACCCGCGGCTCGGGGCGATCTATGCCGAACTGGTTCAGACCATAGGCCACCTGCAAGACCGTGAAGGCACCTGCCGATGATCCCCAAAAGGCAAGCCGCGATGTGTCGGTGCAATAGGTATCCTGATTGTCGCGCAGGAAATTGAGTGCGGTGACGGTATCCTCGAACGCGGCGGCGATCGCATCAAGGCGCGGTTCGGTCGGGTCGCCAAAACCGTCGGCAATGATATCATCGACCACCGCTGCGAACTCGGCTGAAGGGACCGGCACATCAGGTTCGAGCCGATAATTGATCGAGACAAAGTTGAACCCGCGCGCGTTCATTTCCTCGGCGCGGAAACGGACATTGCCGCTGTCCTTGTCGCCGCTGCGAAACCCGCCACCATGGACGAACAAAACGGTAGGCCGATTGCCGCTGCACGGTTCATCAGGCTGGTAGATATCGAGCAGGAGATCGATCGATCCGGTCGCGGTCGCGCCGGTGCCATATTGCACATCGGCCAGAACAACCTGGTTGGCGGCGCCCGATGATGTTGGCGTGGGTGACGGCGTTGGCGAAGGGCTGGGGCTTGGTGAGGGAGTGGGCGTAGGGGCAGGGGCCGATGCGCTGGGCGCAGGCGAGCTATCATCGCCTCCGCACGCGCTCAAAACTGCTGTTGAGAGTGCCAAAGCTGATACGGCAAGAAACCTGTTTGCATTCATCATCATACCCCATCGGTGTTTCTTGGATGCCACCTATGGACAGCGTTAGAGCGCGATCTGCGCGCCAGTGCCAGTATCGGATTGTCGCTGTTTGTAGCCGCCGCGCCGCCGCGATCAGCCAAGCGCTTTGGCAAGCTTTACGAATTCCTCGACGCTGAGCGTTTCTGCGCGCCGCGTTTCGTCAATCCCGACCGCGCTCATCGCATCAAGCGCGCCGGGCACGCCTTTAAGGCTTTGGCGAAGCATCTTGCGGCGCTGACCAAAGGCCGCTTCCGTCAGCCGTTCGAGCGTGCGCGCCTTCACGCCCGCAGGCGCAGCGGCGGGCGTCACATGGACAATCGCGCTCATCACCTTGGGCGGCGGGGTAAAGGCGCTGCGGTGGACCTTCATCGCCAGCTTAGCCTCAGCCCGCCACTGCGCGAGAACGGCAAGGCGGCCAAAGGCAGAACCGCCTGGCTGCGCGACGATCCGGTCAGCCACCTCGCGCTGGAACATCAGCGTGAGCGATTGCCACAGCGGCGGCCATTGTTCCCCTGACAGCCATTTCACAAACAGGGCGGTGCCGACATTGTAAGGCAGGTTGGAAAGCACATGGAACGGTTCGCCTTCCATCACCTGTGCATGGTCAAGCTTCATCGCATCGCCTTCGATCACGGTAAGCTGTCCGGGGAAGGCATCACCCAGTTCCGCCAGAGCGGGAAGGCAGCGCGCATCCATTTCAATCGCGGTGACACGCGCGCCTGCTCGCAACAATGCGCGGGTCAATCCGCCGGGGCCGGGCCCGACTTCCAGCACGCGCGCCCCGTCAAGATCGCCGGGAAGCGCTGCGATACGGGCGAGCAATTGTTCATCGAGCAGGAAGTTCTGGCCCAGTGCCTTTGAGGCTGACAGGCCGTGGCGCGCAATCGTTTCGCGAATGGGCGGAAGATCAGCCACCGGCGCGCTTGTCCGCGCAATCGCCCGCCATACACAGCGCGGCCACCATCGCATCGGGATTGGCCCGCCCGGTGCCTGCAATGTCAAACGCCGTGCCATGATCGGGCGATGTGCGGATGATCGGCAGGCCCAGCGTGACATTCACCCCCTGATCAAATTCGAGCGCTTTCAGTGGGATCAGCGCCTGATCGTGATACATGCACAGCGCCGCATCATAGCCGCGCCGCATGATTGGCGTGAACAGCGCGTCTCCCGGCACGGGGCCTGCCACTCTCAGGCCTTCATCGGCGAGAGCGGCAATCGCCGGTTCAATCACCCGGCCTTCTTCATCGCCGAACTGGCCGTCTTCACCCGAATGAGGGTTCAGCCCCGCAATGGCGAGGCGCGGGGCATCGATCCCGAAATCGCGCGCAAGGCCTGATGCGACAATGCGCGCCTTGTGTTCAATCAATTCGCGCGTGATCAGGCCTGGCACATCGGCAAGCGCGACATGGACCGTAAGCGGCACGGTGCGCAAAGATGGCCCGGCGAGCATCATCACCGCATCTTCAGGTGCCAGCCCGCAGACCTGCGCGAGAAACTCTGTCTGACCGGGAAATTCGAACCCTACCTTGCCCAATTGCGCTTTGCTGACAGGGGCTGTGACAAGCGCGCTCGCATGGCCGAGCAGGACGCTGCGCGTTGCCTCGGCCAGCGAATGGAGCGCAAGCGCAGCGCCATCATCGTCAGGCTCACCCGGTGTATAGGCAGCGTCGGCTCCGGCGATTACGGGCAGGCCGCGAGCAAAGGCTTCGGCGGCTTCGGCTGGCTCTTCGATGGGAACGGCTGCGCAATCAAGCCCGCTGCGTGCAATCGCCGCGCGCAGCACGTCCGCGCCGCCAACGACGAAGAAAGCGCGATCAGCGCCTCTTAGCCGTTGATAGCTTGCAAGGATGATTTCGGGCCCAATGCCCGCCGGATCACCAAGCGAGACCGCAAGCGGTCCGTCAGACAAACCTGCACCCGACAAGACCAGCCCCCGGCGTCTTAATTGTATTCGATATAGGCGTCGTTGCGCAGGTCGCGCAGATAGCGCTGCGCGCGCTTGTTAATACGCTCGCTCTCGATGTTGTTCATCACCGATTGGAAGGTCGGTGCGCCTGCATTTTCAGGCTCATCCCGTCCGCACAGCATCAGCACGCGCACGCCTTCCTGCGGGCTGCCAAAGGGCGGGGTGGTCTGACCAACCTGCATGTTCAAGAGGATGTTCTGAAGCTGTTCGGGCAGCTGACGCGCCTGGATCTGGTTGTTGGACACAACCGTCGCGCCCAGCACAGAGCGCGCTGTTTCCGCTTCGTTGCAGCTGCGCAGAGAGTTCACGAACAGGCCGAATTCCTCAATCTTCGCGTTGGCATCGGCATCGGTAGTATCAGGAGCAAAGGCGATCGAGATTTGCTTGAGGCTAAGGAGCGAATCGCGTGGGTCCGCAGTCAGAACCTGCCGGCGGTCGATCAGATAGATAATCGTGAAACCGCCCGGAATGGCGATAGGTCCGACCAATTGGCCTGGCTGCATCTGGCGCACCGCATCGGCCATCTGCTGCGGCAGTGTGGCAAGCCGCAGGAAGCCGGTGTCGCCGCCCTGGATCGCGGTCGATGCTTCGGAGAATTGGCGCGCATAGGCAACGAAGCTGCCGCCGCCCTGAAGCTGTTCCATGATCCGCTGCATGTTCTGGATCACCGCTTCCTGATTTTCAGCCGTGGCGTTCATGTAAATTTCGCCGAGCCGGTATTCTTCAGTGCCGCGCGCTTCTTCGAGCCGTTCAAGAACGCCGGTCACCTCTTCAGCCGATACGTTGACAAAGGGCGAGATGTTGCGGCGGATGAGGTTCTCCCACGCGATTTCGCCTTCGATCTGACGCTTGAGCGCATTGGGCGAGGAACCGATCGATTGCAGATACTCATCCATACGCTCTGGGTTCTGGCCAAAGTTCTGGGCGGCGAGCTGCTGATAGGTTTCTTCCACCTGAGCGCGTTCAACGCCGATTTCCTGAGCCTGCGCGGCCTGAATCTTGAGCGTTTCATCAATCAGATTGCGCAGCACCTGCACACGCAGACGTTGCAATTCCTCAGCCGAAACCTCTGCTTCGGCGGCATTGGTGACAAGCATCACGCGCTGATCAATGTCAGTGCCGGTGATGACATAGCCGTTCACAACCGCAGTGGCGGACCGTTCATTGGGGTTTTCGCTGCCGTAAACCGTGAAGTTCTGCGGAATGCCAAGCGGGTTATCCGCGCTTGGAACAGCGCTGGTTTGCGCGCCAATCGGACCAGCAACCAGCCCAGCAAGCGCAAGCACGCTCAACGAATTTCGAATGGAGGAAAATGCCTTCAACGTCACGTTCGTAGTCCCAATCAATCCCGATTAATCTCTTGCTTGCGGTCGCAACCGCCCAACTTCCTTGCGACCTGAAGCGGCTTCATCATGGTCAGCCCGGTGCCCTAACCCGGCTTAACACAGGCTGAGTGCCGCCTAGCCGCGCGCCTTACCGACTTTTTTGCGCGCTGCCAACGCGAAGCCGCGCAAATCCGGGGGAGGGGCATGATAATGGCCTAGCGGAAGCCAAGATTGCGCAGCGCGAAGAACACCTGGAAACTGTTTCCGCGCTCTGCGTCGCCTGCGGTGATGAAGTCGCGGCGCCATGTCGCACCGAATTCAATGCAATCATCGCTATAAGCAACGCCGAAACGGGTGCGGATCGGCTCAAACCCGTCAGGGGCAAAAACAGGGTCTTCTGCCGCGCTGGTGAGATTGACGACGCCCGAACCAAACACCGACCAGTGCCGTCCGATCGTAAAGCGGCCGGCTGCGCGGATTTCCTCGCGGTCGCGCAAATCTTCCACCGTTTGAATGTCCCGGTTGAGCCGCAGATAACCCAGTTCGACATAATTGCGCTGCGAACCGATTGTCGCGTCGATTTCGTTGCGGCGCACCGCCAGATTGTCCTTGTCGATGCGGAAGCGGTGGGTGAAGGAGAGGAAATTGCGATAGCGCACCTCTGTCCGGCCAACGAAATCGCTCACCCGTTCTGAAAGGCCGGTGCCGTCCGGGAAGATCTCTTGCTGCCCATTGGTCAGGCGGAAGGATTGGCCGACATTGGTTTTGATCCGCCATCCCGGCTTGGTCAGTTCCCAATCGACCCCCCAGGTCACCCGTGTCCCGTCTTCGACCCGGTCATATCCGGCAAAGCGGTTGAGCGCGAAGAGGTTCGAATCTTCAAGGTCAATCGCGCGGGCATCTTCGTTGGGCACGGCGAGATTGCGGATCGATGGACTGGCGACAATCTGGACACGCGGTTTGAGCACCTGCGTGCCGCCAAACGCTTCGCCCACAAACGGCCATTCGATATCGACCGCAGCGGTTGCAACCCCGCGCGTGGTCCAGCCTTCATTGCCGCGATACACCGCTGTCAGCGTCGAGAGCGTGTCATTGGTGTTGTAAACATCTCCGCGGGCAAGGCCCGTGAAAGTCACCACCTGTCCGAAACCGGTAAGCGTGCGCAGGTCCCAACGTGCGCCCGCAAAGGCGCGCTGCGTGTCCTGCCCGTCATTGCGAATGAGGCTGAGCGTGTTCGCCTGCAGCTGGACTTTCCCGCCAAGCACCGGGTCATCGAGATTGTGACGATAATCAAAGGCAGGCAGGGCGAGCGGAATCTGGCCTTGTTCGGCATTGATCCTGAGCGTCTGTGTCGCCCACCCCGCAATGCTCAGATAGGAATTGTCGTCAATCCGTTCGAGATTGATGGTTGAGCGCAAGCGATCATCGCGGCTGAGGTCATAGCGGCGCAGGAAGGTCCGGTCGCTGGCCAGCCGAACCGATCCGGTCAGGCTCCATTCTGGGTCAAACTGAAAGCGGCCATTGGCAAACAGATAGCCGCGCGGATCGCTTTGCGTCGTCGGCGTTGCGCCGAAATTGGACACCCGCCGGCTTGAAGTCGCATAGCCAGTGATCTGATAAGCGCCCTTGCCGGTAAGGTGGCGCCACTGTGCAGACACCATCGGCGCCACATCGGAATAAACCCGTGCGCCCAGCGTCAGGTCCTGATTGTCGGCGACGCGCCAGTAATATTCGCCCTGAACCTCAAGCCCGTTGACCTGATCAAAACGGATATTGGGCACCAGAAACCCGCTTTCCGCGCGGCCATCGGTGCGGATTGCAAGGCCCGGCAAAGGCAGGATGCGCGCCCCGAACAGTTCAAGCACCGCACCGTTGAAGCGCACCCGGTTGTCGTCTGGATCATAAGTCACGCGGTCTGCGGTGATCCGCCAGGAAGGATCCTTGTCGCATCCCTGTTCATCGCTGACCGCACAGGCCGTGTAAGCGGCATCAGTCAACAGCACTGTGCCATCTTCGCTGCGCGCGGCAGAGCGCGCGGCAAGCCGCCCGCCAGCTCTAAGCGCGAGCAGCAATTCATCCATTGCCCCTGCTTCGAACTCGTCATTGAGCTCGATCGTCTCAGTGAAAATTTGATTGCCCGAATCATCGACGAAGCGAACCGCTCCGCGTGCGATGATCGAGCCGCTCTTGCGGTCCCAGGTCACTTCATCCGCGCGCACCGAAGCGCGATCGGATCTCAGGATCACATTGCCGCGCGCAACCAGCACATCGGCTTCGCTGTCAAACGCCACCTGTTCGGCCTCGAACGCGATCTGTTCGCCGGTTGCAGGAAGATCAGGCTCGATACCCGGCGCGTCTGGTTCGTCAGAGGAGGCAGGAAGCGGCGAGGACAGGTCCTCTTGCACGGCAAGGTTTGCGCCTGCCGCAGCGTGCTCCAGATCAAAGGTGAAAGCATGCGCCGAAGTTGGAAAAACGAGCGCACCGCTGCATGCTGCAAACGCCGCGATTGCCAGCTCGCTGGTCATTGGACGCGACAAACCTGTTCTCTTCACGTCACGCAGACCTTGCCATCCCATTCGACATGGCTTGCCTATTGCACCGCTCGCGCTTAATCGCAATCGCCATTCCCCGGCGGCGATCTGATCCCCGACAGAGCGTTCTAGGCGCCCGGTCGAGTGGAGATTTGCTCCGCCATACATTCTCGCTTGAAACGAGCGACGCGATTAACCGGAGCAGCCATGCAGATTCTCTTCGCCGATACACCGCCCGCAGCCATCCGTCTGACTGCCCGGATCGTCAACAAAGGGGATAGCCTTGGTGAGCTTCCCGCCGCGATCAGCGAGGGCGCAGAAGCGGCTCGCTTTAAAGGCGCAGCAGGCCAGGTGTTCGAAGGCTTTGTGAGCGATGGCGATGCGCTGAGCCGGATTGCGATTTCGGGTGCTGGCGAGGCGAGCGCTGACAACCGCAGGCTGAATGTCGAGCGCGCCGGTTCAGCGCTTGCCGCAAAATATCTGCGTTCGGGCGAGACCCAGATGGTGCTTGATCTTGGCCAGGCTGGCCTGTCGGGCGAGGAAGCGGCAGCGGCGCTGATCGGTCTGCGCCTTCGCAGCTGGTCGCACGATCACTATCGCACCAAGCTTGCCGACGACAAGAAAGTCACACTCGAAAGCGTGCATGTCATCGGCGCGCCTGATGGCACACAGGACGCATGGGAACGCGAGGCTGCGATCGCAAAGGGTGTCGAGTTCACCAAGAAGCTGATCACCGAGCCTGCCAATATCCTCTATCCCGAAAGCTTTGTTTCGCTGTGCGAAGAAGCCTTTGCCGGTACCGGGGCGGAGATCACCGTGCTGGGCGAAAAGGAAATGGAAGAGCTTGGCATGGGCGCTCTGCTGGGCGTCGGGCAAGGGTCAGCGCGACCATCGCGGCTGCTCGCAATCCGTTGGAACGGCGGCGAAGAAGGCGCCAAGCCGAGCGTGTTCGTCGGCAAGGGCGTGACCTTCGACACGGGCGGCATTTCCTTGAAGCCTGGCCCCGGCATGGAAGACATGAAGTGGGATATGGGCGGCGCTGGCGCGGTCGCAGGCGGAATGCTGGCGCTGGTCAGCCGCCGGGCCAAGGCCAATGTGGTCGGTGTTATGGGGCTGGTTGAAAACATGCCTGATGGCAATGCTATCCGCCCGGGTGATGTGCTCACCTCGATGAGCGGTCAGACCATCGAAGTGCTTAACACCGATGCCGAAGGCCGTCTGGTGCTGAGCGATGCGCTGCATTGGGCACAGGAGCAATATGACCCTGCGCATATCGTCGATTTTGCGACGCTGACGGGTGCGATGATCATCGCGCTCGGCAATGAACATGGCGGCGTGTTTGCCAATGATGATGACCTTGCCGGAAAGCTGGTTTCGGCGGGTAAGTCCGTCAATGACAAGCTGTGGCAAATGCCGCTTGGCGCTGCTTACGACAAACTGATCGATTCCCCGATTGCCGACATGAAGAATATTGGCGGGCGTGGAGCAGGTTCGATCACGGCGGCCCAGTTCCTTCAGCGCTTTATCAAAAAGGGCACCGCTTGGGCGCACTGCGACATTGCGGGCATGGTCTGGTCGGACAAGCCGGGTCACGCGCATGACAAGGGCGCAACCGGGTATGGCGCTCGCCTGATCGACAAGTTCGTCGCTGACAACGTGGAATAGGTGCCAGTGGCCTCAGCCAACGCTGCGATGGGTCGTTAAGATGGCGCGCATGCGCAGGAAAAGCGATCTTCCGACCAAGATCTGCGAGACCTGCGGGCTGCCTTTTGCTTGGCGCAAGAAGTGGGAACGCGACTGGGACAACGTGCGCTATTGTTCGCAGCGTTGCAAAGCGAATAAGAAGGCTGCCTCATGAAAGTCGATTTCTGGCAGCTCTCTCGCGATCCCGTGGACAAGGTCGTCACCCTGATCGCCCAGCGCGTGATGGATGCAGGCGACCGGCTGCTGGTCGTCAGCAAGTCTTCGGAACAGCGCGAGGCAATCTCGCGCGCTTTGTGGAAGGCAGGCCCTGAAAGCTTCCTTGCCCATGGCGAAGCCTCCGCCCCCGGCGCAGCGGATCAACCGATCCTGCTCTCATCAAGCAGCGATCCTGCCAACAAGGCGAGCCATGTGATCTTCGCCGATGGTGAATTCCGTTCGCCTGATGGGTTTGAGCGCGCCTTCCTGCTGTTCGATGATGAGACACTCGAAGCAGCACGCGGCACCTGGCGCAGTCTTGATGACAAGAACGGGCTGGAGCGCGCTTTCTTCCGGCAGGAAGGCGGCAAATGGACCAAGGTTGCCTAGCGGCTCTGCACGTTCCATCTGTTCGCTGACAAGAGTTCGTACAATGGGGAGATTCGAGCATGCGTTACATGGCATTTGCGGTGCTGGCCTCGGGCGCGCTGGCGCTATCGGCTTGCGGGTCTGAAACAGAAGGCACCTTCACAACCGAAGACGGGGAAACCGGCGAATACACAATCGATCAGGACAGCGGGGAGGCCAGCATGACAGTCTCAACCCCTGACGGCGATGTCACCATGCGATCAGGCAATGAGGTGCCGATTGACCTGCCCGGCGGTTTCTCGCTGATTTCTGGCGCTGAAGTGCTGTCCAACACCGTGGTCAGCCAGGCTGACAGCACAGGCTCGCTCGTCACGTTCAAATCGGACAAGGCCCCTCAGGAAATCGCCGATTTCTATCGCGAGGAAGCGGCACGGGCAGGTGTTGAAATCCAGATCGAGACAAGCATCAATGGCGGCAGGATGATCGGCGGAGAGCATGACGAAAGCGGCCTCACCTTCTCTGTCACAGCCTATCCTGATGATGATGGCAACACGATCGGTCAGCTGACGATTGGCGAAGACCCGGGCTGAAACCGCGCCTAAGGCTTGAATTGCGCCGCTGCGAAGGCTACGGGCGCGCCGGAAATCACTCGGCGCGTGCGCAAGCGCGTGCTCCCTCTCTACAAGGAATGTAAGCCATGGCGGTCACCCGCACTTTTTCGATCATCAAGCCCGACGCGACCAAGCGTAACCTGACCGGTGCTGTCACTGCCAAGCTTGAAGAAGCTGGCCTTCGCGTTGTTGCTTCAAAGCGCATCCACATGACCCGCGAACAGGCCGAAGGCTTTTACGCGGTTCACGCGGAACGCCCCTTCTTCGGTGAACTGGTTGAGTTCATGATGAGCGAGCCTGTGGTCGTGCAGGTTCTCGAAGGCGAAGACGCTGTGAAGCGCAACCGCGACGTGATGGGCGCAACCAACCCGGCCGATGCCGAGGAAGGCACGATCCGCAAGGAATTCGCACTGTCGATCGGCGAAAACAGCGTTCACGGTTCGGACAGCGATGAGAACGCAGCGATCGAAATCGCGTTCTTCTTCAACGACGACGAGATCGTCGGCTAAGCGATTTGCCAGTTTGGTGAATTGAAAAAGAGTCGTCCTTCGGGGCGGCCCTTTTTCGTTTCAGCTCTGATTGGCGAAACGATCAAGCTGGGCGGAATGCGCCTGATGCTTGCCCTTCGCGCTGTCAGCCATTTCGGCGCGCATCGCTTTGATTGCATCAGGCAAGAGCGCAAGGCCAAGCGCGTCATAACATTTGCTGATGGCGCTTTCCCAATCCTCGTTAAGCTCATCAAAGCTCAGCTGGGCGAGCGGCCCCTTCCAGTCGGCCAGCGCCATCGCAAGCCGGGCTTCGCGCAGGGCAATCTTGCGGCGCCAGAACCCCTCGATCCGTTCAAGATCGCAGCTGTCACATTGCACCGCCATCTGGTTCGCGCTGAGCGACACCGCGCTGCGATGGACAGCCTTGTGATCGCGCTCCGTGATCAGCAGCCGCGCATCGGGGAATTGTGCGAGCAGGACCTCCAGATCCTCGGCAAAAGCGGGCACCTTCATCACGCGTGGTTTGTCAGCAACCCCGCGATGGGACGCATCAGTGCGCAGGATGCGGTCAAACTCGCGATAGATTGGCGCTGCGTCGCGCTCTTCGCTCCAGGCTGAATAGCTCGGAATGTGCCACTGCGATTCGTATATCGAATGGTGCAGCGCGGCGGATATCCAGGCGAGCTCTTCTTCAACCTCGGCAGGGGCCATCGGGTGGATCGATTGCATCCACGGGTTGAGCGCCCCCAGCATTGTCAGTTCAATCGCGCTCTTCACCCGGTTCAGACCGGGCGCAGCCGGCAAGGGGTGATAGGCATCGCAATAGCGCGTGTGCGAATGCGCAGGATCAGCGGCAAGCAGCTTGTGAAGACGCGTTGTCCCGCTGCGCATATGCCCGATGACGATGATTGGCGGGGCGAGGCTTGTATCAAGCAGTTCGGGCTGTTCATGCCAAAGCTTCCCGAAAGCGAGCCGGTTCTTAACCGCTCTGCTCAATTGCCCCCACGCCATCGCCTGACCCAGCGCGTTGAGATCAGCCTCTTCGCGCACTGCCGTACAAAGCCGGTCAATCCGCTCGCGGAAATCGGCGACGTCCTCGTCTGATCGACCGCCTGTTTCCGCACTTTCCTCATACGGTTTTGATGCAAGCGCCCAGATCGCATCAGCGGACAGATCAGGCGGCGGCAGCCAGCCTTTCTCCCACGCCTGGCCGAGCAGCGCATTGGCACGGTCTGCCAGTTTTCCGCGCGCCAGCGGATGCTCCCGGTGAGGTGTGCCCATCAGAACTGGTCCGCTGCGTCGAGCAGCTTGGTGAGCCGCGCGGGCGCAACGCTGCGCCATGAACGCTGGAGCCAATCGCCCACATGGTCCCAATCCACTCCGCCTGAGCTTGGGGGGCGGTTGAGGATCACGCCGATCCAACCGCTCGCGCCATAATAAGCGGGTTTGAAATAGACATCGGGCTGCGCTTCGACGAGGCCGAGAAGCTCATCCATGCTGCCTGTTTTCACCAGCACGGCGATATGCTGGCTGCCGTGGTGTTGTTGGCTGAAATGGGCAAAAAACTTGCCCGATTTCTCCGTTCCAACCCGGAAGCCGGGTGATCCGTGACTGTCGCGTTCATGCGTTTCGGGCAAAGCGAGCGCGAGTTCGCGGACCTTTTCATAAAGGAAATCGGGATCCGACCCGCGCGAGACATAATCCGCAACCGCGCGCGGATAGAGCTGGTGCTCAGCCGGTTTGACGCGTGCGGCCAGCGTTTCGGGCGTGTCGTCAGGGGCAATCGCCACGCGTACCTGAGCGAGCACTTCCCCGGCATCAAGTTCGGGCGTGACGATGTGCACGCTTGATCCGGCGTGGCTGTCACCTGCTTCGATTGCGCGGGAAAAGGTATCAAGCCCCTTGTACTTGGGCAAAAGCGAGGGATGGACATTGAGGATGCGGCCTTCCCATCGCGCGACAAAACTGTCTGACAGGATGCGCATATATCCGGCGAGTACGATGTAATCCGCGCCTGCATCAAGCACGGCGGCTTCCATCGCTGCGTCCTGATCTTCTCGGCTGTGGCCCTTGTGCGAGTGAGTGAAAGTGGCGATGCCTTCAAGCCTTGCGAGCGCAAGCCCCGCTGCCTCGGGCACATTGCTCGCGACAAGGACGATCTCGTAGGGGCAATCATCGAGGCGGCTGGCGTAAAGGAGCGCTGCGAGATTGGTCCCCGTGCCTGAGATGTAAACGGCGATCTTGGCCAAAGGTCGCTGGCTCTCAGCCAAGGTGGACTGCCTCCCAATCGCCCAGCGCGCTCCACGTGCCTTGCGATCCGCTGACTGTGCAGCCGCGCTCGCCAGAGGCAATCTCGCCAACGCGCACGACGCATTCGCCCGCTTCTTCGAGCCGCTTGGCCACCTCGTCTGCTTCGGCCTCGTCGACCGCCAGAACCATGCCGACCCCGCAATTGAACGTGCGTGCCATCTCTTCAGGCTCGATGTTTCCTTGCGCCTGAAGGAAGGCCATCAATCGCGGTTGGTCCCACAAATCGGCATTGACGCGGGCATGCGCGCCTTCGGGAAGGATGCGCGGGATATTTTCAAGCAGGCCGCCGCCGGTGATATGCGCAAGACCGTGAACCTTGGCTTCGCGGATTAGCGGCAGAAGGCTTGCGACATAAATGCGCGTGGGTTCGATCAGGGCATCGATCAACAGGCGTTCAGGATCAAACAGGGCGGGGCGATCAAGCTTCCAGCCCTTGTCAGCAGCAAGCCTGCGAACAAGCGAATAGCCGTTGGAATGGACACCGCTGCTCGCAAGGCCAAGCAGGACATCGCCCGGCGCGACCTTCTCGCCGGTCAATTGCTCCCCGCGCTCAACCGCACCGACGCAGAAACCGGCAAGGTCATAATCGCCATCACCATACATGCCCGGCATTTCGGCGGTTTCGCCCCCGATCAGCGCGCAGCCTGCCTGTTTGCAGCCGTCAGCGATCCCGGCGACAACGCGCGTCGCCACGCCGCCTTCAAGCTTTCCGGTTGCAAAATAATCGAGGAAGAACAGCGGCTCTGCCCCTTGAACGATCAGGTCGTTTACGCACATCGCAACCAGATCGATCCCGACTTTGTCATGCCGGTCAAATTCGATTGCGAGTTTAAGCTTGGTCCCGACACCATCATTGGCCGCAACCAGAAGCGGGTCGGTATAGCCCGCAGCCTTGGGATCAAAGAACCCGCCAAAACCACCCAGATCACTGGTCGCACCGGGCCGCGCGGTCGCCTTGGCAAGCGGGGCAATCGCTTTCACCAGAGCATTGCCTGCATCAATCGACACGCCAGCATCGGCGTAGGTATAGGAGGAGTTATCGCCTGACATGGCCCATCCTTTAACGGTTCGGGCTTGGAATTCCACGTAGCTTTGGGCAAAGGATGCCAAGATTTCCCCGATGAGCATGCTCACTGACCTTTCTGGCCCGAATATGCGAGCCCTGCCTACCCATCGACCGGCCCTTCGACCGGCTTTGCGCTGGGCGATCGCGGCGCTTATCGCCTGCGTCGCGCTGGTTGCGGGCTATGCTCTTGTGCTGGCGCAGGTCTCTGGTGATCGCGGTATCGCGCCGACCGCCTCAAGCGCAGACATCGAAGTGCGCGGGATCGAGGTCGATGTGCGCGCGGATACCGGGCTTGAGGCGCGCGATCAGGCATGGCGGCAGGCGCAGCGTCAGGCTTGGCGCGAAGTGGGCGGCCCTTCGATCAATGACGGCCAGCTTTCCGGAATGGTCTCCGCGATTGTGATCCAGCGCGAACGGATCGGGCCAAAACGCTATGTTGCAACGCTTGGTGTGACGTTTGACCGCCAGCGGGCAGGGCGTTTCCTTGGCGGCGCGCGCAGCGAGCGTTCATCAGCACCGATGCTGCTTCTCCCGATCACGGCGAGCGCGGGCGCTTATACCGCATTTGAGGTGCGCAACCCCTGGCAGCGCGCCTGGGCTGAATTCAATCCGGGCACAAGCCGGGTCGATTATGTCCGGCCATCGGGCGCTGGCGGCGATTCGCTGCTGCTCAATTATGGGCAGTCCGGCCGCCGCAGCCGCGCATGGTGGCGCACCACGCTTGATCAATTTGCTGCGGCTGACGTGCTGGTCCCCATCGCACGGCTTGAGCACCAATTCCCCGGCGGACCGATCTTCGGCACTTTCACTGCGCGCTATGGCCCGGACAGCACGTTCCTTGAGAGCTTTGAGCTTGAAGCAAGCTCTCCCGGCCAGCTTCCCGAAATGCTGGGCGAAGCGGTTGAGCGGATGGATCAGATTTATGAGCGCGCGCTGGTTGAGGGCAAACTCCAGCCCGATCCCACCTTGCGCGTTGGCGGTTCGGGACAGGTTGATCCTGCGCTTGCCCGCCTGATCGAAATTGGCCGCGCGCTTCAGGCGCGTGAACTTGCTGCTGCCGAAGCCTCCGCATCAGCGGCTTTGCCTGAAACGCCTCCTCCCGGCGTCGCGCCTCCGGTCGCCCCGGCGGTTGTCCGCGCCTTTGCAGTTCAGTTTGCGAGCCCTGATCCCATGTCGTTTGATGCGACTATCTCGACCGTGCGGCAGGTGCCCGGCGTGCGCGGCCTTGCGGTGACCAGCACGGCCATGGGCGGCACTTCGGTGATGAGCGTGAGTTATGGCGGCGACCTGTCTGCGCTTGCCGCTGCCCTGCGCGAACGCGGCTTTGCCGTGAACGAGGGCGCCAACGCGCTCGCCATCAGTCGATAGCCGTTTCCTGGTGACATGGCCTCGGTCTCAATCCCTTCGCAGATAGCTCTCCCGCTTGTTCCCGGTGACAAGCTCGCCGCGCGCCGGATCGTGGTCGGCAATGCCAATGTCCATGTGATCGAAGCGCTTCAGGCACCTGATACCTGGCCATTCCACACCGCCGTGCTCACCGGCCCGCGCCGTTCGGGCAAGAGTCTGATCGCACGCTGGGCTGCGGGGCAGGGGATTGATGTTGTCGACAGCGCCGATACGCTTGATGAGGACGAGGTGTTTCATCGCTGGAATGCGGTGCAGGAAGGCGGGTCACGCGCAGGTCAGCCGCTGCTTTTGATCGCTGACAATGCCCCATGGGAGATCGCGCTTCCTGATCTCAAATCGCGGCTTGGCGGATCGTTGCAACTCGCGATTGGTGATCCTGACGATGCCATGGCGGCCAATCTGATCGATGCCCATGCAGAGGCGCGCGCGCTGACCTTGGCGGATGGTGCAGCCGATTATCTGGTGCCGCGAACCCGGCGATCCTTTGCCGCGATCGAAGCGCTGGTTGCCGGCATTGATCGCATCAGCCTTGAACGTCAGGTGCCTGCCACCATGTCTGTGTGGAGAGCAGCGCTTGAAGCTTTGCATGGGCCTGACCAACAAAAACTGTTGTAGCCCAGATTTGCCTTTCGCTGCGTTTGGTGGGAGAATCCGCGTATGTTCAACAGGCTCAAAGCTTATCTGGACTCGGTCCAGGCGCGCGATCCGGCGCCGCGTTCGCGGTGGGAAATCCTGCTTTACCCCGGCGTATGGGCGCTCGGCTTTCACCGCGCCGCGCACTGGTTGTTCGATGCAAAACTCTATTTCCTTGCTCGCCTGATCAATCATGTCAGCCGGCTTTTAACTGCGATTGATATCCATCCGGGCGCGACGATCGGGAAGAACTTCTTCATCGATCATGGCTTTACCGTGATCGGAGAGACAGCGGAGATTGGCGACAATGTCACGATCTATCAATGCGTGACCTTGGGCGGCACCAATCCCACCAATGGCAAGGGCGGCAAGCGTCACCCGACAATTGAAGACAATGTCATCATCGGTTCGGGCGCGCAGATCATCGGCCCGATCACAATCGGCGAACGCGCGCGCATCGGCGCCAATGCGGTGGTGATGGAAGAAGTGCCCGCCGGTGCCACGATGGTGGCTATGAAGGCGCGCTCTACGCTGGTTCCCGCTGAGGAATGGATCAAGGACTTCATCCCGTATGGCACCCCGTGCGAGGATGCAGAGGGCAACCGTGTTGATTGTATTGAAAAGCTTGAGGGCGAACTTGCTGACCTCAGGGCGGAAATCGCTGCGATCAAATCGGGTCAGCCAGCAGGAGAGCCGGTTCAGGCGAACCTTGATCTGACCAAAAAAAGCGGGACTAACGCTGGATGAGTGCGGGATTGGGCTCTGGCGGTTCGGGCCAGATCGTTGCGTTTCCGACAAAGGGCTCTGACAACAGCTCTGGCAAAAATCCGGGCAAGGCCGCGCATCAGGTCGGGTTCGACCGCGAAGAGCTGCAACGTATTCTTGATCTGTATGGCCGGATGGTGGCTGCGGGCGAATGGCGCGATTATGCGATGGATTTCGACCGCCATGCAGCAAGCTTCTCCGCGTTTCGCCGCACCGCAGAGCGACCTCAGGCGCGGATCGAGAAACGCCCGGCGCTGCGCAACAAGCAGGGCATGTACACCTTGTTTGGCGAGCACGGACAGGTGCTCAAACGCGGGTCTGAGCTGGTGAATGTGCTCGCCCCGATGGAGCGGCGGCTGGTCAAGGCTGTCGAGGACTGATCGTGCTGGTCAGGCGCTGTCGGCGCTTTCCTGACTGAGCTTTCGCCTCAGGATCACCACAAGCCCTGTCCGTATAAACGGATCAAGGCTCGCGCGCAGCACGTTGGAACACTCAGCCATACAAAAAGGAGCGAGCATCAGTCTCCCGATGCCCGCTCCCATTGTGTCTGGTGACCAAAGCTATGCGTAAGCGGCGGCTTATCCGCGCGCGCTTGCAGGACCAGTGCCGGTGACCTTCTGCATGGCTTTCAGGATGTTGCCCGACTGCTCGCTGCCCGATTGCGGCGCCGTGAGGTTGGTGAACGAGCTGATCTCTTCCCAACGCTCGGCAAAGCCTTCAACCGTGCGGTCTTCGTCCTTGAGCCACACAGCATCGTTCATCACCGTCCACGAAGCGTGGAAGCCGCCTGCACCTGCGCCAACGATAGCGTTGGTCGGGGCATCTTCGCTGACCAGGAACAGCGCCGCGGGAACAACGTTCACCGGATCGAACAGCTTGAAGGCTTCTTCAGGGAAGAGGTCTTCGGTCATGCGCGTGCCGGCAACCGGCGACAGCGTGTTGCAACGAATGTTGTACTTCGCGCCTTCGAGCTGAAGCGTCTTGGTCAGGCCAGCAAGACCAAGCTTGGCAGCGCCATAGTTTGCCTGACCAAAATTGCCGAACAGGCCGGTTGACGAAGCCGTCATCAACACGCGGCCATAGGCCTGCTCGCGGAAGGTTTCCCAGC
>CAYUCZ010000043.1:0-28087 GCA_964443505.1 uncultured Porphyrobacter sp. | reverse complement strand
TCCATCTGGGTGAGCGCGATTGCTCGCTCCAGCGGCGCCACCAGAAGGTGCTTGAAGAGGCCCCCTCCCCCGTTATTTCCGAAGAAGAACGCATGCGCATGGGCGAGGTCTGCTCAAAGGCAATGCGCGACATGGGGTATCGCGGCGCGGGCACGATCGAGTTCCTGTGGGAGAACGGCGAGTTCTACTTCATCGAGATGAACACCCGTCTGCAGGTCGAACACCCTGTTACAGAAGCGATCACCGGGGTTGATCTGGTGCGCGAACAGATCCGCATTGCCGCTGGAAAACCGCTTTCCGTCGCACAGGATGACCTCGAATTCCGCGGCCATGCCATTGAATGCCGGATCAATGCGGAAGATCCATTCACCTTTGCGCCGTCACCCGGCAAGGTCACCTATTACCACCCGGCTGGCGGGATGCATGTGCGCGTCGATTCAGGCCTTTATGCAGGCTATTCGATCCCGCCCTATTACGACAGCATGATCGCCAAACTGATCGTCTATGGCCGCGACCGCGAAGGCTGCATCATGCGCCTGCGCCGCGCGCTGGAGGAAATGGTGGTCGAAGGGGTCAAGACGAATATCCCCCTTCACCAGGAACTGCTCCGCCAAAACGACGTGCTGCACGGCGACTATTCGATCAAATGGCTCGAACAGTGGCTGGATGAACGCGAATAGGTCAGCGGATTAACGCTCTTACGCATTCCTTCTCTTACAATTTTCGCTATTATAGAGTGGCTTGAGTTGTTGGGGAGCACTCGGAACCATGCGCAAGAAATATGCGGCAATGTTGGCAGTGAGCGGCGGGTTGGTCGCCGGTACTTTTGCCTGCACCACCATGCTGGGTTCGTCTTTGGACGATACATTTGATGGGGTCGCCTCGGAAATGGCCGAGGATGACGCCAACACCTCATTCATCTGCCAAGCAGAAGCGTGTGAAGCTTTGTGTGATGCAGCTTGTGAGGGGTTTGCTTGCTGCGCGGCCGAAGGGTGTGAGGCGGCTTGCGAGGGGTTTGCTTGCTGCGCTGCTTGCGGTGCTGCGGACGCTGCCGCCGAGTGTGCGGCAGCTGCAGAAGAGCCAAGTGTGCCGCGAACGCGCGGCCTGCCTCAGCCTTCCCCCACCTTTGCCTCGATCAATTCCCCTTCAGCACCGGTGACCGCGCAATTGCCGCCGCCCCCGCCAGAGCCCGCGGCCGAACGCCCACCCCTCGACATCCCTGCCTATCCGACATGGCCCCCCGAGGAGGCCTCCTCGCGCGTTGATATCGGCAATCTCATTCCCAACCGCCAAGGCATGACACTGTTTGACGCAGGGCAGCGACTGCGTGCAGCTCTCGATCTTGCGGATTATTCGGAACACTCGTTCTATTCTGTGCCCGGCGGGTTCATACTTGTGACCCAGCGTGAACAGATCGATACCGAGGGCCGCACTATGCCCGGTGTCGCGCGGTTCCAGCAGCCCGGCGAAGGCCGCGATGCCTCGATGCTGATGCGCATTCGCGATCTGTTTCTTGAGCGCCCGCCAAGCTTCTATCGCTATCTCGCCATCGTCATCACCGATCGCCCCTTCGGTGCAAGCGAAACCGCGCTCAGCGCAGCCCAAGCCACGACCAATGTCCAACAGGGCAGCACCGCGCTGTCTCGTGACGCGCGCGACATCGCCTTTACCGATGATTTCCTCGCGATCGCGCTGATCTACGAATATGAGAATCCGGGCATCGGGACCGATCTCACCATGATTGAGCCCGGCCGGATCAGGCCCGCTGAGCATCTGGAGTTATCCGGACTGACCGATGCTCTCCCGCGCGCCTTTGCCCCGACAGGAGCACAATGATGCGAGTTTTCATCAGCTATCGCCGCTCCGACAGCAAGGATGTCGCCGCCCGCATTGCCGACAACCTGGCTGGCGTGCGAGAGATCGATCACGTCTTCCTAGATGTCGATGCAATCGGTCATGGCGAAGACTTTCCCGAAAGGCTCGACAGCGAAATTCGCCGCTCTGACGTGGTGATCGCGGTGATCGGCCCCGGCTGGGCAGGCGACCCGGACGAAAACGGCGTCACTCGCATTGCAAGAGAGGGTGATTTCGTACGCCGCGAAATCGCAACCGCGCTCGAAACGGGCAAACGGGTCATCCCGTGTCTCGTTAACGAGGCGCACATGCCAGGGCCTGACGACCTGCCATCCGATATCGCAGCGCTTGCCGACCGAAATGCCTGCGCAATCAGGCACACCACCTATCGCATCGATTTCGAAGTTCTATGCCAGTCAGTGATCGGCAAGCGTCCCGTTGGGGAATTGTCGGCGGTCTCGCTCGGCTTCGGGGCGCTGTGGCGCGGGCTTGCGGGCCTGATCGTTGCCGCGCTTATTGCCCTTGCGGTGGCAAGCTTTGGGATGAGTTCGCAGGGACTTCCGCTTGAAACGATCCTGGGCGGCCGGGTGCCACTCGTTGTCTTTCTGATCGTGCTCTTTGCGCTCTTCCAGATCGGTACGTACCGCTACCTGCGCCGCTACGGCTAAACGCTTATCCCGCGTGTCGGGGTCTAGCCTGCCTGTGACAATCGCGAGCACACGGGAACCGTGTGGCGCGATCGAACGTTCATTTCACGAAACACAGCTCAAGGGCAGCTATGCGGGGTCTGGCGCCCGAGGACGGAACACAGCGTATGAAGCACGAGACAATCACCAGCGATCAGGTTCCCGCACGCAATGCGGATGCTGCTTTGCGTCCCGCAAATGCGCGGTCTCGCAAGACCCAGATCGTGGTGGTTGGCGGCGGTGCTGGCGGGCTGGAACTCGTCCGCAGGCTTGGCGCGAAATACGGGCGCAAGCGCCACGACATCATCCTTGTTGACCAGAATCTCAGCCATATCTGGAAGCCGCTTCTGCACGAAGTTGCCGCCGGTTCGCTCGATGCCAATCTCGATGAGGTCGGCTATCGCGGTCATTGCGCAAGATGGGGCTATCGCTTCTTTCAGGGCAGCCTTGAGAGCATTGACCGCAAAGCCAAGACGATCCGCCTTGCGCCGGTGAAGGATGGCAGGGGCGATGAACTGATCGGCGCGCATACGATCCGGTATGACATGCTGGTGCTTGCGCTGGGTTCGGTGTCGAACGATTTCGGCGTTCCCGGTGTTGCAGAACATTGCCTCTATCTCGATAGCCGCGCGCAGGCAGACCGGTTCCGGACAAAATTGCTCAACCATTGTCTGCGGGTCAGCCGCGCAATGCTCACCAATCCGCAGGCTGATGAGCGGGTTCGTGTCGCGATTGTCGGGGCAGGTGCAACCGGAGTGGAACTCGCAGCGGAGCTCTACAATGCGGCTGCCGGCCTGAAACACTATGGCCTTGAAGTTTTTGATGAAAGCCGCCTTGATGTGACCTTGCTTGAGGCCGGCTCACGGATCCTGCCTGCCTTGCCGGAACGTTTGTCAGTTTCCGCGCGCAAGGAATTGACCGCGCTGGGCGTGGAAGTGCGCGAAGGCGTCCAGGTAACCGAGGCGAAGCGGCGTCAGCTCATCACCAAGTCAGGCGAAGTGATTGAAGCAGACATGATGGTCTGGGCAGCAGGGGTAAAGGGTGCGGAATTCCTCAGCACGCTCGGGCTTGAGACCACTCCGCGCAACCAGATCATCGTCACAGACACGCTGCAGACCTTCACGGACCCTGATATTTTCGCGCTAGGCGATTGCGCGTCGTACACGCCGGAGGAAGGCGGCCCTCCAATCCCGCCGCGTGCTCAGGCCGCGCACCAGATGGCAGACACGGTGTTCCAGAACATTCGCCTGCGCGAATTGGGCAAGCCTCTGAAAACCTTTGTCTATCACGACAATGGATCGCTGATCTCGCTCAGCCGCTTTTCAACCGTGGGCAGCCTGATGGGCAACCTGATCGGCGGCGCGATGGCGGTTGAAGGGCGCATGGCGCGCTTCATCTATTCCTCGCTCTACCGGATGCACCTGATTGGCATTCACGGCTGGATCAAGGGGCTTGGCCTGATGGTGATCGGCCGAGTGAACCGCATCGTGCGGCCAAAGCTCAAGCTGCACTAGAACCTGCCGACAAATTTCTGAAAATAATCAGAAAATCCTGTGAGTTCGGGTCTGGCCGCACTGCGGATTGTGTCCCGATTGGCCGACCCCGGCAGCAATCGCAGCTTGGATTGTCGGCCGCCAAGCTCGCCGTTGTCGGTCAAAGGCTGACGAAATCAGCGACCTATTCAAACGTAAACCCAGCCGCCTGCGCTTCTGCGATGATCTCAGGCCCGGTTTTCTTGGGGCTGTCCTGCGCGATATCGAACCAGTCGGGCTTCTCATCGATGAAGATCTGATGCTTGATCGGTAGACCTTCGGGCAGGTCGAACAATCCGGCCAAAAACGTACGATTGCCCGTAGGCAGGAATTTGTACCAAAGGTTGCTGCCGCACTTGCTGCAAAAGGCGCGTTCGGCCCAATCACTCGACTGATAGGTCGAGATATGCTCCTCGCCTTCAACGTCGAAGTCTTCGCACTCGATGCCCGCATACATCGAGCCGCCCCAGCGCTGACACATCGAACAGTGACACAAATCCACCTCTTTATGCGCCTCTCGCATCGTGATCGAGACAGCGCCGCACAGGCAGCTTCCAGAAAGGGTTTGGGTAATGCGCGGCACGTCACTCATGAAGGCCTCCTGCTATCAGGCGAACGCACGCGTTAAAGCGGAACTCCCGGCTCGTGCTTTGACGTGCGGATCGTCAGCGAGGTCTTGACGCTCGCGACGTTGGGTGCTGGCGTCAGCTTGCTGGTCAGGAATTCCTGAAAGCTTTGAAGGTCTTGGCTGACAATCTTGAGAATGAAGTCGATCTCGCCGTTGAGCATGTGGCATTCACGCACTTCGGGCAGATCTGCCATGTGCTCTTCAAATTCGCGCAGCGCGCTTTCCGCCTGGCTCTTCAGGCTCACCATCGCGAAAACCGTGATCGCAAAGCCCAGTTTCGAGGGATCAAGATCAGCGTGATAGCCGCGGATGACCCCGTCTTCCTCAAGCCCGCGGACACGGCGAAGGCAAGGCGGCGCGGTCAAGCCAACGCGCTGGGCCAGTTCGACATTGGTAACGCGTCCTTCGGCCTGAAGTTCGCTGAGCAGGCGCTTATCAATCTCGTCAAGATTTGCCATCGCGACCAAATATTCCCCCTAATGCCTGTTCCTGCCCTCTTCTGATTGCTCAGGAACAGCAGATTGGCTCACCCAGCGACAACCTTTTGCAAGAACACGCACGGTTATGCGTGAGTAAAGCTAATATTATTAGGTTTGGCAGCAATTGTCCCGCTTTGCAACGCACTGCGGCGGCTTGCTGTGACAATTTGCGGACAATGATACAGGCAATCGGTCGATCTGCGCCTATCTATGGAGCGCAGATTCGGCAAATCATGGTGCCGCAAGCGGCGCGTTTCTTAGGTTTGGAGCGTCGATGTTCTTTGATGATCGCCTTGCGACAGTGCTACGCCAGCGCGCGCAGAGCGATATGTCCAAGCGCACGCAATATCGGCAATTGCTCGATATTCTGGGTGCTGAGCGCCTGGGTGCAGCCCATGCCGCGCGTGATCCCAGCCTCGTCGCAGCCGCGTGGCTGAGGATGGATTCGCTTGCACAATCGATCCCCGCGCCTGATCGCGCTCGCATCATTCGCGAGACGGGATGGCGCTTTCGCAGTCCCGAACTGGCAGCACACCTTGCCGACTTTGAACCTGATGTGGCCTCGGCTGCGCTTTCGCGAGCGCAATTGCCAGCTGAAGATTGGGAGGCACTGATCCCGCGTCTGCCGGTGCGTGCGCGCGGATTCCTGAGGTTACGCAAGGATTTGCCGGTCGATGCGGAGAAACTGCTTGAACGGCTGGGAGTGCACGATCGCGGCCTTCCCTCGCCTGTCCAGGACGCAAATAGCATTGACGAAGAGCCGCAAGCGGGCGTTGACGCTCAATCGGCAGAGGCACCACAAGATGTCGGAGAGCGCGCCTCAGAGCCGCAGTCCAACGCCCCCAGCACAGGGCGCAGCGAGATCTCTGCACTGGTTGAACGCATCGCGCAGTTCAAGCGCAGCCGCGAAGGCGCAACCAGCACCGCTCTTGAAGGCGATGATGAACTTATGCCTCGCCTTCCACTTGGCGAGCAGATCAGTGCTGCTAGGCGAAAAGTCCGCGCATTCGGATTTGCCGGTGATGCAGCAGGCCGGATCGAGTGGGCCGACGGAGAGGTCGCCCCTATGGTCATCGGCGCGCGTCTGGTCACACCCTCGCGCCTTGGCAGTGCGGCTCTCGAAACCCCTCTGGAACGAGCGGTCAATCGCCGGCAGCCTATCACCGGGGCCACGCTCACGCTTGATGGGGCCGAGGCGATTGCAGGAGACTGGGTAATCGATGCCCAGCCCCGCTTTACCGATGGCGGAAACTTCGCAGGTTACGTTGGGCGCTTCCGGCGTCCAGCCAATGCCGAGGGCGCGCAGGACAATGCCGCATCGCGCGAGGCCGATCGCATCCGCCAGTTGCTGCACGAACTGCGCACTCCGGTCACCGCCGTTCAAGGCTATGCCGAGGTTATCCAGCAGCAATTGTTTGGCAGCGCCCCGCACGAATACCGCGCGCTTGCAGCGGCAATCGCAGCGGATGCTGCGCGCATTCTCGCTGGGTTTGAGGAACTTGACAGGCTTGCCCGCCTGGAAACCGGCGCCATCGAGATCGCACCTGGCGAGGCGGACCTTGCCGCTCTTGCCCTGCGTACCGTGACCCAGCTTGGGCAGGTTCTGGGCCCGCGCATGTCAGGGATCGAACTGGAGATCGAAGACCGGGAAGACAACGAACCAGCGCTGGTGGCAATTGATCCCGATCAGGCCGAAGCATTGCTTTGGCGCTTGCTTGCCACGCTTGGCGGCGGGTGCGCCGCAGGCGAGATGATCCCAGCGATCATCAAGACAGACGGGTCGATGGGGCGGCTGATCAGCGAAATCCCTGCGCAATTGCTTGCCGAAGAAGACGTATTTGCGGCTGAGGCGCGGCCTCTGGGATCAAGCATCAACGCAGGATTGTTTGGTGCTGGCTTTGCCTTGAGGCTGGCGCGTGCCGAAGCGCGCGCTGCTGGAGGTGATCTGGCTCGCGAGGATGACACTCTCGTCCTGACATTGCCACTCACAGGCAGCGCTCAGGCTCATTAATTTCGTCAGCGCTTGGTAAGGCAACGCTTACAACTTGGCGTTACAAGGGCCAGGTTATGCAGCCTGCCAGAGCAAACAACAGGGCAACCCAACCGGGCGCGGACAGCGTCTCAATGATCGAGCCACCGCTTCGATCATCCCCTGCGGCATTTGCCGATGGGTTCGGGCAGCGCGTGCTTCTTACTGTCGACACAGAGGAAGAGTTTGACTGGGAAGGCCCCTTCACGCGCGATGAGCACGGCCTCAAACATGTCGAGGCCATTCCACGCTTTCAGGCGTTCTGTGAGGAACTGGGCGCGCATCCTGTTTATCTGGTCGACTGGCCGATTGCGAGCGATCCGCGCGCGGTTGAGATTATTGGCGATGCTGTAAAGCGCGGTGTGGCCGATATTGGGGTGCAATTGCACCCTTGGGTGAACCCTCCCTTTGATGAAGAGGTATGCGCACGCAATTCCTATGCTGGCAGTCTGCCGCGCGATCTCGAAGCGGCCAAGTTTGCTGCCCTGCGCGACCGGATCGAAGAGGCTTTCGCCACCGCGCCGCTCATTTACCGTGCCGGGCGATACGGCCTTGGCCCGCACAGCGCCGATATTCTCAAACAGAACGGCATTCGCATTGATACATCGGTGCGCTCGCTGTTTGATTATCGCGCACAGTTTGGCCCCGATTATTCAAACCACCCGCTCGCCCCCTATTGGGTGGATGACAGCCGCGATCTGCTCGAATTGCCGGTTACGACGGTGTATTGGGGCATGCTTCGTCAGCTTGGCAAACACATCCACCGCGCCCAGCGGCACATACCAACCTTCTTTTCGGCATTTTCCAAGCTGCGCCTGCTCGAACGAATCGCTCTCACTCCTGAAGGCGTGACCAATGAAGAAGCGATACGCGGCATTGATATTGCGCTCGAACAGGAATTGCCGCTTCTGGTCCTGTCATTCCACAGCCCCACGCTTGCACCGGGATACACGCCCTATGCAGAGAGCGAAGCCGACGTAGAGGCGCTGTATGGCTGGCTGCAGTCGATCTATACCTATCTGGATAAACGCAATGTTCGCAGCGTGACTGTGGGCGAAATTGTCACAGCGACACAAAGCTGACCAACACCCGCTTGTGTCTTTGCTTTGGTGGCTGTAGGGGGCGTGCTGCTTCTGTCACGGTGCAAGCCACAGGACCTCGAAAGAGGACCGATAGGGCCTGTAGCTCAGCGGTTAGAGCTGGCCGCTCATAACGGCTAGGTCGCGGGTTCGAATCCTGCCGGGCCCACCACACCTCCTTGAGGCCGGTGGCAAAGCAGCTGGGTGGAATTTCCACCAGAAGCGATGAAATGTCGGGGAGTGGCGCAGCCTGGTAGCGCACCTGTTTTGGGTACAGGGGGTCGCTGGTTCGAATCCAGTCTCCCCGACCATTTCATCGAAAGCAAATCTTCGACGAAATGCCGCCTGCTCAATTGAGCAGAGGCGATAGCCCGGACCGATCCAACGGCCCGGGCTGACGCACCCTAATCAGAAACGCATGCCGACTTCTACACCATAAAGACGGCGCGCACCGGGCGAGATGAAGGACCCGCCAAACTCAATCGCGGGAATTGCCTCTGCGATGTATTCTTCGCCAAGCACATTCTCGCCAAAGGCAAAGATGCTGAAATTGCCGATTTCGACACCAGCGCGCAGGTTGAGCACGCCAAAGCTCTCGCGCTCGGCAACGCTGTAATTGGCATCACCGAACGAGGCAGGCAGGAAATTGACCTGCGAGATCGGGATAAGGCCGGAGAAGATCGTCGGGCGCGACTGGTCCTGCACTGAATGGAACCAGGTCGGGCCTGTGATCCGGTAATCAGCGCGCATAACCAGATCGACGGTGTCGCTCATCGGCGTGTCGATCTCGGTGCCAAGGTTGATCGTGTAATCGGCCGTGTAAGGCGATTCGTTGCCAACCGTGTAGGGGCGCGAAGCGTTTTCCTTGATCTCGCTGTCAGTGACGTTGAACGACCCGAAGACATTCCAGCCTTCGATAAGCTCAGCCGTCACGTTGAGCTCTGCGCCTAGCACTTCGACTTCATCGATGTTCGATACAACGCGCAGCAGCCCAAAGCTGCCGACGAAGAATTCGAAGAACTGCATGTCGTCGATTTCGGTGTAGTATCCGGCAAGATCGAAGGTGATCGCGCCATTGGCCGCGCTGCCCTTGATCCCAACTTCGAATGCGCTCGAGGTTTCCTTGTCATACTGATCGAAGATCGTGACACCGCCGTCGATCGTACCGGGTGTAACGCCATCACCGAAGAAGGTATCGATGATCGCTGCCGAGCCCTGATTGTTGAAACCGCCCGACTTAAATCCGATGCCCCAGTTGGCATAGACGTTGAGATCGGGGTTCGGCTGCCAGCTCAAGGAAAGCTTGGGCTGCAATTGCTTGAAGGTCTCGCTTGCCGGGTCCAGCGAACCGAACAATTGACCAGGATTGATCGGGCCGCCCGTGATCGGGTCAAGCACGTTTGGAACGTTGGAACTCGTCTCGCGCTCTTCAATATCATAGCGCAGCGCCAACCCTGCCGTGACATCGCCGAAATCGTATTCAGCGTTGCCGAAGGCGGCATAGACGTTGGTATCAAAGCTATCCGCGAGCAGCAGCGATGTTGGGTTGATTGTGTCCGGCCCGTTGAACAGTTGCGGAATAGCACCCTGCCCCAGATCCGCGCTCAGGCTGACGCCGGTTTCACGGTCGATGTTGAGATAGTAAAAGCCCAGCTGCCAATCGAGCGGACCATCGCCGTTTGACGACAGACGGATCTCACCGCTGATGTCGCTCTGCTCACGCAGCTGGAACTGCGTGCCGTCGCAAGTCGTCGGGCTGTACGGACCAAACGTAGAACCAGTAGCCGGATCGAACAGGAACGGGACCGGGGTCGGGCCGACAAAGCCGGGCTGATTAACCGGGAAACCGGTCAGCGCCGCGGTCGACGCAAAACAAGCCCCTGCCACGTTTGCAGCGGTCTGCGTCGGCGCAGGAAACGGAATGTAGCGGGCAAAGTCTGCCGAGGTTCCGTCTGCAAGCAGGCTCTGATCAACATCGGAATACAGCGCCCATGCCGTCAGCGTCATATCGCCAAAATCATGCTCAAGCTTGGCAGAGATATCGAAGCTGTCCTGATTGTTGGACGGATCGATATTGCCGTAATACCGGAATTCGTGATCATTGACGTTTTCGTTGAACGCCGGGTTGAACGCCGCAAATTCGGGAAGGTGGAAGGAGGCGTTGAAGTTGATCGACGCGCCGCGCAGCTCTGAATAGCGCGCCTTGATGTCGACTTCGGTATCCGGCCCAAGATCAGCGACCAACCGTCCATCAACCGACCACACTTCCTGATCATCGACGTTCTTTTCATCGAGGAAGATGTTGCGGAAGAAGCCATCTGTTGTTCGGTAATAGCCCGACAGAACGAAGCCGATATTCTCTGACAGCGGCCCTGCAATATGCGCGGTGCCTTCAACGGTCTGCTCATTCGCATAGGAGATGCGGGCAGCGCCTTCGAAGAAATCGGACGGCTTGAGCGTCGAGATGACGACCGCACCGGCGGCTGCGTTGCGGCCATAAAGTGCACCCTGCGGTCCTTTGAGAATTTCGACCTGACGCAAAGTGCCCTGCGGCTGGTTCAATTGAGCGGTGTTGGTCTTGAGGATGCCATCGACAACCAGCGCAACCGAACTCTCCGCATCGCGCGCGCCGTTAATGCCGCGGATGTTGATCTGCGTGTCACCTGCCTCTGCAGTGCCGGTCACGATCGTTACGCCCGGCGTGAGCCCCACGAAATCGGCTGTGTTAACCGACCCAGTTTTCTCGATCGCATCCGCTGTGAGTACAGAAACAGAGGCTGGAACGTCCTGGAGTCGCTCATCCTGACGGCGCGCGGTGACGATGATCGTGTTGTCTTCCGCCTCGCTTGCACCAGCTTCTCCAGCTTGCTGAGCCAATGCCGGGTTGAGCGGCACTATCGCCCCGAAAGCCACACTGGCTGCAAGTAAGGTCTTGAGATTACGCATTTTCAGTTCCCCTTGAACTGTAATTGGATGGGCGCGCCGCCCACCTGCCGGGGAACCGGAAGAGGGGAAACGCAAATTCTCACCCGCGCCCAATCCGTCGATCGACCCCTCACCTCGAACCGGTTGCGTTGCTCGCTTCTTATTGTATACAATTTGCACGAGTCAATAGCAGGAGCCCGCGTGGCCAAGGCATCCGACCTTGCATACGAGACGATTCGCGCAATGGTGCTTTCCGGTGAACTTTCACCAGGGGAGCAGCTAAGCGAAGAGACGCTCGCCGAACGCTGCGGCGTGTCGCGCACACCTGTGCGAGACGCACTTCGGCGACTCGAAGCAGAGCTGCTCGTACGCAAGAACGAATCGCAGCGCAGCTTTGTGGCTGATTGGTCAGTTGATGATGTCGCCGATGCCTTCGAACTTCGCGCCATGATGGAAGGTTACGCCGCGCGGCGCGCCGCCGAGCGAATGACCAAGCGCACGCTTGCGCAGTTAACGCAAGTCAATTCAATGCTTTGTAAGGCTATTCAGCGCGATAAGCCGGACGTCGCAGCGTTCCTTGAACATAACAAAGTGTTCCACGAGCTTATCCTCGAAGCGGCGGATTCGCGCAGGCTCTCAACCCTGCTCGGAGCCTTGATAGAACAGCCTGTCGTGTGGCGCACTGCGCAACATTACGGAAGCGAGGCTTTCAATCGCTCGCACAGCGAACACGAAGATCTGCTTGCTGCCTTTGCGCGCAAGGACGGTCCATGGGCCGAGGCAATCATGGCTGGCCATATCCGCCGCGCCTTCCACGTCTATGCGGATGCGCATCGCGGTCTCGCAAAAATTGAAAGTGCGGCGTAACGCAAATGTATACAGAAAGTTCCCAAAAATTTGAACTCGTCGAAGTGGGCCCTCGCGATGGCTTGCAGAACGAGCCAGAGACCGTTTCGACAGATGCGAAGCTTGCACTGATCAACGCGATGATCAGCTATGGCGCGCGCCGTCTGGAGGTTGCGAGCTTTGTGCACCCTGCCCGCGTCCCGCAGATGGCCGATGCTGAGGCGGTGATAGCGGCCCTGCCTGACCGCGATGATGTCACCTATATCGGGCTCACGCTCAACAAGCGCGGCATCTTGCGCGGACTTGCAACGCGCGAGGGAGGCAAGCGCGGCATCGATCAGGCAGGCTGCGTGATCGTGGCGAGCGACACTTTTGGCCAAAAGAATCAAGGGCAGACAATCGAGGAAGGCTTAGCGGAAAACCGCGAGATGTTGCGCTTTGCAAAGGCAGAGGGTCTGCGCGCGCAAGTCACCATCAGTGCAGCTTTTGGCTGTCCGTTTGAAGGCGAAGTGAAGCCGGAATCCGTCCTTCACATCGCGCAGGAACTGGCAGCCGAAGAACCCGAAGAGATCGCGCTTGCTGACACGATTGGCGTTGGCACACCGGCACAGGTGAGCGAGCTGTTCGGCAGGCTTGGTGAACTGCTTGGCCCGGATATCCCGATGCGCTGCCATTTTCACAACACACGCGGAACCGGCATCGCTAATGCATGGGCCGCTTACAATGCCGGTGTGCGCGTCTTTGACGCCTCGCTTGGCGGGCTTGGCGGCTGTCCCTTTGCGCCCAAGGCCACCGGCAACATCGCCACTGAGGATCTCATCTACCTGATGGAACAATCGGGCGTGGAAACGGGTATCGACTTATCTGCGGCAATCGCTGCCAATCACGGTTTCAGCGCGGTCCTTGGCCGCGAACTGCCTTCATTGGTCGCCAAGGCGGCCTAGCACTTTCGAATTCGCACTCTCTCAACCAGATCCCACCGGGAGAATTTATGACTTACAGATTGGGCGTTGATGTCGGGGGAACATTCACCGACCTCCTGCTGTTCGACGAAGCCAGTGGCCGTTTCTGGCGGCACAAGACCCCCTCTACTCCGCATGACAGCTCTGAGGGCATCCTCAACGGTGTCAAAGCCATCACCGCAGAAGCAGGCGTCGCGGCAAACGAGATCACCTATTTTCTCCATGGCACCACGGTTGCGACCAATGCGGTGCTTGAAGGCAAAGGCGCAAAGGTCGGTCTGGTCACCACCGAAGGCTATCGCGACATCATGCAGATCGCGCGCAGTTTTGTGCCGGGCGGCCTTGCGGCCTGGATCGTCTGGCCCAAGCCGCAGCCGCTCGCGCATCTTGAAGACACGGTCGAAGTCCCCGGCCGTATGGATGCCGATGGCAATGAAGTGCGCGCGCTGGATGAAGACGCCGTTCGCGCTTCCTTGCGCAAGCTGAAAGGTCAAGGCGTTGAAGCGCTGACCGTCAGCCTCATCAATGCCTACGTCAATGGCGCACACGAGGCGCGCATAGGCGAAATCGCGGCGGAAGAGTTGCCGGGTATCCCGGTGTCATTGAGCCACGAAGTCCTGCCCGAAATGCAGGAATATGAGCGCACGCTTTCAACCGTTGCCAATGCCGCCGTTCGTCCGGTGGTGAGCAAGTACGTCTCCAACCTGCGCGACAAGCTTGAAGACGAAGGCGTTGAGGGGCGGCTGTCACTCCTTCGTTCCGATGGCGGCTTGATGAGCAGCCAAAAGGCCGAAGAACACCCCGTTAACATCCTGATGTCTGGTCCTGCTGGCGGCGTCACTGGCGCGCTTTGGGTGGCGAAGAATGCCGGGCTTGAAAATATCCTCACGCTTGATGTCGGCGGCACCTCCACCGATGTGGCGTTGATCGAAGGGTTGGAAGCGCGCCGGGTCCGCACCACCGATGTGGGCCACTTGTCGGTGCGCGCATCGGCGCTCGACGTGAAGACGGTGGGCGCAGGCGGCGGATCGATCGCTCACGTGCCAGAGCTGACAGGAGCGCTTCGGGTTGGACCTGAAAGCGCAGGCGCCGTTCCGGGCCCTGTCGCTTACAACAAAGGCGGCGAACTGCCGACCGTCACCGATGCCAATGTCGTGCTCGGCTACCTTCCCGAAGACCTGCTTGGCGGCAGCTTCAAGCTTGATCGCGAAGGCGCAAAGGCCGCCGTTCAGACAATCGCCGATGCGCTGGGAGTCAGCCTTATGGAGGCGGCGCGCGGGATCATCGATATCGTCAATGAAAACATGTTCGGCGCGCTGCGCATGATCAGCGTTCAGCAAGGCTATGATCCGCGCGAATTTGCGCTCATGGGATTTGGCGGGGCTGGACCGCTCCACGTCAATGCGGTTGCCCGCTTGATGGGAAGCTGGCCGGCTGTCTCACCCGTCTCACCGGGTGTTCTGTGCGCGCTTGGCGATGCAACAACAAGGATGCGAACAGAGACCGCCCGCAGCTTTTCACGGCTTGCAAGGGACACCTTGGTCGCTGACCTTGTTGCCGTGCTCGACGAAATGGCAGCGCAAACGCGCGGCGAGTTGCTTGCCGATGGCGTACCCGAAGCGCAGATCACCACGCAGTTCGAAGTCGATGTGCGCTATGCCGGGCAAGCCTTTGAAGTTCCGCTGACAATCGACAAGGCCGTGCTTGATGCGGATGGGATTGAGGGCATCCTAGCGCGCTTTGACGAGGAGCATTTGAGACTCTTTACCTTCAACATGGATACCCCGCACGAGATCGTGAACCTGCGCGCGGTTGCACTGGGAGAGGCCCCTGCCCTGCCAGCCGCTGAGCTGCCGATGGGTGATGGCGATCCATCCGCTGCCAAGATCCGCGACCACACAGTGTGGATGGACGGGCGCGAACAGGCAGCGGTTATCTATGACCGCTCCAAGTTGCGACAAGGCGACAAGATCCCCGGCCCTGCTGTCATCACCGAAATGGATTCGACCACTTTGGTCGAAAGCGGCTGCACCGCCAGCGTCGATGCATCTGGCAATATCCTCATCAACCCGAATCAGGAGGGCTGATCGCCATGCCTGCACAAATCATTGAGACGAACGAAACCCCGTTTGAACGCCTTGCGATCGATCCGGTCACGCTCGACATCATCGAAAATGCGCTGCGCAATGCACGGATCGAGATGGATGCAACGCTGGTGCGCACGGCAATGTCGCCCGGCATTCGAGAACAGGGCGACAGTTTCCCCCTGATTGCTGACCCGTCTGGCAAGATGATCGTGGGCCAGTTCGGCAGCTTTATCGATGGCTTCCTCAAAGGCTTTGATGGCACGCTGGAAGACGGAGACATGATCTTCCTGTCCGATCCTTATTCCTGCGAAGGTGCGATCAGCCACTCAAACGACTGGCTTATCCTGCTTCCCGTGTTCAAAGATGGTCGCCTGATCGCTTACACCGCGATGTTCGGTCACCAATCCGACATTGGCGGCATGGTCCCCGGATCGATGCCAATCGGTGCAAGCTCGATCTTCGAAGAGGGCGTGCGTATTCCGCCGGTCAAAATCTGGCGCAAGGGCGAATACAATAACGACCTTATGAAGCTTGTCATGCACCAGACGCGCAAGCCCGATTGGTGCCAGGCTGATCTCAACGCCCTGATCGCGAGCTGCCGTGTGGCAGCAAACCGGGTGGTCGAAATGGCAGACCGGTTTGGCGATGATGTCTACTATTCGGCAACGCAGGAACTGCTCGACCGCAATCACCGGGCGATGAAGGCGCTGATCGGCATGGCGGTCGCCGAAGAGCCTGTAAGCTTTGAAGATTTCATCTGCGACGATGGCAAGGGTTTTGGCCCTTACAAGATAAAATGCGCGATGTGGCGCGATGGCGAAAAGGTCATTCTCGATTTTGACGGTACCGACCCGCAATCAGCCGCATCGATCAATTTCTACCTCAACGAGAACATGTTCAAGATGTTCTTCGGGATCTACATGATCATGGTCTTTGACCCGCAGATCATGTTCAACGATGGGTTCTATGACCTGATCGAGGTCCGCATTCCCGAAGGCTCACTCCTCAAACCCAAGTTCCCGGCAGCCCTGTCGGGTCGCACGCATGCACTCGGCCGCATATTCGACATTCTCGGAGGTCTATTGGGCCAGAAGACGCCCGAATTCCTGAATGCGGCCGGGTTCAGCTCCTCGCCTCACCTGTTTTATTCCGGTTGGGATGAACGGGGAGGCAAGGAACGCGAATGGTATCAGCTGTTCCAGATCGGGTTCGGCGGCATTCCGGGACGTCCGCTGGGCGATGGACCGGATGGCCATTCGCTGTGGCCGGGCTTCACCAATGTCCCCAATGAGTTTCTGGAGCGCTATTTCCCGCTGCGGATTGAACGCTATTCGACCGAGCCGGACAGCGGCGGCGCTGGCCTGCACCGCGGCGGCAATGGCATCCACCTGACTTACAGGTTCCTTGCCGATGGCGCGATTGCGATCCACGATGATCGCTGGTTCGTACCCCCATGGGGTGTGAATGGCGGTCATCCGGGCATGCGCGCGAGGAAAGTGCTCGAACGCGCGGATGGCACGACCGAAATCGTCGGCAACAAGATCGAGGATGTCGAAGTCAAAACCGGCGATCTCCTCCATTTCATAACCTGGGGCGGCGGCGGCTGGGGTGATCCGCTTGAGCGCGATCCCGAATTGGTCGGTCTCGAAATCCGTCAGGGCCTCGTCACGCCCGAAGGCGCGGGAGATTACGGCGTTGTCGCCGATAGCAATGGCGTGATTGATCAAGCCGCGACAATCTCGCTACGCGAGAAAATCAAAGCCGAGCGCGGCGATCTTGCACTGTTCGATTATGGTCCCGGTATCGAGGCATTGCGCGACAATTGCCTCGCTGAAACCGGACTTGAACCACCCATGCAACCCGTTTGGCACACACCGACCGCAGAGGCAGCAGAGTGATGGGCGCGCTTTCCGATATTCGTGTGATCGAAATGGGCCAGCTTCTCGCCGGCCCGTTCTGCGGCCAGCTGCTGGGCGACATGGGCGCAGATGTGATCAAACTTGAACCTCCCGGCGCGGGCGATCCCATGCGCCTGTGGGGTCAGGGCGAAGAGAAAGTCCAATGGGAAGTGATCGCCCGCAACAAGCGCTCTGTGACCTGCAATCTGCGCATTCCCGAAGGTCAGGATCTCGCCCGCAAGCTGATTGCCAAGGCCGATATCCTGATTGAGAACTTCAAGCCGGGAACACTCGAAAAATGGGGTCTTTCTCCTGAAAGCCTGCTTGCCGAAAACCCCGGTCTCATCATCGCCCGGATGTCGGGATATGGTCAGGACGGCCCCTATTCGAACCGCGCCGGATTTGGCGGCATTGGCGAGGCAATGGGTGGCTGGCGCTATATTGTGGGTGATCCCGACCGTCCCCCTGCCCGCATGGGTATCTCGATCGGCGACACGCTGTGTGCGACCTATGGAACCATGGGAGTGCTTGCTGCCCTGCACCACCGCGAGAAAACCGGATTGGGTCAGGTCGTCGATACCGCCCTTTACGAGGCGGTTCTGCAGGTCATGGAAGGCCTGGTTCCCGAATATGATCGCAATGGGTTCATCCGCGAACGCTCAGGCTCAATCCTCAAGGGCATTGCCCCATCCAACGTCTATAGCTGCAAGGATGGCCCATTCATGATTGGCGCGAACAAGGATGAAATCTTCGCGCGCCTTGCAGAAGCCATGGGTCAGCCCGAGCTTGCAACAGACGAACGTTTTGCAACCCATCTTGCGCGCGGGAAGAACCAGACCGAATTGGACGATATGGTCAACGCCTGGACGGGCACGCTGACGATTGACGAAGTCGATGCGGCGATGATCAAACATTCCATTCCCGCTGGCCGCGTCTATCGCGCCCCTGACATGCTGGACGATCCGCATTTTCAAGCGCGGGAGGCGATCATCGAGGTTGAAACCGAAAGGCATGGCTCGCTCAAGATGCAGAACGCCTTTCCCAAGCTTTCGGCCACGCCGTCCGGTGTCCGTCGTCCTGCACCCGCTGTGCCGGGGCAGCATAATGCTGAAGTGCTTGCCGAAGTGCTCGGCATAGGCGAAGCCGATCTTGCTGAGCTGGAACAATGCGCGGCGATCTGATGTGAGCGATTGGGACAATGCCTTTGCCGGACAACTTGCACCCGGATCATCACCGGCGCTGCTGCTGGTTGATCCGGTCAGGGCCTATGTCGATGAACAATTCCCGCTGTATCTGAAAAGCGGGAAAGCCGCTGCTGACCAGATGGCCATGCTGGCTGGCGAGTTTCGTTCGCGCGGCCTGCCGGTGATCTGGACCGGTGTGCGATATCAACCGGGCGGTGCCGACGGTGGTCATTTCTTTGCCAAGGTACCGGCGCTTCAAGTCTTTGTGGGGGAAAGCGAAGCAGGCGCCTTTCCCGACGCGCTGACGCCCAAGCCCGGCGAACGCGTTGTTATCAAGCAATACCCTTCCGCGTTCTTTGCCACAGGCCTTGATGTCTGGCTTCATGAACAGGGTATCGACACACTTTATATCGGCGGCTTTTCAACCTCCGGCTGTGTACGGGCAAGCGCGCTCGATGCGCTGCAATATGGGTTTGTACCGATCGTCGCCTCCGATGCATGCGCCGACCGCGATCAGGAACTGCACGGGTCAAACCTGCGCGATCTTGGTGCAAAATATGCCGAGATCGTCACCAGCGATCAGGTCCCGCAAATGCTTGATACGCGCGCGCTGCCCTGATCGCTTGCGACAAATTGCTACGATCAGCGACGTGACATCAAACGGTGCTTGCGGCAGCTTCCCTTTCGGAAAGGGAAGAGATGACCCAAGACCTCAGCGCAAACATCGCTCTTAATCGTTTCGGGTACGGCCTGCTTCGAGGTGAGAGCGTGCCCAGTGATCCGCGCGGCTATCTGCTGCGACAGATAGATCGGTTTGATCCGTCCCCCGCAGCCATCGCAGCGCGCGAGGACGTGTCTCACAAACCCGGTGAAATCCTGCAAATGCTGCGCACGATGCGGCGCGAGCGACAACGCAGCGCGGCGTCTGATGCAAGTATGATGAGCGCCATGGAAAGTGGTGACGAGGCGATCCCAGCCGAAGTGCGCCAATCCTATCAGCGAGCAGGCGAATTCCTGCGCAGCGATATTGCCCTGCGCACCAATCTCGCGGTTGGCAGCGCCACTCCCTTTGCCGAACGGCTCGTCCACTTCTGGTCCAACCATTTCAGTGTTAGCGCGCAGAAGCCCGGCACCCATTATCTGGTTGCCAGTCATGAGTTCGATACGATCCGCCCGCATGTCTTCGGGCGTTTCTCCGACATGCTCAAGGCAGCCGTGCTGCACCCGGCAATGCTGATCTATCTCGACCAGTTCCAATCGGTCGGGCCCAATTCGCGTTTCATGCAGATGCGTCGGCGGCGTCAACGTCAGGGCGGCGGGGGGCCACAGGGCTTGAACGAAAATCTCGCGCGCGAGATTTTTGAACTGCACACACTCGGCGTTGATGGCGGGTATAGTCAGGCAGATGTGACCGAACTGGCCCGCGCGCTGACAGGATGGACCATCTCAGGGATTGGCCGTGCTGCCCGCTTTGCCGAGGACAAGCCCCACGGGGCGGCCTATCTCGCCCCTGCGCACGAACTCGGTTCGCGCCAGATCATGGGGCGGTCCTATCGCGACAGTGGGGCAGATCAGGCAATTTCAGTGCTCGATGATCTTGCCCGGCACCCTTCAACCGCAAAGTTCATCGCGACCAAGCTTGCGCGGCACTTTGCAGGCGATGAACCACCGCAAAGCCTTGTCTCCAAGCTTGAGACGGATTTCGTTGAAAGCGGCGGCGATCTTGCGAGCCTCACGCGGACCTTGATCGATGCACCGGAGGCATGGACGCCTGATGCGGTCAAATATCGTGCGCCGTTCGAATGGCTTGTCTCGGTCTTGCGGTTAACCCGGGTCACCAATCTCAATGCGCGGCGATTGTCTGGCGCGCTTGATCAGATCGGACAGCTGCCATGGCGTGCGCCGTCTCCGGCCGGGTATGATGATCTTGAAGGCAGCTGGGCAGGACCTGATGCACTGTTCCGCCGGGTTGAGCTCGCAGAACGGATCGCGCGCAACGTGCCGGCTGATGATGTGCTTGATCAGGCGAACAGCGCCTTTCCCGGCGCCCTGTCCGACCATACGCGAACCTGGCTTTCGCGTGCTGAAAGCGCGAATCAGGCGCTTGGCCTGCTGCTAGTCTCACCTGAAATGATGCGGAGGTAAATCATGCCTAGCCCCCTCAACCTCAACCGCCGCGCGCTTCTTGCAGGATCGCTTGCGCTTTCAGCCGGGATGACATTGCCGCGCATGGCCTTTGCGCAAGGCACCGGGACAAAAAACTTCCTGTTCGTGCTGCTGCGCGGCGCAGCAGACGGGATGGCCATGGCCGCCCCTGTCGGCGATCCGGGCTATGCAGCTTTGCGCGAGGCAAGCTTGGGCGAATATGAAAGCGCAATGCGCGCTGACAGCATGTTCGCGATCCATCCCGCGTTTGAAGCCATCGGCGCGAGCTACACAGCAGGCGAGGCTCTGTTCGTTCACGCCGCGGCGACTTCTTATCGCGAACGATCGCACTTTGATGGCCAGAACATGCTCGAAACGGGCGGCGTGCAGCCTTACGCAGCGCGCGACGGGTGGCTCAACCGGCTTGTCGGCCTGATTGCACGCGACAGCGGCGTGGCTGCCCCGCGCGCGCTTGCGATTGCCCCAACAATGCCGCTGGCGCTGCGCGGTGATGCGCCAGCGTCAAGCTATGCGCCCAGCGCTCTTCCAGATGCGAGCAGCGGCTTTCTCGAACGCGTGGGCCTGCTTTATCAGGGGGATGAACAACTAGGGGCCTTATGGAACCGCGCGCTCGAAACGCAGGCCATGGCAGGCGACAGCGCAATGCGAAACCTTCGCGACGCGGCGGCGGCAGGCGAACTCGCTGCATCCTTGATGAGCGGCACGGATGCGGCGCGGATCGCCATGATCGAACTTGGCGGATGGGATACTCATGCCAACCAGCTGGGTGCCTTCCGCCGCAACGCGCGGCAGCTCGACGCGCTTTTGGGTGCCTATCGCGATGGCATGGGCTCAGCGTGGTCAGACACGCTGGTGATCGTTGCGACCGAATTTGGCCGGACCGCGCGGTACAATGGAACAGGTGGAACCGACCACGGGACAGGCGGGGCAAGCCTGCTCATGGGCGGCGGAGTCAAAGGCGGGCGCGTGCTTGCCGACTGGCCAGGCCTGCGCGAAAATCAGCTTTACGAAGGCCGCGATCTTAGACCGACGACCGCGCTTGAAAGCATCATTGCGGGCGCCGTTGCAGAGCATATGAAGCTCGACCCCGCCCAAGCAATGACGCAAATGTTCCCGGGCCGCGATGCCCCGGCGTTAAGCGGTCTCATCCGGGTATAGGCTATTCCGCAGGCTCGACCGCGCCGCCAGGCGGCATGCTGTTGGGAGTTGAGCTGGGTGGCAGTTTGCGGCGTTTGCGGGTCAGCGCAAAGAACACACACGCTGCACCGGTTAGCGGCAGATAGAAGAACATCAATCGCCATGTGCTCATCGCGGGCACAAGCGTATCGACATCGACAAACGTAGCGAACAGCAAAAGGAAGCCCGCCTCTGCGCCTCCAGCGCCGCCTGGAGTTGGCACAATCGCGCTGATCGACTGCACCAGATATTGCAGCAGCCAGTAAAGCGCCGGGTGCCATTCAACGCCAAAGGCCGCAAGCACGAGCCCCGCGATTGAAAAACGGACCATCCATTGCCCTGCTGCAAGCGAGATATTGGCAACTGCAACGCCCTTGCCTCGCCGCGCAACCGCACCCCAATCACCCGCAATCTGGCCCAGAGCGTCGCGCGCCTTCATTAACATGCGCCCGGCAAACCCGCGCACTTTGTGACCAAATGCGCCCAATGCTATCAACAACCCAATCGACAGCACCACAGCGATCGCTACGAGAACCGCGCTTCCTGCTGATTGCACGGTCCCAACTGCGCTTGCCAGAAGCTCCGGATCACTGCCGAGAAACCCGAACAGCGCAAAACCGGTTACGCCTGCACAGATGCCCACTAGGCTGAACAAGACCAGCGCATCTTCTGCGGTCTGAAACGAGATAAGCGTCAGCGCCCGGCGCGAGGAGACGCCCTCCCCCATCAGGAACAGCACCTTGATCGGCACGCTTCCGGTTGCAGAAGGGGTTACGGAATTTGCAACCATGGTTCCGGTGATGACCTTGAGAGCGCGGAAGAAACCAAGCTCAAGTCCAAGGAAACGCGCCCATAGGGCAAGGCGCAGCGAATTGGACAGCATCGGCACAAATACGAGGGCGCCTGCCAGCCACAGCAAATCCGGCCTTGTGATGCGTTCTGACAGGTCGATCCCCCCCAGCGACCAGACCAGCACGCCGACATTGATAAGCGCGACAATCGGCAGCACCGCCAGAGCGATGGCCAGCGTGCGGCGAGACAGTGTCTGCCACGGCCTTGCCGCAGCATCACCGGTTGAGGTTGGCAATCCGGTCAAGAGAAATCCAGCGCCCTTTTCCATGTTCCCCGACGCGAGCGGTCAAGCCTCGCATCGCGCGCCGCGAGCGCCTCGGGATACTCGACACGCAGCAATTGTTCGAATGTCTGCGGCCAGCGATTGTGCGAATTCGCCAGCGTGATCGACCGGGCGCGGGCATTGGCATAACCTTCGCGCCACACGCGCATCACGTTTTGCGCCATCGCCTTTGCATCATCGACCGGGCCGAGAAGGCCGGTGCCTTCAGGAACGCGTTCAGGCATTGCCCCGCCTGCAACGCCGACCACCGGGAGGCCCGATGCCTGCGCTTCGAGAACCGATATGCCGAAGGTTTCGTCCGCCATCCCGCTCACGTAAATGTCGCTGCTGGCAAGCGCACGCGACAAGGCACGGCGGTTTGGCTCATATCCCGGAAAAGCAATCGGCAGGTTGCGCGCTTGCCACTTCAGTTTTTCCCGCAGCTTGCCATCGCCCAGCAGCACCATCTGAGCGCCAAATTCAGGCGGCAAATGCTTGAACATTTCTGTCAGCACATAGGCGCGCTTCTCATTGTCGAGGCGACCTGCATAGATCAGAAGCGGTCCATCGCTCTTCGGGAGACCCAGTTCCGCGCGATAGGTTGGGTCACGGTGATCGGGCGAGAATTGATCGACATTGACGCCCAGCCCAAGCACACCAGTGTTGTGATAGCCCAGCCCGCCCAGCATCGCCTTGGCCGAGTGATTGAGCGTGTAGACCCGGTCAAAGCGGTGGTAGGTCATCCATGCATAGGCCATCGAAATCTGCTTGAAACCTTGACCAAGGACAGGGCCGAACAGGTCCTTGGCAACGCGGTAGACCTGCGCATTGGGAAAATCTGTGCGGTAGCCCGCAACGAGGGCCGTTTCCGGATAGCGGCGGCGGTGCCGGATTGCGATCCATGGCAGCACCCATGGGCACAGGCTTTCGATCACGTCCGGGCGATACTCGCGCAGCAGATCAAAAACGGCGTTGTTGCGATTGATCCAGCGATAATTGGGGCTGCCCCAAACCTGCCCCGCTTCAACCTCGGCAAAGATCGTGCGTCCTTCGACCGTGATCCGGTCTTTTGGGCCCGGCACGATCTGAAGCAGGCGGTGTTCGGTGTTTTCCTGAAAGAACCGATTCTTTTCCTTCAGATAGGTTGAAATGCCTCCGCCCGCACTAGGAGACCAGCTTTGCGTAAGGTCACAGATGAGCAGGCTTTCAGACATAGGTGAGCGCTCCTGACAAAAGAGGTGGAGCGAAACCGGCGGGCCGGTGCGTGATCATAAGCAACGCAGAGCGGAACGCGGAAACGCAGGTTCGATCCATCCTCTGTGCAACACGCAAATGTCCTGAGCGCGACGATTGGCGGACAGTTGCGGGTCGGTTTGCCAACCCATTCGCAACCGCATCATGACCATCTGGTCACGCAGACTTCATCAAGCCGCCTTCATGTCTTTAGATCGAAACGCTCTTGCCGGGCTTGGCCAGGTCGGGTCGGTCGGGAGAGGCTCAGCGCGCGTTGCTGGCCTTGAGTTCGCGTCGCGCAGTCATTGCATCTTCGCGGTCGTGTTCTGCGCTCATTGCGGGATTTGATCGACGAGCTGCCACTGCGCTGCCGCGATCATTCTCAACCCGATTGCGGCCGTCCGACTTCGCGCGGTAAAGCGCTGCATCAGCGCGCGCGAACAGCCGCTCATAGTCTTCGCCTTCGCGCGCGGTTGCGACGCCAAAGCTGGCGGTCAAACGAATGTCGTCGTTAAGGCCATCATGCTCTAGCTGTGCGAACGCCAGACGGATCCGTTCTGCGAGACGCTCTGCCGGTGCATTCTCGCAATTCCACACCGCGATGCAGAATTCCTCGCCGCCAACCCGCCCAGCTGTATCGCAGCCGCGGATCATTTCGCTGATCAAGCCGCCAAAGCCCGAGATAGCCTTGTCGCCTGCCTGGTGCCCCCAGATATCATTGACCTGCTTGAAGTGGTCGATGTCAGCCACAACCAGGCTGAACGGGCGCCCCTCTGCGTGAGCACGCGGCATGACAGTGCGCATTGCATCCTCAAATGCAGCGCGGTTGTGCAGCCCGGTTAGCGGGTCTTGCTCGCTGCTTTCGCGCAAGGACTTGGTCCATTCGACAATGGTTGCACCGATAAGGACCATTGCTCCGGCGATCGACTTCACCCCGAGAACAAGACCGATCAGCGAGTAGTAGATCGAATCGCGATATTCATCGACCGGGATGTTCTGCTCGAACATCAAAGTCAGCGTTGGCCGGATGAAGAAGTCGATGACCTGAAAGGCGGTGACAATAATGATCGCCTGATCGACCCAGTCGCGGCGCTGCGCCTGCAGAAGCGTATTCAGGTTGATGAGGAACATGGCCCCATACCCGATATTGATCAGAATAAGGCGCGGCCCCACATCGTTGGTAAAGCTGATCGCAAGCGCCAGAACGGCGGCGCTGATTGCATATATCCCGAAAATCGTCGGCAGGTGGATGCGTTGCCCCACGCGCTCACAAGTAGAAACCGCAAAGCAGGCCACACCAAGCGAGTAGAATATCTGTGTCGTGTGGAAGGTGTAAAGCGCATCGCCCGGCAGCAGATGTGTGACGAGATAGCCAATAGCAAAAAAGAGATAGCCGATTGCAAATCCGAGCACGTGACGCTTCATGCGCCCTGCTTTCCAGAACACTGCAAATGTCGCTGCAAACAGCAGCGCCATCAATGGTGTCAGTAGTCCTAGAATTTGTGTTTGCATCAACCCGACCGCTCCGTTGAGATCGGAGTAGGCTAATAAGGTTAAGGCGATCTTTAGGGGGATTGCTTGGGTGACAGAAAGTTGTGTCACCTCACGGCGTTAGCTCGCGGTTAGCTAGGCTCGCTTTTGGACAAGCTCGGGAACATGCGCCTCAGCTCTGGCATCAACGTAGCCATCATCGTTCCGCTGATCGATCTCTGGCTCTTCCACCTCGGCGAAGCGAGTCTGGTTCCGGCCGCCCCTCTTTGCCTGGTACAGCGCAGCGTCAGCTCGGGCGAAAAGCCGCCCGTAGGATTCTTCCGGCTCCCATTGAGCAACGCCAAGGCTTACTGTTGTGCGAATGTCATCATTGAGGCTTTCATGCTCGATCTCGGCAAACAATTTGCGGATCCTTTCGGCAAGACCCACAGCCGCCTCGCCCTTGCAATTCCACACAATCACGCAAAACTCTTCACCGCCGATCCGGCCGACCACATCGCTGGTGCGCACCGTCACGTGCACCAGCTTGCCCAGAGCGCGGATCACTTCGTCACCCGCCTGATGACCAAAGATGTCATTGACCTGTTTGAAATGATCAATGTCGAGCACAATCAGGGAAAGAGTTTTCTCTTCGTCATTGGCTTTGCTCAACAAGGAATCTGCGCGCCCCTCAAATGTCCCGCGCACCAAGGCGCCGGACAGCGGGTCAAGCTGCGCTTGTTTCGAACTTTCGCGAAACAGATCGATCATAAAGCCCGACATGGCGGACGTTGCGATCATTATTGTCGCCAGCGCAACGCTTACGATTGCAAAGGTAAAGTAGGCTGACTCCCTGAAGTCCGTCGGCGTGATTGTCGGCTCAAAAATCGTAAGAAATGCTGCAAGGAAAAAATGCAGCGCTCCAAACAGCAGCACGAGCCCTGCGATAATGTCGTCAAGCACATGCTTGGCGTAGGACCGCATAAGCGTCTGCGCTGTGACCACGTACAAAATCCCAAAGGACATGTTTTCGATCACGAGGCTGGCCATGAAGGACCCGGCCCAAAGCGCAAAGCCAAGAAGGACCGTGCTCAAGCCCATCACACCAGCAAAAAAGTAGGTCAGCGGCTTTTGTTCAACGCGCATCAGATAGGCAGAACTGACGCAGAATAGTCCAAGCCCAAAGAGCAGGTGGACACCTGTCCCGACAATCAATTCCGGAACGCCAACCAGAAAAGTGCGGGCAAGGAAGGCGATCACATACAGTGAAAATCCGCATGCAAGACAAAGGATTGCCTTGTTGTTGCGCGCACTCGTCCACAGCGCGATGAAGCTGATCGCATAGATCGCATCGATCGTCGGATTCAAAAGTCCGATAATCTCATCTTGCATGTCGAACGTAAGTCCTATTTCCCTAACCATGTCCCGGTTAGCCGCGAGAGGTAAACGGCCAGATAACGCAGGCGCGCCTTAACGAGCGATTCACGACCAGCTTTAACCGCTCCCTGTCGCTCAGGCAGCCCGCTTTGAAGTGATCGCTTGCCCCGCACGCGGCTCGCGACTATCTGCGGTCGATAAATCCAGCCAAACACTTTCGATCCAAGGAACACGCCCGATGGCCGCGCAATACGCCTTTGTCATGAAAGGCATGACCAAGAGTTTCCCCGGTGCCCAAAAGCCGGTTCTCTCGAACATCAATCTGCAATTCTATCAGGGTGCAAAGATCGGCATTGTCGGCCCCAATGGCGCAGGCAAATCGACCCTGATGAAGATCATGGCTGGCATCGACACCGATTTTTCGGGCGAAGCGTGGCCGGGTGAAAATATCACCGTGGGCTATCTCCCGCAGGAACCGCAGCTTGATGAAAGCAAGACGGTGCTCGAAAACGTGCGCGAAGGCGCAGGTGAAACCGCCAAGATGGTCGAACGCTTCAACGCCATCTCCGCTGAAATGGGCGATCCGCAGGATGACACCGATTTCGACGCGCTGATGGAAGAGATGGGTACGCTTCAGGAAAAGATCGACGCGGTCGATGGCTGGACGCTCGACAACCAGCTCGAGATCGCAATGGAAGCGCTGCGCTGCCCGCCTTCAGATGCGCCGGTGACCAATCTTTCGGGCGGTGAAAAGCGCCGCGTTGCGCTTACCCGGCTGTTGATCCAGAAACCTTCAATCCTGCTCTTGGATGAGCCGACCAACCACCTTGATGCGGAATCCGTCGAGTGGCTGGAAAACCACCTCAAGGAATATGCCGGCGCCGTGCTGATGATCACTCACGATCGCTATTTCCTTGATAACGTTGTTGAATGGATCCTCGAGCTCGATCGCGGTTCCTATTATCCCTACGAAGGCAATTACTCGACCTACCTTGAAAAGAAGGCCAAGCGTCTCGAACAGGAAGCGCGCGAGGAATCAGGCAAGCAGAAAGCCCTGGCGCGCGAACTGGAATGGATCCGGCAGACGCCTTCTGCGCGTCAAACGAAGTCAAAGGCGCGTATCCGCAAGTTTGAAGAATTGCAGGACGCACAGGCAGGCCGCGCGCCCGGCAAAGCCCAGATCGTCATTCAGGTGCCAGAACGGCTTGGCGGCAAGGTGATCGAGGCGAAGAACATCTCCAAAGCCTATGGCGACAAGCTGCTTTTTGAAAACCTTTCCTTCATGCTGCCGCCGGGCGGCATTGTCGGCGTGATCGGCCCCAATGGCGCGGGCAAATCGACCCTGTTCAAGATCATCACCGG